>DASWQV010000090.1:0-11731 GCA_036403515.1 Solirubrobacterales bacterium
GCCAGGTCGACGCCGGTCTCGACCTCGTACTGCAGGGTCGCCAGCTGCTTCGAGAGGCGGGCGTCATCGGCGTGCTCGACCAGGTTCTGCTTGCGTTTGGCGCCGGAGATCTCGTCGACGCTCGCCAGAACGCGCTCCAACGAGCCGAATTGCTGCAACAGCTGGGTGGCGGTTTTCTCGCCGATGCCGGGGACGCCGGGGATGTTGTCGGAGGTGTCGCCGCGCAGGCCCATCAGGTCGGTGATCAGCTCCGGCGGCACGCCGTAGCGCTCTTCCACCGCGGCGCGGTCGTAGATCTTCGTCTCGGTGATCCCGCGCGAGGTGCTCATCACCCGGATCCCGTCGCCGACCAGCTGGTAGGCGTCGCGGTCGCCGGTCACCACCATCACCTCGATCCCCTGCTCGCGAGCCTGCTTGGCGAGCGAGGCGATCACGTCGTCGGCCTCGAACCCTTCGACCTTCACGTTGGTGTAGCCGAAGGCCTCGACCAGCGGCATCAGGTGCGGCCACTGCTCGCGCAACAGGTCTGGGCGCGGTTTGCGCTGGGCCTTGTAGAGGTCGTAGGTGACCTCGCGCCCCGACATTCCCGCGTCCCAGGCGACGACGACCCCCGCTGGGTGATGCTCGTCGATGATCTTGACCAGCATCGAGGCGAGGCCATAGATCGCGTTGGTCGGCCGCCCGTCACTGGTGCCGATCGACTCGGGCAGGGCGAAGAAGGCCCGGTAGGCAAGCGAGTTGCCGTCGATCAGAAAGAGCTCGGGTCCGTTCTCCGCCATGCCGCAACTCTATGAGGCGAGCCCGAGGGCTTCTTGCAGGTCTTTGACGATCAGGGCGGGCTCCCGGCGGATCTGCCGGTCGGTGAAGCGCCGCACCTCGAATCCGCGCCGCCGCAGGTCGAGGTCGCGCGCGTGGTCGTCCTCAAAAGCGATCGTGCCACGGTGGTAGCGATAGCTGTCGGTCTCCACCGCCAGGCGCTGCCCGGGCCAGACGAAATCGACGATCCAGCGACCGATCCGGACGTTGACGACGGGCATCGGAATGTCGTGGCGCCGGCAGAGTCGCAGGAAATCTCGCTCGACGTCGCTGCGGGTCTGGTCGGTCGCAACCCCGGCGCCGAGCGCGAGGCCCGATATCTCCGCCTCCCTGACGGCGCGCCTCCACAGCCATGGAGCAACCGTCCCGCACAGGTCGGCGATCGTGCGCGCAGGCGTCGTCACGGGAATGCCCCATCGCCGGGTGATCTGATCCGACGCGAGTGACTTGAGCGGTGAAGCCGAATGCCGGGCCGCACGATGCGGCCGCTCCGGCTCTGAGTGGCGACGTCCACCGGTCCGTCCGGCGGCGGTAGGAGATCCCACAGAGCAGCGGCGCTGGCGTGACTCAGCGCCGCCCGGTCCCCGTAGGCAAGCACCGCGGCCATCCACCGCGCCTCGCGAGACCTTCCGGGGTAGCCGACCGCATAGACCCCGCGGTACATTGCAAAGAGCCGACTCGCCTTCACCCTCCTGCAAACCGCATGCTTGTCGAGCCCGGCGCGTCGAAGCTGCCCGACCGTCACGACACCGTGCTGGCGAGCCGCGATCTTCGCGATGCGCTGGTCCGCCTGGTCGAGTTGGTCGCCCATAGAGCGACTAAGTCGACCACGGGCAGGATTCTCCCCCGGCTAGTGGATTTTGCGTGGAAGGCGGACGCGACGGACTGCCGATTCGCCGGGGCCGCTCTGCGGGACGAAGGTCGTCCGCAAGCGCAGCAGAACGCTGTGGGAGTGCAATCGAGACAGGACCGAGCCCGAGAGCCGGCAGCGGAGATCCCGTCCGCCGACGCTCGACACCGTGGAGCGGACGGAGCATGCCTTGCGCCAGCCATGAGCCGTCTTGACCTTGGCCGTCTGGATTACGGCGCCGGGCCCGGCGAACCACAGGTGCGTGACGAGCGCAGCGCCACCGCGCCGGGAATGCCCGACATAGAGGCTCGGCGTCGTCACCGCTGGCGCGCCGGCCGAGGGACCGGGCGCCGGAACAGAGGCAGAGGATTCTTCAGGGCCGAGGAACGCCGCAAGTTCGCCCGGCCGCTCGGCGATGAATTCGCGCGTTTCGTCGACGCCGGTTTTTATTTCCGCCAGGTCGTGCTCACTCCTGCCATTGCCCTGTTCCTGTTCCTCCCAGGGCTTGAGCAAGGCGGCGGTTTTGGCCGCCAGCGAATCGAGGCCCAGGCCGGGAATCGTTTTCTGCAATTCCCTCAGCGCCTGCCGGTAGAGGCTGGCGCAGGCCGGATCTGCGAGGCAATCGTCGAATAGCAGCCCCGCGTCAGCGTCGAATTCGGTTCGCCTGTAGGGCTCCCAGGTGTTGTCCGTCCCCCAGGGCAGCATCTGGAAGCGTCCGGCCGGATCGCTGTAGAGGTAGTAGTTGTTCGGCTTGCGCAAACCCTCTTCGCCCGAGTAGCCGTCCCAGTGGCCGATGTATTTCTCGACCGCCCACATCCGGGTCATCTCAGCCAGATCGGCGACTGAGCCGACGGCGGCCGACCAGCCGGGGCCTTTGGTGCTGTTGACGGCGGCAGTCAGAGCTTCGAGGTCTTCGACGTGTTCTTCTTTGCCCTCGTCGACTTCGTAGCCGCCTTCTTGGCCCGTCAGCGCCGCGACGCCGGGAGTGACGTCGACGCCGTATTCGCCCTCGTACAGATGCTGAGGCGGTTCTTCGAATTTCCCGAACCAGCGTTCGAGGTTGACCTTGTCGAGGTTCTCCAGGTTGAGGTGGGTGCCGAAGTCTTCGCCGTTGAGCCGAACGTCGGCGAAACCCGTGCGGGGCGCGGCGATCCCAGCGCCACGGAAAACGCGGTAGGCGAGGGTCTCGTGGATGAACGAGGGGTCCTCGACCATGTTGTTGAGCGTCATCTTGCGCAGGCCGAGGAACGGTTCGGATTTTGCGAACTTGAACTTGAAGCCCGCCTTGCCGTCAAGCGTCCGAAAGGAGCCGAGGACGTTGCCCTTGAGGCGAATTTCGACCGGACGCGCGGTGACGACCGGGGTTTCCGCGCCGCCGGGCGTACCGTCGGTTTTCGAGAGCGAGAACGTGCCTTTGACGTATTTGTCCGGTTCCGCTTCGAGTTTGGCTCTTTCGGCCGACGACAGAGTGAGGTCGATGACGACCACGGTGCCGGGCTCATACATCCAGCCGGCCGCACCTGGTTCGGGTTCGGCGAGTGCTGTCGCGCGTCCCGCTCCCACCGCGAGGCAGAGCACCAAAGAAACCGTGGCGCCCAGGCCCGCCTTCCGCGCAAAACGTCTCGCTCGCATACAGCAACAACGCTAGAACATCTGATTTCTACCGCTCAGGACAACACTCGACATATGTCGGAAAGCCGGCGCCGAGCCGGTCGTGCCTAGGCAGGCAGCCCGAATCTGATTCGATAGCTGCCGATGACAGTCAGCGCCCAATACAGCGTCACGATCCGGGTCGAGCTCGACGCGCGGCAGGAGCCGCTCGGCAAGCTGACCGCGGCGATCTCCGAGGCGGGCGGCCAGCTGCAGGGCGTCGACCTCGTGCCGGGGGCCGGCGGCGAGGGCAAGCGCGTGCGCGAGTTCACGATCGACGCCCAGGACCGCGAGCACTGGGAGAAGATCCTGCGCGGGATCGGCTCGACCCGCGGCGCCAAGGTGCTCGACTACGTCGACCGCACGATGCAGATGCACCGGGGCGGCAAGATCTCGGTCGAGAACAAGTACCCGCTGAAGACGCGCGACGACCTCTCGATGGCCTACACGCCCGGCGTCGCCCGGGTCTGCCAGGACATCCACGACGACCGCTCCAAGGCCTTCGAGTTCACGATCAAGAAGAACACCGTCGCGGTCGTCTCCGACGGCAGCGCCGTGCTCGGGCTCGGCAACATCGGCCCCGAGGCGGCGATGCCGGTGATGGAGGGCAAGGCGATGCTATTCAAGGAGTTCGCCCAGGTGGACGCCTTCCCGATCTGCCTCGACACCCAGGACGCCGAGGAGATCATCAAGGCGGTCGAACTGATCGCGCCGACCTTCGGCGGGATCAACCTCGAGGACATCTCCGCCCCGCGCTGCTTCGAGATCGAGGACCGGCTGAAGGAGACGCTCGACATCCCCGTCTTCCACGACGACCAGCACGGCACCGCGATCGTGACCATGGCGGCGCTGTTCAACGCGCTGAAGATCGTCGGCAAGCCGATCGCGGACCTGCGGGTGCTGATGGTGGGCCTGGGGGCCGCCGGGGTCGCGGTGACCAAGATGATGCTTGCCTGCGGGGTCACCCACATCGTCGGCTGCGACCGCCAGGGTGCCCTCTCGACCACGCGCCCCGACTACGAGTCGGGCGAGATGAGCGGGATCAAGCGCTGGTATGCGGAGAACTCGAACCCCGATCAGCTCAGCGGAGGGCCCAACGAGGTGATCGAGGGCACGGACCTCTTCATCGGCCTCTCGGGCCCCGGCCTGATCGAGGCCTCCTCGCTGGCCAAGATGAACGACGACGGGATCGTCTTCGCGATGGCCAACCCGACGCCCGAGGTGATGCCCGAGGACGCGGCCCCTCACGTGCGGATCATGGCCACCGGGCGCTCGGACTACCCGAACCAGATCAACAACGTGCTCGCCTTCCCCGGCATCTTCCGCGGCGCCCTCGACGCCGGTTCCCCCAGCATCACCGAGGAGATGAAGCTCGCCGCCGCCAAGGGCATCGCGATGGCGGTCTCCGAGGAAGACCTCTCGGAGGACTACATTATCCCCAGTGTCTTCAATCGCGAAGTCGCGCCAAAGGTGGCCGAAGCCGTGGTTGAGGAGGCCAAGCGCGAGGGCATCGCCCGCTTCAGCGAGGAGACCGGCACCTTCTCCACGGTGGAGGTCGCCCAGTAAGTGAAGGTCCTCGTCAGTGGAGCCAGCGGTTTGATCGGGTCGGCCCTCTGCGATTCATTGCTGGCCCGGGGCGACGCAGTGGTCGGTCTGACACGGGACCCTTCGAGGGCGCGCCGCACCAACCCCGGCGTCAGCTGGCACGCCTGGGAGCCGACCCTGGAACGCCCGCCGGCGGCGGCCTTCGAGGGCGTCGACGCGGTGGTCAACCTGCTCGGCGAGAAAATCGACCAGCGCTGGACCGACGAGGCCAAGCAGCGGATCATGGAGAGCCGGCGCACCGGCACCCACAACCTGATCGGCGCCCTCGCCGGCCTAGAGACAAGGCCGCGCGTGCTGGTCAACCAGTCGGCGATCGGCTTCTACGGAAACCGCGGCGATGAGATCGTCGACGAGTCGAGTGAGGGCGGCAAGGGCTTCGACGCCGAGGTCGTGCGCGAGTGGGAGAAGACGGCGCGCGAGGCGGAGGGAATCGGCGTTCGCCTGGTCATCATCCGCACCGGCCAGGTGCTCGATCCGCGCGGCGGCTTCCTTAAGCAACTGCTGACCCCTTTCAAGCTCGGCGTCGGCGGCCCGCTGGCCGGCGGCAACCAGTACGTCTCCTGGATCCACCGCGATGACGAGGTCGGCATCCTGCTCTGGGCGCTGGACAACGAAAGCGCGAGCGGCCTGGTCAACGCGACGGCGCCCGACCCGGTGACCAACAGGGCCTTCTCGAAGGCACTGGGCCGGGCGATCAACCGACCGGCCGTGATGCCGGTTCCCGGATTTACCCTGGATCTGATGTACGGCGGCGAGTTCGGGAAGGTTCTCCGCGGTGGCCAACGTGTCTTGCCGCGTAGGGCGCTGGACTTGGGATACGAGTTCATGCATCCAGAGTTGGGCGAGGCGCTTAGGGATTTGCTCTAGCGGGGGGAGGGCCGGTCGGCCCCTCCTCAACGAACGGGTCGTAACTGCGCTAGGCATGGGAGTGCCAGGTAGCCCCTCCCAAAACGAGCGGCAGGAGCCGCTCTTGAGTGTTTTGGGAGGAGCTACCTGGCACTCTTCAGTCCTGGTGCAAGGCTTCTCGTAGCTGTGTCCTGAGGGAGCCCGAATCCGCGGTTTCTATGAGTTTGAGCAAGCGAGCCAGCGCGGCTTTTCCTGAGCTTGCAGAGATCCATGGGACCTCAGCGGTTTCCAAGATCGGGCGAGTGAAGCGGGCGGCTGCAGGGTTGGGAACTTCCAGGTAAGCCACCGTGGTCGAGTCCTCCGTGGCTCTCCGAGCATTCGCGCCAAGGGCTGCCAGGTTGAGCTTGCTGCGGCTGCGAGCGCTTGGCAGGCACACTGCTTGGACCTTGAGCTCTCCAGCTCGGCCGCCCTGCCTCGCAAGCTCTTGCTTCGCGCCAGCGCAGAGGGGCGCCGCAACGTAAGCAGTAACGGTCGCGTCCTGTGCAACGCCTTCGCCTCCTCCGCAGCCAGCGATTGCGACCAGGGCGAAGCCAGCTACCCCCACCGAAGCCTTGCGCAAGACGCGAGAGCGACCGGCGGCCCCTCCCAAAACACTCAAGAGCGGCACCTGCCGCTCATTTTGGGAGGGGCCGCCGGTCGCTCCCATGCCTCGTACAAGCGCCCCAGGCCCGCTCGTTTGGGGAGGGGCCACAGTCCCTCCCCTGCCTCGCCGCTAGCCAAAGAAGACCTCGGCCTCGGAGTACAGCGACTCCGGCACCGTCTTCAGCTCAGCCGTGGCCTCGCTGAGCTCGACCAGCTGAATGTCGGTCCCTTTCAGAGCGGTCATCTTGCCCCAGTCCCCGGCATCGGCAGCATCGATCGCATGCAGCCCAAACCTGGTGGCCAGAACCCGATCGAAGGCGGTCGGCGTGCCGCCCCGCTGGACGTGGCCCAGCACCGTCGCCCGGGCCTCCTTGCCGGTCCGCTTCTCGATCTCACCCTCGAGCCAGTGGGCGATGCCGCCGAGGGCGACGTGGCCGAATTGATCGAGCTTCTCGTTTTTGGTCTCCGGCATGCCCCCCAGCGGCTGCGCCCCCTCGGCGACGACGAGGATCGGCGCGAACTGGTGCTCGAAGCGGCGGCCGACGAACTGGCAGACGCGCTCCAGGTCGAAGGGCAGCTCGGGGATCAGGATCACGTTGGCGCCGCCCGCCAGGCCGGCGTGAAAGGCGATCCAGCCGGCGTGGCGGCCCATCACCTCGACGATCAGGACGCGGTGGTGGCTGTCCGCCGTCGTGTGGAGGCGGTCGATCGCCTCCATCGCGATGTTGACCGCGGTGTCGAAGCCAAAGGTGTAGTCGGTCGCGCCGAGGTCGTTGTCGATCGTCTTCGGCACACCGACGACCGGCACGCCCTGCTCGGCATAGAGGCGGGCCGCGGCCCCAAGGGTGTCCTCGCCGCCGATCGCTATCAGCCCGTCGACGCGATCGTCCTCGAGCCGCTTGGCAATTCTCTCCGCTCCCCCCTCCTCCTTGAAGGGATTGGTGCGCGAAGCGCCGAGGATCGTTCCACCGCGGGGCAGGATGCCGCGTACCTCGGGCACGCCGAGTTGCCGGCTGTCTCCCTCGAGCGGGCCACGCCAGCCATCGCGGTAGCCGACGAACTCGTGGCCACAGTGTTCGACCCCCTTGCGCACGATCGCGCGGATCACCGCGTTGAGGCCGGGGCAATCCCCCCCACCGGTGAGCACGCCGATCCGCATGGGTCTCAGGTTAGGGCCTATCCCGGTAGGGGTTCCGCTTACCTTTTTCGAGGAGCGTCAGATTGCTGGCGCCTCGGACGAGCACTCGCGAAAAGTACAAGACGCTCCACCCCTACCGGGATAGACCGAGCCCTGACGAGCTCTCTAAAGCTGTAGTTTCGCCCGGGGAGAACGAAAGGAGAGCTGATGAGCGACGCGGTGGATCTGGAGGCGGTTCGGCAAGCGCAGCAGCGGGCCTGGTCGGAGGGCGACTTCGCGATGGTCGCCGGAATGGTCGAGATGGTGGCCGAGGAGCTGGTCGAAGCGGTCGAGATCGTGCCCGACGAGCGGGTGCTCGACGTCGCCTGCGGCAGCGGCAACGGCGCCCTTGCCGCGGCGCGACGAGCCTGGGGCAACACGGTCGGCGTCGACTTCGTGCCGGCCCTGCTCGAGCGCGGGCGGGAGCGCGCCGTCGCAGAGCGGCTAGAGGTCGAGTTCGTCGAGGGCGATGCCGCCGAGCTTCCCTTCGGCGAGGGCCAGTTCGACGTCGTGATCTCGATCTTCGGCGCGATGTTCGCCCCCGAACACGAGAAGACCGCGGCTGAGCTGCTCCGCGTCTGCAAGCCCGGCGGCCGGATCGGGATGGCCAACTGGGTTCCCGACGGCGGCGTCGGCAAGATGTTCATGACGATCGCCAAGCACGCGCCACCGCCGCCGGGTGTCGTCCCGCCGCTGCTCTGGGGCACCGAGGATCACCTGCGCGAGGTATTCGGCGACGCGATCACAGACCTGCGGGTCGAGCGCCGCAAGTCGCGGCAGACCTTCCGCTCCGCGGATCACTTCCTCGACTTCTTCCGAACCTATTTCGGGCCCACCAAGGTGGCCTACGAACGAGTGGGGCCGGAGGGCGAGGCCGCGCTCACCGCGGACATGAAGGCCTACCTCGACGAATACAACAAGGGAGGCGACAGGGCGCTGGTGCTCGAACCCGAGTACCTGCAGGTGATCGCGACGCGCGGCTAAGGGGCCAAGCGATCGGGCCGGAAGACCCGGATCGTGGCGCCGATCGCGAGGATGCCGAAGAAGATCACGCCGGCGACGCCGCCGCCCTGACCGAGCACGGCGTAGGCGACGGTCGTCGTCGCCAGGGCGAGGAAGAGAGTGATGACCATTCCCATGCGGCGGGCATCCTATCCGGCCGGCCGGTTGAGGCGGCTTTACGTGCCTGCGAGGGCGGTGCGCGTCTCGCGCAGGAAGGAGCCGACCGCATCAGCCGCCGCATCGGGAGCCCCTGGCTCTCCGGCGGCGCGGACCAGGCGGCTACCGATGATCACGCCATCGGCCAGCTCGCCGACCTGAGCGGCCTGAGCAGGCGTGCCGATGCCGAAGCCAACCGCGACCGGCACCTCCGCCTCGGCCTTGGTCGCCCTGACCAGCTCGGCGAGCTGAGCCGGCACGCCCTCGCGCTCCCCGGTCGTCCCCACCGTCGAGACGAGGTATACGAAACCCTGGGCGACGGCGCAGATCTGGGCGCGGCGCTCAGGTGGTGTGGTCGGCGAGATGAGGGGAACCAGCGCCAGGCCGAGCTCGGCGAATGCCGCCCGTACCGGCTCGGCCTCCTCGAGCGGCAGGTCGGGAACGATCGCTCCGGCCGCGCCGGCGGCAACGGCACGGCGCGCGAACTCCGGGATCCCGCCGTGCGCAAGCACCATGTTGGCGTAGACCATGAAGACGACAGGGACCCGGTCAGAGATCGCCTCACAAAGCTCGAAGGCCGTCTCCAGCGTTGCCCCGGCCTCGAGCGCAGCCGTGGCGGCAGCATGAATCGTCGGCCCATCGGCCAGCGGATCCGAAAAAGGAACCCCAAGCTCGACCAGATCGGCGCCGTTGTCCGCATAGACCTCAGCCACCGCCCGCGACGTCTCCAGGTCGGGATAGCCGGCCATCATGTACGGCATCAAGGCCGCCCGCTCCTCGTCTTTCGCCCCCTGGAACGCCGTGGCAATTCGCGCGGCTCCAGAAGATTTCGTCAGCCTGGAGCCCAGGGGGTCGCTCGACGGAGCCTCCCCGCTGTTGCTCCGGCGAATGACCCCCTGGGCTCCGCGCTCCCCGCTATCCCCCTGAGAAGTCATCGCCTTGCCTCCGCCAGCCTCGGTGAGCTCTTCCAAACGCGACAGGTCGCGCAGCTGGTCCTCGGCCGTGGTCGCTTTGAAGAGTCATCCCCGTGCTCCCTTGCCAACACTCTGCCGCTCCAAAACCTCGGCAAGGTCCTTGTCCCCGCGCCCCGAGAGGCACACAACGTCGTAACCATCGCTCTCGCCGCCATTCTCCAACAGCCAGGCGATCGCGTGCGACGACTCCAGCGCAGGAATGATTCCCTCCAGCCGGCATAGCTCGGCGAATGCCGCCAGTGCCTGAGCGTCGGTAACCGAGAAGTAGCTCGCCCGGCCGCTGTCGCGCAGGAAGGCGTGCTCGGGCCCCACACCCGGGTAGTCCAGGCCGGCGGAAATCGAGTGTGCCTCGAGGATCTGGCCCTCCTCGTCGGCAATCACCGAGGAGAGCGAGCCGTGCAGGACGCCGGTGGCGCCGGCGCCGAGCGAGGCGCCGTGGCGGCCCGTGTCGAGCCCCTCACCGGCTGCCTCGACGCCGATCAACTCCACTCCGGTGTCCTCGACGAATGGTGTGAAGATGCCGATCGAATTCGAGCCACCGCCAACGCAGGCGATCACCCGGGCCGGCAGCGCACCCTCGGCGGCAAGCGCCTGCTCACGCGCCTCTTCGCCGATCACCCGCTGCAGGTCGCGGACCAGGGCCGGGAAAGGGGCCGGGCCGACCGCGGAGCCGATCACGTAGTGGGTGGTCTCGACGTTGGCGACCCAGTCGCGGATCGCGGCGCTGACCGCCTCCTTCAAGGTCCGTGCGCCCGCCTCGACCGGGACGACCTCGGCGCCGAGCAGGCCCATGCGCTCGACGTTGGGTCGCTGGCGGCGGATGTCCTCGGAACCCATGTAGACGACGCACTCGAGGCCGAAGAGGGCGCAGGCGGTCGCCGTTGCGACACCGTGCTGCCCGGCGCCGGTCTCGGCGATGACCCGTGGCTTGCCCATCCGCTCGGCGAGCAGCGCCTGGCCGATCGCGTTGTTGATCTTGTGGGCGCCGGTGTGAGCGAGGTCCTCGCGCTTCAGGTAGACCCGGCGGGCGGCGCGAGCGGAAAGACGGTCGGCCAGGTAGAGCGGCGTCGGACGGCCGATGAAGTCGCGGTGGAGGAGGCGCAGGCGCTCGTTGAAGGCGGGATCCTCGCGTGCCTCCGCCCAGGCCTCGGTCAGCTCGTCGAGGGCGGCGATCAACGTCTCCGGCACATAGCGCCCCCCGTAGGGGCCGAACCGCTGCTCGATCGCGCTCATCCGGTCGGGACGCTAGCGGCCTTGGCGGCATCGAAGAACGCCGCCATCGCCGCGTGGTCCTTGCGTCCGGGCTCGGCCTCCACCCCACTTGCCACGTCGACCGCGAATGGGCGCGTCACCTCGATCGCTTCGGCGACGTTCTCGGGCCGCAGCCCGCCGGCGACGATCGCCGGGACCTCCGAACGGCGCTCGCACAGCAGGTTCCAATCGAAGCTCTCGCCGGTGCCACCCCAGAGGCCCTTGCCGCGCCGGTCGAAGAGATGGAAGTCGGTGCGAAACACCTCGGCGCCGTGCACCTCCGCGCCGCTCGCGACATGGATCGCCTTGGCCACCTTGACCCCGGTCCGCCGCGCCACCTCGGCGCAGAACTGCGGCCCCTCCGCCCCGTTCAGCTGCACCATCGTCAAGCCAGCCCCCTCGACAGCCTTCGCGACGTCCTCCAGCTCAGGATTGACGAAGACCCCAACGACCTCGCACTTGCGCCGAAAAGCTGCACAAATAGCGGCAGCTTCGCCAGGCGGACAAGCCCGCGGACTCTTGTCGTAATAGATCAGCCCAATAGCCCAAGCCCCAAGCAGCACCGCCTCGGCAGCATCGTCCAGGTTGGTGATCCCACAAATCTTGACACGCATAAGCCCAGGGTACGGGAGCCTGGCTGGCGGCACCCAGGCAACCGCTTCCGCCGCGGAAGATCATCGACCTAAGGAATCTCCAGCGAATCAGGAAGAGCGGCCGGGTGGCACTTCCCAAAACACTCCAGCGAGGCTCCTGCCGAGCGTT
>DASWQV010000091.1:0-18344 GCA_036403515.1 Solirubrobacterales bacterium
TTATCCCCGTTATACGGGGATAAGGCGCACCGGAAGGGGTGGCCTAGTAGCCTCGCCGCCGATGGCGACTGAGTTGAGAGAGCTGGCGAGCGTGGACGGGCAAATCACCCCCACCGGCAGCGCAACCGTCCCGCTCAAGGACGATGGGCTCTACCGCGGCGACGGCGCCTTCGAGGTGATCCGGCTCTACGACGGAACGCCCTTTGCGCTCGTCGACCATCTCGACCGACTCGAGCGCAGCGCCGCCGCGATCGAGCTCGAGTTCGACCGAGTCGCACTGGAAACCGAGATCGAGGCATTGCTGACCGAGCTCGGCGCCGCCGACGGCCAGCTGCGGCTGATCGTCACCCGCGGCGGTCGGCGCCTCGCCATGACCGAGCCGATCCCGGCCCACGCGGACACCGTCAGCGTCGCCACGGTCACCTACTGCCCGACGGTCATCCTCAACGGAGTCAAGTCGCTCTCCTACGCCGCCAATATGCAGGCAACCCGTCTCGCCAAGGCCCAGGGGGCGGATGAGGCGGTGCTGGTCCAGCCCGATGGCGTGGTGCTCGAGCCACCGACCTCGGCGATCTTCTGGGTCTCTCCGCAGGGCAAACTACGTACGCCCGCCCTCGACAACGGCGTGCTCGAGTCGATCACCCGCGACCGGCTGGTCAGGGCCTTGGACGTCGAAGAGGGCGCTTGGCCCGTAGCCGACCTGCGGGCTGCCAAAGAGGCCTTTCTCGCCTCGACCACGCGCGAGATCCAAGCCGTGGCGACCATCGACGGCACCGACCTTCCCGAGGCCCCCGGCCCCCGGACCCGGGAGGCCCACGATGCCTTCGCCGCAACCCTTGGCCGAGAACTCCCATGACCAACAGCCGAACTGCGTCAATTCTTCTATGGCAGGTGGAAGAGTTGATGCAGTCCGGACGAGACCGAGAAAGCAAGGGATGAGATGGATTTCCAGTTGACCGACGAGCAGCGACTGATCTCCGAAACCGCGCGGGAATTCGCCGATCGCGAGATCACGCCGCGTGTCCGCGACAACGATCGCGCCGCCCGCTTCGACCGTGAGCTGGCCAGCAAACTCGGCGAGGTCGGCTACCTCGGGGCGCCGGTCGCCGAGGAGTACGGCGGTCGCGGCCTCGACTACCTCGGCTACGGCCTGATCGTCGAACAGGTCGGCCGGGCCGACTCCTCCGCCCGCACGGTCGTCTCCGTGCAGACCTCGCTCGTCGCCGGCTCGATCGAGAAGTGGGGGACTGAGGAGCAGAAGCAGAAGTGGCTGCCCCGGCTCTGCTCGGGCGAGGCGCTCGGCTGCTTCGGCCTGACCGAGCCCGACACCGGCTCCGACGCCGCCAACCTGCGCACCCGCGCGACCAAGACCGACAGCGGCTGGTCGATCAGCGGCCAGAAGATGTGGATCTCGCTCGCCAACTTCTCCGAGGTGGCGCTGATCTTCGCCCAGACCGACCCCGAGAAGAAGCACAAGGGCCTCGCCTGCTTCCTCGTCCCCTGCGACAGCGAGGGCTTCACCACCCAGGAGATCCACGGCAAGCTCGGCCTGCGCTCGTCTGACACCGGCGAGATCGCGCTCGACTCGGTCGAGGTCGGCGAGGACGCGATGCTCGGCGAGATCGGCGATGGCTTCAAGGTCGCGATGAGCGCCCTAGACAACGGCCGCTACAGCGTCGCCGCCGGCTGTGTCGGCATCTGCGAAGGCTGCGTCGAAGCCTCGGTCGCCTACGCCAAGGAGCGCAAGCAGTTCGGCGTCCCGCTCGCCCGCTTCCAGTTGGTCCAGGAGATGATCGCCGACATGATCCTCAAGCGGGACGCCAGCCGGATGCTGGTCTACCGGGCCGGCGTGCTCAAGGACGAAGGGAAGCCGAACACGACCGAGACCTCGGTGGCAAAGCTCTACGCGACCGAGTCGGCGGTCGAGTGCGCCAACCTTGCGATCCAGGTCCACGGCGGCGCCGGCTACGTCGACGACTACCCGGTCGAGCGCTACCTGCGCGACGCCCGCGTCACCACCCTCTACGAGGGCACCTCGCAGATCCAGAAGATGATCATCGGCCGCGCCGCGACCGGGATCAACGCGATGACGCCGATGGTGGCCGAGTAGCGCTTGGCGGAGCTGGTCGAGAGCTCCCGCGACGGCCACGTCGCCCTACTCCGCCTCAACCGGCCCGAGGCGCGCAACGCGCTCTCGCCGGAGCTGATGGAGGAACTAGTGAGCGAGCTCGAGCGCCTCGATCCAGACCCCGAGGTGCGCTGCGCCGTCATCGCCGGCTCCGAGAGGGTCTTCGCCGCCGGCGCCGATATCAAGGCGATGAGCGAGCGCTCCTTCGCCGAGGCCCTGCGCCATCCAGCGGCGTCATTCTGGCGCCGCCTCGCCGCGATCAAGACGCCGATGATCGCCGCCGTCTCCGGCTACGCGCTGGGCGGCGGCTGCGAGCTGGCGCTGGCCTGCGACATGATCGTTGCCTCTGACGGGGCGACCTTCGGGCAGCCCGAGATCAACCTCGGGATCATCCCCGGCGGAGGCGGGACCCAGCGCCTCGCCCGTGTGCTCGGCAAGCAGCGGGCGATGGAGTACGTCCTTACCGGCCGCCGCTTCGACGCCGCCGAGGCAGAGGCGATCGGCCTCGTCAACAAAGTCGTCGCCGACGGCCGCTGGCTGGAGGAGGCGCTGGCGCTCGCCGCGGAGGTCGCCAAGCAGCCGCCGATCGCCGCCCGGCTCGCCAAGCAAGCCGTTCTCGTCGCCGAGGAGACCGCCCTCTCGCCCGGGATCGAGAACGAGCGCCGCCTCTACGAGCTGGCGATGGCGACCGAGGACCGGGTCGAGGGGATGACGGCCTTCCTCGAGAAGCGCGAGCCGAAGTTCGAGGGCAAGTGATGGCCGGCGAGAGCATGCGCGAGGTCTTCCGCAAGAGCGACGGGGGCTCGCTCTGGGAGGACGAGGAGCCACCCCCCACCGCCCCGTGAGCGTCGCGATCGAACGCATCGGGGTCGTTGGCGCCGGCACGATGGGGGCCGGGATCGCCCAGGTCGCCGCACTCGGTGGATACGAGACGCGCCTCTACGACCCGATTCCCGCGGCCCTCGAATCGGGACTGGAGAAGCTCAGCGCGTCCCTCACGAAGGGCGCCGCGAAGGGACTGTGGAGCCAGGCCGATGCCGATACGGCGCGGGACCGTGCCGGCGGGGCCCACAGCCTCGCCGATCTCGCCGAATGCGACCTGGTGATCGAGGCGGCGCCGGAGGACCTCGAGCTGAAGCGCGAGCTGTTTACGGCCCTGGCCGAAACCTGCGGGCCGGAGACGATCCTCGCCAGCAATACCTCCTCGCTGCCGATCACGGCGATCGCCGCCCGGGTACCGCATCGCGAGCGGGTCGTCGGCATGCATTTCTTCAACCCGCCGGCGCTGATGAAGCTGGTCGAGGTGGTCGCCACCGACGACTCGGCCGCAGAAGCGCTCGACGCGACAACCGAGGTCGGCAAGCGCATGGGCCGCACGCCGATTCGCGCCAAGGACAGTCCGGGCTTCATCGCGAACCGGCTTGCCCGTCCCTTCACCCTTGAGTCCCTTCGCATGCTGGCCGACGGCATCGCCGACGCGGCGACGATCGACCGCGTCTGCCGGGTGGGCGGCGGTTTTCGCATGGGTCCCTTTGAGCTGATCGACCTGATCGGACTCGACGTCAACCTCAGCGTCGCTCGCTCCTTCTACGCCCAGGGCGGCGAACCGGAGCGCTGGCGGCCGAGCAAGATACAGGAAGAGCTGGTCGCCGAGGGCCAGCTGGGACGCAAGAGCGGTCGCGGCTTCTACGACTACAGCGACCCCCCACGCCCCGGCTCCGCTGTTCCTTCGCACCAGCGGGCGCGGCAAGGGAACGAAGCAGGCGGCGAGGTGACGCTCGAGGCCGCCGCCCTGGCCGAGATCGACCCCGCCGCACCGGCGATCCTTCCCCGCCTGATTGCCCAGATCGCCAGCGAGGCCGCCTTCGCGCTCGAAGAGCAGATCGGCTCGGCCGCCGACATGGACACGGCGATGCGGCTCGGCTTCAACTGGCCGCGCGGACCACTCGAGCTCACCGAGCTGATCGGCGCCACGCGCGCCGTCACTTTGCTGGAAGCGCTGCGCGAGCAGCACGGCGAGGCCTACCGGCCCGCCCCCCTGCTGATTGCCAAGGCAGAGAGATAGGCACGCTCAAAGCAGCGAGTGCGTCGCTAACGGGCGACGCGGAACATCAGCTCGTCCTGGTAGCACCAGCTCCAGTCCTCGCCGGGCTCGACCGAGCGGATCACCGGGTGATCCGTCTCGGCATTGTGCGCGGTGGCGTGCTTGCCTTCTGAGTTGTCGCAGCAGCCGATGTGCCCGCAGCTCTGGCACATCCGCAGATGCAGCCACTGCATCCCCAGCTCCAGGCACTCCTCGCAGCCAGCGATCTCACCCGGCGGGTCGAAGAACTCGATTGAGCGGATGTGGGAGCAGGAGGCCGTGAGGCCACGATAGCGGGGCGCAACCGCCCCGCCGGCGCGCTCAGCGGCCCAGGGTCGGAACCGTCAGCCCGCTGAGATCTGCAAGGCTGCGGCAATGAATGACACAGCACCGGGCGGGGAGCCGATCACGGAGGAGGGCATCGAGGCCTTGCGAGCGGAAATCGAGGAGCTCGAAGGGCCGGCCCGAACCCAGATGGCGGCCCGAATCAAAGTCGCGCGCGAGGAAGGTGACCTCAAGGAGAACGCCGAGTACCACATCGCCAAGGAAGACCAGGCCCACCTCGAGACCAAGATCAAGCGGCTGAGAGAGCGCCTTCGCACCGCCGTCGTCGTGGAGATCGACGAGAAAGCCGACACCTTCGCCTTCGGCCGCACCGCCGAGGTCCTCGACAAAGCCAAAGGGGAAGTGAACAGCTGGACCCTGGTCGGCTCGACCGAAGCAAGCCTAAGCGAGGGCCGCCTCTCCGCCGAGTCCCCGATCGGCCGAGCCCTGCTCAACGCAAAAGTCGGCAAGCCGATCGAGATAGAGACCCCCCGCGGCAGCCGTACCTTCGTAGTCCAGAAACTCGTCGGCTAGGACTCGGCCAACACAGCGGCTCCCGCTCCCGATGCTACACTGTCGCACATGGAGATTGGCGTTCGAGATCTGCGTAATCGCACGGCCAGTGTCATCGATGCAGTGAAGGCTGGCGAGCGGGTCGTCCTCACCGTCAACGGTGATCCGCTGGCCGACATCGTCCCGCACGGTCAGCGCACCCGATGGCTGGGCGGAGCCCAGCTTCGTGAGCAACTTCGAGCGCGCTCTGCCGATCCGGCACTCGAACGCGAGCTCGACGATCTAGCCGGCCAGACCCTCGACGAGCTGTGACCGAGCAAACTGCCGGCCTGCTCGACACCTCGGTCTTCATAGCCCGGGAGACCGGTCGGTCGCTCGGCGAGCTACCCGATCGCGTTGCCGTCTCCGTGGTCACGATCGGCGAGCTGCAACTCGGCGTCCTGAAAGCAAGCGACGACGCCACGCGCGCCCGACGTGCCGACACTCTCTCCCTGGCCCGGTCCGCCGACCCAATACCGATCAGTGAGGCGGTGATGAGCGCCTGGGCACGGCTAGTCGCAGACTGCCAAGCCGCCGGAATTCATTGCACGGTCAAGCTAACCGACGCCTTGATCGCAGCCACAGCGGTAGAGCACGGCCTCCCGGTCGTATCCCAAGACGGCGACTTCGAAAAGATTGCCGCGATCCACTCAGCTCTCCACACGCTCAGCGTCTGAGATTCAGACTCAGCTCAGACCATCGGTGGGTGAGCTACGGCTTGAGTGACAGACAGACCGAATTCAGCTACCAGGCGTCGGGGCGACCTCGACCGGCTCGCCACCAGGAAGCCAGTGGGCCTCGGGTGAAGGGGGCGTGTCGCGCAGGTACCACTCGGCGTCGAGGGCGCCCATGCAGCCCGTGCCCGCGGCGGTGACGGCTTGGCGGTAGGTGTGGTCGACGACGTCGCCGACGGCGAAGACGCCGGCCAGGTTGGTGCGGGTCGAGCCCGGCTGGGTCTCGATGTAGCCGTCCTCGTCGGTCTGGACCTGGCCCACCACCACCTCGGAGCGCGGAATGTGGCCAATCGCGATGAAGGCGCCATCGGCCTCGACGTCCTCCGTCTCGCCGGTCTCGACGTTGCGCAGGCGCACGTGGTCGAGCCGGCCCTTGTCGCTGGCGACGAACTCCTCGGCGACGTAGGGAGTCTTGAAGTCGATGTTGGCCTGCTCGCGGGCCCGCCCCTCCATGATCTTCGAGGCGCGGAACTCGTCACGGCGGTTGACCACGGTCAGCTCGCTGGCGAACTTGGAGATGAAGATCGAGTCCTCCATCGCCGAGTCGCCGCCGCCGATCACGATCACTTTCTGGCCTTTGAAGAAAGCGCCGTCGCAGACACCGCAGGTGGAGACGCCACATCCGCTCAGCTCGATCTCGCCCGGTATGCCGAGCCGCCGCGGCTCGGCCCCCATCGCCAGGATCACCGTTTTCGCCAGGTGCTCCTCATCGCCGAGATAGACCTTCTGCACGCCACCGTCGGAAAGCTCGACCCGGTCGACGTCGTCAGCGACGAAACGCGTCCCGAAGCGCTCGGCCTGGGCGCGGAACTGGGTCATCATCTCCGGCCCCATGATCCCCTCCGGGTAGCCGGGGTAATTCTCGACGTCGGTCGTGTTCTGCAGCTGCCCGCCCCACTGAAACCCCTCGAACACGAGCGGCTCCAGGTTGGCGCGCGCGGTGTAGAGCGCAGCCGTATAGCCCGCCGGCCCACCGCCGACGATGATCACGTTCTCGACCTTCTCTGCCTCTGTCATCTCCGCCTCGAGTCTAGTGGCGTTGCCAATACTTCACTTTGTATAGTAGCGCTCAGGCACGACGGTGGGTCAGTTTGCGGCGGGCTCCAGACCGCGCTCGGGGCTCGGTCGCCGGTCAATCGGCAGGCCCCTTTCTTCCCAGTGCTGCACCGTGGTGCGGAGCTGGAAGAAGGCCGCGACGCCGAAGGGGATTGGCATCCAGAAGGCAATCAGGCGGTAGACCAGGACTGCCGGGAAGACGGTGTCCTCGGGGATGCCGAAGAGGACGAAGGCGCCGATCATTCCCGCGTCAACTGCCCCGACGCCGGCTGGAGCGAAGGGGATCAGGTTGGCGACCATGCCGAGGAAGAAGCCCTGGACGACGACCGCGAGCGGCACGTGAACGCCGAAAGCATGGAAGGAGGCCCAGAGAATGCCGATGTTGGCCGCCCAGAATCCGGCCGCGCCGAGCACCGCGAGGCCGCCCTGGCGCGGGTGCGTGAAGAGGCTGATCGCGAAGCGGAATCCCTCGGCAAAGACCGCTGGGACCCTGGCGATGCTCTTCGCCATCGCCCGGCCGCGATCGCCGTGGACGAAGCGGGCGACCCGAGGCCCGAGGTCAGGGGGCAGGAGAGCAAACAGCAGCCCAAGCGCGAGCAGCAGACCGGCCACACCGGCCGGCACGATCGTCAGCTCGATCGAGTCCTTGCCATGCAGGACCCCCGTGCGCAGGAGGACGCCGAAGAGGATCAGCGCCAGCGGGTAGAAGGCGTAGTGCAGGGTGAGGAAGGCGACCATTCGCCGCGCCACTTCGTGTCGTTGCATGCCGGCCTTGCGCAACGCCCAGAAGGTGAGCACGATCCCCCCCGCCCCGGCTGCCGAGAAGAGCAGCGTCGCCGCCAGCCCCGCCATGTTGATCTCGTAGGTCTCCATCCAGCGCAGGCGCAGCGCATCGCCGCCGACCACGGCCTTGAAGAGAGCGATGTAGGTGGCGAAGGCGAGGACGTTGAAGCCGATCGCGACCGCGATCCAGATCGGGTTGGCATCGTCGAGCTTGCCAAGCGCGTTGCTGAGGCCAACCAGCTTGGGGAAGAGAAAGTAGATGCCGACCAACAGCGCGAAGACCACGATCCCGGTCTGGATCAGTCGCCGTCGCGTGAAGATCGGCAGTTCAGCGGCATGGCCACCGTTCGCCGGATCCTCTGGAGACACCTCAGGGAAGCTACCCGCTGGCGAGGCGCTCCAAGCGCCGCAGGCCGTCGGTCACCGCGTGGACCGTCGGCTCCGCCAGGGGCTCTCCGCGCCGCACCGCCGCCACCAAGCCCGCCCCGGCGAGCAGGTCGGTGACGTAGTGCTCCCCCAGGTACACGAGCGCAAAGCCAAGCGTCAGCGAGTATGCCCAGCCCACGGCGCCCTCGACCGGGCCCGCCTCCGCTAGCGAGAGAGCCGCCATCGCCGAGGTGGCGAAGTGAAGCGAGGGCATCGCCGCCCAGGGGTTGCCGCCGAGCGCCGCGTACATCTTCGGCCAGGCCGATTGCCAGGTGTCTTCGCCGACGCCGATCATGATCCGCTCGACCTTCTCGCCGGTCAGCCCCTGCTCCGAGGCCCACCACGGCGGCGCGGTCGGCACGGCGAAATAACCGATGCAGCCGAGATCGAAGACGGCGGCCATCTGCCGGGCGGCGCGGGGAAAGCGCTCGGGATGGCGCAGCAGGATCCAGGTCAGGGCGAGGTAGGGCTCGAAGAACCAGACCCAATGCGTCCAGGTAAGGATTCGGTTTACGGCGCCAACCCGACTGAGGCGCGCCATCCCCTTCTGGAGCCGGACATTGGGCAGCCGGCCGAGGCCTATCGCCCGGTCGATCGTGATCGGGTAGCGGCTGCGCAAGCGGCTCTGCAAGCGCTCTGGGTCGTCGTAAGGAAGCTCGTGGACCATGATGAAGGCCCACATCTGCATCGCGTAGAGGGCGACGTCGCGCTTGCGAGTGCGGGGGTAGAGAACGGCGATCGCAAGCGGCCCCGCCGCGCAGGCGGCGACGGTCAAGGGGGCCGGGACCCGCAGCCGCTTGCGAAGCAGTGGCACGGCCACGGCGGCGGCGACAACGGTGGCCGCTCCCGCCCGCACCGCCAAGCGAAGCGCCGGAGATGGCCGCGAGCGCGCCTTCATCAGGTCGGCGAGTATAGGTCGGCGACCGGGGATGGGGGCGGCGGCGCGCCGCCCAGAAGTGACGGACACACGACCCCGCGCACCTGGCAGCCGCGGTGTCCGTCACTTCCGTGATTACAATGGCCGCGCTTTGGCGCCCCACTCTCCTGGCACCGACCAGATCGACACACTGCTTTGGATTGGCTTCGTCGTCGCGGCGATTGCCATCGTCGCGATCAACGGCGCGCTGATTTACGCCGTACGGCGTTATCGGGGCGCGCGAGACACCGATCCCCGCCAGGTTCGCGGCGGCCGGCGCACCCAGTTCCGGGTCGGCGCCGTGCTCGCGCTCTTCGCCCTGGCGATCCTCGTCGTCAGCCTGGTCTACACCGAGAAGGCACGCGAGATTCCCACCACCGGCTCGGCGGGTCTCGCCTCGGCCCGCTCCAAGCCGCTGCGGATCGAAGCGACCGGCCAGCAATGGCTGTGGCGCTATGACTATCCCAACGCCGCCTTCTCCTACTACAAGCTCGTCGTGCCGGTCGACACCACGATCGAACTCGGCCTGGTCTCGACCGACGTGATCCACACCTGGGACGTCCCGCAGCTCGCCGGCAAGCGCGATGCCGTTCCCGGCAAGACCAACCACGTCGTGTTTAGCGCTGACGAGGAAGGCGTCTACGACGGCCAATCGGCGACCTTCTCGGGCCAGGCCTACGCGGCGATGCGAACCGAGGTGGACGTGGTCTCGCCGCGTGATTACGAAGACTTCATCGCCGAACAGAAGACCGGAATTCAAGCCGCCCAGGATCGCGTCGTGGGTCTGATCAAAAAGGGAGAAGTGCCATGAGCGCTGCCCGCGCAGAGGTCGTCGCCGACGGCTTCCCCCGCCGCCGCCCGCGCTGGGTGGAGCTGGCGACGAGCGCCGATCACAAGGACGTTGGCCGAGTGATGATCGTGGCCGCGCTGGGCTTTCTCTTCATCGCCCTGGTCGAGTTCGTGCTGATGCGACTGCAGCTCGCGGTCCCAGAGAACTCGCTGCTCACGCCGGTCACCTTCAACCGCATGCTCTCGCTCTACGGAGCGACGGCGATCTTCCTCTTCGCGATCCCGCTCGCGCTCGGCTTCTTCTACTACCTGGCGCCATTGCAGATCGGCGCCAGGGGCACGGCTCTACCGCGCCTCGGCCAACTCGGGCTCTGGCTGTACATCGCCGGCGCCACCGTCCTCTATGCGGGCTTTCTCTTTACGCCTTCGGAGGCGGGGGTCAACCCGCTGGCGCCGCTCTCAGAGCTTGCCTTCCTCCCCAACAACGGGGTCGACGCCTGGGCGGCCGCGACCGGCCTGGCGACACTCGGCTTCGTCTTGATCGCGATCAACCTGGTGGCAACGATGCGCAAGATGCGCGCCCCCGGCATGGCATGGCGCCGATTGCCGGTCTTCGCCTGGTCAGCGGCGATCGGCTCCTGGCTAATGCTGGTGATCGGGCCGGTGATGCTGGCGGCGATCACGATGCTGCTGATCGACCGCAATTTCGACGGCATCTTCTTTGCCGATGGCTCCGGCGGCGCGCCCCTTCTCTGGGAGCACATGAGCTGGATCTTCTTCACCGGCGCCTACATGCTGGTCCTGATCACGGCGCTCGGCGCGATCGCGGAGATCGTCCCGGTTTTCTCGCGCAAGCCACTCTTCAACCGTGGCGCGGTGATCGGCTCGCTGCTCGCGATCGCCGTGATCGGCACACTCGCCTGGATGCAGAACATGATGACCGCGCCGATCGGGATCGGCTGGATGTACTTCGCGATGATCATGTCACTGGCGCTGATCGTCCCCTTCGGCCTGATCCTCTTCAATTTGATCGCGACGATGGTCGGCGGCGCGCTGCGCATGCGCGCGCCCTTGCTCTTCGCCGTCGGGGCGATCTCGATGATCTCGATCGGCATCGCGGCCGAGATGGTGCACTCGATGGTCGCCGTCTCCTGGCGCCTGCACAACACCATGGACGCAACCGCGGCCACCCACTTCGCCCTGATCGGCGGCAGCGTCTTCGGCGGTTTCGCCGCCCTGCATTACTGGTTCCCAAAGATGACCGGTCGCACGATGGGCGAGACGCTGGCGCGCTTCTCCTTCTGGACGATGGTGATCGGCACCCTGCTCACCTTCGTGCCGCTTTTCTTCGCCGGCGGCGATCACGGCCAGGTCGTCGACGCCTACAAGTTCTTCGACGGCACGGGGGTCAATGCGGAAAACCTGATCGCGACGATTGGCGCTTTCGTGCTCGCGATCGGCATCTTGCTGACGCTGGCCAACGGCATGCTCAGCCGCACCGGCGGCGCACGGGCCGGCCACGACCAGTGGGGCGGCGACTCGCTCGAGTGGTTCGCGCTCTCA
This sequence comes from Solirubrobacterales bacterium, assembly GCA_036403515.1. Lineage (GTDB taxonomy): Bacteria > Actinomycetota > Thermoleophilia > Solirubrobacterales > 70-9 > VRUE01. Next base: position 11,355 of record DASWQV010000091.1, read on the forward strand.
CCGCCGGAGCCGCATAACTTCGACGTTCTGCCGGACGTGCGCAGCGACCGTCCAATGCGCGATATCCGCACGGCGATCGCCAATCGCAGCCGCCGCCGCGAACGAGCCGCACGCGAGACTCAGCCGGTAGCCTGAGCGCAGTGAGCGCGAAGCGACTAAGCGCGCATCTCCCGTTCTTCGCGCAGCGGTGGAGCGCGAGCAGGTGCCATGAGCGGCGCTGAAACCGCGGTCGTAGCGCAACGTCCGGTTGCGCTGACGGTGCTGCGCGACTACGTCACGATGACCAAGCCGACGGTGCAGTCGCTGCTGCTGCTGACGACGGTGACGACGATGTACGTCGCCGGCGACCCGTCGGTCAGCCTCGTCTTCCTCACCTGCCTCGGCGGCGCACTCTCGGCCGGTGGCGCGGGCGCGATCAACCACGCGGTCGACCGCGACATCGACCGGATCATGAGCCGCACCGCCGACCGTCCCGTCGCCAGCGGCCGGGTCTCGCCGCGGGCCGCGATCGCGTTCGGGACCCTGCTTGGCTGCGCTTCCTTCGTCCTGCTAGCGCTCACGGTCAATCCGCTGGCGGCTGCGCTCTCGATCTCCGGCCTCTTTGGCTACGTCTTCGTCTACACGCTCTGGCTCAAGCGGGCGACGCCGCAGAACATCGTGATTGGCGGCGCCGCAGGCGCGGTTCCGCCGCTGGTTGCCTGGGCCGCGGTCACGGGCGGCCTCAGCGGCACTGCCTTCTACCTCTTCGCAATCGTCTTCTTCTGGACGCCGCCACACTTCTGGGCGCTCTCCCTGCTGATGAAGGACGACTACGCCAAGGCCGGCATCCCGATGCTGCCGGTCGTCCGCGGCGAGGACGAGACCCGCCGCCAGATCCTCCTCTACACAGTCCTGCTCTACGCCGTGACGCAGCTGCCCTTCTGCGCCGGCGGCTTCGGGGTCGAGTACCTGATCGCCTCGATGACCCTCGGCGCCGGCTTCATCTACTGCGCCGTGCGACTGCTGCGCAGCGCCGACCGCCGCTGGGCCCTGCGGACCTATCTCTACTCGCTCGCCTACCTCGCATTGCTCTTCGTGGCAATGCCGCTCGACCGCCTGTTCTAGTAGAAATCCAAGCGTGGATCGCGAGACCGCAAGAGCGAACATGGGCGCCGGCCTGCTTGCCGCCGGCATCGCCGCCGCGGTCTTCGCACTCTGCTTCGTAGCGGCGATGCTCTACATCGCCTCATGAGCCCCGAGCACCGTCACATCCCCGAGCCGGGCGAGCTGGTCTACCGGCCCCGCTCCTCCTGGGCGCCGGCGATCCTCGCCTTCTCTCTGGCCCTGGCCGTCTGCGGCATCTTCGCCGAGGGCTTCATGGTTCGCGGTTGGATCTACTCGATCATCGGCGGCATCATCGCCCTCTTTGCCTTCCGCGGCATGGTCCGCGCTGCAATCGCCGACTACCGGGCCCTGCCGCGCAAGCAGCACACCCGCGGCGCCGTCCTGCCAGTCGAACAGATCTCGCCACCCGCTCGGTAGCGCCCTCTACTCAGTCCGGGGTCATTCCGGAAGTCGCTCCGTCGCTCGTCCAGACCCGGACGATGTCGCGCATCGAGAGCACCCCGACCAGCTCGGGACCCTCGTAGACGACGAGGTGGCGTATGCCGCGGCGCGACATCTCTGCCGCGGCCCGCTCGAGGCTCCAATCCGGTGAGGCGGCGATGACGCTGTCGCTCATGTGGTCGGCGACGCGCTCGGCATCGGGGTCCTCCCCGGCGCCGACCGAGAGCAGGACGTCCCGCTCGGTGAGGATGGCCGGCACGGGCGTCTCGTCGTCGGTGACAAGCGCCGCGCCGATGCCCTTCTCCGCCATCATCGCGGCTGCCTCGCGCAACGTATGGCCCCGGCCGACGGTTAGAACCACCTCCGACATGCCCTCCCGTACCTGCATCTGCGGTCACCCCTCGGTCGCTTTGAGCTAGTGAGAATCGCCTCAAGCCTACCCAACCTTCGTGCCTGGACAAACCGCTTTCGAGCGGGCCAGACATATAGACTCAGGGCCCGCCCCAGCGCCGTATGCTCAAGCTGCCGACCTCCATCCGCCCCCTGCTCGTCCTCGCCGCCCTCGCGGCCGTCGCCCTGCCCGCCTCGGGCTGCGGCACTAGCAATGCGGACATTGCCCGCGGGCGTGTCCTCTTTATCCAGAAGTGCGGCGTCTGCCATCAGATGGCGGAGGCCGGCACGACTGCCCAGATCGGACCGAACCTCGACGACGCCTTTGCCTCGGCACGAGCAGTCGGCGAGGACCGCGACACGGTCGAAGGAGTCGTGGCCGCACAGATCGAGAGCCCGCGTCCCAGCACCGCGAACCCAGCCGTCTCGATGCCGCCCGACATCGTCAGCGGTGAGGATCGCGACGATGTCGCCGCATACGTCGGCCTCTACGCCGGCGTTCCGGGCGCGGCGCCGCCGAAAGTGCCGGGCGGCCCGGGCGCCCAGGTGTTCGCCAACAACGGCTGCGGCGGCTGCCACACGCTGTCGGCGGCCAAATCAGGCGGTGTGACCGGCCCGAACCTCGACGAAGTGCTGCCCGGGCAAACGGCGGCAATGGTCCACGAATCGATCGTCGACCCGGACAAGAAACTCGCGAAAGGCTACCCGCCCAACGTGATGCCGGCCAGCTTCGAACAAACGCTCTCGCCGAAAGAACTCGAAGACCTGGTCCAGTACCTGCTCGAATCGGCCTCGGGCGGCAAGGGTGGCTCGCAGAAGAGCGCCCCCAAGGGACGAACCGGCACAGCCAAGCCGTCCGGCGGCTGAGGCCTCCTCACAGACCGCGGGCGGCCACTGGCATCATCCTGAGGCCAATCATGCGCGATCGCCTCCGCATCACACCGCAGCTCTACGCCACCGTCGCGCTGGTCGCGCTGGGAGCGCTCTCGCTGATCGTGCTGACCGGCGCCGGCGTACGCCTGACCGGCTCGGGGCTCGGCTGCCCAGACTGGCCCAAGTGCTACGGCCAGGCGGTGCCGCCGCTCGATGCCCACGCCGTGATCGAGTTCGGCAACCGGGTTCTGACCGGCTTTGTCGGCTTCGCGGTGATCGCCGCCAGCATCCTCGCCTGGTTTCGCCGGCCCTTCCGCGGGCACCTGGCCCTGTTTGGGGCGCTGCTGCCGCTCGGGGTGATCGGCCAGGCGGTCCTCGGCGGTGAGGTCGTCAAGCACCACCTCGCCCCCGGCTTGGTGATGAGCCACTTCATCCTCTCGATGCTGCTCCTCGACGCATCGTTCGCGCTCGCCTGGTGCGCCCGCTACGAGCCCTGGGAGCGCCGCCGCTCCAGCGACCGCCTCGGCGTCTGGGCCGTCCGCGCCCTCGTCCCCCTCGGCCAGATGACGATCGCCGCCGGCACCGTCGCCACCGCCTCCGGGCCGCACGCCGGGGCCCATGCGGGCCAGCTCGTGCGCCGCTTCGACTTCGAGGGCAGCGGCACGCTGGAATGGGTGGTGCAGCGCCACGCGGTAATCGCCGCTGTCTTTGGCTTTGCCACGATTGCCGTCTGGCTGCTCCTCCGCCGTCCAGGCGGCGACAACCGTGCCGTCCGACCCCTTACCGCGGTGATCGGCTTGCTCGCCCTACAGGGAGTCGTAGGAGGCGTGCAATGGGCGCTGAAGCTGCCTTCGGAGATCGTCTGGGTCCACGTCGCCCTGGCAGTCACCACCTGGCTGGCAGTGCTCTGGACCGTGGCCACGGCAGGCCGCCTGGAGCCACGCAAGGCCCACTCGGATTCAGAACCTCGGCAAGACGAGACAGAGATGCCGGCACCGGCGCTGAGTCAGAGCTGAGCGAGGATCACCGTCACGAGACCGCCCGGTCGGCAGCCAAGTCGACGACGACATGGCTGATCGGTAGGTCGATCTGCTCGCGGGCGCGGTCGACGACGCCATGCTCGAGCCAGCGCGAGCGCTCAGGCGGATGGGTCGAGATCAGGATCTCGTCGGCCGAGAAGACCCGCAGCGCATCCTCGATCGCCATGTTGGGATCGGAGTCGCCGATCTCTCCCCTTGCCTTCAGGCCCAATTCCCCGATCGCGATCAGCGAGAGCTCCATCCGCTGGCGAGCGAGCTCCATTGCCTCGTCTACGTCAGAGGCCCAATGCGCCGCCCTGGAGGAGGCAAGCGCCGGCGTAACGACCAATATCTCGCTCTGGCGACCACGGCAGCGGTCGCGGATCTCGTCCAGCAGCGCCTTGCCCCCGACGGTCTCGTTGGCGACCACGAGCAGGCGGTAGCGCCCATCGCCGCCCTGAGTGAGCGCGACGCTGCGCGGCAGGGAGCCTCGCGCGCCGCGATAGGCCACTCCGACACCGAACCCGATCAGCGCCGCGGCCCAAACCACACCGAACACCGGTCGAGTCAGCAGCGTCAACACGATTACCGACACCGCCCCGCCGCCAACGATCACGGCCCACCGAAAAGCGTCAGCCTCAGACCTCAGCGGATTGTGCATATTCCAATTGTTACGCCGAGGAGGCGAAAATCAAGCCCGGGCAGGACGCAGGGGTCTGGCGTGCCCTGGGTGCAAGGCGACTTAGGACACCCCCATGGCTTATCGCAAGTCCTGCCTATGTCTCATCGGTCTTGAGAAGGGATTTGGCCTCGCCCAGTTCTGGCCCCTCAACATCAGCGGGCCTTGAGCAACGAAAGCAATGGAATGGTAGTCGGGCACGACTTGATCGTCATTGCATCCCCCTCTCGCTTTGGGTGGGCAGGACTTGGCGCGTCGTCAGGCCGTCAAGTCCTGCCCTACGCCTCATCGGCTCTTGAAGCTGGACATCAGCGGGGCCACGATCGGGCATGGCTTGATCGTCATCATTTCACCCCCTCTCGTTGCTCAAAGAATTCTTGATTACTAAAAGAAGATTAGAGCAATCAAAAAGAATTAGAACGGGGCGGCGCGTTTGCGGCTAATTTCCAGTCTCAAACCAACAGCCCGTGGCAATGAGGTGCTAGATGAAGTGCCTGCCAGCGGGCTAGAGAGGAGCAGGGGCGTGGCGGCAACACGAAAGCCGAGCAGCGGATCGACAAACAAGGCGCCGAAGAAGGAGGGGAAGGAGAAACTTCCCCTTCAGATGAGGCTCCTCAAGGCGTTGGCACATCCCATGCGGGTCGCGATTCTCGACCTTATGAACGCGGGAGAATGGAGTCCCAATGAACTGAAGAAAGCGCTCGGCGAGGGTCTAAGCCAGGTCAGCTACCACGTCAAAGTCCTCACGGACTTCGAAATGATCGAGCTGACTAGGACTGAGCCGCGCCGGGGGGCGGTCGAGCATTACTACAGAGCAACAGAGCGGGCCTTCGTCCCCTCCGGCATCGCGAGTGATATCCCAAAGGTGGCGCAGCGCATCATCGGCAATGGCTTTCTGGAGAACATTGAGCGGGATGTAAGAGACTCGCTTAAAGCAGGCACGTTCTATGACCGCGACGATTGGCATGTCGGCTGGCTCCCAGTAGACCTCGATGGCAAAGGCCGCCAGGACGCCGAGAGGTTGGCAGACAAGTTCATTGAGGATTTCCTGAAAATCGAGGCAGAGTCGGCAACGCGGCGGGCCGACAGCGAGGGCGAGGGCGAACACATTTGGACTAGCGCGGTCCTCTTAGTGTTTGGCTCGAAGGACGGCAAGATGGCGAACGTGCCAGCTTGGAAGACTGGCCGCGAACACAAAAGCGAGAGCGGCAAGCCACCGCAAACGAAAAAGCGTAAGCCATAGTTGAGCCCAAAAATCTTTTGACCGCTGAAGTCTTTTTTCTTCTTTTTTCGAGTCTACTATCGCGTCCGCATCGAGCGTTGGGCCTAGGGAGCGGTCGTCAGCACAATGCTCCTCACGTGGACGCTCGGTGCATTGCTCGATGGACGCGGGAGGGCGGTGTTTTCGCATGCGCCGCCCTCCCCCCAAACAACGGGGGCGCCAAATGTCAGACAGCCATAACGCTCTGGTCGTGCCAACGATGGACAGCTATGTCGTGTCCTGCCCATGTGGGTGGTAAGGGTGGACGACCTATCCTCCCGCCACTACGTCGCTTTCTGGGGGGCCGGTGGTCTCGCTGTGCATCGTTGTCAGCTCGATCGCCGAACGGCTAGTCGAGTGGGCGGCCGGTGGACTGGATATCGGCGTCGCCTACGGCCTGAGCGCCGCCATCGGGTTGACAGTCGGATGGAAGGCAGCGGCCCTGGTGGGACGCTCGGGTCCCACCGAAAGATGGATAAGGAGGGGGCGCCGCCCGGCACCAACTGGCGCGCCGCTGGCCAGCCAGCTCTAGGAACCGCTCTGCAAAGCCGTTTCTAGAGGATGTAAACCGTCGTGTAGACGATGATCCACATCACGTCCACGAAGTGCCAGTAGATGCCGGGCACCTCGACGCCGAGGTGGTCCTTGGCCTCCGGTCCGAAATGACCGCGGAAGGCGCGGATGGTGGCAAAGCTGAGCAGCATCAGGCCGACGAAGACGTGGGCGCCGTGCAGGCCGGTGAGGCTGTAGAAGATCGAGCCGAAGGCCAGATCGCGAGCACTGAAACCGAGGTGCACGTACTCGTTGATCTGGATGAACAGGAAGGTTGCGCCGAGCAGCCAGGTCAACACCAGCCCCAGCTTCAGGCCTCTTCGATTGCCGCGCCGGATCGACTCCAGGGCGTAGTGAATCGTGAAGCTGGAGGAAATCAGGATCGCGGTGTTCACACCCGCTACGGCAACCGGCAATTCGTACGGGTGCGGCGGCCAGCTCGCCGGGTGAACAACCACCCGCAGGAAGAAGTAGGCGGCGAAGAAAGCGCCGAACAGCATCACCTCGGAGACGATGAAGAGGAAGATCCCCAGGGTCTGGCGGTCGATCCGCGAGCTCTGGTTGGCCTCCGGCGGCCCGTGATGGTGGTCGGCATGGGCGTGGCCGGCCGCTACCGATGCGCTCTCCATCAGCTTGCCTCCCCTTCGGCGACGGCGGCCACGACGGTGGTT
>DASWQV010000092.1:0-31381 GCA_036403515.1 Solirubrobacterales bacterium
TCTACAGGGACTCCGCCCAACGCACCGCAGCCCTATCCGGCTGGCTGGACTTCTATAACTGGCGCAGACCACATGGCTCTCTCAGCCACAGGCCGCCCGGGGCTCGCCTTGCCGAGCTGAACAACGTTGCTGGGTCCTACACCTAGGGACCAAGTCGCGCCCGTTGCCTCACCATCCGGCGCCCTGAGCGCAGCTATGGACTTGTGGCCCGGGGGCCATTACTGTCCGGCCGGGAGGAATGGACTGGATCGTTATATCCGCGATGGCGGTTGCGCTCGCCGCGCTCTGTGGCTGGCTTGCCGTCCTGCTGATGCGCGGCCGGGCGGCGCACCATCGCTTTGAGATCCTCGGCGAGGTGGCGCGAGCCTCCGAAGCCGCCGGTTCGCGGGAGGAGACACTCGAGGCGATCTGCGACGTTCTCGTTCCCGAGATCGCCGACTTCTGCGTCATTGACGTGATCGAGGACGATCGCGCCCGACGGGTCGCGGTGCGCGCCGCCCCGGGGGCAGGCGCTGAGGTCGAGCACGGATTGCGGCAGCGCGAGCCGTCGATTCCTGAGCGGATGCTCAAGGGCGACAACGAGAATTCTCTCGACCCCCAGTTCATCGAGCGGATGTCGGAGGAAGAGCTGCGCGGGCTCGCCCACGACGATGGCCCCGACCTCCAGCTCTTGCGCGGCATGGGGGTCCGCTCCGCGATTACCCTCGCCCTGCAGGCGAGGGGCCAGGTGAAGGGCGCCCTGACCCTCGGCGTCGCCTGGTCGGGCCGGCGCTACCGGCGCAGCGACGCCCATTTCGCTTGGATTCTCTCCGGCCGGGTTGCCCTTGCCCTCGACAATGCCGGCCTCTTTGCCGACCTCGAGCGGGCCGAGCGCGAACGGGCCGAGATCGCCGAGACGCTGCAGCATGGCCTCCTGCCGTCGCCGCTGCCGCACCTGCCCGGCTGGTCGCTGGCCGCGATGTACCGTCCCGCGGGGGCAGAGAACGAGGTCGGCGGCGACTTCTACGACACCTTTCGAGTCCCGGGTGGCTGGATGCTGGTGATTGGCGACGTCACCGGCCGCGGCGCCGAGGCCGCTTCGATAACCGCGCTCGCTCGTTACACCCTGCGCACAGCGGCGATTCTGACCAACGACCCTCAGGTTGCCCTCGCCACCCTCAACCGTGCCCTGCTTGCCCGCGGCGGTACCGCGCTCTGCAGTGTCGCCGCGCTGGCCCTCAGCGAAGATCCCGAGCAACCGGTGCGGATTGCGGTTGCGGGCCACCCGCCGCCGCTCCTGGTCGACGGCGAGGCCGTCACCGAGGTGGTCGGCTCCGATCCCGTGCTCGGCGCCTTCCCCGACGTCGAGTGGGAGATCGAGGAGGCCTCCTTCGACCCCGGCCAGCAGCTCGTGCTGGTGACGGATGGAATCATCGAGGCGTCGGGCGATCGGGGCCGCTTCGGCGAGGAGCGGTTGCGGGCGGAGCTGGCTGGAGCCACAAATCCAGCGATTGCCGTGCAGCGGCTCGAGGGCGCCCTGCACGGCTTCACCGCCGGCGCGCTCGACGACGACGTGGCGATCCTGGTGCTGACGCGCTCCGGCGGCGATCGGTCCCTCGCGGTGGATCACCCGCCCGCAAGTTCCCCTGGCAGGGCGGTGGATGACGCTTACGAGGCCCTTCTCGGCCGCCTTTTCCATGCCTTCAACCAGCGCGATGCAGTGGCGATCGTCTCGCTCTGCGCCCCCGAGATGGAGTTCCACACGGTCACCGGCGGCGAAGCCGGGCACGACGCTCCCTACCGGGGGCCTGACGGCTTGCGCGAATACCTTGCCGACGTCGAACGGGTCTGGGAATCGCTCCTGATCACGCTCGGGACAGTGGAGCGGCAGGGAAACCGCCTGTTCGCCTCCGGCCGCGTCTACGTGCGCAGCCGCGAGCTCGGCATCCGCGACATGCCGGTTGGTTGGATCTGGGACGTCGAAGACGGCCTCTTCGTCCGCGGCGAGGTCTTCGTCGATCCGGCTGAGGCGCTCTCGCGCTTCGATGGCGCTGCTGCCTGAGCGAGCGCGTTTAGAAGGAGTGTTCGGCGGCGGTTGCCTCCGGTGCGCGGCGCAGCGCGTCGAGTACTTCCTCGGCGAGCTGAGAGCCGTCGTCCGGCCGCAGAGGCGTCGCGCTGATCCGCAGCACCACGCCATCCTCGTCTACTTCCTCCAAGGCGACATCCGGCGCGTTGCGGGTCGGGATGCGGATTGAGCTGAGCAACTGCTCCTCGATCCGGCGCGGGCTCGCCTCGGCTGAGAAGTGAGCCCGGACGTTGACTTTCGGCGGCTCGCGCAGCGGCACGACCACCAGGCTGATCAACACACTGTTGGGCACCTGCAGCCGATCTGCCCCTTGGACCAAGGTCGCATAGAAGAGGCCGAGGGAGCTGACCGTCCCCTCGATCGAGCCGGCAAGCGCGCCGCCGACGAGGCGCACCCGTTCGCCGACTCGGAAGGGCCGGGTGCTCTGCAGGACGATGCCGGCGAACAGGCTGCCAAGCGTCTGCTGGGCCGCAAGGCCGAGAACGATCGCCGTAAAAGCGCCGCCGACGGCCAGTGTGGCAGCGGTGACGCCGGCGATTCGGAGGGCGACGATCACCACCGTTGCCATCGCGAAGAGGCGAATCAGGAAGCCCGCCGTGCCGGCGGTCGCGGGGTCGACACGACGGAAGAGGCGCGGAGAGATCCAGCGCACGAGCCAATGGCTGGCGGCGGAGCCGACGATGATCAAGATCACGACGGTGGCCGCCCGCACCCATGGCCCGTAGCCGGGCAATAGCTCGTGGCGCCGGTAATAGACGACGAGAACGGCAGCGATCATCACCAGCGCAGCTAGAAGGCCACCGAGAGCGTGACCCGGCGATTGCGCCTCGAGCTCATGGCCGAGGCCCACCTCCTGCCAGGAGTGGCTCCGCGTCTCGAACAGCTCGCGGGGCGATCTCCGGCGCGGTGCTGGCATCGACCGACATCTACCCGCTCGCGCGACGCGTAAGCCGTTGACAAACGATCGCGTGCTCGGTTTGCGGACCGGCGCCTCGGGTAGCGGGTGGCCGAGGACGACGACATAGTTATGCTCGCAGGCCGCAGGGGAGAGGCTCCCCCGCGGATCAGCAGTCAATGGCAGACAGCCCCCCCATCAGCGAGAAGCCAAAAGGGCTTTATATGAGGCTCCCCGCGAGGGCGGAGAACGTCGCGGTGGTTCGGCACGCCCTGGCGGGGCTGGCTGAGCAGATCGGAATGGACGAAACCGGCGTCGCCGATCTGAAGACGGTGGTAACCGAGGCCTGCATGAACGTCGTTGTGCACGCCTATCCGGGCGATGCCGGCCCGCTGACGGTCGAAGCGGAGCCCGACAGTGAGGGCCTGACGGTGACGGTCAGTGACAGCGGCTCGGGAATCAGCCCGCAGGCTGAGTCTGAGCGAGCCAGCCTCAAACTCGGCTTGACGCTGATCGCCGCCCTCTCCCAAAGCTTCAGCATCTCCGGTGGCCTCGACCGTGGGACCGAAGTGATGATGCGGTTGCCGCTTCAGGAGGGAGGCACCGGCGACTCGGATGGAGCGCTCGAGAAAGGCTCGCTCCCCATGGTCGCCGGCACCGAGATCGCCGTCGGCCGCGCCGAGCTGCTCGAGCCCGTGCTGGCACGAATGGTTGGCGCCCTTGCCGCGCGTCGCGATCTCTCCGTCGATCGTGTCTCCGACGCTGTGCTGATCACCGATGCGATCGCCGGCGCGGCTCCCGGGCGCTTCGTCGACGGCTGTGTGCGGCTCGGCCTTGGCGAGAGCGACGAAGGCCTCGAGCTGCGCCTTGGGCCGATGGAAAAAGGTGCCGCCGGTGAAATCCGGCGCGAGCTCGACGTTCCCGAGGTGGGCGGCTCACTCGAGGCACTTGCCGACGAATTCGTCGTCGACGAGTCCGATGACGGGGATTACTTGATCGTCCGCTTCGCCGGCTTCGCCGGCCTGCCGAGCGCTTAGTCGCTTCCCTCGAGGCCCCGTTCCTCCTCGATTCTTTCGCGAATGCGGCTGAGCGCGCGGCGCAGGATGCGCGATACGTGCATCTGCGAATGACCGATCTGATCGGCAATCTGCGACTGGGTCATGTCCTCGACGAAACGCAGGCGCAGGACGGTGCGCTCGCGCTCCTCGAGGTAGGGCAGGGCGGCATCGAGGGCGATTCTTCCCTCGACCAGCTCGAAGCGCTCGTCTTCGCCTCCAATCCATTCGGAGGGCGGGGCCTCATCGGAATCCTCGCCCCCGGGCGGGCGGTCGAGCGAAAGGGGGCGGCGATTGTGGTTGGCCTCGAGCACCTCGAGAACATCCGTTTCCTCCAGCCCAAGGCGCTCTGCGATTTCCCCCACTGACGGCGAGCGCTGCAGTTGCTTGGTCAGCTCGGTGATCGCCTTGTCGACTTCGGCCATCCGATCGTGAAGCCCACGGGGCACCCGCACCGTCCAGACGCGGTCGCGGAAGTGGCGCTTCAGCTCACCGAGGATCGTCGGTGAGGCGAAGGCGGTGAAGGGAATGCCGCGCTCGGGGTCGAAGCGGTCCACCGCGTTGAGCAGGCCGAGGTTGGCAACCTGGAGGAGGTCGTCGAAGGACTCGCTGGCGCCCCGATAGCGCAGCGCCAGACGCTTCGCAAAGGCCATGTTGCGCCGCACCAACTCCTCGCGAATGGCAGGGTCATGGTCGCGGGCAAAGCGCTCCCAGAGCTCCTGTTCGCCGGCAAGATGCTCCTTCGAGCCCGGCGAGCGGGCGATTGGGTCGGTCTCGTCTGTGGTGCGCTTAGCTGCCATTGGCACTCGTGCCGGGGCGGTCCGTTCCGATCAAAATTATTGCCGCCCTCGAGCCCTATGCAAGGCCGTGCAGCCCGCTGTAAGAAACACGCTAGCAGGGCCTAACGGGGGGGCCAGTTGGGCAATCCCGGCGGGGAGCTGTAGCTGCCCCGACCGAGGCGGTAGCGCCCGGGGCGGCGCTCGCGGCTGCGGTCCTCCTCGTCCTTCCCGTCTTGGCGCACTCCTTCCGCCGTGAGCGGTTCGGCGATGTCCTCGAGCTGCCGGCGCTCTGCCTTGACCCCGAAAAGCAGCTCGGCGATTCCGCCGATCGCCATGACCGCCGCGCCGATGAAGAAGCCCGTCGCGACCTGATCCTGGCTGCCACTGGCGATGAAATGGCCGAAGAGCAGTGGTCCCGCAATGCCGCCGGCGGCGGTGCCGACCGCGTAGAAGAAGGCGATCGAGAGCGCTCGCGTCTCCATCGGGAAGATCTCGCTGACGGTCAGGTAGGCGGAGCTGGCGCCGGCTGAAGCGATGAAGAAGATCGCCAGCACGAGCGCCATGAAGCTCCAGGTGGTCAGCGAGTTGCCGAGCAGCAGGATCGCGAGCGCCACGGTCAGCGCGGAAGATCCCAGGTAGGTGGCGGTGACCATCGGCTTGCGCCCGACGGTGTCGAAGAGGCGGCCGAGGGTGAACGGGCCGAGGAAGTTGGAGACGCCGAAGAGGGCGAGGTAGAACGGCACGCTGCCCGAAGAGACCTTGAAGAATTCGCCCAACAGGGTGCCGAGGTCGAAGGTGACCGCGTTGTACATGAATGCTTGCCCGACGAAGAGGGCAAGGCCAAGGGCGGTACGGCGCGGGTATTTCGAAATCGCCGTCTGGGCGATCTCGCGGAACGAGATGCGCTCCCTAGGCTTGACCCTGATGCTGTCATCGGGCTGGGGCAGCTCTTCGCCCTTCTCCTCTTCGATCGCCTCCTCGATGTCACCGACGATCTCCTCGGCCTCCTCGTCGCGTCCGTGGATGAAGAGCCAGCGCGGGCTCTCCGGGACATTGCGACGGACCAGAAGGATGCCGACACCGAGCAAAGCGCCGATGCCGAAGGCGAGGCGCCAGCCGACGTCGGCGGCGAAGAGTGCGGTGTCGAGCAGGGCAATCGAGGCGACGGCGCCACCCGCGGCGCCGATCCAGAAGCTGCCGTTGATCATCAGGTCGACACGGCCGCGCAGCCGGGCCGGGATCAGCTCATCGATCGCCGAGTTGATCGCCGCGTACTCGCCCCCGATGCCGGCGCCGGTGAAGAAGCGGGCGGCGAAGAAGTACCAGGCGCTGAACGAGAAGGCGGTCGCGATGGTGGCGAGGATGTAGACGCCGAGAGTGAGCAGGAACAACTTCTTTCGGCCAAAGCGGTCGGTGAGCTGGCCGAAGAAGAGCGCGCCGAGACAGGCCCCGGCGACGTAGAAAGCGGCGGCCGTTCCGATCTGGCTGGCGTCGAGGACGATGCCGCTGCCTTTTTCGGTCAACCGCTGGCCGATGCTGCCGACGATCGTCACCTCCAGGCCATCGAGGATCCAGACGGTGCCCAGGCCGACCACGATCATCCAGTGGAAGTTGGACCATGGCAGGCGATCGAGGCGTGAAGGCACCCGGGTCTCGATCGTCTCCATATTCGGATCGGAATCGCTCATCGCAAACCGGCCTGTACCCGCTTGCGACCTGTTTATGCATCTCGTCCGGTGGAACGGCGCCACGCGCGAGGCTGCCCGGGGCGCAGCAGCGTTAGGCTCCCCAACGGACTTCGACTATCGACCAAGGAGACGCCAGATGGCCTTTTCGGTTCCCGACCTTCCCTACGCGTACGACGCCCTCGAGCCTCACATCGACGAGGCGACGATGCGGGTGCACCATGACAAGCACCATCAGGCCTACGTCGACAAAGCCAATGCGGCGCTGGAGGGCACTGAGTGGGCCGATCGCGATGTCGAGGACGTGCTGCGAAATCTCTCCAGCCTTCCTGGCGACAAGCAGGCCCCGGTCCGCAACAACGCCGGCGGCCACTACAACCACAGCCTCTTCTGGGAGATGCTCAGCTCCGATGGCGGCGGTGAGCCCAGCGGCGACCTCGGCTCGGCGATCGGCGAGACATTTGGCTCCTTCGATTCCTTCAAGGAAGAGTTCAAGAACGCCGGCATCGCCCGCTTTGGCTCCGGCTGGGCCTGGCTGGTCAAGGACAACTCCGGACTGGCCGTCGTCTCGACGCCGAACCAGGACTCACCGCTTTCCGACGGCAGCGTGCCGCTGCTCGGCTGCGACGTCTGGGAGCACGCCTACTACCTCAAGTACCAGAACAAGCGCCCTGACTACATCGACGCGTTTTGGAACGTCGTCAACTGGGACTACGTGGGCGAGAGGTTCGCTCAGTAGCTGGCTTAGGCGCTGACTGAGATTGCCGGCCGCGCTGCCTCCGGAAGGTGGCGCGGCTCAGCCGCCTCCTTCGAGGGAACGAGGCTCATCGCGTGCTCGGCCTTGGCGGTGATCGTCAGGCTTGGGTTGACGCCGGGGTTTGCCGGGATGGACGCTCCGTCGGTGACCAGCAGGTTCTCGTAGCCGAAGACGCGGTTGCCGGAGTCGACGACGCCGCTGTCCGGATCGGCGCCGATGACGGCGCCGCCGAGGATGTGCGCGGTGGTCGGAACGTTCTGGATCGACTCGGTGAGCGCGCTCTGGGCGGTGCCGCCGGTCTTCTTGGCGAACCAGCGTGCGGCTTGCGCCGCTGCAGGCAGGTAGATCGGGTTCGGCCGGTCCGGATCCTGCGCGGTCTGCAATCGCACACCGCGCCCGAACAGCTTGCGCTTCGGCTGCAGCTTCATCGCTGCGTCGACCGTCTGCATTACCAGCAGGATGACGGTCCGGCGCGACCAGCGGTAGGGGATACGCATCCGCAGCGTCTGCCACGGATGGCGCAGCATCGCGGCGATCCACTTCAGCGGTCTCGTCACCCTCGTGCCGGGGCCGGTCATCGCGGTGAAGGTGCCGCTCATCGCGTCGCCCGCCTCGCCATAGGTGACGACCTCGATGTGGGTGTCGGGATCGGGATAGATGCTCGAGGTGATCGCGACCGAGCGGCTGAAGTCCCGCTCGTCGTCCATCGCGGTTACGGACTGGATCGACTCGGAATTCGTCCTGATGACGTCGCCGATCCGGGTGGAGAGGCGCGGCAGGGCGCCGCTGTGGCGGCAGTTCGCGAGCAGGTTGTTGGTGCCAAGGGCGCCGGCCGCGACGACGACACCGCGCGCCGTAGTCGTGCGTCGCCGCTTTCGCAGCCAAGCGCCGGAGCGCTCGCTGGTCACGGCGTAGCCCTCAGAGCCATCCGCTGCGCCGAGGGGCCTGATCTCCGTCACCTGCCGTTCGGGCTCGATCCTGACGCCGAGCTTCTCGGCGAACCAGAGGTAGTTCTTGACCAGCGTGTTCTTCGCCCCGTGGCGGCAGCCGACCATGCAACTGCCGCAGCGCATGCAACCCGTACGGGTCGGCCCCTCGCCGTCGAAGAACGGGTCGGAGACCTCGACCCCGGGCTTGTCGAAGAAAACGCCAACGCGCGTGTTGGTGAAGGTCTCGCCGACGCCGATCTCCTCGCCGTATTCCTTCAAGAGCTCGTCAGCTGCCCCCATGCCCTCGTACTCGACCACACCGAGCATCCGTTCCGCGGTCTCGTAGTGGGGCTTCAGCTGGGTCTTCCAATCGCCGAGATCGGCCCACTGGCGGTCCTTGAAGAAGGCTGGGCGCGCCCGGTAGAGAGTGTTGGCGTAGCCGAGCGATCCCCCGCCGACGCCGCTGCCGGAGACCACGAAGACGTCCTTGAAGAAGGTCATGCGAAGGATCCCGCGCATGCCGAGCTTCGGCGCCCAGAAGTAACGGCGCGGCTGGCGCAGGGTCGACTCGGCGAAGTCCTCGTCCCGGAAGCGGCTGCCGCACTCCAGGACCGCCACCGAGTACCCCTTCTCGGCGAGTCTCAGCGCTGAGACCGAGCCCCCGAACCCGGAGCCCACCACCAGCCAGTCGTAGTCGTGCTTCAAGCTGGCTCCCCTGCGGGCTTACGCCTCGCCGGGCTCCAGCGGGCGAAAGTCGGAGGTTCTGGCCCCGCAGACCGGACAGAACCAGTCCTTGGGTATGTCCTCGAACTTCGTTCCAGGCGGGATCCCGCCGTCCGGGTCGCCGATCGCAGGGTCGTAGATGAACCCACAGCTCTCGCAGATCCAGAGGGTCACTTCCTGGGTCGCCGTCATGCCAGAAGCTTAGAGCGCTTCAGTCTTTGCTGAAGCTGACCGAGACCGGCTCACGGTCGGCGGCGTTCTCGATCTCGAAGAACTCGCGTTTGGTGAAGCTGCCCTGGTTGGCGATGATCGAGCCTGGGAACTGTTCGATCGACGTGTTGTAGGACTGCACGTTGGAGTTGTAGATCCGCCGCGAGGCCTGGATCTCGTCCTCGAGCTCGGCGAGGTTGCGGCTGAGCTGCTGGAAGTTCTCGGTGGCGCGCAGGGTGGGGTAGTTCTCCGCGACGGCGCGTACGTCGGCCAGCGCCTGGGTCAGTTTCTGCTCGGCCTTGGCGGTGTCCTCGACGCTCTGGGCCGCCATCGCCTCGGCCCGCGCCTGGGTCGTCTTCTCGAAGGTCTGGCTCTCGTGCTCGGCGTAGCCCTTGACCGTCTCGACCAGGTTGGGCACGAGGTCGTGACGTCGCTTCAGCTGCACGTCGATTCCGCTCCACGACTCGTCGACCCGGTTGCGGGCGCCGATGATCGCGTTGCGCTTGCCGATGTAGTAGAGGACCGCGATAACGATGATCGCGACCACCACGATGATGGCGATAGTCATAGGCGCATCCTAGACCACGCCCAGGCACCGGAACGTAGGATCAGCGGATGAGCGCCAAGCAGGAAGCCGAAGCCTGGGCCGAAACCGTCCAGAAGTACGGCCAGCGGCGAGATCTGAAATATGAGCCCGTCGGCGGGATCAATCCCAAGGACGGGCCAGTGGCGCTCTGCGTCGGCGGCGCCAACCGCCTCACCGGGCAGCTTGCCGATGGCTTTTGGGGCTCGTCGTGCGATGCCGACGAGAAGGAAGTCGGCCGCTTCCTCGGCAAGGCGGTGCTCCCCACCGCAATCCTCGCCAAGGCGCACATGCCGGACCTGGCGCAGGTCGTTCCCGCCTTCAACGTCGAGTCGATCGAGGGCCGTGAGGTGGTCACCCAGCGCTTTGCCCGCAAGGTCGAGTTCGAGTCAATCGACTTCAACAAGCGCTTCCAGGCGACCGTGCCGCGCGAGTACGACCCGGTTGCCCTCCGCGAGCTGTTCAGCCCAGGCTTCCTGGCTTGGACGACGACGATGACCGGCGAGGTGGACTTCGGGATCAACGATCGCCAGCTCTGGTTCCTCTGGCGCCTCGGCGAGCGCAGCGAGGGTGAGCTGAAAGCTGCGCTAAAAAATGCCGCCCAGCTCTTCAGGCGCCTGCGGGGCGAGATGGAGGAGAGCGGCGTGCATACCTACCCGCCGGGCCCCTGGCACGCCGGTGTGGAGCAATTTCCCGCCGTATAACGAGTCGGGCGTCGTCCAAGGCGGCCGCTCGCGCTGGCACGGATGGCTGCTCCAAAAGGTGGCTCAGGCCGGATAGTCCGGGTCATCGGGCAGGACTACCCGGTTGTCCTCCGGGGTGCCGATCACCTTTGGCAGGATCGGCCGGACCTCGATATCTCGATGGGCCGCCAGCGCCTCCTCGGAGCTGCGGAACGGGAGCAGTGATTCGAGCTGCTTGATCGTCGGGAAGGCAAGGGCAATCTCGCCTGCGGCTTGCATCTCCAGCGCACCCGCCGGCTCAAACCAGCCGGCGTCCACGGTCTCGACGCCGTCCGCCTTCGGGGGCGTGTGAGCGGGCGCGAGGGCGAGAAAGAACCATGCGTCGAATCGGCGAGAGACGACCTCCGGGGTAATCCAACGTGAAAACAGGACCAGCTCCTCGCCAGCCGGCAGGGCAATTCCCGCCTCCTCCTCGAGCTCGCGGATCGCGCAGGCTTTGAAGCGCGCTTCGTCCTTCCCGTCGGCGCCATCGACCGCGCCGCCGGGAAAGACCCAGACATTGGGCATGAATCGCGCTTTCTCGGCCCGCTTCAGCAGCAGTACCTCGAGTGCCCGGTCAGCGTGCTTGCCACCGCGCCTGAGCAACACCACCGATGCAGCAGGACGTGGCTCGGAGGGCTTGCCAAGGTTCGGCGCCTCCGCAGATCCTCGCCGCCGCCCGTCCATCTGCTCACCCTATAGGGGGTGTCTGACCACAACCGGTCACGACCCTTTGAGGTCAGGCCCCCCTCAGGCCAAGGCACGAGCGCGAGCACGCTGCAGCCAGGCGCGACGGGCGACCCAGGCCAACAGGCAGATCAGGGTCAAGGGACCGAGCAGGGCCAGCCCGACGATCGTCACACCGGCGGCGATGCCGAGGATGTGACCGGCATCGCCCCAGGCATCGCCTATTCCCCAAGCGCCGTTCGGCTCTGCCGAGGCACTGTCGGTTTCGATTCGGAGGGAGACCCGCGAGAAGTCGACCCGCTGGTGCAGCTTGCTCAGCCGCGCGCGCAGCTGTGCCGCACGGCGGCGCTCGCTACGTAGCTCGACTTCGATCGCGTCGCTCTCAGATTCGGTTTCCGCGGCGGCGAGCTGCGACAGCAGCCCGTCGATTTTCGCCCTCGAATCCTGGAGCTGTTCACCAAGTGCGACCGTGGGCGCGGTGATATCCGCACTCGCCTCATGGCGGCTGCTGACCTCGTCGATTGTCGAGAAGGCGGCCAGCGCGTCGCCCAGTCTCGCGCTTGGGATCAACAGGTCGAAGTGAGCGCCGGCGTTTCTTCCCGCCGTGGTCGTCGAATGAAGAACGATGCCACTAGCGTCGTGGACGGCGCTGAAGACCTTGCTTGAATCCTCTGCGACATCAGCTGGATCGGCGAGGAGAGCGATCTCCGCCGAGCGTTCGATGTCGCGGTGGGTAGCGCGACTGAGGGAAGTGAAGCCATAGTCGGCATTCGAGTTGGAAAGTTCACCCAGGGCGCTTCCCGCTGTGGAGCTGGAGCTTTCGCTGGATCGCTCGACGCCCGCCGAGGCGCCCTGTCCCGCGGGCCCGCTTGAAGGGACCGATCCGCCGGAGGTCGGCGGACTTGGCCTCGAGAAATCCGCATGCGGACGATCGACCGGTTGGGGACGGTTGAGCGCTACGGGTCTGGAGGCCGATTCGTTGCTTGCAACGATCACGGTGGCGATGACGATCGCGGCAAGCGCAGTGGCGCCGGCCGCCAGCAGCGGGCGCCGGGGGGACGGCAGGCGAAAGCGCGCAGCTATGGAAGTGAGGCGACCGCCGAACCGCGACGGCCGTGGGAAGCCCGCCGCGACCAGCTCGTCCAGCTCCGTCGCAAAGTCGGCTCGGGGGACCGGCCGCGCCTCCGCGAGGGCGACGGCCAGGTCCTCGTACTCGCTAGAGCGCTCCATCGCATGCCTCCCTCAGTTTGGCGACGACGCGGTGCAGCTTCGTGCCCGCATTCGACTCGCTGATATTCAGCACCGCGGCAATCTCGGCGTTGGCGAGACCGGCGAAGAACTTCAACGCGACCAGCTCCCGCTCGCGCCCATCGAGCCTGCCCAGCGCGTCGATGAGAGCCAAGCGCTGCTCGCTGCGCTCCGCGTCGAGACTGGTCATGTCAATCGGGTCGGAGGCGAGCTCTGCCTGCCGGCTCCGTCGCCGCAGCTCATCGAGAGCGGCGTTGCGCGCAATCCCAAACAGCCAGGCACGCCGGTTTCCCCGGTTCGGGTCGAAGCGCGAGCGCTTGCGATAGGCGCGCTCGAAGGCAGTGGCCGTTACGTCCTCCGCCGCTGCGCGATCGCGAAGCAGCCCGGCGGCATAGGCGTAGACATCGTCTCGGCTCGAGCGATAGAGCTCGTCGAAGGCGATATCGGCATCGGGCGGAGCGGCGGTGGCCGGTGCGACGAGGGTCTCACTCACGCCCTTACTACGGGCGGAGCCTCGATCCGTCACAGGTGGATCAGGCGACTTGCGCCAGGGGGTCTGGCGAGATCGCAGCGGAAGCGGCTTGGATCGACCGCTGCGTGATTTCCACCAGGCGCCGCAGCTCGTCCTCTGAGATCGAGAGTGGCGGCATGAGAACGATCACGTCGCTGAGCGGGCGGATGATCGCGCCGCGCTTGCGTGCCTCCAGAGCGACCTGGTGACCCAGGCGAAGGGCCGGATCGTGCTCGCCGAGGTCGATCCCAACCATGACGCCACGGCCCCGCACCTCCGTCACCTCGGCCATCGCCTCCAGCTCGGTCAGCAGCTCCCACAACAGCTCGATCTTAGGCTGCAGGCTCTCGATCGTCCGCTCCTCTTCAAAGGCATCAAGGCTGGCGAGGGCAGCGGCGCAGGCGAGTGGGTTGCCGGTGTAGGTGTGGCCGTGGAAGAAAGTGCGGTATTGCTCGGGGGCGCCGAGGAACCCTTCGTAGATCCGCTCTGTCGCCAGTGTCGCCGCCAGGGGGAGGTACCCCCCGGTCAGCCCCTTGGCGAGGCAGAGCAGATCTGGAGCGACGCCCTCGTGCTCGCAGGCGAACATCTTTCCGGTGCGGCCGAACCCTGTTGCCACCTCGTCGCAGATCAGCAGCACGCCGAAGCGGTCGCAGAGCTCACGGACCGCTCGCAGGTAGCCGGGGGGGTGGGTCAGCATTCCGGCGGCGCCCTGGACCAGCGGCTCGACGATCACCGCGGCAATCTCCTCTTCGTGAACGGCCAGCACGCGCTCGAGGTCGCCGGCGTCGCCAGGCTCGGCGGCATGAGTCTCGAAGAGCAGCGGCCGATAGGTCGAGTGGAAGAGGTCGATGCCTCCGACCGAGACCGATCCGATCGTGTCGCCGTGGTAGGAGTCGCGCAGGTGGACAAAGGACGTGCGCCGGGTGTGCTGGCCGCCCCGTTGCTGCTGGTACTGGAAGGCCATCTTGAGGGCGATCTCGGTTGCCGTCGAACCCGACTCGGAGTAGAAGACCCGCGAGAGCCCGGGCGGCGCGTGGTCGACGAGGCGCCCCGCCAGCTCGGCGGCAGCGGGGTGGGCGAGGCCCAGCATCGTGGTGTGGGCGACCCTCTCCAGTTGGTCGCTGACCGCGGCATCGATGCCCGCGTGCCGATGGCCGTGGACGTTGCACCACAGCGAGGAGACGCCGTCGATGTAGCGCTTCCCGTCGCTGTCGATCAAATAGGCGCCCTCGGCCCGCTCGATCACCAGCGGTTCTTCCTCGTGCCAGGCCTGCTGCTGTGTGAACGGGTGCCAGACGTGGTCCCGGTCGAGCTGAGCGTGATCAACGGCCATCCGCTGCGAATGACATTAGCCACGGCCTCGGCGGAACCGCCCGCTGAGCTCGTCTTTGGCGCTATCCGAGGTTAGGGGTGCGAACTCGACTAGCGTGATTGTGGTCACATGAGCAAATATTCTCCTGTTGAAATAGTTGTTTTTGTGCAACTATTACTCTCATGCAAGCAGGCGAGATCGCAGCGCTGGTCAAAGAGGTGGGCGTTCCCGAGGCCAGCCCGGAGGCGCAGGAGACGGCGGCGAGGATCAGCGCCCTGCTGCGCCACCTCTTCCTCTATGACCGCGGCAACCTGCTCCGCGTGATCGAGGAGAGCGGTCTCTCGATGACCCAATCCAAGGCTCTGCTTGAGCTGGGCGGACTGGGCGAGGCGACGGAGGCACACCAGGTCGGCGATCTTGCCGAGACGCTCGGCGTCTCCGTGCCCTCGATGAGCCGCGCGGTCGATGGCCTGGTCAAGAAGCGGCTCGCCACCAGGGTCGAGGACGCCGATGACCGGCGGGTGCGGCGCGTTGCGATCACCGCCAAGGGCAAGCAGATCGTCGACACCCTCGTCGTCGTGCGCCAGGCGGGGATGGAGACCTTCGCGGCCAGCCTCACGGCGGCGCAGCGACGCAAGCTCGACGCCGCGGTCGATTCGCTGATGGACCGCGAGGACATCGCCGAGGCTTACGAACACCTGAAGGAGGTTGGACCGTGAACGCACAAATCGACGCGGTGGCAGCCGGTCATTCGAATCCGTGTCGATTTGTGCGTGAACTAGGAGTTGTTCTATGACCCGTTACCGGCACCTGATCACCGACGACAACCGCAAGTGGTGGACGCTGGGAGCGATGTGCTTCGCGCTGTTCATGATCATGTTCGACAACACGGTGGTGAACGTTGCCTTGCCGTCGATCCAGAAAGACCTGGGCGCCTCGATCTCCGGCCTGGAGTGGACGATCAACGGCTACACGCTCTCCTTCGCCGTGCTGCTGGCGACGGGCGGGCGGCTCGGCGACATCTTCGGTCGGCGCCGCATGTTCCTCTTCGGCGTCACCATCTTCGCCCTCTCCTCCGCGACGGCCGGCCTCGCTCCTGACGCGACCTCGCTGGTCGTCAGCCGCGTCGTTCAGGGCGTCGGCGCAGCGTTGATGATGCCGGCGACGCTCTCGATCATCACCGACGCCTTCCCGGCCCACGAGCGCGGCAAGGCGATGGGAATGTGGGCGGGAGTCTCCGCCCTGGCGCTGGCGGTCGGCCCGGTGCTCGGCGGCTTTCTCACCGAGAACGTCAGCTGGCGGGCGATCTTCTACCTCAACATCCCGGTCGCGATCGGCGCCGTCGCCGCCTCGCTCTTCGCGGTGCGCGAGTCCCGCGACAACACCGTCGGCCGCGAGGTCGACTACGCCGGCGTCGCCGTTCTCACCGGCGCCCTGACGGCGCTGATCCTGGCCCTCGTCGAGGGCAACAGCTGGGGTTGGGGATCGACCGAGATCGTCACCCTGTTGATCGGCGCCGGCCTTGGCTTCGCCGCCTTCGTCGCGGTCGAGCTGCGGGTCAAGGTGCCGATGGTCGAATTCCGCTTCTTCGCCGATCGCAACTTCCTCGGCGCGGTGGTGGTGGCCCTGATCGTCTCCTTCTCGATGCTCGGTGTCTTCTTCTTCCTCGCCCTCTACATGCAGGACATCCTCGGCTACTCGCCGCTGGAAGCGGGAATCAGGTTCCTGCCCTCGACGCTGATGATCGTGCTGGTCGCGCCAGTCGCGGGGCGCATGGCCGATCGCTTTGGCCCGCGCTGGTTGATCGCGGCAGGGCTGGCGATCGTCTCGGCCTCGCTGTTCAGCTTCAGCGGCATCGCGGTCGACTCCACCTACCTCGATCTGCTGCCCGGCTTCATGCTGCTCGGCATCGGCATCGCGCTGACGATGTCGCCGATGACCAGCGCCGCGATGAACGCGGTCGCGGTCGAGAAGGCCGGGATCGCCTCCGGAGTGCTCTCGATGTTCCGCATGGTCGGAGGCAGCCTCGGTGTCGCCGTCACCGGGGCGATCTTCCAGGGCCTGATCAAATCCAAGCTCGACAGCGACCTCGCCGGCAGCGGCGTCTCCGCGGCGCAGCGCTCCGAGCTAGCCCACGAGTTCGGCGGCGGTTCGAGCGAAGCGTTGCATGGGATGGCGCCAGCCCGGGCGAGGGAGGTCGTTGCGGCCGGGCAGGAGGCGTTCGTCTACGCGCTTGGCCACGCGATGACCGTCTCCGGCGCGGTCGCTCTGACAGGAGCGGTGGTCGGGGCCACGGCGATTCGGGCGAAGCGCAAGAGCATCAGCACGGAGGCAGCCGAGGCGGCGGTCAACCCCGGCGGTTCCGAGCTGGCCGCACAAGAGGCGATGGCGGTCGGCGAGCCGGTTGCCTGACACTGAACCGTGCTGATCCTGCTGCCGCCTTCCGAGGGGAAGGCCATGCCCGCCCAGGGCGAGCCCGTCGACCTCGGCGCCCTGGCCTTTGCGGAGGAGCTGGAACCGCTACGCAGCAGGCTGCTCGATGCCCTCGAGGAGCTGGGCGGCAAACCACTTGGGCAGGCGGTGAAGGCGCTCGGCATCTCGCCGGGGCAGGCTGGCGAGGTGCAGCTGAACGCGGCGCTGCGCGAGGCGCCCGCGGCCGCGGCGGCTCAGGTCTACAGCGGGGTTCTCTACGAGCGCCTCGACTTGGCGGGCCTTCCGGCGGCCGCGCGTCGCCGCGCAGAGCAGCAGGTCCTGATCGCCAGCGCCCTGTGGGGATTCGTGCGCACAGAGGACCGGATTCCCTACTACCGCTTTCCGGCCAAGGCGAGGCTCAGGGGGATCGGGCCTCCGACGGCCTGGTGGCGCGATGGGCTCGTTGAGGCGATGCCAGACAAAGCTGGCGATCTGATCGTCGATATGCGCTCCGGCGCCTACGCCGCCGCCTGGAGACCGAAGCAGGCGACTCGGCTGGCCGTCCGTGCGTTCACCGAGCAGGGCGGCAGGCGCAAGACGGTGTCGCACATGGCGAAGGCCGTGAGGGGGGACGTCGCACGCGCGCTTCTGCTGGCGAGGACGCCGCCGGGCGATGCCGAGGCCGCCGCCGCGATCGCGAGCGACGCCGGCTTCGAGGTCGAGCTGACGCCCTCCACCCTCGACGTAATCGTCTGATCCCGGGCCTACGGGACTGAGAGCCGCGCCCTAGACTAGGCGGTGGGAAATAGGCCCGTCGGCGGACGCAGTGAGGGCCAGGCCTCCAAGGCGTCGAGGTCTATCGGGGGCAACCTATCGACGGTCACCTCGCCGATGGCTTGGATCGTCTCGCGGTTGGATCGCTCGATCTGGCCGGGTTCGTCCGGCCAAGGCGTCAGGACCACGGCGGCTACTTCGAGCGCGGCTGCGCGTGCCGCCTCGATCGTCAGCAGCGTGTGATTGATCGTGCCGAGGCCCGGCGGAGCCGCGATCACGAGTGGAAGAGCCAGCTCGACCGCGAGATCGCGGACCAGGTAGTCGCGGGTGAGCGGGACGAGCAGGCCGCCGACTCCCTCGCATACCAAGGCGTCCGCCCCGGCGGCGGCTGCCTGGGCGGCGGCGACGAGCCTTGCGGGGTCGATCTCCTCGCCAGCCTCCGCCGCGGCCAGGTGTGGCGAGGCCGCCGGTCCATACCGGTAGGGGGAAATCTCATCGTCGTTCTGCTTCGAGCCCGCTGCGACTCGCAGCAACTCGTGGTCCGGCAGTCGATGGGCGGAAATGTCGCCTGTCGCTCCACATTTGGGCCGATCGAGGGGCGGTTCGTCGAGACCGGTCACCGCTGGCTTGAAGACGGCGACCCCCTTGCCTTCGCCGGCGAGGGTGCGGGCGATAACGGCGGCGACCACGGTCTTGCCGACCTCGGTGCCGGTGCCGGTGACGAAGACGCCGTTCAAGGCGCTCAGGCGGGGACGGGCACGAGCTCTGAGATCGCACGGGCTGCGACTCCCAGCTCGCGCGCTGCCGCTCCGGCCAGCTTCGCGGCTCGCTCCAGCTCTCCCCTGCGGTGGGTCGACATCACCGTGAAGCGCAGCCGCGAGGAGCCATCCGCAACGGTGGGTGGGCGTATCCCCTGGGCGAAGATGCCGCGCTCGAGCAGGCGCTCGCTCAGCTCCATCGTTTGGGTGGCGTCACCGACCTGGACCGGGACGATCTGAGTGCTGGAGTCGCCAGCGGAAAGCCCCTCGGCGCGGAGTGCGGTGCGCAGCGTCACCGCGTTTTCCGCCAGCCGCTCCACCCGGTGCGGGTGCGATTCGAGCAGCTCCAGCGCCGCCAGGCCGGCAGCGACCACGGGCGGCGGTGGCGCGGTCGAGAAGATGAACGAACGCGCCGTGTTGATCAGGTAGTCGGTCAGCTGCCGGCTGGCGCATACGTAGGCTCCGTAGGAGCCAAGGGCCTTGCCGAGCGTCCCCATCACGACGTCGACGTCGCCGCTGAGGCCGGCCGCTGCGACCGAGCCCCGACCGCCCGGGCCGAGCGCACCGGTGGCGTGAGCCTCGTCGACCATCAGCCGGCAGCAGTGATCTCGAGCGAGCCTCGTCAGTTGCTCGAGCGGCGCGATGTCTCCGTCCATCGAGAAGACGCCGTCGCTGACGATCAGCGAGCCCCGTCCGCCGGCCTCGCGCAGGCCCCAGGCTAGGTGCTCGACGTCGCCGTGACGGTAGACGAAGGTCTCAGCCCGCGAGAGCCGGCATCCGTCGATCACGCTGGCGTGGTTGAGCTCGTCGGAGAAGACGATCTCGCCCTCGCCCGCCAGCGCGGCGATCGTGCCGGTGTTGGCGAGGTAGCCAGAGCCGAAAAGCAGCGCCGACCCATAGCCCTTGAACGCGGCCAGCCGATCCTCGAGGCTGCGATGGAGCTGCATATTGCCGCTGATCAGCCGCGATGCGCCCGCGCCCGCGCCCCAGCGCATCGCCGCCTCGGCGGCCGCCCCACGCACCCGTGGGTGGTCGGCGAGACCGAGGTAATTGTTCGAGCAGAGCAGCAGGACCGGCCGCCCGTCGAGCGTTACGCGGGGGCCCTGGGGACCGCTGATCAGGCGCAGTCGCCGGTAGAGCCCCCGGTCGCGAAGCTCCTCCAGCCGCTCCGCGACGTCCGTCATGCCGTAGCCGCCCCCGGACGCGGCGGCGCGGGGAAGTCGCTTGCGGTGATCATCAGCGCGTCCGTGCGGGGGCGGAGGAGGTAGCGCCTGAAACGGGATACGGCGGCGGCTTCTTGCTCTTCTTGATCACGCGCAGCTGTGTCGAGGGATCCCAGAAGTTGGCCTCGTCCTGGTGGTCGATCAGCTCGTCGATCGGCGTTGTCGGCGTTTCGCCATCGAGCCAGCCGTCGCGGTTGTCGGGGCGCGGGTTGGCGCCGTTGTCGGGTTGCCGGGCGACGTTGAGCCCAAGCTCCTCGAACATCGCCCGGTCGTCCTCGGGCTCGGCGCCGAGTGTGGTCAGGAAGTTGCCCATCATCACCCCATTCAGCCCCGCCTTGACCGCCAGCGGTTGCAGGTCGCCGAGGTTCTCGACCCGGCCGCCGCAGAGGCGGAAGAGGGCGCCGGGGATGATCAAGCGGAAGATTGCCACCCACTGCACGACCTCCATCGCGTCCATCAGCGGACGGTCGCCGAACTTCGTCCCGTCGCGCGGGTTGAGCAGGTTGATCGGCACCGAGGTGGGGTCGATCTTGGAGAGCTCGAAGGCCATCTCGACCCGCTGCTGCTTGGACTCGCCGAGGTTGAGGATGCCGCCGACGCAGGTCTCCAGGCCAGCCTCCTTGATCGCGTCGATCGTTCGCAGGCGGCCCTCGTAGCGGACAGTGCTCGAGACCTCGGGGTAATACGAGCGCGAGGACTCGACGTTGTGGTGAACACGCTGCACGCCGGCCTCGCGCAGCTTCTTGGCCCGCTCTGCCGACATGTGGCCGATCGAGGCGCAGCGCTTTAGGTTGGTCTTCTCGGTGACCAGTCTCGTGCCCTCGAGGATTTTCTCGAAGTCGCGCTTGGAGAGCCCCTGGCCCTGGGTGACCATGCAGAAGCGGTGAGCGCCGGCCGCCTCAGCCGCCTTGGCGTGCTCGAGGATCTGCTCGGGCTCCATCATCGCGTGCATAGGCGTGTCCGCCTCGGCGTAACGCGACTGGGCGCAGAAGCCGCAGTCCTCGGCGCAGCCGCCCGACTTGGCGTTGACCAGCGAGCACATGTCGGTGGAGTCGCCGAAGTTCTCCCGCCGCACTGCCCAGGCGCGCTCGACCAGCTCGCCGATCTCCTCATGGTCGGTCAGCTCACCCAGCGCCAGCGCTTCCTCGAAGGAGATCAGGGGAGGCATCCGGCGCAAGGCTAGGTGGCCGTCCGGACGCCTGAGTGACGCTTAGCCGGCGCTGGCGGCGCCGGTCGGAGTCGCCGGGGCGGTCTTTCCGGCCTCGCCGGACTCAAACGTCCGCACGGTGTCGCGTCCCGAGCCCTTTGCCGCGTAAAGGGCGGCATCGGCCTGGGCCAAAACCGCTTCGTAGCTGAGCTTCCTTTCGGGCCCAAAGGGAGCGACGCCGATGCTCGTGGTGACCGGCGGCATGCCCTGCTCGCCGCTCATTCGCTCGCGGATCGCGGTCGCGATCTCGGCGGCGACCGCCTGCGCCTCCTCGAGGCTGCAGCGGGGCAGGATCACGGCGAACTCATCGCCGCCGAGCCGCGCCAGCACGTCGGTCTCGCGGCCGCGGCCGCGCATCGCCTCGGCGATCTCGGCGATCACCCGGTCGCCGGCCGGATGACCGAGTGTGTCGTTGACCCGCTTGAAATGATCGAGGTCGAGCATCAGCAGCGCTCCCGGTACGCGGTAGCGCCCGCTTCGTGCCAACTCCTCCCGCAGCTCCTCCTCGAAGCGGCGCCGGTTCTTCAGCCCGGTCAGCGAGTCGTGGCTCGCTTGGCGTCGCAGTTCTTGCATCCGGTCGTTGCGGCTCCAGATCAAGACCAGCGCAGCGAGCAGAGCCGCCACCGACAGCCCGACCAGGGCGATCAGGACTGGCAGGTCAACCCCCGGCCGGCTTGGATCACGGACGACGAGCAGCCAGGTCCGGTCGGCGATGCGGATCCGCGCCGCCGCTGTTTCTTCGCTCGGCAGGGCGGGGCCGGCGATCGGCTTCCCACGGTCGATCAGCGAGACAGCCACGTTGTCGGGCAGGGCGACGTTCGCCGCTTCGGCGAGGTCGGGTACGTGGAAGCCGCCGACAGCAAAGCCAAGCAGGGCCGTCCGGCGCTGCGCCTGAGTTCCCACCGGGGCACCATCGCGGTAGACGGGGCGGAAGACGTTGATTCCCGTACCGCCAATCGGAAGCCGCATCACCGGTGTCGCCGCCGGCTTGCCGCTCTTGGCCGCTCGCAGCAGGTAGGGACCGCGGAAGACGTCGGAGCCGACGTCATAGCCGAGTGGAAGCTTGACCTTGAGACCGGAGACCGAGGCGGCGAAGGTCAGCGGGAAGTAAGCGGGGCGCTGCTGCGCCCGGCGCAGCTCGCCGAGCGGGCCGCGTTCGAGGATCGGGTAGCCGTGGCTGCGTTCGAAGCGCGCCCGCTCCGCCGCCGGCACCGATTTGACGAAGCCGGTTGCGGTCAGGGCGCCCGTGTTCAGCAGGGAGCCGGCGATCACGTCGAACTCGTGGCGGTTGAAACGGCCCTCCGCCTGGTAAAAGGCGGCGGCACTCGCCAGCTGTCCGACCGAGAGCGCCGCCAGCGCTTCGACCTGATGGGCAGCGCGGCCCGCCTCGGCCCGCTGCGTTCTTTCGAAGCTGTCGCTTTCGCGCCCGTGGACGATCAGCGCCAGCGCGACCGAACCGATCGCGATCGCCGTGACGACCAGGAATCCAAGCCAGAACCTGAGTCGCATGGTCTTCTTGTCGGCCGGAACCGGACCCGCCTCAATCAATGGGCGCGATCGCCAACGACTCCCAGAGGTACAGGGAGGCCAGGCTGCGGTGCGGACGCCAGCGCTCGCCGATCTCCAGCACCTGCGTCGGGGTGGGCATCTCCTCCAACCCGTACTCGATCTGAATCGCCTTGCGAATGCCGAGGTCGCCCCCGGAGAGAACGTCTGGGCGTTCGAGGTGGAAGAGCAGGAACATCTCCGCGGTCCAGACGCCGAGACCGCGCACGGCGACGATCTCCTCGATCACCTCCTCATCGGCGAGCCGGTCGAGGCGATCCAGCTCCAGCTCGCCGCTGATCACGTGCGAGGCGAGGTCGCGGATGTATTCGACCTTGCGGCCCGAGAGGCCGGCGGCGCGCAGGTCGGCTTCCTCGGCTTCGAGCAACTGGTCGGGCGCCGGGGTACTGCCGTCGAAGAGATCGAGGATCCGGCCGTAGATCGTGCGGGCCGCCTTGGTCGAGAGCTGCTGCCCGACGATCGCCCGCAGCAGCGCCCCGTAGGCATCGGCCGGCCGCTCCTCGCTGCGTCGTTTCATCCGGGTCGCGAGGTCGATCTTGCCGACCCGCTCGATCAGCGCCGCCATGGTTGGATCGGTGGCGGCGAGTTGTTTGGCGGTCGAGCTCATCGTCCCTTCCACGCGGGCTTGCGCTTCTCGGCGAAGGCCTTGATCCCCTCGCGGAAATCTTCTGAGGCAAAGCAGGACTCGCGCAGGGCGACGAGCCCCGCCTCCTGCTGATCGCTCAGCACCGGCGAGGCGGTGAGCAGGTCGATCGCGCTTTTGTTGCCACGCATCGAGAGCGGTGCGTTGGCGGCGATCTCGGCGGCTAACTCGACCGCGGTGGCTTCCAGGCGGTCGTCGGGGACGACTTCATGAACCAGGCCAACCTGCTCGGCGCGGACGGCGTCGAAGTTGCGCCCGGTCAGGAAGAGCTCCTTGGTGCGGGGGACGCCGACCGTGTCGAGGAACTTGCGCAGTCCGGTGTGGCTGTAGACGAGGCCGAGCTTGACCGGCGGCATGCCGAGCTTCGCGCCGATGGCGCAGATCCGGAGGTCGCAGGTAACGGCCAGCTCGAGGCCGCCGCCGATGCAGTGGCCATTGATCGCGGCCAGGGTCGGCCAGGGGTAGCTGCCGAGCGCCTCGATCGCCGCCTGAAACGGGTGGGCGACGAGTGCCTCGGCGTCGCGCTCGAAGGTCTCGGAGGGAATCGAGGCGATGTCGTATCCGGCCGAGAAGACCGGTGGGGCGCCGGTGATCAGCAGGCAGCGCGTCTCGATCCCGTGGTCGAGGCGGGGCACGGTCTCGGCCAGTGCGTCGAGAATCTCGTGATCGAGCGCGTTGCGCCGCTCGGGGTTGTTGATGCGCAGGCGGACGACCGCCACGGCCGGCGAGTCGAGCAGCAGCTTGCCGCCGGCGAGCGTCTCCTTCATCGAAACCCGCGCTTGCGCACAAATCGACCCGGATCCGAATACCCGGAAGTCACCGTGTCGATTTGGGCTTTCACTCGAGCACTACGAGGACGTCGCCTTCGCTGACGGACTGGCCCTCCTCGCAGCGAATCTCCTTGACGGTCCCGTCGTCTTCGGACTCGACCGGGATCTCCATCTTCATCGACTCGAGGATTACGACGGTGTCGCCGTCCTCGACCTTGTCCCCAACCGCGACCTCTATTTTCCACACGCTGCCCGTGATGTGCGCCTCGATATCCATGGCGCGGGAGAATATCCCCGCGTGACGGCGGAGCAATCGAGAACCGAGCCTGATCCCGCGGCGGACGCTTCGCTGGCCGTGATAGTCGCCGCGCGCAATGAGGCGGATCGGATTGCCCTGACGGTTGGCGCTCTGCGCGACGCCTTCCCCGCGGCGGCGATCTGGGTCGCCGACGACGCTTCGAGCGACGGAACCGCCGAGGTAGCGATGAGGGCGGGCGCGCGCGTCGTCAGTCGGGGGCGGCCGCACGGCAAGGGCGCAAACGTCACGGCGGCAGCGGAGGCGGTGTTGAGCGACGCGCTGCCGCCTGAGCTGATCCTGCTCTGCGACGGCGACCTCGGCGGATCGGCCGTCCGGCTCGCGCCGCTGGTCGCGGCGGTCGCGGCGGATGAGTGTGACCTCGCCGTCGCTTCTTTCGGTCGTCGGGTCGGTGGAGGCTTCGGCCTCGCGCTTGGCTTCGCTCGCTGGGGGATCCGCCGCCTTTGCGGCTTCGAGGCCGAGGCGCCGATCTCCGGCCAACGGGCGATGGTCGTCGACGTCCTGCGCGCAACGCTCCCGTTCGCCCGCGGTTACGGGATGGAGATCGGCATGACCGCCGATGCGGTTCGCGGCGGCTACCGCGTCGGGGAGTACCAGCTCGACCTCAGTCATCGGGCGACGGGTCGAAGCATTGCCGGCTTCGCCCACCGCGGGCGCCAGCTCCTCGACTTTGCCGGCGCCTACCTGTCTCGCCGCCGCTCCCGCTGAGCGTTCAGTCGCGCTTCGCGTAGTCCCCGATCTCGCCGAAGTCGATCATTACGCAGGCCTCCGGTCCCGGCACCTCGGCGTCATGGCCGGGCGGAATCGCCACGACGTCGCCGGCTTTGGCCTCGAACTCCGAACCGTCATCCATGTAGACGCGCATGCTGCCGGAGAGCACGTAGGCGAAGTGGGCGACCTGACACGAGTCGGTGCCGGCGATCGGCTTTACGTTCTCCGACCACTTCCAGCCCGGCTCGAACGTTCCATGCGCCACGGCGTGGCCGGCGAGCTGGACTACCTTTGCCTCGCCCTTCCCTTCGAACGGGCGGGTCTCGTCTGGCGAATCGAATCTCTTCACTTCGGCTGCTGCCATTTGGGGCTCCCTCTATGAGTTGAACCCTGCCTGGTTCTGACCGTACACCCGCTGTCTAATTTCCCAACCCGCCGAGGCGCCTACCGTCAGCAGGTCACTCCCGATTGCCAGGGCCCGGCAGCGGCCAGCCCCCTTCGGCCCGCTCGATCGAGCCGGCCAGGGAGAGCAACGTGGCCTCGTCGTTTTCGCGGCCGAGCAGCTGGGCGCCGATTGGCAGGCCGCTCGCGGTCAGACCAGCTGGGACGCTGATTCCCGGCCATCCGATCACGTTCCAGGCAAAGGCGAAGGGACAGGTGGCGCCGGCCGTGTTGCCGGTCTTCCAGTACCCCTCCCCGTCGAGGGCGCCGATGCGGGGCGGCGGCTTCGCCGTGGTCGGGGTGAGGACTACGTCACAGCGCTCGAAGACGCGGCCAATCCGGCGGCGCAGGCTCGGCTCGGCGGCGCGGGCGAGGCGGAGGGGCAGACCCTGCAGCGCTCTGCCGATACGCGCCGCAGCGCGGGTTCGCGGCTCCAGGGTGGCGCGATCTTCGCCATGGGCGCAGAGCCATTCCTCCACGGCGGCCTCGCCGCGGGCGACGATCGTCGGGCCGACGATGCCGTAGTCGGGGTCGGCCCGGACGATTTCGTGGCCGAGGCCGGCAAGTCGCTCGGCGAACGATTCGATCGCCGCCCGGTGCTCCGCATCGATCTTGGCTGGCACCCCGAACGGGGTTGCGAAGGAGACCGCAATGCGCAGACGGCCGGGTTCGCGCGCGGCGGCCTCAGAGAAGGGCTCACGAGGCGGCAGAGGCTTGTGCAGATCTGCGGGGACATTGCCGTGAACGGCGTCGAGCAGCAGGGCGGCGTCGGCGGCACTGCGGGTGAGCGGGCCGTAGCAACTGAGCCCGTTGAAGGCCTCGGGATCGGGCCAGGTCGAGACCCGCCCGCGCTGTGGCTTCAATCCGACCAGGCCGGTCCAGGCGGCCGGGATGCGGATCGAGCCGGCGCCGTCAGAGCCGATTGCGGCGGGGACGACCCCTGCGGCCACGGCCGCGGCGGCGCCACCACTGGAGCCGCCGGGCGTGTGGTCGGTGTTCCAGGGGTTGCGGGTGGCGCCGTGCAGCGGCGTCTCAGTGAAGTGCCAAAGGCCGACCTCGGGCGCGTGGGTCTTGCCGATCACGATCGCGCCCGCCTCGCGCAACCGCCGAACGAACTCGGCGTCGCGGACAGCGGGACGCCCCCCGCCGCAGCCGAACGGGGTGGTGTGCCCAGCGAGGTCGACGTCGTCCTTGATCGCGACTGGCACGCCGAGCAGCGGCGCGTTTTCGTCAGCACTGAGGCGGCGGTCCGCCTCCTCGGCCTCGGCCAGGGCGTCCTCAGAGCGGATGACCCTGAAGGCGTTCAGTGTTGATTGCGCGCCCTCCGCTCGTTCCAGCGAGGCTTCAACCAGCTCTCGCGAGGAGGCTTCGCCAGCGCGCAGCATCAGGATCAGCTCACGCAGGCCCGGGGCTGTGGTCGACTTGGTCGCTTTATCCGCGACTAAGTCGACCAGGCGCCGAGCCTCTGTCGCGTTTTCCTTCGTCTCCGTCGCAAGCGCAGTCGTTCTGATCGACACGTTTCCTCCTCGGCAAACTTAGTTCGTTCGAACGAACGATAGGCCAAACGGGTAGGCTGACGCTTCTTGGCCACCGCCGCGCCTCCCGATACACGCGAGCGCATCCTGCGTGCCACGGTCGAGTTGATCGGCCGCGAGGGCGTCTCTGCCGTCACCAACCGTCGCGTCGCCGGCGCGGCAGGGGTGGCGCTCGGCTCACTCACCTACCACTTCCCCAGTCAGGTCGACCTGCTCCGCGAAAGCCTTCTGCTCTTCGTCGGCGAGGAGGTGGCCCGCCAGGAGGCGATCGCCGCCGAACTGCGCAGCCGCCGCCCCAGTATCGAACAGGTCGCCGTTGAGGTGGAACGGGTCGTGCGAGAGTCCGGCGACCGGATTCAGCAGCTGGCAGAGATTGAGCTCCACCTGCAGGCCGCGCGCGATCCGGCCTTGCAGGAGGCCTCGCAGCGTTGCTTCGAGGCCTACGAAGGGGTCGCGGCGGCGGCCCTCGAAACGCTCGACGTGCCCGATCCAGGCCGCCACGCGCGCACGATCGTGGCGCTGATGTATGGGATGGGCTTGCGCCGGCTGGGCAGCGGGGGTGGCAGCGCCTCTGGTGTTGCCGACGGCCTCCTCACGATCGTCCGCGGGGCTCGGCCCTGATTCTGGCGATCGACCAGGGGACCACCGGGACGACCTGCCTGGTCTTCGATGGGGAGGGGCGGATCGCCGGCCGGGCCTATTCGGAGTTCGAGCAGCACTTCCCGCGCCCGGGATGGGTTGAGCACGACGCCGCTGAAATCTGGGACGTGACACGGCGGGTCGCCGTGCAGGCGATCGTCGACGCCGGAATTCAGGGCGCCGACCTGGACGCGATTGGGATCACCAACCAGCGCGAGACGATCGTCGCCTGGGACCCGGCGACGGGCGAGCCGATCCATCGGGCGCTGGTCTGGCAGGACCGGCGGACGGCGCCGCGCTGCGAGGAGTTGCGCGCGGCCGGGCACGAGGCGCTCGTGCGCGAGCGGACCGGCCTCGTTCTCGACCCCTACTTCTCGGCGACCAAGATCGAGTGGCTGCTGCGCAATGTAGAGGGTGCCGACCGGGCGGCCTTCGGCACGGTCGACTCCTGGCTCCTCTTCAAGCTCACCGGTCGTCACGCCACCGACCACACGAACGCATCGCGGACGATGTTGTTCGACATCCACCGACTCACCTGGGACGAGGAGCTCTGCGCGCTGCTCGGGATTGATCCGGCGCAGCTGCCCGAGCCGCTGCCCTCGGCTCACGTCTACGGCGCCACCAGCGAGTTCGGCGGCACGGTGCCGGTTGCTGGCATGGCGGGTGACCAGCAGGCCGCGCTCTTCGGTCAGGCCTGCAACCGGGCGGGCATGGCGAAGAACACCTACGGCACCGGGAGCTTCGTCCTGCTCAACACCGGAGCGCAGGCGCCCGAGCCCGGCGAGGGCCTCCTCACCACGGTTGCCTGCACGGCCGATGACGGCCGATGGGCCGATATGCCGGCCGATGCTCCCCACCTCGGCCCATCGGCGGGGTCCTATGCGCTGGAGGCTTCGATCTTCGTCACAGGCGCCGCGGTGCAGTGGCTGCGCGACGGCCTGGGAGTGGTCGAGCGAGCGGAGGACACCGAGGCGCTTGCGGCCTCGCTGGAGGGCAACGACGGCGTCTACTTCGTACCGGCGCTCGCCGGTCTTGGCTCCCCTCATTGGGACCCTTACGCCCGCGGCACGATTGTCGGCCTCACCCGTGGCAGCGGCCGTGCCCACCTAGCGCGGGCGGCGCTGGAGGCGATCGCCTACCAGACAGTCGACGCGGTTCGCGCGCAAGAGGCGGCGTCTGGCGAGCGCCTGGCCGTTCTGAAGGCCGACGGAGGCGGTGTTGCCAACGGCTGGCTGATGCAGTTCCAGGCCGACGTGCTCGGCGCTGAGGTGGTGGTGCCGGAGATCGCCGAGACGACCGCGCTCGGCGCTGCCTACCTGGCGGGGATCGCGATGGGTAGTTGGACCCTGGAGGAGGTCGGGGAGATGTGGCGCGAGGCGGCGCGCTACGAGCCGGCGCTGGGCGCAGCGCAGCGCGAGGCGCTGCTCGGCGATTGGCGGCGGGCGGTGGAGCGGTCGCGCGGCTGGACGAAGCCCGCGGGCGGCTCTGCGTAACCGCCCGCGCGAGCGGGGGTAACGCCTAGCGACGGCCCCCGGGCCGTCGCCCGCTATGGCAGACATGAAGCCACAGGTCTACAAGGACGATCGTCCCGCCGAGTACTTCGACCAGTTCCACGCCGCCGCACGCAAGGGCGTCGGCTGGACCTACACCTTCGTTCGAATCCTCGTCTCGCTGCCGACGCTGCTGATCTACCGCGTCCGCGCGATCGGGGCGGAGAACGTGCCCAGGTCGGGTCCCCTGCTGCTTGCCCCCAACCACTTCAGCCAGATGGACCACTTCTTCATCGGCCTATACCTGCGGCGCAAGGTGCGCTTCATGGCGAAGTCGCAGATGTTCGGGCCCCCCGTCCTGACATACATCTACAAGCACGGCGGTGTCTTCCCGGTTCGCCGCGGGCACCACGACGAGGAGGCGATCGAGACCGCGCTGACCATCCTCGACCAGGGAGAGATGCTGCTCGTCTACAGCGAGGGCGGCCGCTCGCGCAGCGGCAAGCTCGGCGCCGTCAAGCCGGGCATCGGACGGATCGCGCTGGAGTCGGGGGTCACCGTCCTACCCGTCGCGATCCATGGCTCGGAGAAGGTGCGCCGCTGGAAGCGCTTGCGCTTCCCCAAGGTGACGGTGCAGTTTGGCGAGGCGCTCTCCTTCGAGCGTGAGCAGGCTCCCAGCCGCGAGCGCCAGCTCGAGGTCGCGGAGCAGATCTTCGCCCCGGTGCGTGAGATGTACGGGGTGCTGGCTACTCGTAGCGGGCGCTGAGGCCGGCGTAGAACTCGGGGTCGTGCCCTGGGGTGACGATCGCGTCGGGGAACTCGCGGTGGAAGAGCCTCAGCTCCTGCAGCGAACGGCGATAGTTGTGGGCGTCGAAGGGGCGCGGGGCGAGCGGCGCGTCGCCATCGAGCTGGGCCTGCATGTAGGTGGCGTCGCCGCCGATCACGAAGTCGCGCTTGGCCAGGCGGGCGATCACCGACATATGCCCGGCGCTGTGGCCGGGCGTGTATGCAAGGCGCACCGAGCCGTCGCCGAAGAGGTCGAAGGCGCGGCCGAAGGTCGCGTAGGAGTCGATCCCGCCGCGGTCGAAGTCGACCGTGCGGTAGTCGAATGCGTAGTCGTAGTGGGCGCGTCGGTAGCCATTGAGCAGCGGCTGGGAACCGCTGGCCGCGGCCTCCCACTCGGTCTCGCTGACGACGAAGGTCGAGTTGGGGAACTCCGAGATCGCCGAGGTGTGGTCGATGTGCATGTGGGTCATCACGACGACGGGAATCTCGCCGGGATCGAGGCCACGACTCCGCAGCTGCGCCGGGACGTCCTTGCCCGCCTCCAATTCCGGGTGGCCAAAGCGGGTGCCGAGCCCGCCGAAGTTCTCCCGGCCATCGGTGGCGATCGAGGGGTGCAGGCCGGTGTCGACGAGGATCGCGCCGGCGCTCGGGTGGCGGATCAGGAAGGCGGGGCAGGGCACTGTCGCAGCGGGATTGCCGCTGAGCAGGGCGCGCGCCAGCTTCAGCGTCTCGAAGCGCCCGCCGGGCCGTTCCATCATCGTGCGCGGCCAGGTGACCGTACCGGCGACGATCGGCTCAACCGTGACCGTGGCGCCGGGGGTGCCGCCGGGCAGCGACTCGTGCAGCGGCTTGGGCTCGATCGTTACCTTCATCCCGCTCAGGTTACGGTGAGCGTCCGTATATAGGCTTGCGCGCCGATGGCTGAACGTACGCATTCGCGCATCTTCAATGCCGATCTTCTCGATCGGCAGGTCTGCGTCGTCTCCGGAGCAGGCAGCGGCCTGGGGCGGGAGACGGCGCTGGAGCTGTCCCGGCTCGGCGCCATTGTGATCGGCTGCGGCCGGCGTGAGGAGCCGCTGGTGGAGACCGCGGAGCTGGCGATCGGATCGGCCGGATCTTTCGAGCACGAGACGCTCGACATTCGCGACGAGGAGGCTGTGGAGCGCTTCTTCGACGGCCTGCTCGAGCGCCACGGCCGGCTCGACGTGCTGGTCAACAATGCCGGCGGCCAGTTCCTCGCCCCGGCGGAGGCGATCACGCCGAAAGGCTTCCGGACCGTGATCGAGCTCAACGTCGAGGGCACATGGCTGATGACCCACGCGGCCGCCACCAAGGCGTTCATCCCACAGGGCGGCGGCAAGGTGCTCAGCGTCACTCTCTCACCCCACAACGGGATGCCGGGCATGGTCCATTCCGGCGCCGCCCGAGCCGCGGTAGAGAACATGATGCGCACGCTGGCCGTCGAGTGGGCCCGCTTCGGGATCAAGACCTGCGCGCTTGCGGCCGGCCAGTTCGCCACCGAGACGCTGCTGACCAAGTATCCGCAGGTCGTCGTCGACAACCTCGAGCGCTCGATCCCGATCGGCCGCGCCGGCCGCGCCGAGGAGATGGCCTGGCTGGTCGCCTACCTTGCCTCGCCCGCCGGCGACTTCTTCTCCGGTACGACGATCACGATCGACGGCGCTCGCGACAACTGGGCCGGGCCATGGCCGCCGGAGGCGATCATGAGCGCGTCTGGGGAGCCGGTTGCTGAGGAGCGGCGGGGGAAGTAGGGACGCGGCCCCCTCTCCCAGAGGCCGTTGCGCAGCAGGTCGTGGGCTTGAGTCGGGGCGTGGTCGCCAAGCCTCTGGGAGAGGGGGCCGTGTACCTATTTCGGTCGCCGCTCCTCGGCGACGGGATCGCCTGACTCGCTGGCGATCGCCTCGGGCGGCCACGGCCCGGCCCAGTTG
>DASWQV010000093.1:0-98603 GCA_036403515.1 Solirubrobacterales bacterium
CCCCCCCCCCCCCCGCCCACCCGAGCAAGCCACTCCAACGCCGCTATAGTCCCTCGCCGTTTTGCCGTCACCACGCGAATACGAGCTGGTCCTGATGCTTGACCCCGGCCCCGATGAGGCCGGTCGCGACGTGCTGGCACAGGACGTCCGCGCGCGGATCGAGGCCAAAGGGACGCTGAAGCACGAGAACAAATGGGGCCTGCGCAAGATGGCCTACGAGATCAACAAGCGCAACGAGGCCGACTATCGGTGGTTCCGCTTCGAGGCGCCGAGCGAGCTGCTCGATGAGCTCGGTCACAACCTGAGAATCGCCGATGGCGTGCTGCGCTTCCGCATCTTCAAAGTCGACTCAGACGCGCCGGTGCTGGTACCGCCAACTGTGGCCGCTCCGGTGCACGGTGCTTCTCGCGACCGCGATCGCGGTCCACAGGGCGGCCGCCCCGCCACGGTTCCCGCCGACACGGACGACGGCGACGACGCCCCCGAGGCCGTCGCCGAGCCCACGGTCGACGAGCCAGCCGCCGCCGAGTAGACCTCAGCGGACCGGAAACCCGTCCCCGGTGCCCGTTTCAGCCCATCGGCCGTCGTATTTTGTGCGGAGATTGCGGCTCGAGGGGGGAGAGTTGCGCCGCCTGCGCTCTTAGACTGAAATCCAGACAACGATTCAGAGGAGTTGAGAGCTGTGGCAGCGTCAAATGTGAACGTGGTGGTCGTCACCGGAAATCTGACTCGCGATCCGGAGCTGCGCAGCACACCGGGCGGGACCTCGGTCTGCAAGCTGCGCGTCGCGGTCAACAGTCGCCGCAAGGATGGCCAGACCGGCGAATGGGTGGATAAGCCCAACTACTTCGATGTGACCGTATGGGGTGCGCAGGGCGAGAACTGCGCCAACTACCTATCCAAGGGTCGGCCGGTGGCGATCGAAGGGCGCCTCGACTGGCGGGAGTGGGAGAAAGACGGCGTCAAACGCCAGAGCGTCGAGATCATTGCCAACTCAGTCCAGTTCCTCGGCTCTCGGGATGGCTCGGGTGGCGGCGAGGGTGGCCAAGGCGGCGGCTTCAGCCCCAGCAGTGACGTGCCGGCGGACGCCTCCGACTTCGCTGGCGCAACCGCCGGCGGTGGTGGCGACGACGACATCCCCTTCTAGGCCAGCGAGGGTCAGCGGGCTCGAATCCTCATATCTGTAGGATTCTCCGCCCGATGGCCAGAGCTAACGACGCAGGAGCATCAACGCCCAGGCGCGGTCGCCGAGACGACCGCGCCCGTCCGCGTAAATACACCCGGATCAACTCCGAGGCCGTTGACTACAAGGACCTCAACCTCCTGCGTCGCTTCCTCTCGGACAAGGGAAAGACCCGCGGCCGCCGCGTCACGGGTCTCTCTCGCAAGCACCAGCGTCAGCTCTCGGTGGCGGTGAAGCGAGCGAGGGAGATCGCTCTCCTGCCTTACGTCGGAGAGCGTTGATGGCGCAGGCGATCCTGCTCGAGGACGTCGAGGAGCTCGGCCAGCGCGGCGACCCGGTCGACGTCTCCCCCGGCTATCTACGCAACTTCCTGATCCCCCGCAAACTCGCCGCCAAGGCGACGCCTGGCGCCCTCGAGGCAGCACAGCAGCGCCGCGCGGCGGCGGAGAAAGCCGAAAAAGCCCGCGCTGAGCGCGAAGAGCAGGCCGCCTCGCTGCTTTCCAAGACCGTGCTTACGATTTACCAGCGTGCCGGCGAGGACGGCAAGCTGTTTGGCTCGGTCGGCGCCAAGGAGATCGTCGAGGCGATCCGCGACGCCCGTGACCTGCGCATCGACCGGCGCAAGGTCCTCCTCGAGCATCCGATCCGCGAGGTCGGCACCCACATGGTCGAGATCGAGCTGGCCGACGGCGCGATCGCCACGGTGAAGACGATCGTCACCGAGGAACGCTGACCAACCCGCGTTAGGCTGCGGGCCATGGCTTCGCCACGCCTGCCGACTCGCCTCACCCGCCGCGCCAGAGCACGAACCCGCTTCGGCTGGGCCCGCTCCGAGCGAGCGACGGTGGGGCTCGCGGCCCTATCGCTGAGTGGCGCGGGCGTCGTTCTCGCAGGCCAATTCGGCCGCATGCTGCAGCGGCGTGCCCGCCAGGAGGCCGACGAGGGTTTGGTCGAGGTCGCGCCGGCTGCCGCCCTGGACACAGTCAGCGTCGCCGTCAGCGGCTACAGCGAGGCGCCGCGCACCGAGACGGTCCTCTTCAACCTGCTCGCCGGCTTCCTCTCCTCCTTCGCCCTGGTGCGGATCTCCACCTGGGGCATTCGCGACGAGTGGTGGCCCTTTCGCAACGTCAAGGTCGGCGGCAGGCACATCCATCACTTCGTCCCCGGCATCCTGATCGCTTTTGCCTCTGGCACGACGGCGCTGCTCACCGACGACGAGGCGTTGGAAGAGAAGCTGGCCGTGACGACTGGCGTCGGCATGGGCCTGACCTTCGACGAGGCGGCGCTGCTACTGGACCTCCGCGACGTCTACTGGACCCGCCAGGGCCTGCTCAGCGTCCAACTCAGCCTCGGCGCAACGGCGCTCCTCAGCATCGCGATCCTCACCCAGCGAATGCTGCGGCGAGGGGAGCGGCGGCAGGAGGCTGAGGGCCTGATTCCAGCCGCCGGCACTCACGAGCCGCAGCGTTAGGGCATAAGAAAGGGCGGCCGCTTGGCCCTTGGCCGCCCTTTCTTTCCCCTTTTCGTCCCTGGAAAACGAACTGCTTCGCTAGCCCTTCGGCTTGCAGGTGCGGACAAAGTCCCCGACCAGCTTCGAGCCGTCAGCGAACATCGAGGTCGCGTGGGCCTGGAGCTTGCCGTCGGGGCACTGGGCGAGGAAGTAGCTCTGCTTCTTGCCCTTGTAGGTGAAGTCACGGTGCAAGGTGAGGCGGAATTCCTTCACCGAACCGGCGCCGCCGGCGATCTTGGGAATCGTCGCGACCGATTTGAGACCGAAGCGGCCGTTGTGGATCTTCGAGACCTTGACCGTGGTGACGACCGCGGCCGAAACCGGCGATGAGAGGTAGGCGTGGATGTAAATCGTCGTCTTGCCGCCGCTGGTCCCACCGTTGAAGGCGAGCAGCCTACTCTTCGCGATGAACGGTTTCTGTTCGGCGAATTCGACCTCGACGTTGGTGATGCCGGTGCCGATGATCGCGTCCTTGCAGATCGCTTCAGCGTGCTTGGTGTCCTGCGCCTGGAGTTTGCCCGAGGTGCAGACAGGCACGCCCTTGGGGTTGATCGAACCGTTCTTGTCGGTTTCGACGACGACTTCTTTCAGCGCCGGCGGATGGGTCCCATCAGCGGTGGCGATTTGCCCTTCGATGTTCAGCGTGATCGGCGACGGTTTGTGCTTCGGCAGCGCCGTGGGGCTGAAGCCACCGTTGAGCGTCAGGACCAGGTTGCCGGCCTTGACGATCGTCGGGGGGTACTTCTTGGCGATCGCTACCCCGCCCACGACGACGGCGACAACCGTCCCCAAAGCGATTATTGAAATCAAACGCTTGCGCATGTGCTCTATCTCTCTCCTTTGCGGCCTGGCCGTCTCAGCCCCGGCCATCGAAAGCCTTGGTCGAATCCCTCCAATGCCCAAATTACCAGTCTCGCAATCTAGATAAACCCAGCCATTCACAGAAAAGAGCGGCTTAACAGGCCCGGGGTTAGCTTTCGAGCATCGAAAGACGGGTCCTCTCGCGCTCCCTCGCTGCTCCATCGGGGCCGAGGAAAGGAAGTGTGATCCAGAACATCAGGTCCGGCAGTCGGCCGGGCAGTCGCGCTGCTGCTCCATGCAGGATCTCGCTGTAGAGCAGCTCGTTGATGCCGCCGGCCAACGAAAGCGAGGTGATTCCGGGCAACTCGACCGAGGTCTCCGCCCGCCCGGCATCGAGAAAACCGGTGAACTGACGCAGGGCAGCATCGCGTCGGGCCAGCGCCTTGGGCCCGGCGGCCAGCACCTCGACGATTGCGAAGCGAGCCTCATCGGGATGCTCGGCAAGGTGTTTGAGCAACTCCCCGAGCCCAGCGGAGACGCGCTCCGCCCAGGGCGCGCCGGGCTTCGTCTCGAAGCCCCTCGCCGTATCGCCCAGCAGGTTGCCGAGCAGGACGTCGTAGGTGGCCAGGAAGCAGTCCTCCTTGCTGGAGAAAAGTTCGTAGAAGGTCTTCCTCGAGACCCCGGCGACGCCGATCACGTCGACCACGCGGGTCTCTGGATAGCCGCGCTCAGAGACGACCTCGATCATCGCCTGCAGGATGCGGGTGCGCTGAGAATCTGTCACGGCCTCCCGGGGCAACCCGTGCCGGCCCCTCGGCAGCCGCTCGCTCAACCTAGCCGTGCGTCTACCTGAAGCCACACGGCAACTGTAGTGCAGAAGGAGCCGGGTGGCGAATCCTGTACCCCGGCGTCTCCAAGCCAAAGCTGGCAACAAAGCCCCACCAACCAATACAATCGCGAGAGTGACCAGGGGGGGCACACGGTTGATCGCGGTTCTCGCCGCCACGGCTTTCGTGGCGCTGCTGCTAGTTGCCTGTGGCGGCTCGGGTTCGGGATCAGGCGACTCAGGATCCACCACAAACGAAACGAGCGCGGCGGACAACGGCTCGGGCGGTGGCACCGAAGGAGAGAACGACGCTGGCAACGGAGGGCCGGCGCACGGTGGTGGCTCTCCAGACGACTCCGGCAAGGGCTCGTCGGGCTCGACCGGCTTCACCGCCGCGGAAGTCGAAACGCCGCTGAAGGTCTCAGGCGGGGGTTCGGCACAGTTCAGGACCAAGGGCGGCGACAACAGCATCCAGGAATACGGTGAAGAGAAGGGTGAATCTGAACTTCAGGAAGCGGCGGAAGCGGTCCACGGTTTCTTTGTCGCGCGCGCGACTGGCGAATGGGCGAAGGCCTGTGACTACCTCTCGAAGTCGATGAGCGAACAGCTCGAACAGCTCGCCGCGAGCTCAACGGAGCTCGCGGACAAGGGCTGCGCCTCGTTTCTGGAGGCTTTCACAGGCAAGCTCTCAGCCTCAGCCTGGCGTGAAACCACCGCCCTCGACGCCGGCAGCTTGCGCCAGGAAGGGGAACAGGCCTTCCTCATCTACTACGGCGAACCTCACAAAACGGCCTACGCGATGCCGCTGAAAGTGGAAGACGGCGAATTCAAGGTCGGCGCCCTCAGCGGCGACGCGCTCGGCTAAGAGCGCCAGACGATCTGCTCGCGGCCGGGGCCTACGCCGACCAGGCGAATCGGCACGGCGACGAAATCGGCGATGTAGTCGAGGTAGGCGCGGGCCTGCGGGGGGAGGTCCGCTTTGTCACGGCACTCCGTGATGTCCTCGTCGAAGCCTGGTAGATCCTCGTACTCAGGGGTGGCCGAGTGCAGGATCGATTGGTGGTAGGGGAAGCTGTCGAGCAGGGCGCCCTCGCGCGAGCGGTAGCGGACCGCGAGCCGCAGCGTCTCGAGGCCACTGAGCACGTCGAGCTTGGTGATCGCCAGCGAGCTCATCCGGTTGAGCCTCACGGCGTAGCGCAGGGCAACGAGGTCCATCCAGCCACAGCGGCGCTCGCGTCCGGTGGTGGTGCCGTACTCGTGGCCCTTCTCGACCATGTGGCG
Source organism: Solirubrobacterales bacterium (assembly GCA_036403515.1). GTDB lineage: Bacteria > Actinomycetota > Thermoleophilia > Solirubrobacterales > 70-9 > VRUE01. The sequence continues at coordinate 5,602 of DASWQV010000093.1, forward strand.
GCCGGTCTCGTCGCTGAGCTCGGTCGGGAAGGGGCCGGCGCCGACCCTGGTCGCGTAGGCCTTGGCGACGCCCCAGACCTCGCTGATGTCGGTCGGGCCGATGCCGGCGCCGACGCAGGCCGCACCGGCGATCGGGTTCGACGAGGTGACGAAAGGATAAGTGCCGTGGTCGAGGTCGAGCAGGGTCGCCTGGGCCCCCTCGAAGATCACCGTCTTGCCGGCGTCGAGGGTGTCCCAGCAAAGGCGCGCGGTGTCGGCGATGTGGGGCTCGAGCCGATGACCGTAGTTGACGTGTTCCTCGGTCATCGTGTGCAGGTCGATGCGCGGATCCGGGGCGTCCTCGATGGCCTGCTCGACCGCCTCGCGGTCGCCCTCCCCCGCCTCCTTGCGCAGCTTGCGACGCTGCACCGTCAGCTCGCGCAGCGCCTGCTGCTTTGGCTCCAGCGCGGTGCGGATCTTGGCCCGCAGGATCTTCTCGTCGAGCAGGTCCTGGACGCGGATGCCGAGGCGCAGCGCCTTGTCGGCGTAGCAGGGGCCGATGCCGCGGCGGGTGGTGCCGAGTGAGAGCTTGCCCAGCTTCAACTCGCCGGCCGTGTCGAGCAGCACGTGGTAGGGCATGATCAGGTGGGCGTTGGCGGAGATCTTCAGGTTGTTCATGTCGACACCGCGGCGCCGCAGCCCGTCGATCTCGCCGAGCAGGATGCGTGGGTCGAGCACGACGCCGTTGCCGATCACGCAGGCCTTGTCCGGGTAGAGGATCCCGGAAGGGATCAGGTGGAACTTGAACTCCTCGCCGTCGCGGACGATCGTGTGGCCGGCGTTGTTGCCACCCTGGAAGCGCACGATCGCGTCGGCGCGCTCGGCGAGCAGGTCGGTGACCTTGCCCTTGCCCTCGTCGCCCCATTGAGCGCCAACTATCACTAGCCCTGGCATGACCGGGGCATTGTGCCTTGTCGGTCGGCTAGGCGACCTTGCCGTAGCGGCGGTCGCTGCCGAAGAGGGGCACCTCATCGCAGATCTGGCTGAGACGGGAGACCGTGCGACTGCCGATCTGCTCCTCCAGCTCCTCGTGGGGAAGGTTCGTCGTGACCAGCACCGAGCGTTGCGACTCGTAGCGCTCGTTGATCAGCGCGTAGAGCTGCTCGAGCACCCAGTCGCTGCGCTTCTCGGCGCCGAGGTCGTCGATGTGGAGCAGGTCGACCGAGGTCAACCGCTCGAAGAAGGCCAGGTAAGAGTCCCCGCCTGGCTCGGAGTCATAGGTGCGGCGGATGCGGGCGAGCAGCTTTGGCAGCGAGTAGATCGCGACCGAGCAGCCTGCCTCCAGCGCCGCCTTGGAGACCAGCATCGCCAGCGTCGTCTTGCCGGTCCCGGTGTCGCCGAAGAGCCAGAGGCCGCGGCCAGCGTCGAGGTTTGCCTCGAGCTCGTCGACGTAGCCGCGCACGGCCTTGACCGCGGCCTTGGTCTCGAAATCGCGCCCCATGTCGGAGACCGGCGGGCGATCGAAGGAGACGCCGCGGTAGCGCGGCGGGATCACCGAGGCGACGCCGCGCACGCGGCCGCGCTTGAGCCGCTGGGCGCGGCACTCGCATTCGCGCGCGACGTCCTCGGGACCGAGGATCCAGCCGGAGCCGTCGCAGACGCCAAGTGGGCAGGACTGTTCGCGGAACGGCTCGCTGCGGGGAATCGCCGGCATCAGAACTCAGGCCCCACGGGGGCCGGGTCATCGAGCGGCGGCCCCTCGCCGGCAGGCTGTTCGATCGGCCGTTCCTGGCCGGCAAAGTCGGCGAACTTGGGGAAGCGGTCGAGGAAGACCAGCTTCGGGGTCCCGATCGGGCCGTTCCTATGCTTGGCGATGATCAGATCGGCGAGGCCGTCCGGCTCGTCGTCGGGGTCGCGGTAGTAGTCCTCGCGGAAGAGGAAGGCGACGAGATCGGCGTCTTGCTCGAGGTTGCCGGATTCACGCAGGTCGGAGAGCATCGGCTTCGGCGGGCTGCGCTGCTCCGGCGCGCGGGAAAGCTGTGAGATCGCCAGCACCGGCACCTCGAGCTCGCGGGCGAGGATCTTCAGCCCACGGCTTATCTGCCCGACCTGCTCGACCCGGTTGGCGCGGGGATCGTCGGTTCGCATCAGCTGCAGGTAGTCGACGATGATCAGACCGAGGCCGCCGCGGTCCTGTTCCTGGGCGTGCAGCCGCCGCGCCTTCGCCCGCAGGTCGAGCACGCCGAGGTCGGAGGAGTCGTCGAACCACAGCGGGGCCTCCTCCAGCTCGTTACAGGCCCGCACCACCTTCGGCCAGTCTTTCTGCGCCACCTGCCCCTTGCGCAGCTTATCGCCCGAGATCCGCGCCCGACAGGCGATGAAGCGCTGGGCAAGCTCGACCTCCGACATCTCCAGCGAGAAGAAGGCGACTGGCAGATTTCGCTTCACAGCGACGTTTTCGGCGATGTTGGCGACGATCGCGCTCTTCCCCATGGCGGGCCGTGCGGCCACGATGATCAGGTTCCCCGGCTGGAAGCCGCCGGTGATCGCGTCGATGTCGCGGAAGCCCGAGGGGGTGCCGGTCAGCTCGAGCTCCCCAGTCGAGAGCTTCTCCAGGCGGTCGATCTCGTCGTGGAGAATCTCGGAGAGCAGCCTGAAGTCGCTGGCCTGCTCCTTATGGGCGACGTCGAAGAGCAGCTTCTCGGCCCGCTCCGAGAGCTCGCGCGGTTCCCCGTCGCGCTCGTGCACCCAGCCCTGGATCTCCTGCCCGGCACCGAGCAGGCGGCGCAGGAGCGAGTTCTGCTGGACGATCTCGGCGTAGTGCTTGGCGTTGCCGGCGGCCGGCACCTTCGCGGCCAGCTCGGAGACATAGTGCTTGCCCCCCGCCTCCTCGATCTGGTTGCGCTGCGTTAGCGACTCACTGACGCTCAGCTCGTCGACCGGCTTGGAGGCCGCGTAGAGGTCGTGAATGCTGGTGAAGATCGCCGCGTGCTTCTCGAGGTAGAAGTCGGCGGCGTTCAGCTTCACCTCGTCGATCACCCGGGTCAGCGTCGGCTCGGCGACCAGCATCGCCCCAAGCACCGATTCCTCAGCCTCGATGTTCTGCGGCGGGACGTGGGCTGTGGGCGATTGAGGCATCGACTTAGTTAAGGGCGAGCCGCGGCGGAAGCCGGCGCGCTGCCTCAAGCAAACCAGACGATCTGTCCCGCCACACGAAGCTCCCGTGCAAATACCGGGCGAAAGAGTTGAGCCTCTCCCCGGCCCGGCGCGCCTAGTGCCCTCGCCTATTCGCTCTCTTCAAAGAAGTGCTGGTAAGCGGTCTGCGGGCCGGTGCGCCCGACCGGATTGAACGGAGCCTGCTGGATACAGCCCGGAGCGCCGATGGCGGCAGAATCGGTCTGTTCGGCGTAGGCGTATTTCTTGAGGATTTCGAAGAAGGTTTTCGACAGTTTTTCGTTTTCTGCCGAGGTCTTTTTGCTTTGTTCGGTGCGCGCCATGAAGGCCGGGTTGGTGATTGCTTCCGAGCCGAGCGTCGCGCTGGAGCCCGAGCCGCAGCCAGTGGTGTCGAAGCTGGGCAGGCCGGTGGCAAGGCTCTTTGCCGCGAGCGGTTGCGGGTACGCGTTGGTCCGGCTGACCGTCGTGCGACTCGGGAAGGTCGCCAGCGATTCTGGGGTGAAGGGCCCCATTGCACGGAGAAAGCGGGCGTGTTCCCCCTGAGCGTTTTCGACTGGCAGCTTGGCGTTTGCGATGGCAGCGATGTTGCCCATCGTCGCGGTCAGCTCGTGCTTGTAGAGATTGAGCCCGGTGAGGATCGGATTGACGTTGCGCAGGAAAGGATCGACCGCGCGAAGCAGCGGCGGGAACTGATCGCGGAAGAGCTTGCGCAGGGCCGGGAAGCCGGTCGGCGCGCGGGCGATCACCGGTTCGAGGCCTTCGAAGAACCCCTTTGCCTGGGGCGCGAACTTGGAGAGAGCGACCAGGGTAGGCGACAGCTGTTCGGCCACGGGCACCAATTGCCGCATCACCGGGTCCGCATCGACCGAGAAGGTTTTGAGCCGATCGAGGGTCAGCCTCGATTCGTCCTGGAAGGTCGGGAAGGCGCGGAAGAGCGCTTCGATCTGGCGGTCGCGGGCGGCGGTGGTGCTGAAGACGGCGTTGGAGTTTTCGATCAGCCCGGCCAGCTCACCCTGGCGGCCCCGCAGGGCACGCAGGGAGGTGGCGCCGTTGCGGAAGAGCTGCTTGACCGCGAGCCGCTGGCTGTCGAGCTGGCGGAAGAGGTGGTCGAACTGGGTGAAGGCCGGTTCGAACTCGCCGAAGGCGTAGGAGAGGTCGGCGCCGCGGCCAGCGATCGCCAGAGCCGCGTCCTGCTGCCAGGTCTGGAAGGCGGCGCGGGTGCGAGCGTCGAAGGTGCGGAAAATCTCGTCGAGCTGGACCGATTCGGCGATCTGAGCTTTTGGCAGAGTGCCGCCGTCGGCCAGCTTCGGCCCGTTGCGGTCACCGGGGGTGAGTTCGATGTAGGTCTCGCCGAGCAGCGTCTTGGTGCGAAGGATGGCCCTGGTGTCGCGTGGCAGCGGACCGTACTTGTCGTTGATGTCGACCTTGGCCAAGGCCTGTTCGCCATCGGGCGAAAGGACGATGTCCTGCACCTTGCCGACCGAGACCCCCGAGATCCGCACGTCGGACTGCTGGGCAAGCTGGGTCGCCTCGTTGAACGGGACGTTGATCTCGTAGGACTTCGCCTTGAACGGCGTCGGGCCGCCGAAGGTGATCCAGAGGAAGAGCAGGATGCCGAAGCACGACAGCGCAAAGCCTGCGATCACCAGGAGCTGGGTTGTGCTGGGGGCTCGCTTGCTCATTCGGTGCCGGGCCCACAGCCGGTTGCCTGTTCGGTGGATTTGTCGGGCGGCACGAGGGGCAGTTCCCCCGGACGCGGGACGTTGGCGCCGCGCAGGGTCGCTTGGAAGTAAGGCTGCGAGGCGCTGGCGCCCTTGCCGAGTTCTGCGCCGTTGCAGGAAATCATGATCAGGCTGCGGCCGACCAGCCCGGATGGGTCTTCGAGATTGAAGGTGGCGTTGGTGTCGTGGTTGAGCCAGGGCAGGTAGAAGAGGAAACTCTGCTTTGAACCCTTCGGCTTAAAGGCGAGCTCGTTGAGGAAGCTGTTGAAGGCGCCGATCGCGTTGCCGAAGCTGCGCACCGACTTGCTGAAGTCGGCCGAGCCCTGCTTGGCGTGGGTCAGCACCGGGCGGGTCAGGCGGGTAAACGGCCGGATCTGGGTGCGGATCGGTTCCTTCGTCTGTTCGAAGAACTTCTCGTTTGCCCGCAGGGCTGGGCCAAGCGCCTGCGCCTGCGGGATCAGTCCGATCAGGGCCGGGCGGGCGGTGCTGGAGAACTTGTTGACGCTGGCGAACGCCGCTTCCCCGGCGCTGAGCGCGCTCGGGAACTCAACCAGCGTCTCTTCGATCGACTGCTGCTGGTTGGCGAAGTTGCCCAGGGCCGCCTTGGAGGAGGTGACGAAGCGTTCGATCTCGGAGTCGTGATTGCCGAGTTCGGTGGTCAGCAGGCCGAAGTCGTGGATCACCCGGGCGAGGGCGACGCGGCGTTTGGCAACCGCCCGGTTGAGATCGGCGACGTAGTGCGAGAAGGGCTGCAGGCGCCTGAATATGCCCGAGACCTGATGGCCGCGACCGCCGATGCCCTGGGCGCCGCCGGCGACGAGGAGCTGGATGTACTGGCGGGTATCGGCGTCGAGCGTGGAAAGGAAGGCGTCGAGGTTCTGGTTCGGTTCGGTGCGCGAGAGCGGGAATTTGTAGCCGTCGTCGATATGGCCCTTGGCCCTGCCGGGATCGACCTCGACCACCATGTCGTTGAGGTTGGTTTTCGGCCTCAACAGCAGGCTCGCGTCGGGGTGGATCAGGTCGAGGTATTTGGGCTCGATGTCCATGCCGACGACGGCGTGGCCGTCTTCGAGGTCGACCGAGGTGACCTTGCCGATCTGGATGCCGGCGACGTCGACGGCCTGGCCCTGCCCTGGCGTGACCGCCTGGGCAGTGGTGAAATCGCCGCTGATGTGGACGAATTCTTCGCCGACCAAGGGCAGCCAGGAAGGCAGTGAGGCCTTCTGCTGGGTGAAGATCCAGAGCGTCATCACGATCCCGAGCGCCGCGAGAATGACGATCGCGATCGTGTCCTTGCTGCGCCCCCGCGACTGCCGGGTGAGCGAATTGCTGAAGCGCCGCCAGCGGCCCGCTCTTGGAGTCTCAGTCATGGCGTCACCGCCGGGCTGGCTGACCCGACCTGGCCGAGGCCGGCATTGATGTCGGGCACGGGGTTGCGGTCGCAGCGCACGTCCGGCTTCTTCGGCGGCTTGCCGCCCAGCTGGGGCTGGGTGCCCAGCGGCGGCGCGATTGTGTGGGCATAGTCGCGCTTGTCGGTGCTGAGGTTGCCGAGTGGGTTGTTCTGTTCGACGAGGATGCTGCCTCCGCCGGGCTGCACACGAAGGAAGGTCCCGTTGCCGTCGAAATGGGAACCCCAGCCGGAGAAATCGGCGAGGGTGTAGAGGAACTCGCGGTAGTTGGGACCGCCTGTGCTGAATTGGTCTTCAATCGTCTGGTTGAAGGTCGGGGTGAGCACCTTGGTCGAGCAGAGGCTGATCCGGTTGAGCTGCGGCAGCGCCACTGCCTTGCCCGCTTGTGCTGCGCCGGCGAGACCCGGGGTGCCTTCGCGCAGCAGCTTCGCGGTTCCGCCAGCCTCCTTGCCTGAGAGCAGCGGGCGCGCCTGTTCGATCCAGGGGCGGCCGGCACTGATCCATTCGGGCAGTTCGGCGACCGACGGCCGCAGCTCGATCGCCCAGGCGCGCAGCGGCGGCAGCGTGCGGTTGAGGCTCACCAGCGAGCTGTGGAACGTCTTCAGAGTAGGCGCCAGGCGGTGGATCGTCGCCGACAGATTGGCCGACTGGGAGGCGAGCGTGCCCGTGAAGATGTCGAAGTTGACGATCAGGCCCTTGAGGTCCTCCTCGTGGCGGGAGAGGGCGCCAAAGGCGCGGCCCGCGCCGGCCACGAGGCGAGAGAGATCGTGGGGTTTGGTGCCGAGCAGCGCGTTGGTGACCTGGGCGCTGTACTTGCCGGCGTCGCCGCCGTAGTGGAAGGCGCCGTTGAGCGCCTGGGCCCCAGTCTTGCCCTGCACCTCCGCTTCCTGGCCGACGTCTTCAGCCGCGCTTGGCTTGTGCGTCAGGGCTGTTCCATAGCTCTCCAGCAGATGGCTGAGGTCAGCCCGCACCGGCGCCTGCAGCGCGGTCAGCACCTGGTCGATCTGCACCCAGGTAGAGGTGTGGCTGACCGGGATCGTGTCGCCGCTGCCCAGGTCCGGCGCGCTGGGGCTGCCGGGAGAGAGGTCGATGAAGAAGTTGCCCTCGAGGAAGATCCGCGGCCGGATCGCGGCAAAGGCGTCGTCGTGGATCGGCTGGCCTTTGCCTTCGACCGTGAAGGTGACCGTCGTCGCGTCCCCGTCGCGTTCGGTCGAGATCACCCGGCCGACGTCGACACCGGCGATCCGCACCGGCGAGTTGGTCGAGATGTTCACCCCATTGCTGAAGGTCGCCTTGAGCTCGTAGCCGTAGCTGGTGAAGGGGACGTGGCCGGTGAAGGCCAGGTAGGGGCCGACGGTGAAGATGAGCAGGAAGACGACCGCGATCGCAGCATTGCTCGGCCGCCACTTGAAGCGGCTGTTCGTCGCCCCCGCCCTAGTGTCGCGCTCCGGAAGCCGGCCCATTACTTTTCTTCCCCAAGTTGTTTTTTCGACTGTTCGGCCGTTTTAATGCCATCGTTGCGCGGGGTGTTGCCGATCCTCGTCACACCCAATTCATAGTGCTCATTCCCGGCTTCGCACTCTTTGGGCTGTCCCGGCGAAGCGGTGTTCGGATAGGGATTGGAGTGGAGGTGATTCAGGGAGTCTTCGGCGCCGGTGGCGTCTTTGCCGCCGTTGGCCGGGGCCGAAGCGGGGCCCGCCTCAGAGTTGGGCCCTTCCGGGGGCTGGAAGGCGATCGCGTTGAACCAGCCACCCAGGCCATTGTTTTCGTCGGAGGCGGCAGCAAGGTTGCGAAAGGCGAGGCTCAGGTAGTTGCAGGTCGTCTGGGCCGGGGCGATGAAGCGGATCGCGGGAGCCAGCAGTTCGTTGGTATTGGTCAGCAGGTCGAGGCCGTTGAAGGCGCCGGGCGCCTGCTGTAGAGCTAGGAGGGCATCGGCTGTCGGCGGCAGCTGGGCGTTGAGGGTCGGCGAGGAGTTGAGCACGGGAATGCCGGTGCGCAGCGCGGCCGCGATCGTCGGCGACGTCCTACCCAGCGCCTTCGCGCCTGGCCGCAGCGCGGTGAAGAAGCGTGCGGAGTCATGCAGGAACGGGCGCAGCGCCGGCAGATCGGCGGTCGCGGCGTCAAGCGTGCGCGGGCCCTTCGAGATCGTTTCCTGGATGAAGGGCCGGGAGACGCGGGCAAAGGCGGCAAAGGTGCGGTCGAGGGCGGCGAACATGCTCGCCTGCTGCTCGGCGACCGGGGCCACGGTGGCCGAGAGGCTCTCGAGGGCACGCCAGAATTCGCCGAAGCCGGTGCTCGGCGAGACCAGGTTCGCCAGGGCCGGCTGGCCGCTTTCGACCAGCTGGCGCAGGGCGACGAAGGCGTTGTTGAGCTGCGGCCCGCGGCCGGCCAGGCCGTTGCCGAAGCCGGCCAGGTTGCGCTGGATCGCGGTGCGGGTTTTTTCGTCGAACATGTCGAAGAACTGGTCGATGTCGACGGGTTCGGGCCTAGCGGCGGAGCGAGGAATGGTTTCGCCAGCCGCAAAGCCCCTGCTCGAGTCACCGGGAACGATCTGCACGTACTTGAGCCCGAGCGGCGATTTGGGCCGGATGATCATCGTCGAGTTGACCGGCAGCGGCTGCACCTTCTTGTCGAGGCTGAGGCTGAGTTCGGCGGAGACCCTGCCGCCGGCTTCCTGAACCGGCACCACCGACTTGACCACGCCGACCCGGGCGCCGCCGATCCGCACCTCATTGCCCTTGACCAGCGCGTTGGCGTTGGGAACGCGGGCCTTGAGGTTGTAGGTGGAGACGAACGGCAGGCCGTTGTTGGCGTTGTAGGCGAGGAAGACGGCGACGATCACGACCAGCACCGTGACCGCGCCGACGATCACCGGGCTGCTCGCAACTCCCTGTATGCCGCCGCGGTTTCTCATGGGCCCAGTAGGTAGTCGAGGAGGGCGCGCTGGCGCGGTGCGGGGAGCGCGGCGCGGGGCCGGAGGGGGTGCCCTTCGCCGAGTTCGGGCGCAGGCGGCGCAATTGGCTTCGAGGGCGAGACCGTGCTCGACCGCCCACTCGGGCGGGCGAGAGTGCCGCCAACCCGGCCTGCTTCTTCTTCTTCGAAGAACGAGCGAAGGTCAGCGTCGCCAATCGATGAGGCGCCGGCGTTGACGCCGGTGAACTTGGCCGAGCAGCCACTTGCTTCCGTTTCGTATTCAAGGCAGTTAGTAAGCGTCGTCAGCAGACGTGTGTAGTGGCCATATCGATCAAACGCATTGTTGGCGGCCGTGGTGTTGTAGATCAGGTCGACGAGACCGTCGAAGCCTTTGGTTTCCTTCGTGCTTGCGAAGAATTCGGCCAGCTTCGTCGTCGGTTCGGCGCCGGTGCGAGCAAGTTCCCGCGCCTTGATCACGAGCGGATCGACCCTGCGGAAGGTCGGACCGGAAAGTTCTGCATTGACCCCGAGCGACTTCAGCGAGACCGTCGAGGCCGCCGAGAAGGGGGTCAGCAGGCGAGTCGCTTCGGTGAATGAAGGCGCCGCCTTGCCGAGCGCGGCGAAGGTCGGCGTGGCGGCGTCGGAGAAGCCCTGCAGGCTGCGCATCGTCGTGCGGAACTCGCGCAGGAAGGCGGGGAACTTCTGCAGCGAGGCTTCCAGATCCGAGCCCCGTTCGGCGCTGGCCTGCGCCGCCGCGCCTGAGTTGGTGAAGAAGCCGGCGACCTGAGCGCGTTCGCGCGAAAGCGGCCCGAGGATCTGCTCGGAGTCGGCGGCGAGCTGGGTCAGCTGATCGCGCTGGCCGTTGAGGATGCCGAGCAGGCGATCGATGTCGCGCAGTGCCGGATTGGCCCGCTTGACCGCGGCCTCGATGTCCGCCCCGCGGCCGGCGAGGCCGGCGCCCAGTTCATTGAAGATGAGGCGGAAGCGCTGCGCGTAGGGAAGTTTGTTGATGTCGTTGATCAGGTCGGGGTCGACGCTGGTGCTGTTGTTGCCGAGCGGCAGCAGGTACTGGCCGGCGCCGGGTTGGCCGGAGGGGACCTGTTTGAGGGCGGGCGCAGGAGGGGCGCCAGGGGCGCGCGGCACGGTCGGGCGGCAATCGACGAACTTCTCGCCGATCAGCGACTGCGGGCGGATGAGGCAGCTGGCGTCGCTGCGGAAGTCCTGGAAGCCGGGATCGGTGATCTTCATCACGATCACCGCCTTGCCGTCGACCGACTCTTCCTTGCCGTTCTCGTCGTAGGCGTCGATTTCGCCCGGCAGGGTGACGCCGACCGATTCGATTTCACCGACGTTGGCGCCGGCGACACGGACCTGCTCACCCTTGACCATGAAACCGCCGTTGTCGAAGATCGCCCGCACGACGTAACCGCCATCGCTGCTGCCGCCCGAAGAGATCAGAACGATCGCCACGATCACCGCCGCGACCAGGCCGCCTATGACCAGTGCTTTCCTCATGGGCGGGGTGGCGAATCGGCCGGATTGCAGTCGGACGTGGTCACGCCGGAGCCGCTGTGGGGCGGTTCGACGAAGGGGTTCGACCCGTCGGGCGCCGGCGGTTCGGCGCCGCCCGGGCAGAGTCGCTTGGCGCCAGCCGATTCGCCGAAGGGCGCGTACTGTTCGCTTGGCGAGATCGGTTCGAGGCTGCGGTTGGTGCCGTTGAATTTGAACAGGTTGAGATCGGCGAAGCTGGCGCGGACGTAGTGGCCGTTGCCGTCGTAGGGGGCGCTTGCCTGGCCGAGCTTGGCGAAGCCGTTGAAGAGGTCCGGCGAGTAGGCGCGGATGAAGTTGAGGTTGGGCTGGAAGCCGGCGATCGCGTCTTCGGAATGGGGGAAGGCCTTGGAGGCTCGCCGTTCGACCGCCGGCAGCGTCCCAAGCAGTTCGGCCGTGTCGTTGGCAAAGCCCTTGCGGCCCACGGTGAGGCGGAGGTTCTTGAAGACCGGGACCGCTTTGGAGAGAACAGGGCGGAATTCGGCGAGGAAGGGTGCGAGGTCCTTGGTCGCCGTCTTGGAGGTATCGATCAGCGGTTCGACGTCGTCGAGGGCGGCCCGCAGGTTGACGAACGTCGTATTTGCCTGGCGGAACGTCGGCGGCAGCAGCTGCAGGCTCTGGTTGAGGGCGGTGTTCTGGCTGGCGATCGCGCCGAATGCCGCGTTGGCGTTGGCGACCGCGCTGGCGAGCTCGGCGCCGCGTTCGGAGACCGCCGTGCCGAGCCTGCTCGAGCTGACCAGGAAGCGGGCGAAGAGCTTTTCGTCGGCGTTGAGGTCGTGCGCAAAGGCGCCCACCCGGTTGAATCCGACACCGAGGTATTTGAACGTCCTGTTTGCGTCGCTGCCGCGGCCGGCGTAGACGCCGGCGTTGCCCTTGATGAACTGGGCGAGGCCGCGGCGCACCGGGGCCGGGAAGGTATTGAAGAACTGGTCGATGTCGACCGGTGTGGTGGTCGAGGCGAGACCCAGCGTGGCGTCGCCTCCCAGCGCCGGGTTGCTGTTCGGCCCGGGACTGATCGAGACGTAGTGGTTGGCGACGCCGGAGAGGGAGGTGGCCCGGATCGTCGCCGTTGTTCCCTCGTGCAGTTCCTGGCTGACGCTGACGACCACCTTGGCCAGGTTGTCGTCGGTCAGCTCGATGCTTTCAACCGAGCCAACCGGCTGGCCGCCGATCAGCACCTGGTTGTCGGGAACGAGCTGGCTGGCATTCTGGAAGAGCAGGTTGTACTTGTGTTCGTCGCCGCCGCTGAAGACCACGACGGCGAGGACGAGCACCGCGATCGCGAGCACCGCGATGACCGCGATCCGCACAGGGGTGACCCCCCGGCTTTGTGCCGAGCCTTTTTCCTCGCCTGAGGTGTTGGCAGCCACGGATCGTCGCTTGCGGTTCCCCGGCCTCCGATTCCGGCAGAACGGCTGGAGAATCGTATCCGAGCGACCCGCTGCTACGCACGGGGCGAGCAGGGACTTAACTGGAATTCAACGCGCTACTCTGACCATGCGAGGTGGTTAAAGCACTGGGAGGCGCTTGGCCAAATCGGAAAAAGGAGCGGAATGCCAATGCGCAAACGTCTGACTTTCGCTGTTGCCATGTCTGTCGCCGTGGCCGTCGTCATCGTCGCCGTCGCGGGGGCCGCCCAATCACCGGTGCTGACCGCGCCTGACGGCAACACTCAGAGCATCGCGGTCAACTTCACGCCGCAGAAGCTCTCGAAGAAAACGGCGGAGCCGGTCACGCTTGACGTCACGACCGCGACGACGACGACCAACCCCGCCGCCAATAAAGGCGCGCCGATCCCAGCCGTCGAGGCGATCGTCGACTTTCCCAAAGGGGCGAAGATCTTCAGCAAGGGCTACCCGACCTGTGACGCCGGACTGATTCAGAACACCTCGACCGAAGCGGCGCTGCAAGCCTGCAAAAAAGCCAAGATCGGTGGTGGTGAAGGCACGGCGGACCTGGTCGTGGGCGAACGGATCTTCCCGGTGACGACGACGATCACCGCCTTCAACGGCAAACCGGTGGGCGGCAAGCCGGTGATCCTTCTGCATACATACAGCCAGTCGCCGATCCAGACCACGCTGGTGCTGGTTGGCGCGGTGAGCAACCTCAACAAGGAAGGCTATGGGCCGCGCCTCGATGTGACGATCCCGCTGATCGCCGGCGGTCAGGGCGCGATCACCGGCTTCCACGTGAAGATCTTCAAGAAGTTCCGCTACAAGGGCAAGCTGCGCAGCTACGTCAGTGCGACCTGCGCGACCAAGAAGCTGAAGGCGCGCGGAAAATTCGTCTTCAAGGACGGTGAATCGCTGACCCCCACGCTGACCGGGAAGTGCAGCCAGAAGCGCGAAGCGAAGAGGAAATAGGTGGCGTCGCTCAGACGTTGAGCCGCGGCAGCGCCCGGTCCAGCCAGCGCGGCAGCCACCAGACACGGTCGCCGATCAGCAGCATCAGCGCCGGCAGCAGGACGATGCGGACCACGGTGGCGTCGAGAATCACCGCGACGGTCAGCCCAACGCCGAGTTGGCTGACCGTCGCGATCGGCGTCCCGGCGAAAGCGATGAAGACGGCGAGCATGATCACGGCCGCGCCGGTGATAACCCGGGCCGTCTTCTCGAGGCCAAATTCGATTGCCGCCGCGTTGTTGCCCTCGCGGTCGTAGTGCTCGCGCATCCGCACCAGCAGGAAGACCGCGTAGTCGATCGAGAGGCCGAAGACGATGCCGAAGATCATCACCGCCCCGACTGCGTCGACGTAGGCTCGACCGCCCAGCGGCCAGCCGTCCGGCACGTTGGTGAGCAGGGTCAGGATCCCGAACGCGACGCCGACCGTGACCAGGTTGAGGCCGACCGCGATCGCCGCCAGCGGCAGCGCCCGCAGGACGAGGATCAGAACGAGGAAGGTGGCAAGGGTGATCGCCGCGACTATGTAGGGAATCTGGTCTTTGGTGACGCGGCTGTAGGTGTTGAGGGTCGGTGGCCCGCCCGCGACCCCGGTGACGATGTTCGCTTCCTTGCCAAGCGCTTCGGCATCGTTTTCAAGCGTCTTGTTGAGCGAGATCGAGCCGGGGGAGTTGAAGCCGTAGCGCGAAAAGATCGTCAGCGTGGCCGCCTGGCCGCCGCCGTTGAGATCGACCGCTTCAGAAGCTCGTTCATGCGTCCGGCCGCGCGTCCCGTCGAGCGCGGAGAGGACGAAATAACCCGAGTTGAAGATTCCGGGCGAAGTGTGGCGCAGTTTGGCCGCGCGCCGGTTGAGGCTGTCGCTTTGTGAGAGCACCCGAACCGCGATCCGGCGGGTGCCGGTCTGCAGCGGGTAGGACTGGCTGTAGCCGGCCGCGAGGCTGCGCTCGAGCTCAGTGGTGCCGCCGGTGAGCCGGCCCAGGCCACCGGCGAGCCTGCTCGCGCCGCCGCCGAGCCGGTCAAGCCCACCCGTGAGCCTCTTCGTTTCCCGGTCGATCCTGCCGGCCTGGCGGGCAACTTCCTTGCCTCCGGCGGAGATTTCGTAGAGGCCTTCCGAGAGCCGTTTGGCGCCTTTCGCCAGCGTTTCGATGTGAGCGCTTTCCGAGGAAATCCAACGGGAGGTTTCCTGCGCTTCTTCGGCATCGTCGAGCAGCCGGGCCTGCAGGGCCGCGAGTTCGGCCGGCAGTCCGGCATATTCGGGCGCGTAGGGCTGCCCGGTCCCGGGATCGGTCCCGCTGACCGCGGCCGTGGCCTTGCGAACGGCTTCCAGGGCCGGGCCGTAGTTCGGATCCGACTTGCCCGAGGTCATGCCATTGAGCTGCTGCAGGGCCGTCGTCAGCTGTTCGTTGGCTACCTGCGCGGCCGCCTGCAGCTGCGGTGTCCTGACGTTGGCGTCGTTGAACAAGCTGTTTTGAAGCTTGTGCGACCGCCGCAGGGCGTTGTTGCGGAGGTTCGTGGCGATGTCGGGAAGGCCGAGCTTCAACTGGAAGCCGCCGAGTGCCGCGCGGGACTGCGCCTTCGACAGCTTGCGGGTTCCATCGGCAAACTTGTCAAGGCCAGTCACGGCTTCCTCGGAGCCGGCGGCAACTTTGCCGAGGCCGCCGGCGATGGCGATCGCTGCCTCTTCGGCATTACCGGACCCCTCGGCGAGCAATCCGGCCCCCGCGGTTGCCTGGGAGAGCCCCGATCGGACTGAGGCGACGGCGCTGGCGACCCGGCCCAAGTTGCGTCCCAACTGCGCCACGTTCGCCAACGGCCCAACTTTTTCGTTCGAGGAGAGCACGCCGGCAAAGGTCTTGCGCAACGGTTCGACGGCGCGCGAGACCTGTTCGGGGCCGACCACGCTCTGCACGCCGGGGGTGGCGGCGATACGCCGTTGCCAGCGGCTCAGCGCGGCGAGGCGCTGGGGCTCGGTGATCGTGCCTTCCTTGGCCGCCGCGACGATCGTGAACGGCGCTTCGTATCCGGCGCCGAAGGCGCGCGCGATCCGTTCCGCGTCCTGGCGGGTCGGATCGTCGTGGGGGAGCTGGGCGAG
Source organism: Solirubrobacterales bacterium (assembly GCA_036403515.1). Lineage (GTDB taxonomy): Bacteria > Actinomycetota > Thermoleophilia > Solirubrobacterales > 70-9 > VRUE01. The sequence goes on from DASWQV010000093.1 coordinate 20,837, forward strand.
GCTGAACGGGCCCGTCTTCAGGGCGATCGCCGGAGCCGCGAGGACGAGCACGACGCCCCCGATCAGGGCGGCAACCGGAGCGGGGCGGCGCAAGGCGGCGGAAACGATCGTCATCAGGCGCGAGCGCTCGCCGTTTGGGGCGGCGCCGATCCGCCAGCGGTCGATGTTGGGGCCGAGCAGGACGAGAATCGGTGGGCCGAGCAGCGTCGCCACGACAACGGTCAGCACCACGACCATCGCCAGCGTCCCGGCCAGCGAGGCAAGCAGGACCCCCGGCACGATGATGAAGGCGACGGCCATCGAGAGCACCAGCGTGCTGCCGGCGAAGATTGTGGTGCGGCCTGCCGTGCGGCGGGTCGTCCAGGCGGCATCGATCGGCGTGGCGCCGCCGGCGATCTCCTCGCGGAACCGCGAGACCATCAGCAGCGCGTAGTCCACCCCCAGCGCCAGCCCCATCATCGAGCAGACGGTGAGCGCCAGGGCGCTGACATCGAACCAGTGGGTGAGGATCGCGAGCATGCCGCGCGAGGCAAAGACGGCGATGGCGCCGAAGCCGAGCGGCACGGCCGCCGCCACCGGAGAGCGGAAGACGAGCAGGAGGACGATCAGGAGGATCGGCAGGGCGATCAGCTCGGCCCGCTCGCCGCCGCTGATCGACTCGTCTTGGACCGAGCGCAGGAGGGTCGCGAAGCCAGTCTGGGTCGCGTGGACCGGCGCGTGGATCGACTCTTCGATTGCGCGGTTGACCAACGGCACCCGCTCATTGACGGCGTTGTCGAGGTTGTCGTGGAAGTCAGTGACGATCAGGGCGCGATTGGGGCTGGGTCGCAGCTGACCGACCGTGCCGACGTCCCAGGGCGAAAGCGTGGTCGCTTTCGGGTCGCGCCGAAGGTTGCGGATCAGCGCCGGGCCCTGGCGGTTGATCGCAGCCGGCTTGCCTTGCAGCAGGATCGCGAACGGCGCGGTATCGCCGAAGTACTTGCGCAGCATCCCATTGGCGTCGTGCACCTTGGTGCCGTTTATGTCGAGGGAGCTGGGGGTGAGCCTTTCCTCGAGGCTGAAGCCGAAGGCGACGAGGACCACGATGAAGAGCAGGGCGGCCGTCAGTGTTCGGCCGGGATAGCGCAGCATCAGCGGTGGGTTGGCTTTGCCAGCACGCTTGGCGCGCGCGTCATTCCCCCGTCCCCTGCTGCTCCTCCTCACAGGCACGCCGTGTAGTTTGGCGGTCAGAGCGGCGCGGCGGGGAAAAAGAAACAGAAGACTCTGTTAAGGAGCGGTTCGTCGGCCCGCTCGGTTGGCACGCTAGCCTGGTTAGCGGAGGAGATTGAAGCGGCTTCTGGGAATCGCGGCGGTTACCGCCTGTGTCCTGTTCGCGGGGGGCGCGAACGCGGCCTTGGTCAAGGTCGGCAACCTCGTCTTGACCGCGGACGGAGGTTTCACGCCCCGGACGCTGCCACGGCAGGCGTTCGCCCCGATCGACTTCGCAGGCCACGCTGATCTCAAGTCCGTCGACGGCAGCGTGCCTCCGCCGCTGCAGCAGGTGGTGCTCGACTTCGACCGCGATGGCAGGCTGAGCACGACTGGCCTGCCGATCTGCCAGCCCTCCCTGCTCGAAGAAGTGACGCCGGCTGAAGCTCGAAGCCGCTGTCCCAACGCGATCGTCGGCACCGGCCATGTCAACGCCCTGATCGCGCGGGAAGCCGGCCCGCCGCTCCTGGCCAGCTCGCTGGTGACGCTCTTCAACGGACCCCGGCAAGCGGGCCACCCAACGGTTATCCTCCACGCCCGGACAACCGTGCCGGCCGTCCAGAACTTCGTCGTCACGATCCCAATCGAAAAGCGCGGTGGGCAGTACAGCTATCGCGCCACCGTCGACGTACCGCCAATCGCAGCGGGCCGCGGCTCCGTGATCCACCTCGACGTCAAGGTCGGCAAGCGCTACCGCTACCGGGGCTCCGAGCGCAGCTACGCGGCAGCCCGCTGCGGTGACGGCATCTTGCGCACCCGCGGCCGCTTTACCTTCATCGGCAACCTGCTCATCGAAGGCAGTGTCGAAAAGCCCTGCACCGTTCGTCGATAGCGAACCGCCGAAACGAAAATGGGCCGCGAAGGACTCGAACCTTCAACCTTGAGCTTAAGAGGCTCCTGCTCTAACCAGTTGAGCTAGCGGCCCTGGGTCCAGAAGTATAGGAAGGGCGTTTGCTATTCGCCGAGGGAGCCGCCGGTGCTGCCCGAAAGGCCGCCGAGGGGGTTTTCGAGGGCTTCCTTGCGCTGGGCGCCTTCCTGCTTGGCGACTTCCGTCTTCTGTTTTTCGAAGGCTTTGCCGCGGGCTCGGAATTCAGCCATCTGCTTGCCGATTTCCTTCGCTTCGGATTTCGCGGCGGCCAGGCCTTCGGCTTCCTTCGTCGCCTTGTCGCCGGCGGCGAAGTCGCCGGAGTAGTACTCGTAGATCGCCAGGTTCGTCAGCGAGTTGATCGTCGGCTGCGCTTCGGCGGCGATGCGCTGGGTGGCGGCCGCCTTCTTGACGTTTGTCAACGCTTCTTCGAGGCTGCGCGAGGTTTCGGCGAGGTTGAAGTAGGTGCCCGACATCAGCAGCGCCGTCGAGGGGTTTGGTTCCTTGGTCAGCTTCAGGTAGCGGCTCCAGGCTTCGGCAGCGCGATTGAGCTCTTCCTGGCCTTCAACCGTGAACACCGGGGTGCCGGTTTCCGGATTCACTTCGGTGGCGCTTTTGCTGGCCGCGATCCGGGTGCGGGTCAGCGAGAGCAGCAACGCTTCGTTGGTCGGGTTCCGGCGCAGTTTGGCTTCCGTGCGTTCGGCCTGTTCGTTGAGGATCTTGACACCGCTGGTGGTCCCGCCGGTGCCGAGCAGGTTGCCGATGCTGAACGGCCCGACGACGAGGAAGAGGCTGGCACCCATCAGCAGAGCGAGGATCGCGTAGACGACCCGAACGACGTGCTTGCGCCGTCCACGGGTGTCGAAAACCAGCCGACGCTCGCCTTCTGCCAACTCGAATCACTGCTCCTGGGTTGAGGGCTTTGCCATTCCTCCCGCCTCCCTCGGCGTGCCAAAGGCGCGAGCGATCAAGATACTCAACTCGAACAGAACAAGTAGAGGAACCATCTCGATCAGCATCGAGATCGGGTCGACACCGGGCAGCGCCGCGGCGACGACGGCGATGATCAGATAGGCGTAGCGACGGTTCCTTTTCAACTGCGCGACGCTGACGATGCCGAGCCTGGTGACCGCGAGAATCGCCAGCGGCAGCTGAAAGATCACCCCGCCGGCGAGCATCGTCGTCGAGAAGAAGCTGTAGTAATCGCGGGCACGGACCTGGACGTTGAACTGGCTGTCGTTGAAGTTGAGCAGGAACTTGACCGCGGCCGGCATGACGACGAAGTACGAGAAGGCGACGCCGGCGAGGAAGAGCAGCGGCGCGGCGAACAGAAGCGGCAGGATCACGCGGCGCTCGCTGTGGCTGAAAGCCGGCAGGACGTAGGCGTAGGCCTGATAGAGAAAGATCGGCAGGCAGAGGATCAACGCCCCGTAAGTGGAGACCGTGAGCGTCGTCGTGAACGGTTCGGCCACCCCGAAGGTGAGCAGCTTCTCGTGGTTGCTGGGCAGCGGGCCGGAGGCGATTTCGAGCAGCAGGTGGTTCTGCCAGAAGCAGAGTGCCAGGGCGACGCCGAAGACGACCAGGCAGACGACGATCCGTGAGCGGAGCTCGTCGAGGTGCTCGACAACGGTGAGGCGATCCTCGTGAGAGACCGCCTTCATGCGAGCCACTGTGGCTCTCCCTCAGCGGCGGTCGTGAACGACCGGCTCGCCCTCGGCGCCCTTGGAGACGGGCGCCGGTGGCTCAATCGCCTCCGGCTGCTCCGGCTCGTGGCTCTCGCCACTGACCGAACCGCGGAACTCACGGATCCCTTTGCCCAGGGAGCGGCCAAGCTCCGGCAGGCGTTTCGGTCCGAAGACGACCAGGGCGATGATCAGGACGATCGCAAGCTCAAATGGTCCGACGTTTGGCATCACTCAATGGTAACGGCAGCCAGGGGCGATCGGATCACATCGAATTAGGACAGGTGGGTACTCGATATTTGAGTTTTGTGGGCATGTCGGAGAAAAGTGCGGATTGAGTCTTCGTTTCGCGGGTTCGATAGGGCAGATATGAGAAACGCGAACGCCAGCCAGACGAAGATCGCAGCCGGACTCCATGTCTGCCCCCAGTGCGCGTCACCGCTGGTTCAGCCGACCTGCTGGGAGCAGGCCGGCGACCGGGGCCACTGGCGGCTCTGGCGGCGCTGTCCCGAGTGCGACTGGCACTGCGATGAGGTTCACGGGGAAACCGCGATCGACGCCTTCGACGAAGAGCTCGACCTCGGCACCCGGGCGTTGAGCGAGGTGCTGAAGGAACTCGAACACGACAACATGCAGTTCTTCGCCGACACCCTGAGCGCCGCCCTCGCCGCGGACCTGATCACCGCCGACGACTTCCGCTGACCCGAGCGCTAGCTATAGCGCTGTACGACGCCGTCCGCGACGAGGCCCAGGAGCTGCCGCTGCTCGGGGTCCGAGGAGGCGGCATCGAGCCGGTTCTTGGCCGTCGCGACCATTGCCAGGGCCCGTGCGCGGACCTGATCCAGTGCTCCCGTAGCGGCAATTCGGTCGCAAAGCGCCTCGGCGCCGGGTGGGTCGAGCGCGCGCAGGTCAGCCGAGCGAATCGAGGGGTCCTGCGCCGCCGCGAGGATCAGCGGCAGGGTGATCGTGCCGTCGAGCAGATCGGTGCCGCGGGCCTTGCCGGTGCGCTCCGGCGGGCCGGAGACGTCCAGAACGTCATCAAGGAGCTGGAAGGCGAGCCCGATCTCGGTGCCGAAGGAACCCAGCGCCTCGCTGTCGCTTCCCATTCGGCAGGCGCACTCGAACAGCTTCGCGGTCTTGAGCCGGCAGCGCTCGAGATAGCGCTGCTCGGAGATCTCCAGGTCAAAGGCGTCCTGGCGCTGGGCGAGCTCGCCGCGGGCCAGCGCCGCCGAAGCTTCCGCCAGCAGCGAGACAGAGCGCCTGTCGCCATGTTCGGCGAGAAAGGCAAAGGCGCGCGAAAACAGGAGATCGCCGGCGGCTGTGGCGCGGGCGCGGCCGGAGACAGCGGCGATGGTGGGCTGGCCGCGGCGCAGGGGCGCGGCATCGAGGACGTCGTCGTGGACGAGGGTCGCCATGTGGACGAGCTCGATCGCGGTCGCGGCCCGCACCGCTTCCTCTCCGCCCCCCGCGCCGGCGCTGAGCAGGACGAGGAGCGGCCGCAGCCGCTTGCCGCCGGCGGCAAGAGTGGCGGTGAGGTCGGCGGTGAGCAGCTCACCGTGGCCCCGGCTCTGCTCGCGCAGCTGCGACTCGACCTCGCCGAGCCGGGCAGGCAGCCAGCGACTCGATGCGTCGAGCACCGCGGTAACCGGCGGCGGGACGGTGGAGCGCTTGCTCACCTGAGAACGCCGCTGTGGATCGCGATGATCCCCCCAGCGAGAACCGTCCAGCGGATCTGCTCCAGGCCAACCGCGTCCATCATCTCGGCCAGGCGCCGCGGGTCGGGAAAGCTGCGCACCGACTCGGGCAGGTAGGAGTAGGCCTCGCTGTCGCCGGAGAAAGCTCCAAGCAGGGGCACCACGCGATCAAACCAGAGCGAGTAGAAGAGCGAGAGGGGCGGGCGAGTCGGCTGGGTGATCTCGAGCACGACAAACCGGCCGCCGGGCCGCAGAACCCGCGCCATCTCACGCAGCCCCCGGTCGAGGTCGGCGAGGTTGCGCACACCGAAGCCGACCGTGACCGCGTCGAAGCGACCGGCGTCGTAGGGAAGGCTGAGCGCGTCGGCCCACTCGAAACGCACGGCCTCGGCGCCGCGGCCGTTGGCCTTCTCGCGGGCAAGGTCGAGCATCGGCTCGGAGAAGTCGCAGCCGACCACATGGCCACCGGGCGAGACCCGGCCGGCGAGCTCGAGCGCCATGTCGCCAGTGCCGCAGCAGACGTCGAGGGCCGAATCGCCCGGCCCCAGCTCGGCGCGCTCGGCGGCGCGCTGGCGCCAACGATGGTGCAGGCCCGCGGTCATCACCGAGTTGAGCGCGTCGTAGCGGCCCGCCACACGGTCGAACATGCGATTGACCTGCCCAGCGAACTGGGCTGAGTCCCGAGAGGGCTTAGTCGAGTGAGGAGAGGAAATCGGCGAGCTCGTTGAGCTTCTTCGGCGGCAGGTCGCGGAAGGAGGGCATGATACCCGGGCCGATCTCAACCGAGCGCAGGATCGCCGCGCGCGGAATCCGCTGGGCGATATGGGTCAGTTCAGGCCCGGGGCCGTTGTTGCCATTCTCGCCCAGCTTGTGGCAGGCAAGGCAGCCGGAACCGGCGACGACCTCCTTGCCGGCCTGGTATTGAGGAGCGACCTTCATGTCGATCTCGGTCGGCGAGCCACCGGTGGCGCCGAGGTAGCTGAGGTAGGCCATCGCGGCGATCGTCAGGCAACCGGCCGTGGTCGCGATCGGGCGGCGGATCGGGTTGCGCTCCGGACCGCGATCGTAGAACGGCAGGAGGAGGAGCAGGACCATGCAGATCGTCGGGATGCCGATCGTCGCGATCGGCACCAGCTCCGGCGGCTTGATCACACGCAGGAGCTCGAAGAGGAAGAAGAAGTACCACTCCGGACGCGGCACGTAGGTGGTCGAGGTCGGATCCGCCTTCGGGCCTTGCTCGGCGCCGAGCACGACCGACATCAGAATGATCACACCGACGACGACCAGCATCATCGCCGAGTCCTTCAGCACCGCGTAGGGGAAGAAGGGCTTGCCCTTCTTCTTCAGCAGCTCGTATTCCTCGAGGTATGCCTGCTTGTCCGAGGGCTTCATGAGGCTGGAGCCGCTCCGTTGGACGGCGACGCCCCGTTGCCCTCGACTCCAGCGTCGAGCTGGGAGACCGGGGTTGCGACTTTGGGCTTGTCGGCCTTGAGCCAGGGTGGCGCGGTCGTGCCGAGCTTGACTACCAGGTACATGTGGGCGCCGATCAAGGCGATGATCGCGCCGGGAACGAGCAGCATGTGGATCGCGTAGAAGCGCGACAGCGTGGTCGCGCCCAGCTCGGGGCCGGCTCGCAGGAAGTCGCTGAGGTACGGGCCGACGACCGGGCCGGTGCCGTTGATGTTGATGCCGACCACCGAGGCCCAGAAGGAGCGCTGGTCGAAGGGCAGCAGGTAGCCGGTGAAGGCCATCGTCATCGTCAGGATCAGCAGCACCACGCCGATCACCCAGTTGAGCTCACGCGGGTACTTGTAGGCGCCGAAGAAGAAGGTGCGGCCCATATGCAGGAAGACGAGGATGACCATCACGCTCGAGCCCCACTTGTGCATCCCGTGGACGAGCTGGCCGAGGAAGACGTCGTTGTTGATATGTGCGATCGAGGCGTAGGCCTGGGTCGCCGAAGGTGTGTAGAACATCGCCAGGAAGACGCCGGTGATCGCCTGTGAGATGAAGGCGATCAGGGTGGCCGAGCCGAGCGTGTAGAACCAGTTGGTGCCCTTGGGCACCTTGCGGTAGAGCATCCCGGTGAGGAAGCCGGAGGCCGCGGTCCGCTGATCGACCCAGGCAAGGACGTCGGCTGGCGCGTCCTTGGCGCGGTCGCCGAGCCGCTGGGCGTCAGAGGGGCGATCGGGCGGAGCCGTCTTCAGGTCCGCCGGCGCCGGCCCCTTGGCGGCGCCGTTGCTTGCGCCAGGCTTGGCCGGTTTGCGCAGTGGCGCGGGAATCAGGGAGTCGAGCTTCATCGCCTAGCGCCTCAGCCGCTCGGGGGTGGGAAGGTCGAAGGTCGAGGCGGATACAGATATTCCCAGACGCCGCCCGTGAACTCGCCGGGATCGCGGGCGCGGACCGGCTCGAGCTGGGAGGTGACGCTGTAGCGCGGTCCCAGCTCGACCTGGCCATCGCGAACGCGAGCCTGGAAGTGATCGAGCGGACGAACCGGGGGGCCGCCGATCCGTTTGCCCTGGAAGTCGTAGACGCCGCCGTGGCAAGGACAGATGAAGTTGCCGGCGGCCTCGACGAAACGAACGGGACAGCCGAGGTGGGCGCAGCGGTTGGAGACGGCGACGATCTCGTTCGGTTTCTCGTCGAGCTGCTTGGAGCTTTTGCGCACGTAGGCGGTGGTCTTGCCGGCGTCGCCGATTCCCTCGGTTTCGGTGAAGACGACCTGGCGGTAGGTGTCCTCGACAAAGTCGCTGACCGGCCCGACCGCCTCCCAGCGCTCCTTGCCGCGGTGGAAGATCGGCGCTACGGCGAAGCCGACCGCGGGCAGGACGATCGCCGCTCCGGCGATTCCGCCGATACCCTGGACCGCGACTGTGAAGGCGCGCCGGCGCGTCATCGACTCCCCCTCGAAGTAGCCGGGAGGGTCAGGGATCGGGCGCTCTGGCCGGTCGGGCGCCTCGGCCCCGTTTTGCTTGTCCGCGTCGTCGCTCAACAGCTCAACCTCAAGAGGTAGCAAGTCTATTGACTCGCGCCATCTCACGGTCTGCGTGCTCGCCGCCACCGACCGCCAGGGCCGACGTGCGCCACAGGCCCGCCACCTCGTTCTCACGGCCCTCGGCGTGCAGCTGGGCACAGCGGCCGATCAATAGGGACAGCACCATCACCGCCTCGTCGTCCCCGAGCGCCGCGAGCCGCTCGATGCCGAGGGCGTAGAGGTAGTCGCCGGCGAGCAGGGCGAGGTCGGCGTCGTGGCCGCGCAGCAGCCGCGGGGTGCCGTAGTGCATCAGGTAGCCCTCGCGGACCGCCTCGACCACGAACGCGTACTCGCCGGGCGCGGCGGCCGCTCGCTCCCCGAGGGCCGCGAGCAGGCCGAAGACCGGTCGCTCGGTCGGCTCGACGACGTGGGCCGAAATCGGTGTTCCCTCCTCGCGCAGGCGAGTCGCCAGCACCGCCAGGGCATCCCCCGGGCCGGAGCTCACCGAGCACCCCGGTGCGATGCGCTGAGCGCCCGCGAGGGGGAGAAAACGTTGCACCCCGTCATCGCAGGGCCTCGGCGAGCGACTCGGCGGTGGCTTCCAGCGTGCGGTCGATCGCCTCCTCGTCGTGGGCCAGCGAGACGAACCAGGCCTCGAACTGCGAGGGCGGCGGGTAGATCCCCCGCTCCAGCATCGCCCGGCAGAAACGGGCGTGGGCATCGAGGTCGCAGGCGGCGGCGCCCGCGAAGTCGCGGACCGGCGGCGGCTCGCTGAAGAAGAGGGTGAGCAGGCCGGGCGCCGAGGCCACCTGCAAGGGGCGGCCCTCGACGAGGGTTTCGAGGCCGGTCGCGAGGCGCTCGGTGAGCGCCGCGAGGCGCTCGTATGCCGGATCATCGAGGGCGCGCAGAGTGGCAAGCCCCGCGGCGGTAGCGAGGGGGTTGCCGGAGAGGGTGCCGGCTTGGTAGACGTCGCCGGCGGGGGCGACTCGCTCGAGCAGCTGGCGCGGGCCGGCGAAAGCCGCGGCGGGGAGACCGCCGCCGAGCACCTTGCCGAGCACGGTCAGGTCGGGCTCGACCCCGTAGAGCTGCTGGGCGCCGCCGCGGGCGACCCGAAAGCCGCTGATCACCTCGTCGAAGACGAGCAGGGCGCCTGCCTCCCGGGTGGCGAGGCGGAGGAAGTCAAGGAAGCCGTCGGTGGCTGGGACGACGCCCATGTTGGCGGCGATCGGCTCGGCGATCAGGGCGGCGACGGCGTGGTCGCCGAGCGCCCGGGAAACCGCCTCGCGATCGTTCCAGGGCACGACCACGGTGCCCGCCGTCTGAGCCGCGGGGACGCCTGGGCTGGCCGGGATCGCCAGCGTCGCCAGGCCTGAGCCGGCATCGGCGAGAAGCCCATCGGAGTGGCCGTGGTAGGCGCCGGCGAACTTGACCACCACCTCGCAGCCAGTGGCGGCGCGGGCGAGGCGAACCGCGCTCATCGCCGCCTCGGTGCCGGAACTGGTCATCCGCACCATCTCGGCCGAGGGGATGCGCTCGACGACCTCCTCGGCCAGCTCGACCTCGGCCTCGGTGGCGGCGCCGAAGCTCGTCCCCCGGGTCGCGGCGTCGGCCACCGCCGCGATCACCGCCGGATCTGCATGGCCGAGAATCAGCGGCCCCCAGGAGCAGACCCAGTCGACGTAGCGATTGCCGTCGACGTCGATCAGCTCACAGCCCTCACCACGCTCGACGAAGATCGGCTCGCGCCCGATCTGTCGCATCGCCCGCACAGGGCTGTTAACCCCTCCCGGAAGAACCTTCACCGCCCGCTGGTACAGCTCGGAAGACGTCGACACGCTAAATGCCGAGTCCGGCAGGGGTGGAACGTCTTGTACTTTTTCGTCGCGCGTCGTGGGCGACAGCAGGCACCGTCCCACCGAAAAAGTTAAGTGGAACCCCTGCCGGACTCGGCATCTACGAGTGCTCCGCTTCCCACCTGGCGTAGTCGTCGGTGAAGTAGTGAAGCCGGATCTTCTTGTACTCGGTCGAGGAGTAGAGAGTGGCGCGATCGTCCGGCCCCATGCCGCACTCCGCGGCGATCGAATCGAGGATCGCGTCGCACTCCTCCTTGGAGCGGCCGTGGGCCATCGTGAAGACGCTGTAGGGCCAGTCCTCATATGTGGGGCGCTGGTAGCAATGCGAGATGCCGCGGAAGGAGGCCATGCGCCCGCCGACCTCCATGATCTCCTCCTCGGGCACCTTCCAGACCCCCATGCCATTGGCGGAGAAGCCGGCGCGACGGTGATAGAGGATCGCGGCAACGCGGCGAAGCAGCTTGCGCTCGATCATTCCACCGAGGTGCGCGAGCAGGTCCTCGGTGGACATCCCCAGCTCCGTCGCGGCTTTGTCGTAGGGCCGCTCAACCGGGTCCATCGGTCCCTGCAAGGTGCGGATCACGGCGATGTCGCGCTCGTCGTAGGGCTGCGCCTCGAGCTCGCGAGGGGGCGACGCCTCGAGCGCGGCGGCGAGGGCGTCGGTGCCCTTCTCCATCTCCAGGTTCATGTTGATCTTGAACAGGGTCAGGGTCGGCAGCTCGCGCATCGACTCGGCGCCGGTCTCCCGCATCAGCGCCTCGAGGGTGCCGGCGAGGCCCAGCTCGGAGTCGGGTGGGGTCGCGATCGTGAACCAGAGGTTGAACTCGTGTGTGCGCAAGTAGTTGTGTGAGACCCCCGGGTGGGCGTTGACCGCCTGGGCCGCTCGCTGGGGATTCTCGGCATCGACCTTGGCCGCCACCAGCATCGACTCATAGCCGAGCGCGCGGGTGTCGAAGATCGGCGTGATCTCGCGGATGATTCGCTCGTCGAGCAGGCGCCGGGTGCGAGCGAGAGCGTCGTCGAGCTCGAGGTCGGCCTCGGAGGCGACGAGCGCGAACGGTTCGGGGTCGAGCGGAAAGCGCGACTGGAGGAGGTTCATCAGCCGCTTGTCGGTCTCATCGAGCGGGATTGCCGCGCCGTCCTTGCGCGAGCGCGCCTTGGACTGCGGGACCTTTACCGAAGCCATGCCGCGGCCTCCTTCGCGTAGTAGGTGACGATCGCGTCGGCTCCGGCACGGCGGATCGAGGTAAGCGTCTCCAGCACGGCGGCCCGCTCGTCGATCCAGCCCTGCTCGACGGCAGCCTTGAGCATCGAGTACTCGCCGGAGACGTGGTAGGCGACGAGCGGCGCCCCGGTCGCGTCCTTGAGCTGGCGGACCACGTCGAGGTAGGCGGTCGCGGGCTTGACCATCAGCATGTCGGCGCCCTCGTCGAGGTCGAGCTGGGCCTCGCGCACAGCTTCGGCGGCGTTGGCCGGGTCCATCTGGTAGCCGCGGCGGTCGCCGAATTCAGGGGTTGTGCCGGCCGCATCGCGGAAGGGACCGTAGAACGCCGAGGCGTACTTGGCGCTGTAGGCGACGATCGGCACGCCGGCGTGGCCCTCCTCGTCGAGCTGGTGGCGGATCGCCGCGACCCTGCCGTCCATCATGTCGCTGGGAGCGACCGCGTCGGCTCCTGCCTCCGCGTGGGAGACCGCGGTTTTCGCCAGCAGCTCGACCGTGATGTCGTTGTCGACCTCACCGTCGCGGACGAATCCGCAGTGGCCGTGGGCGGTGTACTCGCAGAGGCAAACGTCGGTGATCACGGTCAGCTCGGGATGCGCCTCCTTGAGCGCCCGCACCGCCATCTGAACGACGCCCTCGTCGTCATAGGCGCCCGAGCCCGATTCGTCCTTGGCGGCGGGGATGCCGAAGAGCAGGACGGTGCCGATGCCCGCGGTGGCGATCTCTGTGGCCTCGGCTACCAGCTCGGAGATCGAGAAGCGCTCGATTCCGGGCATCGAGTCGATCTCCTCACGGACGTCTTCGCCGGCCGTTACGAAGAGTGGCTGGATCAGGTCTGCGGGCGACAGGTTCGTCTCTCGAACCAGGCCGCGCAATGACTCCGTGCGCCGGAGGCGGCGCATGCGTGTGGCGGGGAATGGCACTGGGGCGAGTTTAGGGGAGGGACGTGGGTGCCCCTACCCCGGACGCGCGGCTGCGCCGCGCTTGAGTGTCCGGGGCAGGGGCACCCACGTCCCTTTCGCAAGCGGTGGCTAACAATGCGGTTCCCCTTGACGGATAGCTTTGGCGGCATGGAGGCGGGGAACGGGACAAGTGTGGCCGTGCTCCAGGCACGGAAGCTGGTCAAACGCTTTGGTGAGCGGGAAGCTCTGCGGGGGATCGATTTCGAGGCCGCTGCGGGGGAGCTTGTGGCGGTAATCGGGCCGAATGGGGCGGGCAAGACGACGCTGCTCTCGATTCTTGCTGGGATCTCCAGGCCTGATGGTGGTGAGGTGCATGTGCCCCAGGGTGAGGTTGGCTGGGTGCCTCAGCAGGCTGCCCTTTATCGGCGCTTGACCGTTGAGGAGAACCTGATGCTGTTTGCTCGGCTCGAGAAGCACGCAGACCCTCGGGCGTCGACTGAGCAGATGCTGGAGTTGACCGGGCTCGAGGAGCGGCGGGGTGAGATCGTGGCTCGGTTGTCGGGGGGCAACCAGCAGCGGATCAACATCGCTATCGGCCTCTTGGCGCGGCCCTCGGTGCTGTTGCTGGACGAGCCCAGTGTCGGGCTTGACCCGCGGCAGCGGGCGCGGCTTTGGCAGTTCGTCTCGGCGCTGGCCTCGGAGGGCGGCACGACGGTGATCTTCTCAACGCACGACATCCAGGAGGCCGAGCGCTACGGCGGGCGGCTGCTGGTCCTCGCCGACGGTGAGGCGCTCTTCGACGGCTCACCGGATGGCCTGCGCGAGGCGGTTCGCCGCGAGGCCGCTGAGGCAGCCGACCAAGACTTCGAGACGGCCTTCGTCGCCTTCCTCCATCACCGCGGGCACTGATGCGCTGGCTGCTGCTCAAGGATCTGCAGATCCTGCGTCGATCGCCGTTGCAGGCCACCCTCCTCGTCGCCTGGCCGGTCTTGATTGCGGTCCTCGTCGGCCTCGCCATCTCGGGCTCACCGAGCAAGCCGCGGATCGCTTTCCTCAACGAAGTGCCAACCGACGCCAGGGTCAGCGTCGGTACCAGCGAACTGCCGAACATCGGCGTCAGCGACCGCGTCTGCGAGCGGGTCGAGTGCGTGCATGTCAAAGACCGCGCCGAGGCGGTCGACGAGGTCCGCTCGGGAGACGTCCTCGCGGCGCTGATCCTCCCGGCCGACCTGGTTGACCGGATCAACTCGCTCTCGACGCCAAGCCCGGCCACTCCCAAGGTTGAGGTGATCGTCAACGAGGAGGACCCGGTAAAGGCGCGTCTGGTCAACGACCGGATCAACTCGCTGCTGACCCAGGCCAATCTGGTGATCGCGAGGCGGATCGCGAGCGAAGGGGGGAAATTCCTCAACCTCGTCCTCGACGGCGGTCAGTTCACCGTGATCGGCCAGACGATCCAGATCCTCGGTCTGCGCAACTCCGCCCGCATCCTTCAGGCACTGCGACCGGCGCTGCCCCCCGGTCCGCTGCGCGACTCGATCGACCAGGTGATCCAGTTCACCACGCTCGCCCGCAGCAACCTCGGCACGGCCGGGCCGCTGCTCACTCGCCTAACGCAACCGATTGCCGTCGACAAGGAGGTGGTCAATGCCTCCACCCCGCCGCTCGAAGTCTTCGCGATCGCCGTCGCCGCCACCTTCACGCTCGCCTTCGTCACCGTCCTGCTCGTCGCCGGCTCGCTCGCGCTCGAGCGGGAGGAGAACGCCTTCCCGCGCCTCACGCGAGGGCTCGTCTCGCGCTCTGCCCTGCTGACCGAGAAGGTCGCGCTCGGAGTGGCCGTCGGGCTGGTCGTGACGCTGCTGATGCTGGCCGGCCTGGCGCTCTTCGTTCCCCTGCACTGGGGCCGCGTCGGCCTTTGGCTGGCGGCGATCGTCGCCGGCGGGGCGGCGCTCGGGGCGGCCGGGGCGGCGCTCGGGGCGGCGGCCCGGGAGGTCCGTGCGGTCTCCCTGCTTGCCTTTATGGTGACTCTGCCGATCGCCTTCCTCTCGCTGATCCCATCCGGCACGGTCGGGCCCGGCCTCTACGACGCGATCAAGCTGATCACCGCCCTCTTTCCCTTCAAGCCGGCGCTGCAGGCGATGACCGGCGCCCTTGATCCGGGCGGTCCGAGCATTGCGGCTGCACTCGGCCACTTGGCGATCCTGATCGTCGCCTACGGATTGCTGGCGCGCTTCGCCCTGCGCCGCTTTGCTTCCGTCTAAGACAACGCCGGCTGCCGGCGGGCCAGGGCCGCGGTTCGCGCTTCGGCGAGGGCCGGATCGGTGACGTTGCCGAGGACGAAGCCCTCGATGCTTTCCCCTGGGCAGAGCGAGTCCCTGACGTACTCCTGCACCTGCGGCTCGCTCATCTCGGCGAAGTTGCGGCCGGTCGACTGCACCGCCGCCAAGGCGACCTCGGAGCCATCGATCAGCAGGCAGCCGTGGCGGCTGATGTAGGCGGAAAGCTCACCGACCAGCTCGCCGCCATCGAGGCGGCAATCGACCGACGCGAGCAGTGTCGGCTCGTAGTTGGGCTCAGTCGCGGTGACGAGTGCCAACTGCTCCTTCGTCACGTGAACGACATGGACCCGGGCCACCGTGCCCGGGCAGTGCTGGAGAGTCGCCGGAACTGACCCGTACGGCGAGATATGGGCCGAGTAGACGACGTCGAAGTCGCGCAGCCAGGCGGGAACGACGAGGACCGGGTCGGCGCTCAGCGCAAGCTTGTGGGCAAGCGCCTTGGGCGCGGCGTTCGAGCCGTAAGCGAGCAGGCACAGCCGCTCTTCCCAGTCGACATCGACCTCGGCCGGGTCAAAGGTGCCGTGACCGAACTGGACGAAGGAATGCGCGGGCACCGGGTACGGGTAGCCCATTGCACGCTTGAAAACCTCACTTCGCTCGTTAGTCATCTACGCCTCGGCCCAATATCGCAGATAGGGTCAGACGACCATGGTGATTCTCTTCATCGGCGATGTCGTCGGCGGGCCGGGACGGCGCGGACTGCAGGCCGCGATGCCGCAGCTTCGTGAACGCTACGCAGCGGAGCTGGTCATCGTCAACGGTGAGAACTCGGCCGGTGGGATGGGCATCACCGAGAAGACCGCCCAGGCCCTCTTCGACGCCGGCGCAGATGTGATCACGACCGGTAACCACGTCTACCGCCACCGCAGCGTCTACAGCTTCCTCAACCGCAGCGATCGCGTCGTGCGGCCGGCGAACTATCCGTACGCCAACCCGGGGCGCGGTTACACGGTGGTCGAGAGCGATGGGCGGCGGATTGGCGTGATCAACCTCAGCGGCGCGATCGGACTCAAGGTTGCCCGCTCACCGTTTCACGAGGTAGACAACATCCTCGGGAAGATCGAGTGCGACTTCGCGATCGTCGACTTTCACGCTGAGGTGACCAGCGAGAAGGTGGCGATGGGCTGGCACCTCGACGGACGGGTCGCGGCGGTGCTGGGAACCCACACACATGTGCCGACGGCGGATGCTCGGGTGCTGCCACAGGGAACCGCGTTCATCTCCGACGTCGGGATGACGGGGTCGCGGACCAGCGTGCTTGGGGTGAAACCCGAGCTGATCCTCGAGTCGCTGATCACACAGATGCCGGTTAAGTTCGAGACGGCTGAAGAGGACGTCTGGGTGATGGGTGCGGCGGTCGAGGTGAACGACAAAGGGCTCGCCGACTCGATTACACCTGTGATGATGCCTGCTCCTACCTGAGCTCGTAGCCGGGTGGGGGTTCGGGTACCGCTCCCCGCTCAACTTTTTCGGTGGAGAGTTGCAGGCTGGCAGTTGGCGGATCGCCGAAAAAGTACAAGCCGCGGGGAACGGTACCCGAACCCCTTTCCAGGGACGCCATTGCTACGAGTAGGAGTGGGTAGAACCACACTATGTATAGGTAGAACCAGTGATGCATTGTCACCTGCACGCCGATCAGGAGGGCCGCGCCCAAGGCAGCCACTTGGAAGAGCTTCTTCTCCTTGGGGCGGAAGGCGAAGAGCAGGGCCAGGGCGGCGATCGCGATCCCGATCGCGATGCGCAAGGGCTCTAGCCAAGCTACCTGTCCCCAGATGCTGAATGGTGAATCTCTTCCCGCTTGGTAGGCGATCGTGCGGTCGTAGACCGTATGCAGGCCAGGATCTATCGCGGACCAGAGCAGCAGAGCGAACGCTGTGAGTGCAAAGCCGATCGCAAACTTCACTCCCGCGGGTGGCGCCGTAGGGGGAACCGCCCCTGAGGACGCTTTAGCGACCGGAAGGGGTGGTGGGTCCCCTGCGGCGACGGGACCCGCGGGCCTATACGTCGCGAGCATCGGAAGCAGTACCGCCGGTGCGAACTTTGCGAGTGTCGCCAGACCTGCCATCACCCCTCGCGCAAGGGGTCGTGCCAAGACCAGCAGTGTCGCAACCAGCAGCAGCGCCACCAGGGTGTCGTTCGAGTTGGAGAGCAGTGCGAACGCGGTGTAGGGGTATGCCGCCCAGCCGAAGGCGAGGGTCGCCGCGAGCTTGTTGCCCTCTGGCCCGGGGCGGATTCGGCGGCCCAGGAAGATCAGGAGGGCGAAGGTGGCCAGATCGAAGAAGACCGCCGCGGCGTGGGCCGCCGGAAGGTCGCTCCAAGTGCCCGACCAGGGCCAGATCCGCTCGAAGGGCACGTAGGCGAAGTAGTTGACCGGGCCGTAGGTGTCACCTTGGGAGACGTCTTTGGGGAAGTTGCCGTAGATCGGTTCGCCGTGGGCGATTCGGTCGGCTCCGACCACGCCCGCGTAGCCGACGTCGATCGCGCCCGAGTCGGCCATGTTGAGCCCAACGCGAAAGCCAACCAGGAAGAGAGCGGCGACGAGCAGCCAGGCCGCGGGCCATGACGGTCGGATTCCCTCCCCTCTCCCCCGCAGCCCGATCCACAGCGCCCGGGCGAACAGGTAGACGAGCGGGACGTACTGGAGCGGCACCGAGACACCGATTTCGGCTCGATTGAAGAAGAAGTTGGAGGCGCCGAAGCCGAGCAGGACGAGGAGGTCGAGGTTTGCGACCCGCCAGCGTCGGCGCCAGTCGATCAGGCCGAGCAGGAAGATCGCGCAGAGGGGCAGGAAGACGTAAGGGGCATTGAGCTTGTGGCCAAAAGCGCCGGAGTAACCCCGCGCCATCTTCCAAGCGACCTGGTAGCCGGTCCACGACTCGCGGACCAGCCCGCTGGTCGGATCGACGATGACCAGCGCGACCTCCTTGCCGTCGGCGAAATACGCGACCTCCCAATTGCCGTCGACCCTGCGCGCGCTGTGGGCCAGCTCACCATTCTCCTCGCGCTCCTTGGCGACGTTCTGGTCGTTGTCGGCCGCCCATGTGGCTTCGGTAGCTCCCACTTGCGCCCGGGCGGCGGCTGGCATTGCAAGCGCCACGAGGATCAGGATGGACAGCGCGACTGCTGCCCCTCGACCCCTCATTCCAGGCCGAAATGCCCGAGCACCGCCGGCACGACATCGCGCAGCGTCCATTGCTCGCGCTGCTCTGGGCCGTCGGGGCCGCAGCCGACGAACAGCATCGGTCCCAGCGAATCCCCGGCGTGCAGCGCTCCGTGGCTGCCGCCGCCGGCATGGGTGACTCCGCCCCAGTCGACGACCTCGAAGCCGGGCTCCAGTGAGAGCAGGAAGTCGCCGGCGTTGGGTGCGCTCAGCGCCGACCAGACCCGAGCGAGCGGGTCCGGGTACGTGTCGCTGCGTAGCCGGCCGTCGTCGACGCTCGCCTCCAATGCGCCGAGGTCGCCGTCGACGTGCCAGTTCGCGTCGCGCAGGTCGGCCACCTCGCCGCCGGGACAGAAGCGCAGCTGCCGCTCGCCCCGTTCGACCACGGCGATCGTCCCCGGCCCCGGAGCGCTCGGGTCGGGTCGTCGCAGTGGGCCGCCTTCGGCGGCCTCGAGGCGACAGACGAGGTCGACTCCCTCAATCGTGCTGAGGGCCTCGCGGACCGCGTCGGGATCGGCGCGCTCTCTCTCGCCGGGCAGCAGGTAGACGTGGGCCGCTCGGCCCGTCGGGCTGACCGCGAGCTGGGCCAGCTCCGGCCGCGAATCCGAGGGCTGCAGAACCGACCAGTTGCGCGCGAGCAGCTCGGCGAGAGGAAGGCCCCGATGCACCGGCGTCTGCGCATGATCGGCAATCAGGATCACCGCGTAGCGCTCGAGGAAGTCGTCGATACCGCCTGCGGCCTCGACGACTTTGGCGAAGCAGTGGTCGGCCTTGGCGATCGACTCGGTGCTCGCCTCCGGCCCGTAGCGATGCGAGTAGTTGTCGTTGTCGGGAAGGGAGAAGAGCAGAAAGTCGAAGCCGTCGTCCTTGACCAGCTCGGCGGCGCAGCACGCCGAGTAGCCGTCGCGGCTGCCGGGGATCGAGGTCGATTTGCAGGGAACCTCCCGGCTGGCGTAGAGATCGCCGTAAAAGAGCTCGGCCGGGCCCCAGGTGTGGTGTCGGAACTTGAGCCGAGTGGCGTCGACCGCTCGCCGCAGCAGCCCCTCGAGTGAGACCTGATGGCGATGCCGGCCGCGATAGATCAGAAAGGGCGTGCAGGCTGTGCGCAGGCCCGCATCGTCGAGCTGCTCAAAGGCGGTTTCCAGCGCCGGGTTCAGATGGGCCAGGTTCATGTTGTAGACGAGGTCGTAGAGGGTGCGAAAGACGCCGAAGGCACGGCTCGCCTCCAAGGAGGAGCCGTATTCGACGTAGCGGCGCTCGAGCCGGTGATACCAGTTCATGCCGCTGATCCAGTGCCCGTCCGCGCCTGCTCCGGTCACCATCTCGGCCGAGGCGACCGGGGTGACGGAGGGGAAGCTGGAGACGCAGTCGGGAATCAGCACACCGCGCTCGATCAGCTCACCGAAAGTCGGCGCCTTTCCTTCGTCGACGGCGCGCAGCAGCATGTCGGTGCGCAGCGAGTCGACGTAAGTGAGGATCAGCTTCTTGGTCGGCACAGTCGCCAATCATCCCCGACCGTGACCGGCGGCTCGGAGCCAGCCCCGGGCAGGGGTTCCACTTAACTTTTTCGGTGCTGACGCAGCTGCTTGCGCCGCAGGCGGCCGCCGAAAAAGTACAAGACGTTCCACCCCTGCCCGGGGCTGGCTCTAGCGCAGGACTCGTAGGCCGGCGTGCTTGCGCTGAGCGCGGCGGCGTCGGGAGATTCCGAGCCAAGCAAGCGCTGCCACGACGAGCAGCACGGCCGGCGAGATCAAGATCGTGATCGCGACGACGATCAGGGCGATCAACGAGACGAGGAAGCCGAGGGCGCCGCTGCCGCTGCCCTCGCGGCGCCCGGCTGAGCTGACCACGTCGCTGGCGACAAGGCAGGCGACGACCGCGCCGATGAGAGAGAAGATGGCGCCTGCGGCGGAGTTGACGTCGGCGCTGCCCGAAAGTAGGAAGCCGACGATTAGCGCAATCACTCCGGCCAAAATCGTCATCCGGCCGCGGGCTGAGCCGTGCGTGCCGGTGGCGCCGGCAAGCATTCCGATCGCGATGCCGACGCCGAGCTCGAGGCAGATGCCGGAGAAGGATCCCATGCCCGAAAACCTAGCTCCCCCGGCGGGTCGGTGCCGATCCGCCACACTATCCCCCATGCCCGAGCCGCCCCACCGGCGTCGCGCCCACGCCCGCAGCAGCGATCTGGAGCGCTATGCCGGCCTCTTCGCCGAGCGAACCAAGGTGATGCGCTCTTCGGCGATGCGTGATCTGATGGCAATCACGGCGCGGCCAGACGTGATCTCCCTTGCCGGCGGCCTGCCCGACACCTCGACCTTCCCGCCGAAGGCATTCGCGGCGCAGATGACCCGGATCGCCCAGGAGTCGGCGGCCGAGGCGCTGCAGTACGGCCCGACCGAGGGCTTCCGCGAGACCGTCGACTGCATCGTCGAGGTGATGGGCGCTGAGGGGATGCTGCCCGACCCCGATGACGTGATCGTCACCACCGGCGGGCAGCAGGCGATCGACCTGATCTGCAAGGCGCTGGTCGATCCTGGCGACGCGGTGATCTGCGAGGCCCCGACCTATCCCGGCGCCATCCCGGTCTTCTGCAGCTACCAGGCCGACACGATCCAGATCGAGTGCGACGGCGATGGGATGCGAATAGACGAGCTGGAGGCGGCGCTGGAGCGGCTCGACAGCGAAGGGCGCCGCCCGAAGTTCGTCTATTCAGTGCCGACCTTCCAGAATCCGGCGGGGGTGACGATGTCGCTCGAGCGGCGGCGGCGGCTGGTCGAGCTGGCGCGCTCCCGCGAGTTGCTCGTGGTCGAGGACAACCCGTACGGCCTGCTGCGCTTCGGGGGCGATGCCCTGCCGCCCCTCTACCAGCTGGACGGTGGCGACTTCGTGATCTACGTCGGCACCCTCTCGAAGATCCTCTCCCCTGGGATCCGCCTCGGTTGGGCGGTGACGCCCCCGCCGGTCATGGAGAAGGTGGTGCTCGGCAAGCAAGCCGCGGATCTATGCACGTCGACGCTGACGCAATACTTCGTCCGCGAGTACTTCGGCGAAGGGAACTGGCGCCAGTACGTCGAGAGCCTGGTCGGGATCTACCGCGGCCGGCGCGATGCGATGGTGGAGGCGCTCGAGCGCTACTTCCCTGCGCAGGCGACCTGGACTGAGCCTGACGGCGGTCTCTTCATCTGGGCGACCCTCCCCTCCTACATCGATACCAGCGACCTGCTGGCCAAGGCGCTGCGCGAGAACGTCGCCTTCGTGCCGGGCCAGGCCGCCTACGTCGACGGGCGCGGTCGCAACTCAATGCGGCTCAACTTCTCATCGGGCAGCGTGGAGGAGATCCGCGAGGGCATTCGCCGGATCGGCAAGACGATCGCCGAGCAGGTGGAGCTCTACAGCGCATTGACGGGACAGCAGCCGGAACCGCCGGTGGCGGCGCAGCGACGGAAGTCAGTCGAGGCGGAGAATGTTCTGCCCTTTCGCAAGGCCGGCGAGGGCGGGGCGTGAAGGTCGCGGTGCTCAAAGGCGGCCGCTCGCTGGAGCGGGGGATCTCGCTGCGATCCGGCGCACGGGTCGAAGATGCGCTGGGACGCCTCGGCCACGAAGTGCTCCCGCTCGAGGCCGACGGCGACATGGTCAAGCGGCTGACGGATGGCGCGCCCGACGTCGCCTTCGTCGCCATGCACGGGATGGGCGGTGAGGACGGCACGGCGCAGGAGCTGCTCGAAATCCTCGGCATTCCCTTCACGGGACCCGGCGTAGCCGCCTGCGTCCGCTGCATCGACAAGGTGCTCGCCAAGCACGAGCTGCGCTCGGCCGGGGTTCCCACCCCCGACTGGTTTGCCTTCAATGAGACGGCCTTTCGCGAGCTCGGCGCCGCCGATGCGCTCGGCAGCCTCGAGGAGCGGCTCGGCTTCCCCCTCGTGGTCAAGCCCAGTCGCGGCGGTTCCGCCCTGGGCGTCAAGTTCGCCGAGAGCTGGTTCGACGTGCCGGAGGCGCTGGTATCAGCCTTCAGCTACGACGACCGGGTCCTGCTCGAGCGCTTCGTCGATGGGCGTGAGCTTGCTGTCAGCGTGCTCGGTGGCGAGCCGCTTCCCACGGTCGAGGCAATCCCGAATTCGGGACACGGCTACGACTTCGAAGCCCGATACGAGATCGGCCGCACCTCGTTTGTCTGCCCGGCCCAGCTGAGCAGCGAGGAGACCGCCGGCGTGTCGGAGATCGCCCTGGCCGCTTACGACGCTCTCGGCTGCTCGGGCTTCTCCCGGGTCGACCTGATCCTCGGCGCCGACGGTCCCCAGGTGCTCGAGGTCAACGCGATTCCCGGCCTCACCGATACCAGCCTGCTGCCCCAGGCCGCCGAGGCGGCGGGGATGTCCTTCGAGCAACTGGTCGAGAAGATCCTCGACCTGGCGCTGACCCCGGTCCGCGCCTAAGAGTCCTCGCCCTGGGCGAAGTCGTCCGGGGTGACCTCGTCGAGGAACTCTTTGAATTTGTCGACGACCTCCTCGGTGTCCTCGACATCGTGCTCGAACTCGATCGCCGACTCCTCGATCACGTCCTCGTCGGCGAAGATCGGCGCGGAGACGCGCACGGCGAGGGCGAGGGCGTCAGAGGGGCGCGAGTCGATCTCCATCTCGGTGCCGTTGATCGAGACCGTGATCGAGGCGTAGAACGTGTTGTCGCGCAGCTCCGTCACCGAGACCCGCTCGCACTTGGCGTCGAGTTGCTCAAGCAGGTCGGAGAGCAGGTCGTGGGTCATCGGCCGCGGTGTCGAGGCTCCCTGCAGCTTCATCAGGATCGCCGCCGCCTCGGGGTGGCCGATCCAGATCGGCAGGAACTTGTTGCTGTCGACAGTCTTCAGCAAGACGATCGGCTGCTTGCCGACCATGTCAAAGCTGACGCCGTAGATCTGCATCTGTTGCACGAGTGGGCGATCCTGGATTCGAACCAGGGACCTCGTCCTTATCAGAGACGCGCTCTAACCAACTGAGCTAATCGCCCGCAGCCATTGCGAAGGATAGCGGGGGGATCGTGGCTGGCGGTGGTGGCGCTCAGCGGCTGGCGCGCTTGAGACTTCGAGCGAGAGCGAGTGCTTGGTCGAGGTCCTCGAAGCGAATCTCAACCGTGATCCCCCCACCCCTCGGCCGCACCGTCACCTCGTGCCCGAACGCCGACTCGAGCCGGTCCGCGGCGTCGCGGATCGCGGCGGCCTCCTCGGGGGCGAGCTGGGCTCGGGGGCTCCCCGCCCTCTTTGGCTGGCCAGCCAGCTTGGCCCGATTCTCGGTTTCTCGAACCGACCATCCCGCTCGCGCGGCGTCACGGGCAAGCCGGCGTCGCACCTGATTGCCCTCGGCGCCGAGCAGGGCCTTGCCGTGGCCCTCGCTGAGCTCGCCCGACTCAAGCAGCTCCAGCGCCTCGTCGGGAAGGTCGAGTAGGCGGATCAGGTTGGAGACCGCCGGCCGGCTGCGGCCGACCCGTCGCGCCAGGTCCTCCTTGGAGAGCCCGAGCTCGTCAACCAAAGCGGCGCATGCGCGGGCCTCGTCGACCGGGTTCAAATCCTCGCGGACCATGTTCTCGATCAGCGCCACCTGCAGGCGCTCGGCCAACTCCTGGTCGCGGACGACAGCCGGGACTCTGGCGAGACCCGCCGCCTGGGCAGCCCGCCAGCGCCGTTCGCCGGCGATCAGCTCATAGCTTCCGTCCGGGAGGGGGCGGACGAGGAGCGGCTGAACGACGCCGTTGGATTCGATCGAGGATACGAGCCCGTTGAGCGCCTCCGGGTCGATCTTCGTGCGCGGCTGGTTCGGATTTGGCTTGATCAGCTCAATCGGCAGCTCGAGCAGCTCCCCGCTGTCCTCCGTGGCCGCCTCGGGGAGGATCGCCGAAAGGCCGCTTCCAAGTCCGCGGCGGCTCGCCTTAGCCACGCTCGTCGAGCTCCCCGGCAAGCGCTCGGTAGGCCTCGGCGCCGCGCGAGTTGGGCGAGTGCTCGGTCACGGGCAGACCATAACTCGGCGCCTCGGCGACCCGGACGCTGCGTGGAATGATTGTTTTGAAGACCATCTCGGGGAAGTGCTGGCGCAGTTCGCGCTCGACGTCTTGCGCCAGGCGGGTGCGCTCGTCGTACATGGTGACCAGCAGTCCCGACACCTCCAGCGCCGGGTTGAGCTGGCGCCGGATCGTCGCCAACGTGTCGAGAAATTGGACCAGCCCCTCCAGCGCCAGGTACTCGGCCTGCACCGGCACGATCACCCGGTCGGCCGCGGTGAGGGCGTTGACGCTGACCGGGCCCAGCGAGGGGGGGCAGTCGAGCAGGGTGTACGCAAAGCGCTCGCGGACCGGGCCGAGTCGCTCGCGCAGGCGGGTCTCCGAGCCCTCGATCCGGGGCAGCTCCACCGCGGCGCCGGCGAGGTCGCGGTTGGCGGGCACCAGCCAGAGATTGTCGGGGCCGGCCGGCCGGGCCGCTTCGGCAACCGAGACGTCCCCGGTCAGGCAGTCGTAGGAAGAGGGATGCATGTCGCGCTCCCCGCCCAGGGCAACCGTCGCATTGCACTGGGGGTCGAGATCGACGAGCAGGGTCTGGGCGCCGGAGGCAGCCACGCAGGCGGCGACGTTGACCGCGGTCGTTGTCTTGCCGACACCGCCCTTCTGGTTTGAGATCGCATAGACGACGCCCATGGCGGCGCAGACTAGTGGGGGCCGCTAGCCGCGCGGTCGCTTCTTCGCCATGCCCGGCCGCCGCGGCAGGCCAGGGGGAGTCGAGCCGCGCTTGCGGATCAGGTGCAGGTGGCGATGCTCGCTGCCCGCGGAGGGGCCGACGTGGAGGGTCTGCTCGGGGTGCATTGCCAGCTCTTCAGCGGCGTTGGCCAGTTGGCCCTCCTCGTCGGGATCGCGCTTGCCCTTCCAGGCGACCAGGAAACCGCCGTCGGCCAAGAGCGGCGAAGCCAGCTCAGCGAGGGTCGAGAGGCGGCCGACGGCGCGAGCGGTCACTGCCGCGTAGGTCTCGCGGGCATCGCCTTCGGCGACCTCCTCTGAGCGAGCGTTGACGACCCGGGCGTTGGCAATGCCAGCGGTGTCGATCGCCCGCTGGATGAATTCGCACTTGCGCCCAACCGACTCGATCAGATCAACCTGGGCGCTTGGCAGCGCAACGGCGAGTACGAGACCTGGAAACCCCGCTCCAGAGCCAATATCAGCGATTTTCTCGGCCTTGGCCAGAACAGGGAATTCAAGCCCGGTGAGGCTGTCGGCAACGTGCACCCGCCAAGCCCGCTGCGGATCGGTAACGGAGCTGACCGACGCCTGCTCCACTTCCAAAAGCTCCAAGACAACCGAGATCGTCGCCCTCTGCGCCTCACTGAGGTGGCGGCCCGGCAGGGGTGGAGCGTCTTGTACTTTTTCGCCTCTAGCCATCGTCCTAACCCCAGGCGCAACTCGAAAAAGTTAAGCGGAACCCCTGCCAGGCCGCCACCTCTACTCAGAAACCAAAGGAGCGACGACCACGCACCGGTGCGGCTCGTCGCCTTCGCTGTAGGTCTCCACGCCGGCGCGATCCTTGAGGTGCTCGTGGACGACCCGCCGCTCCTGGGCGCTCATCGGATCCAGCTCGACGCTCTCGCTGCGGCTCAGCGCCTGCTCGGCCGCCCGATCGGCCCTTGCGGTCAGCGTTTCGCGGCGACGCTCCCGGTAGCCGGCAGCATCGACGACGACTCGCTTGCGCTCGCGCATCCCGCGGTACGCCGCCTGATAGGCGAGCAACTGCAGGGCATCGATCGTCTGTCCCCGCTTGCCGATCAGCAACCCGTAGTCGTCGTCGCCCTCGACCGAAGCGGTGATGCGGTCGTCCTCCTCGCGAATCTCGACCTCCCCATCGAGGTCGAGCTCATCGAGAACGCCCTCAACGATCTCCCGAACCCGCTCGGCGGGCTCCTGTGGCCAGTCGTCAGCTCCAGACACTTGATGCAGTCTATGCGCGACAGCTTGGGCGCGGCGGGTCCTGTCATCGCTGGAGCCTCGCGAAGCGGCTCCGCAGAGGGGTTCTAGGCCCCGAAGGGGCTCATTGATTAGCACCGCCTTCTGGCGGTGCTTGGGCTCCAGCGAGGTCACCCCCCGCTGTCCCCACCTAGCGTCGCTTCTTCTTTTTCGGCGGAGGAGGAGGCGGCTTCGCCGCTTGCACCTGCGCCGGCGTAGCCGCAACCGGTGCCGGAATCAGGCGCTGGATCGTGTACTGCTGACCCATCGTCCAGAAGTTGGTCGTGATCCAGTAGAGGATCAAACCGGCGGGGAAGCTGAGGATGAAAGGCACGAAGATAAAGGGCAGGACCATCATCATCATCCGCTGGCTTTTGTCAGCCGTGACCGACATCACCAGCCCCGAAACCAACTGTGTCCCGATGTAGAGGACGAGCAGCACGATTAGTTCTGCGCCGGTCGCCTTTGCGGTCAGATCGTTGATGAAGAAGAAAGCCGCTTCGCTGCCGCAGTGACCGGCTTCGCAGCCGATGTCAGCCGGAAGCTCGTGCCGCAGCACGTAGAAGAGGGTGATGAAGACCGGCAGCTGGGCAATCAGGGGAATGCAGGAGGCAAAGGGGTTGACTTTGTTCTCCTGGTAGAAGCGCATCATCTCTTGCTGCATGCGCTGGCGATCGTTTTTGTACTTGGCCTGAATCTCTTTGATCTGCGGCTGCAGCGCCTGCAGCGCCCGCATTCCCTTCAGCTGGCGATAGGTGAGGGGTATCAGCAGCGCCCGAGTGACGACGGTGAGGGCGATGATCGACATCCCCCAGCTCAGCCCTGCGTTGTCGTGGAAGAACTGCAGGACTCCGTTGGCGATGTCGATCAGCGGCTGCAGGATGTTGGCGTCGAGGATCACGAGCGAACCTCACCGTGATGGACCGAGGGGTCGACGGGCCCCACCTTCAAGCTGAAGCGGTCGGGGACGGGGTCGAACCCGCCGTGGCTGAAGGGATTGCAGCGAAGCAGCCGCCATCCGGCGAGCAGAAGCCCGCGGCCGGCGCCGAAGCGACTCACTGACTCGAGGGCGTAGGTCGAGCAGCTTGGCTCGAAGCGGCAACGACGCGGGATTGCCGGTGAGATCCATCGCTTGTAGGCACCGATCAACCCCAGAACGAGCCGTTTCACGTGGAACGCTCCCCGCCAGCCCCGGCCAGCGCCTCCTCGAGGCTGGCGCGGACGCCGCTGCTCCCCTCGCGCTCGATCAGCCCGCTGATCTCGGGGCGAGCCACCAGGACGAAGTCATGTGCGGCCGGAAGGCGGTCCGAGAGACCCCAGAAAGCCTCGCGCATCACCCGCTTGACTCGGTTGCGATCAACCGCCCCCCCGACCTTGCGGCTCACCGACACCCCAAGCCTCACCTCTTCGGCCTCCTCGTCGGTCTTGCGGGGGAAGCTGTAAAGGACGAGGTAGCGAGTGGCATGTGAGGATCCGTCGCGGTAGACGCGGTCGAACTCGCCACTGCGAGAGAGGCGGCGACGTCGTTGCGCCGCCATCTATGGAGTGAGGCGCTTCCGGCCTTTGCGGCGGCGGCGCTTGAGGATCGCTCGACCCCCGCGCGTGCTCATCCGCGCCCGGAATCCGTGCGTCTTCGCGCGCTTCCGCTTCTTCGGCTGATAGGTCCTCTTCATTCGGCGTCGCAGTATACGGGCGGCGAAGGAAAGCTTCTCTGAAGAGGCCTCGCGGCAGGCTTTCTCCGCCATTTGCGGGGGAGCGGATGTCGCCCTCTCTTGCCGTCGCTATGGTCGCTCGCCGGTGCCCGATGACCATTCGAAAGAAGATCTCGACTCCCTCTGGCGGGACGTCCAGGCCAGGCTGCGGGCAGCCTTGCCGTCGTCGACGTTCCAGCTCTGGCTGGAGCCGCTGACGGTCGTCGGCGCTCAGGCCGGTGTCCTCTACCTTGCCGCCCCGGCCGGCATCCGCGCCTGGACTGAGCGGCGCTATTCGGGTCTGATTCGAGAGGCGCTTGGCGGTGCAGGCTCAGACCTGGCTGACGTGCGCATCGGCGATGGCGACGACGTCGCCGGCTCCGAGAGAGAGTCCGCGCCAACCCTCGACCTCAACGTCAACTACACCTTTGAGCGATTCGTGATCGGGGAGGGAAACCGGATCGCCCACGCCGCGGCGTTGGCCGTGGCCGAGGCTCCCTCAGAGGCTTACAACCCGCTTTTCCTCCACGGCCCGCCGGGCCTCGGCAAGACCCACCTCCTCGTCGCAATCGCCAACTACCTGGCCGCCAACGCCCCCGGCCTGCAAGTCCGCTACACGACCGCCGAGCGCTTCACCAACGAGTTCGTCTCCGCGCTGCGGACGACCGGGGCGGAGGGCTTCAAGCGCCGCTACCGCGATCTCGACGTGCTGCTCGTCGACGACGTCCAGTTCCTCGAGGGCAAGCGCCACACCGAGGACGAGTTCTTCCATACCTTCAACGCTCTCTACGAAGGCGGCAGTCAGCTGGTCCTCTCCGCTGATCGCATTCCCAGCGAGCTCTCGAGTCTCGAGTCACGGCTGCGCGACCGCTTCGAGTGGGGCCTCACAGTCGCCGTCGAGCCGCCCAACCTCGCCACCCGCTTGACCGTCCTGCGCCGGCTCGTTCGCGAGGCCGGTGTCGACACCGAGAGCGACGTGCTCGACATCCTGGCGCGGCGAATCGACGCAAACGTGCGCCAATTGCACGGTGGGCTCACCCGGGTCCTCGCCCATGCCTCCCTGACCGCCAAGCCGCTCAGCCCCGAGCTGATCGAGGCGGTGATCCCCAAACGTACGAAGAGGGATGAGTCCACCCCGATCGAGGAAATCCAGCGGCGCGTCTCCGCCACCTTTGGCATCTCCAGGGCGGAGCTGGTCGGCTCGACCCGTTCAGCCACGCCGCTGCGAGCCCGGCAGGTGGCGATCTTTCTCACCCGCGAGCTGACCGATCTCTCACTGCCACAGATCGGCCGCCTCTATGGCGGCCGCGATCATTCCACCGTGCTCAACTCGATCAAGCGTGTCGAAGCTCGCTTCGACACCGACAAGGCCCTGGCCGGGCAGGTCGACGAGTTGCGCGCCGCAATCCACAGTGGGTCCACAGGCCCAGCCTGACGGCCGACGTCGTTGTAAGAATCAATGCTTTCCCACAGACCAATCCACAGCCACCCAAGCGCCGCGCAGAGCGGAGCCCGTATCCCTTTCGCGGTTTTCAACAAGCGCTAATCCAACTCAAGAAGGCAATCAACACTTGAAGCTGACAACCAAACGCGACGAGCTTGTCGCCAAGCTCTCGATCGTCTCCCGCGCCGTATCGACGCGGACCGCCACCCAGGCTCTTTCCGGGATCCTCCTCACCGCGGATGAGGAGGGCGTCAGCCTCTGCGCAACCGATCTCGAGCTGGGCCTGAAGACAAAGCTGACGGCAGAGGTCGACAGTCCCGGCTCGGTCCTCCTGCCCGGCCGTCTCCTAGCCGAGGTTTCGCGCTCGCTCGGGGATCCGTCTGTCGAGGTCGAGCTGCGCGAGGCAGAGCGCGACGTCGAGATCCGCAGCGGCGGCTCGAGCTTCCACCTGCGCACCCTGCCCAGTGAGGACTTTCCCGCCCTCCCCGAGGATCAGGGCGAGCCACTGACGATCCCTGCCGCGGCGCTTGCCTCGACGGTGGATCTCGTCGCCCGCGCCGCTTCACGGGACGACATGCGGCCGGTTCTGACCGGCGTCCTGGTCAGCGCCAGCGGTTCGGAGATGACGATGGTCGCGACCGACTCCTACCGCCTCGCGGTCAAGCGAACCGAGTTGGAGAGCGCGATCGGGGGCGAGCTGGAGGCGAACATCCCGGCCAAGGCGCTGCGCGAGCTGGGGCGCATCGTCTCGGCCGACGGTGTCGAGGCGGTCTCGGTCGCCTTGCTGCGCAATCAAGCCATCTTCAAGGCAGGGGGAATCGTCCTCAACACGAGGCTGATCGAGGGGCAGTTCCCCAACTTTCGACAGCTCCTTCCCGAGTCCTACGAGCACGATGTCCGCCTGCCCCGCGGCGAGTTCCTCGACGTCGTCCGCCGGGTCAGCCAGCTGGCGCAGCGCAACGCGCCGTTGCGGCTTTCTTTCGCGCCAGGCGAGCTGACGGTCGCCGCCTCGACTCCGGATGTCGGCGACGCGGAGGAGACGATGCCGGCGGCTTTTGAGGGAGAGCCGCTGGAGATCGGCTTCAACCCCGACTTCCTGCGCGAGGGGATCGAAAGCGTCGAGGGGGATGAGGTTGTGCTGCGATTGATCTCACCGCTGCGCCCCGGTCTCCTGCAGCCGGTCGACAACGAGAACTTCCGCTACCTGGTGATGCCGATCCGCCTCAACGTGTGAGGTTTGCCCGGTGCTCGTCACCGCCGCCGAAGCGAGACCGTTGCGGAGCCTGCCCCATCTGCGCATCGAGCCGGGGCCGGGGATCACCAGCTTGGTTGGTCCAAATGGAGTGGGCAAGACCAACTTCCTCGAGGCGCTGTACTTCGCCCTGACCGGGCGTTCCTTCCGCACCGCCGACCGCCGCGACCTGATTCCTTTCGGCGACTCCTTTGCGAGGGCGGAAGCGACCGTGCGAGACGAGGATGGGGTGGAGCGACACCTGCTCGCCTCGGTGAGCCGCAGCGATGGGCGCCGCCATTTGCTCGACGCGAGTCCCGCGGACCCCGCCACACTGGCGCGCAGCCGTCCACCCGTCGCCGTTTTCTCGCCTGACCGCCTGAGCCTGATCAAGGGCCCGCCAGCGGAACGCCGCGCTCATCTGGACCGCTTCGTCGCCGCCCGTTGGCCGTTTCGAGCCGACCTGCGCCAACGCTTTGGGCAGGCATTGGCGCAACGCAATGCGCTTGTCGCCGCACTCGCCGGCGGTCGCGGCGCGCCGAGTCAGCTCGATGCATGGGATGCCACCTTGGCCGAGGCCGCCGCCGCGCTCATCGCCGCCCGGGCCGAGGCCGCCGCGGAGCTGTCCGAGCCGTTCGCGGCTGCGTCCGTCGACCTCGGCTTGGAGGGCGGCGCCTCACTTTCGTACGCCCCCCGCGCGGAGGGCTCCAGCGCTGAAATCACGGCCGGGCTGTTCGAACGGCGGGAGGCCGACCTGCGCCTCGGCAGGACCTCCTGGGGCCCCCACCTCGACGAGCTCAAGGTCGACCTCGCGGGTCGCTCGCTGCGCCGCTACGGCTCCCAGGGCCAGCAGCGCTTGGCGCTCTTGGCCCTGCTCTTTGCCGAGCGTGAGGTGCTGCTCGCCGCGCGCCAGGTGGCGCCACTCCTGCTCCTCGATGACGTCATGAGCGAGCTTGATCCGCCCCGCCGCCAGCGACTGGTCGACCGCCTTGCAGGAAGGGGTCAGACGCTGATCACCGCCGCCGCCGAGGACTCGCTGCCGGCCTCGGCGCTGACAGGCGCCGTGCGAATGCCGTTCCTCGCGGACGCGTCGGCGGCGGCATGAACCGCCGCCGAGCTCCTCGCCCGGCTGCGACGGCCCTGCGCGCCGCGCTCGAGCAGGCGGCGCCTAAAACCCCCCTTGCGGCCCTGCAGGGAGCTTGGGCCGAGGTCGTCGGCGAGCGGATCGCGGCGGTCGCCAGCCCGGTATCCGAGCGCGGCGGAGAGGCGACTGTGAGCTGCTCGGATTCCGTCTGGGCCCAGGAGTTGGATCTGATGCAAGGTCAGTTGCTGGAGCGCTTGCACGAGCGCCTCGGCGAGCGTGCCCCGCAGAGTTTGCGATTCCGTGCGGAAGATGCCCGAAAGTAATTTCATTTTACGGCGATTTGCAGGACTTTTATTTCCCCAAAACGAGTCGACAAAAGCCCCGAACTGGTATCCTTATGTCAACTTGCATTTCCGCCCCGACCGTGCGCCGCAAGTGTCCGACGGTCGGGGTTTTCTATGAGAACGGGAAGGGACTAATTGCCTGAGAAGACGAATACGGCCGTGCAGAAAAAAGCTGGCTCGGAGTCCTACGGGGCGAAGGACATCACCGTCCTCGAGGGGCTGGAAGCGGTCCGTAAGCGCCCCGGCATGTACATCGGCTCGACCGGCCCGCGCGGCCTCCACCACCTGGTCTACGAGGTCCTCGATAACTCGGTCGACGAGGCCATCGCCGGCTATTGCGAAAACGTGCGGGTCGTCCTGCATCCGGACAACAGCTGCACGGTCATCGACGACGGTCGCGGGATCCCGGTCGACGAATTGAAAAAAGAGAGGCGGCCGGCGGCCGAGGTGGTGCTGACCACGCTTCACGCGGGAGGCAAGTTCGGTGGCGACGGCTACAAGGTCTCCGGCGGCCTGCACGGCGTCGGGATCTCGGTCGTCAACGCCCTCTCCGAGAAGCTTCACCTCGAAATCAGCCGCGATGGCGCGGTCTGGAGCCAGGATTACGAGCGCGGCAAGCCGCAGGCCGACCTGGATCGCGGCGCCCCGAGCGACGCCCACGGCACAACGATCACCTTCCTCCCCGACGACGAAATCTTCGACGAGCTCGAGTTCGACTACGCGACCCTGGCCGAGCGCCTGCGCGAGACGGCCTTTCTCACCCGTGGCCTCAAGATCGAGCTGGTCGACGAGCGCGGCGCGGGGCAGAAGGACACTTTCCATTACGAGGGTGGCATCGTCGACTTCGTCGCTCACCTCAATGAGAACAAGGACGCGCTGCATCGCAAGACCGTCTTCTTCGAGAACGAGACCGACGACGGCCAGGTCGAGGTGGCGATGCAGTGGAACTCCTCTTACCAGGAATCGATCTTCAGCTTTGCCAACAACATCAACACCCACGAGGGCGGCTCGCACCTCTCCGGTTTTCGCTCCGCCCTGACCCGCACCCTGAATGCCTATGCGCGAGGCAAAGGCCTGCTCAAAGAGAAAGACGAGAACCTCACCGGCGACGACGTGCGCGAGGGGCTGACCGCAGTGATCTCGGTCAAGCTCCAGGACCCGCAGTTCGAGGGTCAGACCAAGACCAAGCTTGGCAACCCGCCGATCGAGGGCCTGGTCAAGGAGTCGGTCAACCGCAAGCTCGGTGAGTTCTTCGAGGAGAACCCGGGTGAGGCGAAACGAATTGTCGGCAAGGCAGTCGACGCGGCCCGGGCCCGCCAGGCGGCGCGCAAGGCCCGCGATCTGACCCGCCGCAAGTCGGCGCTGGAGAATTCGACCCTGCCGGGCAAGCTCGCCGATTGCACAGTGCGCGACCCGGCTCTGGCTGAGCTGTTCATAGTCGAGGGTGACTCCGCCGGCGGTTCCGCCAAGCAGGGTCGCGACCGCAACACCCAGGCGGTGCTGCCGCTGCGCGGCAAGATCATCAACGTCGAGAAGGCGCGGATCGACAAGGTCCTCTCCAACAACGAGATCCAGGCACTGATCACCGCCGTCGGCACCGGCATCCGCGAGGAGTTCGACGTCAAAGACGCCCGCTACCACAAGGTCGTCCTGATGACCGACGCCGACGTCGACGGCGCCCACATCCGCACCCTGGTGCTGACCTTCCTCTACCGCGAGATGCCGGAGCTGATCGAGGCCGGCTACGTCTACATCGCCAAGCCGCCGCTCTACAAGATCAAAAACGGCAAGCAGGAAACCTACGTCGAGAAGGAGTCAGAGCTCGAGGAGCTGCTGCTGCGCGACAAGCTCGAGCAGATCGAGCTCACCGACGCCGAGGGGGAAGGGCACAAGCTGACCGCGACCCGCTGGCAGCGCTTCAACCGCCGCCTCAAGGAGCACGAGGGCTGGGCCGACTCGCTGCAGGCCGACTTCGGCTTCGAGCTGGTCCGCTTCCTCGGTGAGTCGGAAGTGCTGGACCGCAGCGTCACGACGCTCGCCGAGGTCAAGGAGGTGCTCAACGGTGAGGCTGGGGAGGCGGAGCCCTTCGACACCGAGATCGTCTCCGAATCCGGCAACGAGATCCTCGTCCGCGCCGTGCACCGCCGCGACGGCCTGGCCAAGGCCTTCGAGCTCTCCGCCGACATGGTCGAGTCTCACGACTACCGCCGCCTGGTCGAGTCTCACCGCGAGCTGCTCAGCCAGGTCGGCCGCCCGCCCTTCAGGGTCTCCCTCGATCAGAAAGAGAGGGTTGCGGAGTCCTTCGCCGAGCTGCGCCGGATGGTCATGGAGCTGGCTCGCCAGGGCGTCACGATGCAGCGCTTCAAGGGCCTGGGCGAGATGAACGCCGAACAGTTGCGCGAGACGACGATGGATCCTGCCAGCCGCACCCTGGAGCGGGTGCAGATCGACGATGCGGCGATGGCGGAGAAGATCTTCACCGACCTGATGGGCGACAAGGTGGAGCCGCGCAAGGCGTTCATAGAACGCCACGCAAAGGAGGTCAGGTTCCTTGATGTCTAACCCAGGGCGATCGCCCGGAAAGCGGGGGATCTAGTGGAGGGCGCGGAAGCACTCACCGGCGGTCGGATCGAGGAGCGCGAGCTGACCACCGAGATGCGTTCTTCGTATCTCGACTACGCGATGAGCGTGATCGTCGGCCGGGCGCTGCCCGACGTCCGCGACGGGCTCAAGCCCGTCCACCGCCGCGTGCTCTACGCGATGCACGACCTCGCCCTGCAGCCGAACCGGCCCTACCGCAAGTCCGCCTTCATCGTCGGCGAGGTGATGGGCAAGTACCACCCGCACGGCGACTCGGCGATCTACGACACGCTGGCACGAATGGCGCAGCCTTTCTCGCTGCGTTACATGCTCGTCGACGGCCAGGGCAACTTCGGCTCGATCGACGACGATCCGCCGGCCGCGATGCGCTATACCGAGGCCCGCCTGGCCCGGCTCTCCACGGAGCTCTTGCGCGACATCGAGGCCGACACGGTCGAGTGGGGGCCGAATTACGACGAGTCCCAGCAGGAGCCGTTGGTCCTGCCCGCGCGCTTCCCCAACCTCTTGGTCAACGGCGCGTCCGGGATCGCCGTCGGGATGGCGACGAACATCCCGCCGCACAACCTCAGCGAGTCGATCGGGGCGGTAAAGGCCTACATCGCCAATCCCGGAATCGACCTCGAAGGGTTGATGGAGCACGTCAAGGGCCCCGACTTCCCGGGCGGCGGGATCATGAGCGCCGAAGGCATTCGCGACGCCTACGCCTCCGGCCGCGCCTCGGTGCGGATTCGCGCCCGCGCTCATGTCGAGCCGCTCAAGGGCGGGCGCGACGCGATCATCGTCACCGAGCTCCCTTTCATGATCAAGAAGGGCGGCGACGGAGGCCTGATCACGAAGATCGCCGACCTCGTCCGCGACAAGAAAATCACCGGCATATCGGATCTTCGCGACGAGTCCGACCGCTCGGGCATGCGACTGGTTATCGAGACCAAGCGCGGCGGCGACCCGCCCGAGGTGGTGCTCAACCAGCTCTACAAGCGCACCGCTATGCAGAGCACCTTCGGGGTCAACATGGTCGCCCTGGTCGACGGGGTGCCGAAGACGCTCAGCCTCAAGGAGCTGATCGAGCACTACGTCAGTCATCAACGCGAGGTCGTGATCCGTCGCACCCAGTACGAGCTGCGACGCGCCGAGGCCCGCGCCCACATCCTCGAGGGACTGCTGATCGCGCTCGACAACCTCGACGCCGTGATCGCTCTGATCCGCGGCTCTGCCGATACGGAAACGGCAAAGGCCGGCCTGGTCGAGCGGTTCGAGCTCTCCGAAGAGCAGGCTCAGGCGATCCTCGAGATGCGCCTCGCCCGCCTCACCGCGCTGGAGTCCGACAAGCTGCGCGAGGAGCACGAAGAACTCGCCAAACGGATCGCCGAGCTGCGCGGGATCCTCGGCGATCCAGCCCGTATCGACGCGGTGATCGTCGAAGAGCTCGATGAGGTCGACAAGCGCTACGGCGACGATCGCCGCACCGAGGTCACCCATTTCGAGGGCGACATGAACATCGAGGACATGATCGCCGACCAGCAGATGGTGATCTCGATCACCCACTCCGGCTACGCCAAGCGACTGCCTCTGGCCACCTACAGGCAACAGCACCGCGGAGGCCGCGGCGTGATGGGGATGGACATGAAGGAGGACGACTACATCGAGCACCTGCACGTCTGCTCGACCCACGACTTCCTGCTCTTCTTCACCAACCGCGGCAAGGTCTACAGGCTCAAGGTCTATGAGCTGCCCGAGGGGTCGCGCACCTCGAAAGGCCGCGCCCTGGTCAACGTGCTGCCGCTGCGCGATGGCGAGAAGGTCACCGCTGTGATCCCCACGCGGGACTTCGGCGAGAACAAGTACCTGGTCTTCGCCACCGCCCAGGGCCTGGTCAAGAAGACCGAGTTCAAGGCTTACAACACGCCGATCCGCGCCGACGGGATCATCGCGATCAAGATCCGCGACTCAGACGAGCTGGTCCAGGTGCGCCTCACCTCGGGCGAGGACGACATCCTGCTCGTCTCCAAGTCGGGGCATGCCTCGCGCTTCTCCGAGGAGGTGGTGCGGCCGATGGGCCGTGACACCAGCGGCGTCAAGGGCATGAACGTCTCGGCCAAGGTCAACGGCCAGCCCAACCGGGTGCTGGCGATGGACATCGCCCGCGACGACTCCGAGCTCTTCGTCGTCACCGAGAACGGCTACGGCAAGCGCACCTCGGTCGCCGAGTACCCGGTCAAGGGTCGCGGCACCAAGGGCGTTCTGACCGCAAAACTGACGACCAAGAAGGGCGGCCTCGCCGGCGCCCTGATCGTCCGCGAGCACCAGGACCTGCTCTTCATCTCCCAGAGCGGCATGGTGCAGCGGACCCAGGCGGGCGGGATCTCGCAGATGGGCCGCTCGACCCAGGGCGTCAAGGTGATGAACATGAAGGACGACGACTGCGTCAGCGCCGTGGCGCTGGTGGTCGACGAAGACTCGGCTCCTGCCGAGCCGGAAGGGCAGGAGCAGCTCGGCGAGTAAGGGTCGGCGGGGAGGGTCTTCCCGGTTCCCAAGCACCGCCAACTGGCGGTGCTAATCATGAGCCCTTCGGGGCCTAGAACCCCTCTGCGGAGCCGCTTCGCGAGGAACCGGGAAGACCTCCTCCACCGACCTCTCGACCACCCGCTCACTTGCCTAGAAGCTGGCGCCCGGGAGCCCAACGTGATCGTGAACGCGTGCTTGGAACAGCGGCGTTCGCATTTCGGCGAGGCTGGGAAGCTTTTCCGGTCGAGCCGCTCGGGGATCGATTTGCAGCCGAAAAGCTTGGCGGCTCAAGGAAGGACAAGCTTGATCCTGACGAGGCGGTAGATAGGGCAGCGGGGAGGTCTCGACGGATCCTCGCGGAGCGGCAGCTAATTAGCACCGCCTTTTGGGCGGTGCTTGGGAACCGGCGAGACCTCCCCGCTGTCCTCCCCTAAGCAGCCTCTAGCAGGCCCTGCTCCAGGCTTCGGGGAATCTTTGGACCGGCCACCTGGATGAACACCGGTGGCCCGGCGCTTCTGCGGGCTTTCGAATTTCCGCGAAAAACGAGTGCCAAGGGGGAGAAAATATCCCTGTGTGAGCTTAAGTACACGTGACTCGTGAGCAACCCGGAGAAGAACACGAGGCGGCGCAGCTGCTGATCGAAGAGATGCTGCGGACGGCCTTCTCTCTCGGCAGTATCTACGCGCCGCTGCTCGCTGATCTCCCCGACGATGCCTTCCCTGGGGAGGATCCGGGTGCCGTGTTGATCGAGATGCTGGCCGGCAGCTCGCTTGGGGCCGCCCAGGTGATCGAGGCGGTGGACTGGAAATCGACGACCGCTTTCGTGAAAGCGGTTAGAGAGAGCGTCCTCGGCGATCTGCGAGCCGCGGCCCTGCTAGCTGAACAGGGCCAGAAAGAAATGCTACTTTGATGTACATGAGCAATTCAGTCGGGATTGCGGAGTTGCGCCAGAACTTGAGCGTGTACCTGCGGCGTGTGAGCGAAGGCGAGCGGTTGGTCGTCACCGATCGCAACCGACCGGTGGCTGAGCTTGGTCCTGCCCCGAGCACCGGACCAGATCTCGATCGGCTGATTGCAGAAGGACGGGTATCTCGCCCCTTGCGTTCCGGCCTGCCGAAGCCGCTCGAGCTGACGGGCGATCCGGAAGCCCTCAGCAGCGCTCTCGACGGTGTCCGCGGCGGCTGAGCCATGGCCGTCTTCTACGCGGACACGTCCGCGCTGGTCAAGCTCGTTCGCGAGGAGGCCGAGTCGTCTGCCCTGCGGGCCTATTTCGCAGACGCAGACCTGGTTAGCAGCGAGTTGGTCCTGGCCGAGCTTCCTCGGGCGGTGCGTCGTGCGGTCGCAGACGACCCGGCTTTGCCGCTCGACCTGTTGCTTGATCGCGCTGGGGAATTGATCGACGCCCTCGCCCTGCGTCCGGCCGATCAGGCTTTGCTGGCTGGGGCAGGAGCGCTCACCGAGCCGGCACTTCGAGCACTTGACGCAATTCACGTCGCCTCCGCCGCTGGCCTTGGCCCCTTCGAGGCCTTTGTGACCTATGACGAACGCCAGGCAGCCGCCGCCAGGCTCGCCGGTCTTCGCACGGTAGCTCCGGGCGCAGCCACCCGCTAAGCAGCAGCCGGAAGGTACTGCTGCCAGTTTTCGGGAATCTTCGGGCTGGCCACCTGGATGAACACCGTCGGCCCGGGCGCCTTCGGGGTGCTCTGCGGATGCATGTGGATCTCGCGGGGGAGCCGGTTGCCCTTGCGCCGGTTGCAGGACGCGCAGGCGGCGACGATGTTCTCCCAGACCGATTTGCCGCCGCGGCTGCGGGGGATGACGTGATCGACCGTGAGGCCGGATTTGCGGGAACCGCAGTATTGGCAGGTCCAGGAGTCGCGGGCGAGGACCGCCCGGCGGGTGATCTTGCGGCGGTGCGCTTCGCGGGGGATCCGCACGTAGCTGACCAGGCGGATCACGTCGGGGCGCTCCATCGTCATGTGCTCGGAGTGGATCGCGCCCTCGCGGCGCTCCAGCAGCTCGGCCTTTTCCTTCAGCAAGAGCACAGCGGCCCTCCTCAACGTGCAGACGTTGATCGGCTCATACGTTGCGTTGAGTACGAGCACACGTGCCATGTTGCCCGGGAATTCTACGCAGTTGGGTAGGAGCCCAATACTCGAACCGAATCTGCCTTGGTTCGCAGCGCCTCGATCGCCTCTGTGACCGGCTGGTCGGTCAATGCCCCCTCGAGGTCGCAGAAGAACATGTAGCGCCCCAGCCCGAGGCGCAGTGGGCGGGACTCGATGCGGGTCAGATTGACCGCTCGAGAGGAGAACTCACGCAGCGCATTGACCAGGGCGCCGGGATGGTCTTCGCCCAGCTCAGAGAAGACAAGGGAGGTCTTCCAGGCATCGCCAACCGCCGGCTCGGTCCCGGCCGGGGCGATCCAGACGAAGCGGGTGACGTTGTTGGCCTCGTCCTCGATTCCTTCGCAGAGAACCGCGCAGCCGTAGAGCTCGGCGGCGGAATGGGCTCCGATCGCCGCCCATGGCCGATCAGACTCGCTGACCAGGCGAACGGCCTCGGCGGTGCTGCTGACCGGACGCAGCTCGACCCCCGGCAGGCTCTCGCGCAGAAAGCGGGCGCACTGCGCGAGCGGCTGGGGGTGGGATAGAACGACGGCGATCTGCTCCAGCTCGCCCGGCTCCCGTGCGAGCAGCATCGCCCGCACGGCGAAGTCATGCTCGCCAACGATCGTCACCTTCTCCGCATCGAAGGCGAGGGTGTCGAGCGTGCTGCGCACCGACCCCTCGATCGAGTTCTCGAACGGCACCAGCGCCCGCTCGGCCTCCCCCCGCTCCACCGCGAGGATCGCCTCGTGGATGGTGGCCGTCCGCAACCGCTCGAACTCGAGTCCCGGCTCGACCGCCTCGCGCAGCGCGTCCTCGGTGAACGTGCCAGCCGGCCCCAGATAGGCGATCCGCACCGCGCCCGCCCTATTCGAAGGCGACGTTGTAGCTGGCCTTGTTGTTTTCGGAGAGGTGCTCGCCCGGCACGGTCGCGACGTCGACTTCGAGCGTCACTTCGCCGCTTGGAGCCGGGGTCAGCGGGATCAAGGCGGTTTCCGTTTCTCCCGCCGCAATGCTGCTGATCGTGCCGCTCAGAGTGCCGCCGCCGCTGACCGTGATCGAAACCGAGACGCCGTTCTCGGTTGAGCCGCCCTGGTTTTGGACCTGCACTTCGACTTCAGGCGTGCCTTCGCTGCCCACCGAGGTGGTCGATTCGGCAGTCAGTTCGGTGCCGTTGACGCTGGTGCCGATCAGGCCGAGGCCATGGACACCACCGGTCGACGCCGTGCTCGAGCCGCTGACCGATTCCAGCGCAGAGCTGACCGCGGTCTCTTCGAGCCACTTCGTCCCTTCCGGCAGAAAGACGCTCTTCGGCACGTCATCGCCCTCAATCCCGTTGGATTCGAGCACGCCGTTGATCTCCGGCCGCACCACTGATTCGTAGAGCACATCGGCCGAGAGCAGCTTCTGCATCTGCACCGCGATGCTGGCGGTCGCTTTCTCCGAGCCGACATCGCCAAGCGCGGTGCTCATTTTGTCCGCGATGTCGTCCATCGCGCTGCCGCGCAGCTCGTAGACCAGCTCGAGCGCGTTTTGAGCGTGGCTCATGTCGCCGGGCGCGCTGAGGCCGTCGATGCGGCTGGCGTAGCCGTCCATCGCGCTGCGGTCGGCGCTGACCTGATTGACGAATTCGGTCACCGAAAGGCTGCCCGGTTCGGAGAGCTTGGCGAAGAACGCTTTGCTGGTCTGGTCGGTCTCTTCGACGATCTGGCTGACGTTGCGGGCGTAATCGCTCAGCGCCCTGTCCTTGCGCGCGTCGAGGCAACCCTTGATCCCAAGCACGACGACGATCAGCACCAACAGCCCGGCGCCGAGCGCAAGCCCACGGCGCAGCAGGATCTGCTGGCGTTCAGGCCGGCGGCGAGGCCGGGCCCGGCGTCCCGGCCGGTTTGCGGAAGAATCCTCCAAGAAGCAGGGAGTATGTCGCAGGAGGAAGCGGATTCGCGG
Organism: Solirubrobacterales bacterium; assembly: GCA_036403515.1. Lineage (GTDB taxonomy): Bacteria > Actinomycetota > Thermoleophilia > Solirubrobacterales > 70-9 > VRUE01. The sequence continues at coordinate 61,699 of DASWQV010000093.1, forward strand.
CGAAGTCGAGAAGTGCCGTGGTCGGTTCCCTGGTCCTCAACCGCTTCTTGATCGAGCGTCGCATCGGCAGCGGCGGCTTCGGCACGGTCTACGAGGCCTGGGATGGACGGCTCGAGCGCCCGGTTGCGGTCAAGGCGATCGAATCCGGCCGGGACAATGGCTCAGGCCGGGTCATGCGAGAGGCGCAGGCCGCGGCCCGGCTGAATCATCCCGGCATCGTCACTCTCTACGAGATGGGGGAGGAGGACGGCAACGCCCTGCTCGTCACGGAGCTCGTCGACGGTGAGACGTTGGCCCGGCTGAATCGCGACTGCTCGCTCAGCGATCGCGAGATCGGCGAGATCGGCGCCGATCTCTGCGAGGCGCTTGACCACGCGCATTGCCGCTCTGTCGTGCACCGAGACATCAAGCCTCAAAACGTCCTCGTTCTCGAGGACGGTGAGCCGCGCGCCAAGCTGATGGACTTCGGCGTCGCACGTCTCACCGACGCCGCCGCGCTGACCGCCCCTGGCGACGTCGTCGGCACCCTCGCCTACATGGCGCCCGAGCAGGCCGAGGGCCGGACAGTGGGTCCCGAGGCAGACATCTACTCGCTCGCCCTGATGCTCTACGAGTCATGGAGCGGCGAGCACCCGACTCGCCGCTCGAGCCCGGCCGCGACCGCGAGAGCGATCGGCGCCCGCCAGCGCCCCCTCCGCCGGCTGCGTCCCGATCTGCCTCGCGAGCTCACCGACGCGGTGGATGCCTGCCTGCAGACCCGACCGGATCGGCGCCCGCCGCTGGAGGAGCTCGGCGGCGCGATTGAAAGCTCGCTCGACAGTCTCGCCGAGGATCCTCCCCGCGCCGAGCGCTCGCTGCGCCTGCGCCTCGGCGCGGTTGCCGCCGCCGCCGTGCTGGGCGCCTGGCTCGCCGCCGGTCATGGCGTCCTGCTGCCGTAGGATTCCAGCCGGTTTTCCCGCCACCCCGAGCGCCTGCCTCGCTCGCAAAAAGGAGCCAACGATCAGCGTCCTACGCAACCTCGAGAGTCGCATCGAAGGCCTCGTCGAGGGGGTCTTCAGCCGCGCCTTCAGCTCCGAGGTGCAACCGGTCGAGCTCGCCCGCAAGCTGGCCAAGGAGATGGACGCCCACAAGACGGCGGGCGTCGCCCGCGTCTACGTCCCCAACGAGTACACCGTCTTCCTCTCCAGCAAGGACCGGGTCAAGCTCGAGGGCTACGAGCGCTCGCTCGAGCAGGAGCTCTCCGGCTACCTGCTCGAGCACGCGCGGCGTCGCAGCTATGACCTGCTGACCCGGCCCGCGGTCGAGTTCAAGACCGATGAGCGCCTGCGCCTCGGTGAGTTTGGGATCCAGACGCGGCTGGTCAAGCCGCCCGTCCGCGAGGGCGAGGCGCCGCGGCAGGGGGAGGAGGGGCACACGATGGTCTACTCGGCGGTGAAAGAGAAGCAACCTCCGCCGGCGAATCCCGAACAGCGCGCGGAAGCGATGGTCGTGACGCGGGCCGTGGTCTCGCTCGAAGACCGCCGCTACGTGCTCGAGGGTCCCCGGGCGACGATCGGCCGCTCCAAGCAGGTCGAGTGCGTGCTCGCCGACCCCAACGTCTCTCGCCGCCACGCCGAGCTGCGTCGCTCGCAAACGGGCGACTGGACGATCGCCGACCTCGGCTCGACCAACGGCATCAAGGTGAACGGCCGGCGTGTCTCCTCGACCCGGCTCAGCCCGGGCGACCAGGTCACCGTCGGCGCCACGACCTTCCTGTTCGACATCGAGCAGTAGCCGCCAATGGACTACGCCCCGATCTCGGTCGCTCTCAAGTTCGGCTTTCTGGCGGTTCTCTACCTCTTCCTGCTGTGGATCGCCCGCAGCGCGCTCAAGGACCTGCGCCGCACCGCCTCGCCGGCGCCCGACGCGACCGGCTTCCACCAGGCCGCCGGGTTCGCCCCTCAGCCGGGAGCTGCCGATGCCTGGCTGGTGGCGGAGCGCGGCGGCGGCCTCGACCCGGGCGAGCGCTTCGACCTGATCGGCGGCCTCTCGATCGGCCGCTCCTCGGAAGCCGACGTGCGGATCGACGATCGCTATGCCTCCGGCGTGCACGCCAGGATCTTCAGCCGCGATGGCCACACCTACGTGGAGGACATGAACTCGACAAACGGCACCTTGCTCAACGACGCCACCCTGAGCGGCGAGGCTGAGCTGATCGACGGCGACGTGGTGCGGATCGGCGACACGGAGTTCAGGTACGAGGCGGGCTAAGTGCTGAGGATCGACGACCAGGCCTTCCGCTCCGACACGGGGCGCCAGCGCAACGCCAACGAGGACTCCTTCTTCGTGCGCGCGCCGATCTTCGTCGTCGCCGACGGCATGGGCGGCGCCCAGGCGGGCGAGGTCGCCTCGAAAGCCGCCGCCGACGCCTTCGACATCGACCTCCCCGATGGCTCCCCGGAGCGGGTCCTGCGCGAGACGATCGTCACGGCGAACCGCAACATCCACGAGCTGGCGCGAAACGATCCCTCCCGCGCCGGAATGGGGACCACCTTGACCGCCGCGATCGTCAACGCGCAGGCCGAAGAGGTCGCGATCGGCCACGTCGGCGACAGCCGCGCCTACCGTTTGCGCGCCGGCAGCCTCGAACAGCTCACCCGCGATCACTCGCTGGTCGAGGAGATGCGGCGCAAGGGCCAGCTCACCGACGCCCAGGCCGAGGACCACCCACAGCGCTCGATCATCACCCGCGCGCTCGGTCCCGAGCCCGAGGTCGAGCCGGACGTGCAGACGGTGCCCGCCGCACCGGGCGACGTCTTCCTGATCTGCTCGGACGGGCTGACGACGATGCTCGGCGAGGAGCAGATCGCAAAGCTGCTCCTCGCTGCCACCTCGATGGACGCCGCGGTGCGGGCGCTGGTCGACGAAGCCAATCGCGCCGGCGGCCGCGACAACATCACCGCGCTCGCCTTCCGGCTCGAAGACGCGGCGGCGCCGAAGCAGAGCCACGAGGACGCGACCTTGATCGGCAGCACGGCCGCCGAGGCTGGGTTGACCGCCACCGAGGTGCGCCGCCGCGCGGCGGCGGCCGCCGCCCGCGAACGACGTGAGCAGATCGCCGCCGAGCAGCCGCGCCGGGGCCTGCGGCGGGCCGCCAAGATCCTCGCGGTCGTCGTCGTGCTCGCGGCGCTGGCCTTCGGCGCCTGGTACGGCAATCGACAGGTCTGGTTCCTGGGTACCGACGAAAGCGGCCGCGTTGCCCTCTACCGCGGTCTGCCCTACGAACTGCCCTTCGGCATCAACCTCTACCAAGAGCGCTACGCGAGCCCGATCCAGGCCGGCTCTCTGCCGCCGCGCCGACGCGAAGCGGCGACCGGACACGACCTGCGCTCGCGCGAGGACGCCGCCTCGCTGGTCGAAGACATCGAACGTGCCGCCGAAAACCCGCCCGCGGCGGACGCGGAAGCGCGGACACGAGGCAGCGGGGGACGATGAGCGTGTCCGCGCGGGGCAGAGTACGCGGGCGGAACTTTGATGTCGGCTAGGAACCGGGAGCTGTTTGCCCTCGTCCCGGTGGCCCTGCTGCTCACCGCTGGCTTCACCGCGGTCTTCGCCCAGGAGAGCTCGCAGCTCGACAACCTCAGCCTGATCTACGGGGCCTACTTCTTCGCCGTCTGCCTCGCCACCCACATCTACCTGCGCATCAGGCTGCCCTTCGCCGACCCGTATCTGTTCCCGCTGGCGGCGCTGCTGATGGCCTTCGGCCTGGTGATGATCTACCGCATCGACGCCAGCCTCGCCCGCGACCAGGCCAACTGGTTCGTGCTCGGCCTCGTCCTCTTCGCGCTGACGATCCAGTTCCTGCGCGACTACGACGTGCTCGAGCGCTACCGCTACACGATCGCCGTGGCCGGGCTGCTGCTGCTGCTGGCGCCACGCCTGCCGGGAATCGGCGAACAGGTCAACGGGGCCTACCTCGGGGTCAAGCTCGGCCCGCTCGCCTTCCAGCCGGCCGAGTTCTCGAAGATCTGCCTGGTCGTCTTCCTCGCCAGCTACCTGCGTGAGCACCGCGAGGTGCTGATCGTCGGCGCCCGGCGGGTGCTCGGGGTGACCTTGCCGCCGCTCAAGCACTTCGGGCCGATGCTGGTCGTCTGGGGCGCCTCGATGTTCATGCTCGTCTTCATCCGCGACCTCGGCAGCTCGCTGATGTTCTTCGCCGCCTTCCTGGCCCTGCTCTACGTGGCGACGGGGCGCTTCTCCTTCGTCGCGATCGGCATGGCGATGTTCCTCGTCGGCGCCTGGTTCTTCGCGGCGACCGTGCCCCACGTCCATGACAGGGTCGAGATCTGGCTCAATCCCTATGCGCATCCGCAGGGGAGCGGCTACCAGATCCTCCAATCGATCTTTTCCCAGGCCGACGGCGGGCTCTTCGGCAAGGGCTTCGGTCAGGCGCTGATCACCGTTCCGGGGACCCATGCGGCGCTGCTTCCGGCGGCCCAGACTGACACGATCTACTCGCTGATCGTCAACGAGCTCGGCCTCTTCGGCGCCTGCGCGGTGATCCTGACCTACCTGCTGATCGCGGCGCGCGGCTTCAAGATCGCCCTGCTCTCGGCGGACGGCTTCTCGAAGCTGCTGGCGGCCGGGCTCACCGCGGTCTTCTCGATCCAGGCCTTCGTCATCATCGGCGGCGTCACCCGGGTGATCCCTCTGACCGGGGTCACCCTCCCGTTCATCAGCTACGGCGGCAGCTCGATCGTCGCCAACTTCGTCCTTCTCGCGCTCCTCCTGCTGGTCTCCGACCGCGCCCGCCGCGAGGCCGGAGCGGGGGCACGCTCCGGTGATTTCGCCCTGGGGAGGAGCTGAGGTGAACCGCCAGATCATCAAGCTCTTCGGCCTTGTCGTAGCGCTCTTCGCGGTGCTGATCGGCTTCACCTCGTACTGGTCCGTCTTCGATGCCTCGGCGCTGAAGGGGAAGGACGCCAACAAGCGCCCGCTGCTCGAGCAGCAGCAGATCAAGCGCGGCCGCATCCTTGCCGCTGACGGAACCGTGATCGCCCGTTCGGTCCCGAAGGGCCACGGGGCGAGCCTGCGCTACGTGCGCCGCTATCCCGAAGGCTCGCTCTACGGCCACCCGATCGGCTACAGCTTCGTGCAGCAGGGCGACAGCGAGTTCGAGCAGTTCCACAACGACGAGCTGGTCGGCAACGAATCCGAATTCGGCTCGATCCTCGACCAGTTGCGCGGCGCCAGCCAGGAGGGCAGCGACGTCGTCACCAACCTCGACCCGGCCGCTCAGGCGACCGCGCTCGAAGACCTGCGCGAAGCCGGCTTCGGCGCGGTCGTCGCGATCGAGCCGCAGAGCGGGCGGGTGCGGGTGATGGCCTCGAACCCGCCCTTCGACCCAAATCGCGTTCCGTATGAACTCTCGAAGCTGAACACGAACGAAATCGAAAGGCCGCTCTTCAATCGTGCCACTCAGGGCCAGTACCCGCCGGGCTCGACCTTCAAGGTGGTGACCGCCGCCGCCGGCCTGGAAAGCGGCACGATCACGCCGGAGACGCCGATCGACGCGCCGGGATCCATCGAAGTCGAAGGCACGCCGCTCGAAAACGACTTCGGCGAGAGCTTCCCCGGCGCGACGCTGGATACGGCGCTGACCAACTCGGTCAACACCTGGTTCGGCCAGCTCGGCCAGCGCCTCGGCAACGACACCCTGTTCGAGTACATGGAAAAGTTCGGCTTCAACTCGACCCCGGCGATCGACCTCCCCGCCGATGAGGTCTCAAAGAGCGGTGTTTTCAGCGAAGAAGAACTGCTGGGCGCCAACGACCCGGTGGACCTTGCCCGGGTGGCGATCGGCCAGGAGCGGCTGGCGGTGACGCCGCTGCAGATGGCGCTCGTCGCCGCCGCCGTTGCCAACAAGGGCAAGGAGATGAAGCCGCAGATCTGGAGCCGTGTGGTGGATCCGGACGGCCGCGTCACCAAGCGACTCGATCCCTCCCAGTACAGTCAGCCGATCAGCGCCCAGACAGCCGAAGAGCTGACCACCGCGATGGAAGGTGTCGTCAGCGAAGGGACCGGCACCAACGCGGAGATCCCAGGCGTTCAGGTTGCGGGCAAGACCGGCACGGCGGAAACGCCAGGCAACGAAGCCTGCGGCGGCGGAGAAGAAGAGAACCAGGCGTGGTTCATCGGCTTCGCGCCCGCCGACGACCCGCAGATAGCGATCGCGGCCACGGTCGAGTGCACGGAAGAATTCGGCAACGACGTAGCCGCGCCGATTTTCCGCGACGTGGCCGAAACGATCCTCAATGGCGAATGAGATAGAACAGCCGCCGATGGGCCTGAAAGCGATCCATATCTCTGCTTTGAGTCCCGTCGGCGCCGAGGTGGCTCGTGGCTGAGGTGGGGCAGGGGTCCGTGGTGGATGGGCGCTACACGGTTCTGCAGCGGATTGGCTCGGGGGGGATGGCCGATGTCTGGCTTGCCGACGACACGCACCTGCAGCGTCGCGTCGCGCTGAAGGTCCTGCACGCCCGCTTCGCCCAGGACGGCGAGTTCGTCGAGCGCTTCCGCCGCGAGGCCGAGTCGGCCGCCGGCCTGCAGCACCCCAACGTCGTCGCCGTCTTCGATCGTGGCGACGTCGACGGCACCTACTACATCGCGATGCAATACCTCGAGGGCCGCACGCTGAAGCAGCTGATCGACGCCGGGCTGACGCCGGAGCAGGCGGCCGGTCTGATCCGCCAGGTGCTCGAGGGGGCCCGCTTTGCGCACCGTCACGGTGTCGTGCACCGTGACCTCAAGCCCCAAAACGTGATCGTCGACGCCGACGGCAAGGCGACGGTGACCGACTTTGGCATTGCCCGCGCCGGCGTCTCGGAGATCACCCAGGCCGGCTCGGTGATGGGCACGCCGCATTACCTCTCGCCGGAGCAGGCCCAGGGCTTCGACGTGACCGCGGTCTCCGACCTCTACTCGATCGGGGTGATGCTCTACGAGGCACTGACCGGCCGGGTGCCATTCGAGGGGGACTCCGCGGTCGCCGTCGCGATGAAACAGGTCTCCCAGGTCCCGCAGCGGCCGAGCTCGATCAATCCACAGATCTCACCGGCGCTCGATGCCGTGGTGATGCGGGCGCTCGAAAAGGACCCCGGTCAGCGCTTTCAGAGCGCCGACGCCTTCATCGCCGCCCTCGATGCGGCGCTGAAGGATCCGGGCGCTGGCGCCGGGACCGCGGCCTTCGCGGCGCTGCCGCCAATCGTCGCCACGCCGGAGGAGCCGGTCGAGGAAGGGGAGGAGGAGAGCTCCCGCCCGCTGATCTGGCTGCTGGTCGCGGCCGCGGTATTGATCGGCCTGCTGGCCGGCTTTGCGCTGACCCGCGACACGACCACCGAGGTCCCGAAGGTCACCGGCGAATCGCTCAACCTCGCCTTTGCCCGCCTGCAGCAGGACGGCTTCGACGTCGGCGAAGTGAAGCGGGTCGAGCGCGAAGCGCCGGCAAACACCGTGCTCGAGCAGGACCCGGCGGCCTCCCCGCCGGCAGATGAAGCGTCGCTCGACTGCGCCTTCCTCAACTTCTTCTGCTCGAAGCCGAAGGTGATGTTGACGGTCAGCGCCGGCCCCGGCCGCGCCAAGGTTCCCTCGACCGCGGGCCTGACGGTCTCCGAAGCCGAAGAAGAGCTCGAAAAAGCGGGCTTCAAAGCCGAGGTCGAACGCGCGCATTCCGAAGCCGTCGAAGAAGGGCTGGTCATTCACTCGAAGCCCGGCGGCGGCGAAACGGCGACACTGGGCACCGACGTCGTCCTTACCGTCTCCAGCGGCCCGAAGTTGGCGACGGTCCCCGTCTTGGCCGGGACGCAGCGTTCGGTGGCGGTCCAGCAGATCCGCGGCCGCGGTTTCACGCCCAGCGTCGAAGAAGAAGAGAGCGCCAAGCCGGTCGGGGAGGTGATTCGCCAGCAGCCCAACGCGGGCTCGCAGCTCCCCGCCGGATCGACGGTCTTGATCGTCGTCTCAAAGGGAGAAACGAAGGCGACTGTGCCGAACGTGATCGGCAAGCTGCGCGCCGACGCGGTGGAAACCCTGCGCGCCGAAGGTTTGAAGCCGACCGTGAACGAAACCGAAACCGAAGTGCCGTCCCAGGTCGGTCGCGTCACCGACCAGTTCCCGCCGCCGGGATCGGAAGTGAAGCCGGGTTCCGCCGTCACAGTCGTCGTCGGCAAGCAGGCCAGCGGTTCGACCGAACCGGAAACCGGAACCGAAGAATGAGGATCGCGGTGCTCAGCGGCGGCCGCTCCTCGGAGCACGACGTCTCGCTGCGCTCGGGGGAGGCGGTGGCGCGCGGCCTGGAAGAGGCGGGCCACGAGGTGCTGCGGGTGAAGATCTCCCGCGCCGGCGCCTGGAGCCTGGACGGCGTGCCAGTCGAGCTCGCCGCGGCCGCGGGCCTGCTCGACTCCGACGTGGCCTTTCCGGCCCTGCACGGACCCTTCGGCGAGGACGGCAGCGTGCAGGGCCTGCTCGAGTGGCTCGACCTCCCCTACGTCGGCTCAGACGTCCTCTCCTCGGCGCTCTGCATGGACAAGCTGACGCTGAAGCGGCTCTTCGCCCAGGCCGGGATCCCGCAGGTCGATTTCGTCGCGGCTGGAGAGCCGGGCTGGCGCGAGCGCTGCGAGGCGATCGGCCTGCCGCTCTGGGTGAAGCCCTCCCGCCTTGGCTCCAGCGTCGGCATCAGCAAAGTCGAGACCGCCGGCGAGCTGGACCAAGCCGTCGAGCTTGCCCGCCGCCACGACCCGCGGGTAATCGTCGAGGCCTCCGCTTCGGGCCGCGAGGTCGAGTGCTCGCTGCTCGGCAACGAGGAGGTCGAGGCCTCCCAGCCCGGCGAGGTCGTCGCCAACGGCGAGTGGTACGACTATGCGACGAAGTACCGCGAAGGTGGCATGGAGCTGGTCGTGCCTGCCCCCCTCCCCGATGAGCAGCTCGACCGCGTGCGCGAGCTCGCCGTTTCCGCATTCGAGCTCGGCGGCTGCTCCGGCCTTGCCCGCTGCGACTTCTTCGTCGAGCCCGACGGCGCCGTCCTCGTCAACGAGATCAACACGATGCCGGGCTTCACCGAGACCAGCGTCTACGCCAAGCTCTGGGCGGCCTCGGGGCTCGACTACCCAACCCTTTGCGACCGTCTGGTTGCACTCGCGGTCGAGCGCCACCAGCGCAGCCGCTCTTTTGAGTTCTGAGCCTCGGGGCTAGCGCAGCAGTTTGATGTCGCTGATCTCGACCTGGTAGCCGCCGAACTGGTCGTGGGCTTCGGAGGCCTTGTTGAACCAGAGCAGGAAGTAAGTGGCGGGTTCCTCGACGCTCAGGTCGATCTCCTCGTTGGAGGTGGCGTCGACCACGGTGGCGACGGGTTCTCCCCATTCGGAGAGCTCTTCTGGCGGGCCTGATGCAGCCGCGAAGACCTCGGCGTCCCAGCCGGTCGTCGGCGTGCGGACGATCATCTTCTCTGGCTTGGCCGGCGAGGCGGTCTTTACGTAGATGCCAACCCCAGGGTCAGGGCCGGTCTTCGTGCCGGCAAAGGTGTCGGATTCGTAGTGCTCGGTTTCCCAGGCGGTCCCGGTTGGGTCGCCGTCGACCGAGAGTTCGACCTTGTTGCCCACCTCTTCGCCGTCGCCCTGCGGGTCGTAGTCGGTCGCCGAGCTGATCGAAACCGGGCTGCCCTTGCCCTGGTTGGCGCCACCGCCACCGAGGTTGCCGTTCGAGATCAGCTGCACGGCAAGCAGAATTGCGCCGGCGACCAGGAGCAGGGCCAGGATCGCCGCCCAGCTCCAGCGAGCTCGGCTCGAGAGCTCGCGCTTCGGCGGCGGCACGGCGTCGAGCACGCTGGTCGCCTCGCCGGTGGTCGAGCCCGCCCTCGCCGCCTCGACCTCGAGCGCGGTCGAGAGGTCGTCGATCATCTCGCCGACCTGCTGGTAGCGCCCGGCCGGGTCCTTGGCCGTCGCTCGCTCGACCACCAACGCCACCGCGGCGGAAACGTCCGGCCGGCGCCGCTGCACGTCGGGCAGCTCCTCGTTGACGTGCTTCATCGCCACGCCGACCTGGCTGTCGGCGGCGAAGGGGACCTGGCCGACCAGCATCTCGTAGAGGACGACGCCGAGTGAGTAGATGTCGGTGCGCGGGTCGACTTTTCGTCCCATCGCCTGCTCGGGCGCGACGTAGTCGGTCGTGCCGAGCACGCGGCCGGTGGCGGTCATCCCATCCTGCTCCAGCTGGCGGGAAATGCCGAAGTCGGTCAGCTTCGCCCGTCCCTCGGCGTCGATCAGGATGTTCTGCGGCTTGATGTCTCGGTGAACCATGTGACGGGCGTGGGCGACGGAGAGGCCGCGGGCGATCTCGATCGCGTAGGCGATCGCCTCCTGGGGATCGAGCGCGCCGTTGCGGCCGATCCGCTGCTTGAGCGTTTCGCCCTCGATGTACTCGAAGACGATGTAGGGGTGGCCGCCGTCCTCGCCGGCGTCGATCACCGAGACCACATTGGGGTGTGAGAACTTGGCCACCGAGCGCGCCTCCTGGCGGAAGCGCTCGAGCTGGTCGGCCTGCTCGGACATCTCGCGGTGCATCACCTTGACCGCGACGGGCCGGTCAAGCGTCTGATCGCGCGCCAGGTAGACGGTCGACATGCCGCCGCTGCCCAGCTTTGCCTCCAGCCGGTAGCGGCCGGAGAGAACCGTGCCGATCATCGCGCTGCTCGAGCGGGCTTCCATCTAGCTGCTCATATTGTCGGGCACGGTCTCGATAGGGGTTCTCTATCGAACCGCGGTCTCCCGCTCAGCTGCGGTGGACTTCGTGCAGGCCCTCGACCGCGGCGCCGACTCGCTTTGCCGCCCCGTAGTGGCGACGGAGCAGCTCGAGCGCCGCAGCCTCTTCCCCAGCGGGGACCACGCAGCAGAAGCCGCAGCCCATGTTGAAGACCTCGTGCATCTCCTCATCCGAGGTGTTGGAGCGCTCCTGGATCAGGCCGAAGATCGGTGGCGCTGGGAGCGGATCGTCGATCTCATAGCCGACGTCGGCAGCAAGGCGAAGCAGGTTGCCGAGGCCGCCGGAAGTGATGTGTGCGAGGCCGCGTACCTCGACCCCGGAGCGGAGCAGCTCGAGAATGGGCTTGACGTAGATCTCGGTCGGCGACAGCAGCTCCTCGCCGAGCGCGCGGCCCAGTCGTGCTTCGGGGTCCTCGCCGAGTGAGAGCCCGTCGAGGGCCGAGCGCGCCAGCGTGTAGCCGTTGGAGTGAAGGCCGGAGGAGGGGAGGCCGATCACGACGTCGCCGGCTTGCACGGCCGAGCCATCGATGATCTCGCTGAGGGCGACGGTGCCGAAGCAGGCGCCGGAGACGTCGACGCCCCGCACCATCTCGCCGAGCTGGGCAAGCTCGCCGCCGGGAATCTCGACCCCCGCCAGCTCGGCGCCGCGGGCAAGCCCGACCCCGACTTCAGCGCAGACCGCCGGGTCGGCACGCTCGATCGCGATGTAGTCGAGCATCGCCAGCGGCTCCGCCCCGACGCAGATCACGTCGTTGACGTTCATCGCCACGCAGTCGATGCCGACGCTGTCATAGCGCCCGAGCTGCTCGGCGACCAAGAGCTTCGTCCCGACCCCGTCGGTGGAAAGCGCGATCCCGGTCTGCTCGTCGAGCTTGATCACGCTCGCGTAGTGGCCCGGCAGCGGCACCTGGCGGGAGGGCCGCCCGAGCTGGATCGCCCCCAGCGCGCTGACCAAGCCGGCGACGGCGGAGTCCGCTGCGCTCTGGTCGACGCCAGCCTTTGCGTATGCGTCGCCGCTCACGCCGCTGATTCTTTCAGCCGCCGGGCAAGATCGGCCGCAGGCTCGAACACGTGCTTGCGGCCCTTGCGCCGTTGAACAAGAAGCCCCCTCTCGACGAGACGACGCAGATCGGCGCGGGCGGTCTCGTGAGTTACTCGGTGGCTCTTCGAGTGGCTGACGAAGGTGTGCGTGGCATCTGGGTGGCGAACGGCATCCGTTAGGAGAGCGAGCTGCCGGCCGTTGAGGTCGTCGGTGCCTTGAAGCAGCTTCTCGACGTCCCTTACCTCGGCGACCTTTCTCTTCAGATAAATATGAAGGTCGTCAATTGCCCGCTCGATCACCTTTAGCTGGTGAATGAGGAAATAGGTCGTGTCGCCACCGTCCGTCTCGGTTTCCATAAACGACTTCGCATATTTGGCCGGGGCGTCGCGAATGAAGCGGGAGATCGGGAGGTACTCCGCCAGCCAGTAGTCGCGAGATTGCATCGCCCAAAAGAAGAGGATTCGAGCCGTTCTTCCGTTTCCGTCTTCGAACGGATGATCGTAGGCCAGCCAGAAATGCAGCAGTATCGCTCTCAGCACAGGATGGACGAACGGGTCGCCTCCGTCACCCTCGTTGGCGAATTGGCAGAGAAGCTCCAGTCGTTCTGGCAGTTGCTCGGCAGGCGGTGGAATGTGGATCGGGCGGCCGTCGTCACGGTCGAAGACGGCTACCCTTGGCTCGTCGGGCCGTTGGACGCGTCCTGCCGCCGAGGGGTCGTCGAGTGTTCCCTCAGTGATGATCCGATGCAGTTCCAAGATCGAATCCGAGGTCAGTTCGGAGTCCATTTCCTCGCGCATGAACTGCAGGGCGCGGTAGTTGTTGACGATCATTCGCTCACTGCGATCTTGGGGCTCTCGCCCACTGCGTAGCAGCTCCTTTGCAACCAAACGAGACGTGGTTGCCCCCTCGAGCTGGCTGGAGCGGATCGCCTCCTCCATCAGCGAATTGACCAGAAAACGAGTGCCGGCCTCCCGTTCGGATGTGACGACCTCGTCCATGGCAACCTCGCCGCTGCAGCGCTGATCGATGTGATGGAGATGTCGAAGCACCGCATCTGGGAGCGTGTAGCCGAAGGGCTTGCCATTGGGATCGACGAGCGGTAGCCGGCGGAAGTCGTCGTTTCGAGCCATCTTGAGCTTCAGCCACCACTGCTCGCTAGTCAGGCCATCGGGTGGATTGAGCCGCCTCAGCTTGTCCCAATGCAGATATCTGTCACGCGGCAGGACGTCGGCGGGCGCCGTGAACGCGGCAACCGCGGCGGTCGGTTCGAGCTTCCCGATCAGATCGTGAATCGAGGGGGCCTCGGCTACATACATGCCAACTCCAAATCAACTCCAAGTTTCTCCAAGATTTGGAACTGTAGCAACTCCAAATCAACTCCAAGTTTCTCCAAATTTGGGAGTTAGCTGCTTACACGGAGTTTTGCCAGCACAACGGCGGCCAGAATACTGCGGTAGGCCGAGTAGGGCCACAACGCCCGGTCGCGCTCGACCAGGCCGATCAGGCGCTGGGAGGCGAGGGTCGAGGCGAAGGACGCCCCTACGCCGATCGCCAGCGAGCGGCGTAGGGGCGGGGGGACGCCGCGCCGGCCGAGCCGGACGCCCTTGAGCGCCGTCGCGCCGACGATGATCGGCAGCGCGATCGTGCGCGAGAGCAGGTTTGCCTGGTCGCGCGAGAAGCGTCGCCAGCGCGCTGCCGCGAGGGTGATGCCGTTGCGGGAGACGCCTGGAGCGAGCGCTGCCGCCTGCGCCACGCCGAGCGCGAGCCCGTCAACAGCTCCGGCCTCGCCTCGGCCGCGCAGCTGTGGCCGGGTATCGCCGGCGAGCATCGCCGCCGCTCCGGCGAGCAGGCCGTAGGCGGTCGCCCGCGGCCCCCCAAGGCGGCGCTCGATCAACCGCTCGTACCTGTATCCGACGATCGCGGCGGGCAGAAAGGAAAGGGCCAGCACGACCGCGCCACGGGCGTCGAAGGCTCGCAGCTCTTCGACGATCAGCTTGCGTTGGCCGACGATCAGCGCCGCCGCCGCTCCGGCGTGCAGAGCGACCTCGAAGCTCTTGCGCACCTCTGGGTCGATCGCCTCCCAGTCCCACCCAGCCAGCCAGGGAACGAGGACGATATGGGCGGAGCTCGATACCGGCAGCAGCTCGGCCGGCCCCTGCACCAAGCCGAGCGCGATCGCCCGCTTTGCCGCGATGCTGGCTTCGGCCGCTGGGCTCAAGCTCCGCTGGAGCCGGCCGGCTCGACGGCTGCCTTCTCGTCGCCGGAGTCCCCACCGCGGCGCCGTTTGACCACCGCGTAAGCGACGAGGCCGACGATTGCCGCCACCACCAGGTAGTCGAGGACCTGGAGATGGTGGCGCCACTGCTCCCAGTTGTCACCGACCGCACGGCCGATCAGCGCGAAGCCGACCACCCATGGGAGCGAACCGAGCGCGGTAAGCCAGGTGAAGCGCCAGAACGGCATCTTGGCGAGCCCGGCCGGCAGAGAGATGAAGGCGCGCACCAGCGGCAGCAGGCGGGCGAAGAAGACGGTCGCGTCGCCGTGGCGCTTGAACCAGCCGTCGACCCAGGCCAACCGCGCCGGGCTGATGTGGATCAGCTTGTTGCGCTCGAGGAGGTCGATGCGCCCGTAGTAGCCGATTGCGTAGGTCAGCCAGGAGCCGACCATGTTCCCGGCCAGCCCGGCCAGCGCGACCCCGATCAGCGTCTGATCGCCGTTGGAGACGTTGAAGCCGGCGAACAGCATCACGGCCTCGCTCGGGATTGGGATGCAGGCGCTGCCGGCGGCCATCAGAAGGAAAACACCTGCCAGCCCCGTGTCGTTGATCACGTTGACGCAGAAATCGACGATCGGGCCGGTCAGGTCGGCGTAGAGAAGGGCGAGCGGCATCAGCGGGCACATCGTAGGGGTAGAGCCGGGTATAGGAGTTCAAGGCCCGCCCGGATGCGACTTTCGACCACCCACCGACTAAACTCGCCGAGCTTCCTATGCACCGGTTGAACCATCCCGTCTATCGCAACCGGGTTCTCCAGATGGCGGCCGACGGACTTCTCGTCGCGCTTTCCTTCTATCTGGCGTTCCGCTTGCGCTTCCTCGACCAGAGCGGCCTGCCGCACCGCTACTGGATCCTCTTCGCGCAGTCGGTCGGCTTCGTCATCGTCGGCAAGCTGATCGTCTTCTCCGCCTTCGGGCTCTACCAGAAGTGGTGGCGCTACGTCAGCGGCCGTGACTTCCTGCTGATCGTCCGCGCCGTCACCGCCTCCAGCGCGATCCTCGTCGTCGCCTTCACGGTATTGCGGCCCTTTGCCCACAACCTGCCGCGCTCGGTTGCGGTGATGGACTTCATCCTCACCCTGATGCTGATCGCCGGCGCCCGCTTGGCGGTGCGCTTGATCGTCGAGCGGCCGTCGCGCTCGGGCCGGCTCCCCAAGCACGAGGTGCTGGTGATCGGCGCCGGCTCGGGCGGCCAGATGGTCGTGCGTGAGCTGCAGCTCAACCCCGACCTCGGCGCCACCGCGATCGGCTTCGTCGACGACGACCCACGCAAGCGGGGGATGCGCATGTCGGGGGGCCTGAAGGTGCTCGGCTCGACCAACCAGATCGCGAAAATCCTCGACGAGACCCATCCTGACGAGGTCGTGATCGCGATCCCCTCGGCGCCGGGGACGCTGCGCGCCAAGGTGGTCGCCGCCTGTCGCGAGCGTGAGATCCGCGTCCGCACCCTGCCGACGGTCTTCGAGCTGTTGCGCGGCGGCGTGCAGCTCAACAAGCAGCTGCGCGAGGTGCGGGTTGAGGACGTGCTCGGCCGCGACCCGATCGTCCGCGAGCTCGATCGCGTCGGCGCCTACCTGCGCGACCGCATAGTCCTCGTCACCGGCGCCGGCGGCTCGATCGGCTCCGAGCTCTGCCGCCAGATCGCCCAGGTCAAACCGCGGCTGCTGGTGATGCTCGATCACGCCGAGGACAACCTCTTCCAGATCGACCGCGAAATGGTCGAGGAGCGTCATTTCACCAACGTCGAGGCGGTGCTCGCCGACTGCAAGGAGCCGGGCCGGATGCTCGAGACGATGCAGCGCTTCAAGCCCAGCGTTGTCTTCCACGCCGCCGCCTACAAGCACGTGCCCTTGATGGAGGCCAACCCCCTGGAGGCGGTTCGCAACAACGCGATCGCGACGCGGATCACCGCCGAGGCCGCCGCCGCCTCCGACGTCGAGCGCTTCGTCCTGATCTCCACCGACAAGGCGGTCAACCCGAAAACGGTGATGGGCGCCTCGAAGGCGATGGCCGAGTGGATCGTCGAGGCAGCAGGCGACAAACATCCGGGAACCCGCTTCGCCAGCGTCCGCTTCGGCAACGTGCTCGCCTCCTCTGGCAGCGTCGTGCCGATCTTCCGCAACCAGATCGAGCGCGGCGGCCCGGTCACGGTCACCCATCCCGAGATGACCCGCTACTTCATGACGATCCCCGAGGCGGTGCAGATGGTGATCCGTGCCGGCGACATCGGCGCCGGCAAGGGCGAGGTCTTCGTGCTCGACATGGGAGAGCCGGTGCGGATCGTCGACCTTGCCCACAACATGATTCGCCTCGCCGGCTATGAGCCGGAAACCGACATCGCGATCGAGTTCACCAAACCCCGGGCAGGGGAGAAGCTGCACGAGGAGCTCTTCGGCTTGGCCGAGAGCCAGCAGCCGACGGCGGCGAGGCGGATCCTCCGCGCCGTGCGCGAGACGCCGCTCGACCCGGAGTGGATCGAGGCGACGCTGAATTCGCTCGAGCACCTGGTCCTCGCCGGTGATGAGGCCAACCTGGCGCAGCGCGTGGTCGAGATGATTACCGCCCCGGGGGGCGACGCGGCGGCAGTCCTCTACGACGAGTAGCCTCTCGCAGCCCCCTCCGTGCAGCTGCTCGAACAAATCGGCGCCTTTGCAGGCCTGGCTGCGTTCATCGGCCTTGCCCTGCTTGCCATGCTCGCCTTCTCCCAGGCGCGCGATATCCGTCGCCTGCGCGAGTGGGCCGGCTCGGCGCCAGAGCGCGATGCCGAGCGCAAGGAGTCGACCTCGGCGGTCGCGGCGAAGCGCGCCGAGGAGCTGCGTGAGCTCGAGCAGGCGCGGACGGCCGAGCGCGACGCGCTTGGCCAGCGTGAGGAGCGGCGCCGGCGCCGCGAGGCCGGTCTGCCCGAACTGACGAGGGGCGAACGCCTGCGCGAGTCCTTCTCCGGCTTCGGCTCGCGGCTCGCCGAGCCGCGCTACCTGGTCGCCATCTTCGTCGTCGTCGTGCTCGTCGCCGGGGGCGCCATCTACCTCGCTACCCAGGGCTCTGACAACGCCGACGGCAAGGACGGTCACGGCAGCTCCGCAGCGGTGCTGAAGCCGAGCGAGATCGAAGTCTCGGTCTTGAACGGGACCGCCGTGACGGGGCTCGCGGGAACCTACGGCGACAAGGTCGAGCGCAAGGGCTTCCAGCTCGGCGCGGTGACCAATAGCGCCAGGAGCTTCACCGACAGCGTCGTCATGTTCCGCCGCGGCAACGCGCCCGAGGCTCGCCGCGTCGCCTCCGTGCTGGGGATCTCGGATGTGCGGCTGATGAGCGCCGACATCGCCTCGGTTTCCGGCGCCGCGCCGGTCGCGGTGATCGTCGGCGAGGACAATGCCCAGACCTCGGGGTGAGGCCTGGGCCGCGCTGGTCTTCGCCCTCCTGGTCTTCGCCACGCTCGCCGCCTTCGCCTGGTCGCAGCGCCTGAAGCGCGATCCCCTCGTCCTCGACCGGGTCACCTTCGTTTCACGCTGGCAATCTCCGCGCCCAGGCGCAAAGCCCGTAACCGCCCGAGCCTTCACTCCCAATCGCGATTGTCTCTTCGACCGTGAGCGGATTCGATTCCGTGTCACCCAGTCGGATCACGCGACGGTGCAGGTCGTCAAGCCTGGCGGCAGGCTGATCGTCACCCTCGCCCGTGACCAGTACCTGAAGCGCTATCACTTCTTCACCTTTTACTGGGATGGCCGCAGCCGCAACGACGGCAGCGCGGCGCCGGGCCGTTACAAGCTGCGGGTAAAGCTGTGGGATCAGGAACGGACGCTGGTTCCACCGGGCACGATCAAGCTGCACCACGCCAGGCGCAGCCCCGGGCACTGTCAGTCAAGAGTAGCCGGGAGCAAAGGTTGAGCGACCTGCTTGCCGGTGCCGGTGTGGTGATCGCCGCCACAGCTGCCGCCGCTGTGATCCTGCTCCCAGCCGGCCGGATTCGATCGCTGGCAATGCTGATCGCGCTCGTTCTCTTTCCCGTCCTGATCCTCGGTGACCAATGGCACTCACACCAGATCGCCGACCTGCGGCATCACACGCCGAGGTTGATCGCGCTGGGCGCCCTCGGCGTCACTGCGGCAGTGGCGCTCGCATACGCCTTCAAGCGCTGGCCGATCCTCTTGCCCCTGGCGATCGTCGCCGCGCTGCCTTTTCGGGTGCCTTTGCATGCTGGGGGTGACACCGCGAACCTGCTGGTGCCGCTTTACCTGGTGATCGGCGGCGGGGTCCTCTCTGTGGCGTTTGGTGAGTGGCAGCAGCGTGGGGGGGTCGATCCGGGGGCTGGGTTTTTCGCCGGGCGCAGATCGCCTCTCGCTGAGTGGTCTCTGCGAAAAACGGGACGCCGCCCCCGGATCGACCCCCCCACGCTGCTGCCATACGTCCTTGCCGGGTTCGTCCTTCTGTACGCGTTGCAGGCGCTTTATTCGCCTGATTTCTCCAAGGGTCTGCAGAACGTTTGTTTCTTCTTCGTGCCGTTCTCTCTGGTGTATGGGTTGCTTCGGGATGTCAGCTGGGACGGGAAGCTTCTTACCTTGGTCCTCTGGGTGGTTGGAGTGGAGGCGGTTTGCTTTGTCGTCGTCGGTTCGGTCGAGTGGGGGACTCGCAGCCTCTTCTGGAACGACCAGGTGATCCGATCGAATGAATTCCACACTTATTTCCGAGTCAACTCGGTGTTTTGGGATCCGAATATCTACGGTCGCTACCTGGCGCTGGTTGCCGTGGTGGCGATGAGTGCGCTGTTGTGGGCGCGAGAGCGCAAATCGCTGATCTTGCTCTCGGCTCTGGTTTTCGTGCTCTGGCTTGGGCTGTTCCCGACCTTCTCGCAGTCGAGCTTCGCTGCGCTTCTCGCAGGGCTGGCCGTGCTCGCCGCTCTGAAGTGGAGCCTGCGCTGGACCCTAGTCGCGGTGGGAGCCTTTGCCGTTCTCGGCGTCCTCGTGGTCTTGTTCACAGGCGGGAGAGCCAGCTTGGATCGCATCAACATCGACACCAGCGGCAGAGCGAACCTCGTCTCCGGCGGCATCCACCTCTTCGCCCAGCGCCCGATCTACGGCTACGGATCGGGAAGCTTCCCCAAGGCCTACCGCGAGCACGTGGAGACTCACAAGGCTCCCGTCTCGGTCTCGCACACCGAGCCAATAACCGTTGCTGCCGAGCAGGGGCTCCTCGGCGTGGCCGCCTACATAGCTCTGGCCCTGACAGCCCTGTGGACGATGGCCGTCGGCTTGCGTCCCTCGCTGCTCTCCCTATCCGTGGCTCGCGTGGGTGGCGTGGGGGGAGGGGGGTCGAGGACGGATCGTGGCCCGCCCGCAGGCCCCCCTCCCCCCGCGACAGGACCCGCGCGCCTGCAACCCATGGCCCGAGTGGCGATCCTCGCCACCTTCACAGCCCTAATCGTCCACACGATGGCCTACGCAGGCTTCTTCGAGGACCCGATCACCTGGGTCCTGCTCGCCGCGGGCGTATCGCTGGCGGCCGCCAATCGGCCGGGCTAGGGTCAGCGCGTGTCGGGATACCTCCGCCGCCTAGCGACGACCGGCGCCGCCTACACGGCGGCGAGCATCGTCTCGAAGCTGATCGCCGTCGCGCTGCTGCCGCTCTACACGCGCTACCTGACCCCAGCGGACTACGGCGCCGCCGAGGTTATGTTCGCCGCGATCATCACCGCCAGCATCGTCGTCCGCCTCGGCACGATCGAGGCGCTGCTGCGCTTCTATTACAAGGACGGTGAGGACCCGGCCCGCGTCGTCGCCACCTCCTTCGCGGCCCTGTTCTGGCTCGCGACCGTCGCGACGCTGGTCTTGCTGCCCTTCGCGGAACCGATCTCCGAACTGCTGCTCAACCGCCCCGCCCCGGACCTGGGCAGAATCGCGATCGGCGGCCTCTGGGTCTCGACCATGTTCGAGTACCTGCTCACGCTCTTCCGCCTCGAGGAGCGCGCCCGCGCCTTCTTCGTGACGACGATGCTCAGCGTGCTCTCGGCGATCGGGCTGACCGTCGTGCTCGTGGTCGGGGCGGGGGAGGGCGCCCGCGGGCTGCTGCTCGGCAGCTACATCAGCGGCGCCGCCTTTGTCCTCGGCTTGATCTGGGTCCATCGCCGCCGCCTCTCGCTGCGCTTCGAACGACCTCTCCTGCGCCGCCTGATGCGCTTCGGCCTGCCGACGATGCCCGCCGAGCTCTCGCTCTACGGACTCAACTTCGTCGACCGGATCATCATCGTCCACGCGGCCGGCCTCCCTCAGGCGGGCCTCTACTCGCTCGGGGTCAAGTTCGCCCAAGGCGTCAACGTCCTCGTTCGGGGCTTCCAGCTCGCCTGGCCGCCACTCGCGTACTCGATCCGCGATGACGGCGAGGCCCGCCGCACCTACGCCCTCGTGGTCACCCTCTTCGTCGCCGGCTGCTCCTTCGTCGTCACCGGCATGTGGCTGCTCTCGCGCTGGCTCGTCCGCGCCCTCGCCGCGCCCGAGTTCTTCGGCTCCTACAAGGTGATCGGACTGATCGCCACCGCGGTCACCCTCTACGCCCTCTACATGGTCCTCGTCGTGATCCTCGGCAGAACGGGCCGCACCGAGTTCAACTTCCCCGCCGCCGCCGCCGCCCTCGCCACCAACGTCGCCCTCAACCTCGCCCTCGTCCCCCCGCTCGGCATCGTCGGGGCCGGCATCGCCCTCGTCGCCTCCTACCTGGTCGTGCTCGCCTTGATGTACGGCTTCACCCAGCGCCTCTTCCCCCTTCCCTACGAATGGGGCCGCCTCGCCCGCGTGGTCGCGGTCAGCGCAGGAATTGTCGGCCTGGGAGAGCTTCTCCTGCCAACCGAGGGCTTTCTCGGCCTCCTATCCCGCACGGCTCTCTGGCTCACCTACCCACTCGCCCTGCTCGCAACGGGCTTCTTCACCTCCGGCGAGCGCCGCTGGCTCGCCCGTCTGCGCCAACCAGGCGTCCTGACTGCCCAGCTGCGATCGCTGCGTCCAGCGGCAGCAGGCGTCGACGGGTCAGTCCCCGAGACCTACGAGGCAGAGCAAATGGACGAGGACGCGCGCCCGTGACAGGACGATCCCGGTAGGGGTGGAACGTCTTGTACTTTTCGGCGCGCGCAACGGGCGGCAGCAGCCGCCGCCGCACCGAAAAAGTTAAGTGGAACCCCTACCGGGATCGTCCTGCGCCCCGACCCGGTCCCGAATACTTTCGCCCCGCCTCGGAAAGAGCGCTTGCCGGGCGTGAGCCCGGTAGACCTTCGCGGGCTGGCCGGGGAGGACCGCCGCCGCCAGAGCGCGCACGGCGTAGGACCAGGCAGTGAGTAGCCGCACCAGCAGCGCTGCGGTCCGGCCGTGGTGCTTGCGCATGTAGAGGTCGCGGTTGCGGTGGAATTCGACGATCCGAGGCAGCCCCTCGGCCAGGTCGGTGGAGAGCTGGTCATGGTGGGTCGCCGCGGCCGCGGGGACGAAAAGGCCGTGCCAGCCGGCCTCAGCGAGGCGCTTGGCGAAGTCGCACTCGTCGTAGTAGACGAAGAACTCGGGGTCCATGTAGCTGACTTCGGTGGCGGCCTCGCGGCGGACCAAGAGGGCGCTCGACTGCGCCCAGTCGACCTGCCGGGTGGCCGGTCCCCTGCTCTGCACGGTCAGCCAACGGTGCAGGAAGAGCGCGCCCGCCAGGGCGGCGCCGACGCCGGGAAAGCGCCAGGCGCAGGCCACCGGAGCGCCGCTGGAATCGAGCAGCCGGGGCGTCGCCACGGCGGCCCTGGGGTCTGCGTCAAGCGCCTCGACCAGCGCCCCCGCAGCCCCCGGCCGCAGCTCCGAGTCCTCGTTGAGCAGCAGGCAGTAACGGCCGCTCGCCTCGCGCATCAGGGTCGAGTCGTTCTCCGCCTTTCCCGTCCGGCGCTCGAGCGCGATCAGGCGAATCTCGCCGCCGAGATCGCGCACCGCCTCGGCGGAGCCGTCGGTTGAGGCGTTGTCCACGACGAGGATCTCCCGCTCGATCCGCTCCGGGTGGGTGCGCTCAATCGCCGCAAGGCAAGCGAGTAGATACTCGCGGCCATTCGTGTTCACAACGCAGTAGGAGAGCGTGGGCGCCACCGGGGTCACGATAATCGCGCGAATGAAGGTTCAGCTCGTCGACCCTTCGGCTTTCACGCCACCCTATGACCGCGCGCTCGCCGCGGCGCTCGCGCGCGGCGGGGCCGAGGTCGAGCTGCTGACCAGTCGCTTCCTCTATGGCCGGGCGCCGGAGCCGCGGGGCTATCGAGTCCGCGAGGTCTTCTACCGCCGCAGCGCTGAGCGCGGCCTCGACGCTTCCGGTCGCCGCCTCGTCAAGGCCGCCGAGCACCTGCCCGACATGCTGCGGCTGCGCCGCGAGGTCGACGCCGACGTCGTCCACTACCAGTGGTTGACCATGCCGGCCGTCGATGCGCGGTTGCTGCCATCCCGGCGCCCTCGGGTGATGACCGCGCACTATGTCCTGCCCCCAGGGCCCAGCCGCCGACAACTATCCACCGCCCGCCGCCTTTTCGGCGGCATGGACGCCGTCGTCGCTCACTCCCAGCACGGCGCCTCCAGGCTGCGCGACGAGGTCGGCCTCGACCCGTCGCGAGTCCGGGTGATCCCCCACGGCGCCTTCGACTACTTCACCGACCTGGCCGGGGAGCGCCCCCTGCCGGCCGAGCTCGAGGGCGCCGAGGGACCGGTGATCCTCTTCTTTGGACTGCTGCGCCCATACAAGGGCATCGACACGTTGCTGCAGGCCTTCCGCGAGGTCAGCGGCGCCGAGCTGTGGATCGTCGGCAATCCCCGCATGGACATCGAGCCGTTGCGCCGCCTCGCCGCCGAGGCGCCCGGTCGGGTCCGCTTCGTCACCCGCTTCGTCGAGGACGCCGAGGTGCCGGCGATCTTCCGCCGCGCCGATCTCGTCGTCCTTCCCTACCGCGACGCCGAGCAGTCCGGCGTCCTCTACACCGGCCTCGCCTTCGGCAAGCCGCTCGTGCTCAGCTCGGTTGGCGGCTTCCCCGAGGTGGCCGCCACCGGCGCCGCCCGGCTCGTCGCTCCCGATGACCCCGCTGCGCTCGCCGCCGCCCTCGGCGAGCTGACCGGGGACGCGGAGGCCCGTGATCGACTTGGCCAGGCCGCCCGCCAGGCCGCCGCCGGCCCATATTCGTGGGACGCAATCGCCTCGCAAACTCTCTCTCTCTACAAAGAGCTGATCGAGGCCCGCCGATGACCGCCGTCGCAACCGCCTTCTGGCTCAGTGCCGCGCTGATCGTCTACACGCACCTCGGCTACCCGCTCGTCCTCCGCCTTCTGCTCGCCCAGCGCCGCCGGCCCATCCGAAGCCCGCACGGCTGGGACGAGCTGCCGCGGGTCTCCCTGATCGTCGCCGCTTACGACGAGGAGGAGGTGATCGAGGCGAAGCTCGCCAACGCGCTGGCGCTCGACTACCCGCGCGAGCGGCTCGAGCTGATCGTCGCCTCCGACGGCTCCGCCGACGCCACCGCCGAGCGCGCCCGCGCGGCCGGCGCCGACATCGTCCTGGAGCTGCCGCGGGGCGGCAAGATCGCCGCTCAGAACGCCGCCGCCGAGGCAGCCTCGGGCGAGATCCTCGCTTTCTCCGACGCCAACAGCGCCTGGCGCCCCGACGCGCTGCGCCGCTTGGTCGAGCCCTTCGCCGAGGACAGGGTCGGCTACGCCTGCGGCCAGGTCCGCTTCCTCGACCCCGGCGGCGACAACGTCGAGGGCGCCTACTGGCGCTACGAGATGAAGCTGCGCGAGATGGAGTCGGCGCTTGCCGGGGTCACCGCCGGCAACGGCGCGATCTACGCCGTGCGCGCCACCGCCTACCTGCCGTTGGCGCCTTCTGGCAGCCACGACCTCTCCTTTCCCTTCCGCCTCGCCAAGCGCAAGCTGCGTTCGCTCTACGTCCCGGCCGCCCGCGCCGAGGAGAAGATGGTGCCGACGCTGCAGGGCGAGCTCGCCCGCAAGCGGCGGATGATGATCGGCATCTGGGACATCGTCGTCGGCGAACGGATGATCTCGCCGCGCGGCTACACCCCCCTTTACGCCCTCGAGCTTCTCTCGCACCGCCTGCTGCGCTACCTCACTCCATTCCTCCACATAATCGTTTTCCTCGCCAATCTCGCCCTGCTCGGCCAAGGTGGTCTCTATATCGCCACCTATGGCCTTCAGCTGGCGCTGATCGCGGCCGCGATCCTCGGCGGCCAATTCAGCTTCGGCCCCTTGCGGATCGCTCGCTACTACGCGATGACCACGCTCTCGATCGCCGCCGGCCTCTGGGATCGCCTTCGCCACGGCCCCCCGGCGGCCTGGGAGAAGGCCCCGGGAACGCGGTGAGCTGAGCTGATGCCTCGAATCTTCGACCTCCTCATCGCTGCGCTTGCTCTCGTCGTCCTCTCGCCTCTTCTGGCGCTGGCGGTGCTCGCGATCAAGCTGGGAAGCCGCGGCCCGGTGATCTACCGGCAGCGCCGAGTCGGTCGGGGGGGCGAGGAGTTCGAGATGCTGAAGTTGCGGACGATGGTCGCTGGCTCCGATCCGATCGGCGTCGGCACCGTCGTCACCCGCGACGACCCCCGCGTCACTCGCGCGGGTCGCATCCTGCGCCGAACCTCGCTCGACGAGATTCCCAACCTGGTCAACGTCCTGCGTGGCGAGATGGCAATCGTCGGTCCCCGACCGACCATTCCGGCGCAGGTCGTCGCCTACACTCTCCGCCAGCGCCACCGCCACGACGTCCGCCCTGGGATCACCGGCTGGGCGCAGGTGCAGGGCCGAGCCGGTATCCCCTGGGAGGAGCGGATCGAGCTCGACCTCTGGTATGTCGAGCACCGCAGCGCCGCGCTCGACGCCCGCATCCTGCTCAAAACTCTCTGGCTGCTCATAACCGGCCACGGCCTTGCCCCGGACTGACGGGAGTCAGACCGAATGGCTGCCTAGCCTGGTGTCCCGTGGACTGGGTCAAGGAAATAGGGGGATCCGGAGGAGCCGACGGAGGATGGCGTAACGATCTTCCGCTCAGCCATGATCTTCCCGACAAGCTCGTGGTCGACTGTCGGCAACTCGCTCTACCCATCCATCCCATGTTCGCGGTGAGGCTCCGAGTCTTCATCGAGTGGCATCGGCACGAAGGGCGCACCGTTGAGGTCATTCCTCCAGTCAGCCTGGACGCCCGACGCGTCGTGCAGGCAATGCAGATCGACCCAACCGCAATGGCTTACGACGGTGACGACGATGCAGTCCTGCCAGTGACCCGCCTGGACAACGACACCATGGCGGAGGAGGCAGCTCGACGCACAAAAGAGATACTCGAGTACCAGCTAACCGATGTCTCTGGTCTGGGCGAGGCTGCATTTACGGCCGTCGCCGAGCTCTGCGACAACGCGCTCGATCATGGGCGGAACGCGCTGGGGGCGTACGTTGCAGTGCGCCGCGTCACCGAGCCGCGGCGGCAGGTCTCAATCGCAATCAGCGATTTGGGGATCGGCATTCCCGAGCATATTCGCCAGCGATATCCAGAGTGGAGCGATGACGGCTACGCCATCGCACACGCTCTGGAGCCGCATGTGACCGGAACTGGACATCCGCATCGAGGGATCGGCTTCTCCGATGTCTTCGAAGCCGCTCTGACCAAATCACTGCATGCAGCGAGGATGGACATCCATTCCGCAAACGGCTTCTATCGACTTCAGGTGGTTCAAGAACAGCGTAAGCCGGAGGCATTTCCCGCTGCACGTTTTCGCCGGGGTACCTGGATTGCCTACGACCTGATCTCGGTCTGACTGGTCGCCGCACGGTCAACTACCATCGGTAAATCCCCAGCGGAAGGAGGTAGCGAATGCCGTACTGCTATGCGCTTGCGCAGCATGGGACGACTCTGGCGACGCGACCTTTCGGAAAGAGGTTGCGCGCCGAGGTCGTTAAAGAGGCGGAAGGCCGAGAGCTCGTCGAGCTGGATTTTTCAGGAATTCTGAGCGCTAGCCACTCGTTTGCAGATGAGTTCGTCGCCCAACTCGCCGAAGATTCCAAGAATGGGATCGTCCATTTCGGAGTTGCCGTATCTGGTGCCGCACCCAACGTTGAGTCTCGACTCGCAAAGGCTCTAGAGCTTCGCGACGTCCGGCTGGTCGAGCTGGCTTAAGCGACGCAGCAGCTTGCGGGTCGTTCCTGGCTAGGGTTTCAGCATGAGCGACCTTCCTCGAGTGTCCTTGCGCCCGTTTGAACTGGGCGATGCCGCCGCCGTGCACCGCTGGTTCAACAACCCGGCGGCGACCGCTTCGCTAATGGAGCAGCGGGACGGGTTCTCGCTTGCCGAGGCGGAGGCCTGGGTGGGGCGGGCGATGGACGATTCGGGCGAGGACCGCAAGTACGCGATCGTGGTCGAGGGCTATGCGGAGCCGGTCGGCTTCACCGCTCTCTACGGACTCTTTCGCCAGACTGCACCCGAGCTCGGCGCGCTGATCGGCGACGACGTGCGCGGCAAGGGCGTCGGGCGGCGGGCGGAGGCGCTGACGATCGCCAAGGCCTTCGGCGAGTTCGGGGCCCACCGCGTCTACGGGCGGATTCCGGCCCGCAACGAGATAGCCAAGAAGACCGTCGCCAGCCTTGGCTGGAAGCACGAGGGAACGATGCGTGCCCACCTGCGCCGCGCCGGCGAGCCGGCCGACGATTGCGAGGTCTGGGGCGTTCTTCCCGACGAGTTTCGCGCCGCGGCTGCCGACCTCCTCTCGTGAGCGACCCGCTCGCCACGGCCGAGTTGATCGAAGACCGCGGTCAGGCAGCGGTCAGCGACGAGTTCTTCCGCTCGCGCCCGTTCTTCGATGCCGAAGGCGTCACTCACACCCTCCGCATGGCGACTGACGGGGGGGAGCTGCGCGCGCCCGTGATCCTCAAGGAGATCCCCCCTTCGCCGGGACCAGATGCAGATCCTCGTCCCGTCGGCCCTGAGCTCGACGCGATATCGCCCTATGGGTATCCGGGAGTCGTGGCGCCCGCCGGGGTCTCAGCCGACCCGGCGACCGTCGATTTTTCCACGACCGGGCTCGTCACGGTCTTCATCCGCCACACCCTCGGCGCCCCTCCGCTCAGCGGCGCCAGCGAGCGCAACGTGGTCCAGATCGCCGACCCCGAGCTGCCGCCAAAGAGCCGGCCCAGCGATCGCAACCAGATCAACAAGAACCTGCGCCGTGGCTATGAGGTGCAGCTGCTCTCAGGCCCCGAGACGACCGCAAGCCAGCGTGCCGGCTTTTCCACCGCCTACGAGGAGACGATGCGCCGCACCGGCGCAAGCGAGCGCTATTTCTTTGCGGCCGCGTACTTCGATCGCCTCCTCCAATCGAGCCAGGCTTGGCTCGCCCTCGCCCGAGCTCCTAACGGCGAGATCGCCGCGGCCTCGATCGCGGTTCGCAGCGATGGTTACCTCCACTACTACCTGAGCGGCAGCACCGACTCCCACCTGCGCGACTCGCCGATGAAGAACGTCGTCGCCTCGCTGATCGAGCTCTCCGCCGAGCAGGGCCTGCCGCTCAACCTCGGCGGCGGGATTTCCCCCGGTGACCGGCTGGAGGAGTTCAAGCGCGGCTTCGCCAACCGGGAGCTGCCCTGGTCCACGTCGGAGATCGTCTGCGACCGCGAGGCTTACGCCCGTCTCACCGCAGGCCGCGTGGTCGACGGCTTTTTCCCCGCTTACCGAGCTAGTTGATCGTCGGTTCTTCCGGCGTCGGGCCGGTGAAGGAGAAACCGGCGACCGGCTCGCGCCCGTGGCCCCAGGTCTTGGCGCCGAAGGCACGGATCGCATCGAGGGTGATCGCGCCCTTGTATTCGTTGCAGCCGATCAGGTTGTGCCAGGTCGTGGCGGCGACTTCATACGGCATGTTTTCGTTCGGGAAGAGCAGGGTCGCCCCGTACATCGTGTCGTAGAGACCGATCAGTTCCAGCTGGGCGCTTTCGGAGAGGCTGGGGCTGTATTGGATCTCCAGCCGGCCGTGCTCCATCGAGTGAACGAAGTCAATTTCCTGTGGCATTTCCTTGTAGGCGCCGTCAGCCTGCTGATAGGGAGGTTCGACGTGGTTGCCGGAGGTCGGCGGATTGGTTTTGTATTCAGGCGTTGGCGCGGTCGGCGGGATGTGGTTGTGGCCCTCTTCGGGAAGTTTGAGCCGCAGGTCGCAGTCCGCCTTCTTGGCCGCCTCTTCCAAATTGGTCACCTTCGGCGCCGGCGGCGTGGTTCCAGAGCGTTCGTCGGGTTGGACGCCGTTGGTCGAGCCCGACGCCTGGTTGATGTGGGCTTCGCCGCTGTCGTTCTTGTCGGCGGCAGAGACGACGATCGCCACGATGCCGGCGAGTACAGCGAGGCCGACGAGACCGGCCACGCCGTAGCCAATCATCAAGCGCCGCCGCTCGGACCCCGACTGTTTGCTCTCGCGCTCCTGCCGGGCCTGGCGGAGTCGCTCCCTCTCTTCCTCCCTGCGGTTAGCCATGAGGCCGCGCCATTTTACTCAGAGAGACCTGGCCAGGTCGCCCGTGTCGTCGCGACGCCTGTCCCACGGCCGCGCCGCCTTGAGCGCACCGAGCACCGCGCGCGTCGCCGGCGCCCGATTGAGCGCATAGAAATGGATGCCCGGAGCGCCGGCGAGGAGCAGCTCCGAACACTGCTGAGCCGCGTAGGCGACGCCGAGCTCGAACTCCGCCTGCTCGTCGCCCCCGGCCGCCGCGAACGCCGCTTCCAGACGCGCTGGAATCGAGGCGTCGCAGAGGTCGCAGATTCGCTTCGTCTGGGCGAAGGTCGCGACCGGGATCACCCCGGCGAGGATCGGCACGTCGATGCCCGCCGCCCGCGCCGCGGCGACGAAGTCGAAGTAGACCTGGTTGTCGAAGAAGAGCTGGGTGATCAGGAAAGTCGCGCCCGCGTCGACCTTGGTCTTCAGATAGGCGAGGTCGGTCTCGAGGTCGGGAGCCTCTGGATGAACCTCGGGGAAGCAGGCGCCGCCGACGGTGAAGTCCCATTTCGAAGCGATGAACGCGGTCAGCTCGGCAGCGCTGCCGAGCCCGCCTTCAGGCTGGACGAAGTCCTCCTGCCCCCGCGGCGGGTCGCCGCGCAGCGCAAAGACGTTTTCGATTCCGGCCGCGGCGATCCGGTCCAACGTCATCGCGATGCCCTCGGCGCTCTCACCCACGCAGCTCAGGTGCGCCATCGTCTCGAAGCCGAGATCGTCCTTCAGCGCCCGCGTGATCTCAACCGTCCCCTCGCGGGTCGATCCGCCCGCGCCGTAGGTGACCGAGACGAAGTCCGGCTCCAGCTCCCGCAACGACCGCGCCGTCGCGAACAGCGCCTCGGTCCCCTCCTCCGTCTTCGGAGGAAAGAGCTCGACCGAGAAGGTTGGCGCTTTGGCGGCGATGATCTGGTCTATGCGCACAAGGGCAATCTAGCCGCCCCCGGCGCGACGCGGGAAATCATGCAGTTTGCGGGAACGTTTACGTCGCCCCCCTTTCGCCGGCGGGGCGCTCGCGCTAAGTTGACCGTGCGACTGGGAGGGACGCGGTCCGCGGAAGCCAAGCGGAGCACGTCCCGGAGGTGGCGCTACGAGCTTCAGTGTGCGAAGGCTACGCACACGGCAGGCAACCGAGCCCACCACCGGTCGCTTTTTTCATGCCCCTTCGCCTTTTTGTAGTCCAGTTGTACGCATAAAGGCGAAGTCAGCGTCCGGGGAGGTGCCTAGCGTCCGGGTCCGGCCGTCGAGCACCTGCCCTCGACGCCGCGCGTGCCGGGGCGCACCCGGGAGCTGGGCGTCGCCGCGAGACCCGGATGGCCGCCGCGACTAGCCCGCCCGCTCCCACCTCCCGTCATGCCGTCATGCCGCGGCCGGCCGCCTGTGCGAGGATCGAGCGATGATCGGGGGGCTTCGCTACGAGCGGGTCGGCGCCGCGGCTGTTCTGACCATCGACCGCCCTGAGCGGCGCAACGCGATCGACGCCGCCGCCGCGGAAGCGTTCCGGGAGGGCTTGAAAGACTTCGAAGCCGACGAGGCCGCCCGCGTGCTCGTTCTCGCCGGCGCCGGCGGCCAGGCCTTCTGCGCGGGCGCCGACCTCAAGGCGATGGACCTCGACGTCGACCACCCGCACGGTCCGATGGGGCCGACCCGGCTGACTCCGGCCAAGCCGGCCATCGCCGCGATCGACGGCTGGTGCCTGGCCGGTGGGGTGGAGCTGGCGCTCTGGTGCGATCTTCGGATTGCCACCCCGGGCTCGACCCTCGGCCTTTTCGAGCGTCGCTGGGGCGTGCCGCTGGTCGACGGTGGCACCCAGCGCTTGCCTCGCATCGTCGGCATGGGCCGGGCGCTCGAGCTGATCCTCACCGGCCGCCCGGTCGGGGCCGAGGAGGCCCTGCGGATCGGGCTCGTCAACGAGGTCGTCGAGCCCGGGAGGCACCTGGAGCGGGCGCTCGAGCTGGCCGAGCGGATCGCCGCATTTCCGCAGGAGACGATGCTCGCCGACCGCCGCGCCGCTATCGAGGGCTTCGGCTTGCCGCTGGCCGACGGCATTGCCCTGGAGCACAGGCTCGGCCGCGAGACCCTTCACGTCGCGGTGCAGGGAGCTCGCCGCTTCGCCGGCGGAGCCGGCCGGCACGGCGACGGCGTCTGACCCGCTCACTCCCTGCCGGTGACGCGCCGCATCTCGTTCTCGGCCTCTTCGGGACCGAGGTAAGGCATCAGCACGGCGAAGACCAGGTCGGGAAGGATCCGCTTCAGTTCTGGGCCTCGCCCAGCACGGATCTCGTCGAAGATCATCGAGGTGGCGCCGCCGATCGCAAAGCGCGCCGTATCCGCCGGCAGCTCCTCGCCCTGAGTGGAGTACTCGCGACCCTCCTCGAGAAACGGCGTGAAGCGCGCCAGCGCGGCCCGGTAACGCGCCCGAGCGTCGTCGCCGGCAGCCGTGACCTCGACCATCGAAAGGCGGGCGATGTCGGCCTCGACGGCGAGCAGTTCGACCAGGGCGCGCAGGCCGGCCGCGATCCGCTCCGGCCAGGGCTCGCTCGCGGCTGACTCGAAGGCTGCCG
This sequence comes from Solirubrobacterales bacterium, assembly GCA_036403515.1. Taxonomy (GTDB): domain Bacteria; phylum Actinomycetota; class Thermoleophilia; order Solirubrobacterales; family 70-9; genus VRUE01. The sequence goes on from DASWQV010000093.1 coordinate 92,878, forward strand.
TGACATGGGCGACGAGGACGTCGAAGACCGCGTCGTAGGCCTCGAGGAAGCAGGTCGGCTTATCGCCGAACATCTCCTCGAAGGCCTCGCGGGAGACACCCGCCACCTCGATCACATCGGTCACCGTGGTGGCCTCGTAGCCCTTCGCCGCGGCGACCCGCAGCATCGCCTCCAGCAAGCGCTCGCGCTGGGAGCGGACCAGGTAGGCACGCGGCAAGCCGTGGCGTCCACCAGGGACTCTTTCTGGATTCGAAGTAGATGGCGAATCCACACGATCAGCGTAGGGCAGCGCCCGCGCCCTGTCCAACCGTTCAGGCTCGGGCGGCCTGCATCTCGGCGCTGGCAACCTCGGCGCCGAAATAGGGCAGCACAGCGAAGTACATGAACTCCGGCAGAAGCGCGCGAAAGCCGCCTTCCTCGCCTGTCGCGAGCCTGGCGTGAATCACCGCGTGCATGCCGGCGACGATCCCCTCGGCGGCGATCGGCGGCGGCGATCCGGCGCCCTCTGAGGCGTGCCTGGCCGAATCGATGAAATCGGTGACGCGTTTCATCGCTTGGGAACGCTTTTGAAGCGCCTCGGGGCCGGCTGCGTGCACCTCGACGATCAGGGCGCGGCCCAGATCTGGGTCCGAGTCGAGCAGCTCGAGCAGTGCGCTGAGCCCGGCGCGAAGCTGGCCCCGCCAGCTCTCTCCGGCAGCACCGGCAGCCCGGGCGGCGGCTTCCAGACGCGCCACGCCGAAGTCGAAAGCCTCCAGGTAACAGGCGTCCTTATCGGCGAACTCGTCGTAGAAGGCCTGCCGGTAAAGACCGGTCAGATCGAGCACCATGCGCACGGACGCGGCGTCGTAGCCGTTCGTCCCAACCACCTCGAGCATCCCCTCGAGGATCTTCTGACGCTTCGGGGAACTCACCAGTCTGAGTGCGGGAACTTGCGGGGAAACATTCCCCGTCGCGGCGGTCCCTTCAGCCCCTGCCTGGACCTTGGGTGCGGCCTGCTTTCCCATCTGACCTTTCCTCTGCTCGATCAAGGGAACGGGTTGTCTGGAGTCCGGTACTGTAGCGGTATCTGGTCAATACGTCCAGCTTGGAATCAGATACCCATAGGGGTACTCTGGCGTTCGTGCCCGATCGTGCTCCCCAAGCGACCAGAATGCCGCCGGGGCGCCATCCACTGCCCCGCGAGTTCATCGCTCAGCACCAGCGGGCCCGCATCATCGCCGCCCTCGCCGAGGAGACGGTCGAGAAGGGATACCGGGCCGTCACGGTCGCCGACATCGTCCGCCGCGCCGGCATCGCCCGCAACACCTTCTACGAGAACTTCTCCTCCAAGGAGGATTGTTTCCTCGCCGCCTCGGAGTTCGCGGTCAAGGAGGCGCTGCGCCGCGTGGTCGACGCCGCAAGCAAGGTCGACACCTGGCCGGCCCGCGTCAACTCCGGCCTTGCCGCCTTCCTGCACTACGTGGCCACCGAGCCGGCCCTGGCCCGCACCTGCATCGTCGAGGCGCTATCGGCTGGCCCCGCCGCGGTCGACCGCTACGAGCGCTCGATCCAGGCCTTCGTGCCGCTCTTCCGCATGGGCCGCAAGGTTTCCTCAAAGGGCGAAGAGCTGCCTGGCACACTCGAGGAGACGATCGTCGGCGGCATCTTCTGGATCCTCTACCAGCGCATCATCATGGGACAGGCCGAGCAGATCGAGAGCCTGCTCGCCGAGCTGGTCGAGTTCTCCCTCACTCCTTACCTCGGTGCCGAGGCCGCCAAGCGGATCGCCGCCGAACAACCGTCGACACCCGCTGCGGGTTGAGCCAGGGGCAGGGATCGGGGGTCCCATGACCTAGTGCCGCCTCACGCAGATAAGCGCCGTCTTTACGAGAGGCGGCACTGTGCTTGACCTGGAGACCCGCGAGCGCGCCGCCAGCCCCGAGCGCGAGCGCATCGTCGAGGCCCTGATTGAGATCGCCGCCGAGCGCGGCTATGCCGAGACCACGATCGAGCTGATCTTGGAACGGGCCGGCCTCGACCGGCCCGCCTTCGATCGTCACTTTCGCGGCAAGTACGACTGCTTCCTGACCGCTTGGCAGGAGATCAACGAGGGCTGCATGAGGGAGATGCTCGAGGCCTTCAACAGCCAGGAGGAATGGCCCGACCGCCTGCGGGCCGTCGCCTGCGAGATCGTCGACAACCTGCGCCACGATCCAAATCGGGCCTCCTTCGCGGTCGAGGTGCTCTCGGCTGGAGACGCTGCCCGGGCTCGCCGCGACATGACGATGCGGGTGATCGCCTCGTTGATCGACGCTGGCCGCAACGAGATGGACGACCCGGAGTCGGTGCCGCACACCACCGCCGAGGCGCTGGCAGGTTCCGCCTACGGCCAGGTCTACGCCAAGGTCGTACGGGGTGAGGCCGACGAGCTGCCGGCCCTCGTTCCCCAATTGCTGTCCGCCGCGGTGATGCCGTACCTGGGGGTCGAGGCGGGACTGGCCGAGTTGACGCGTGGCTTCGACCCGCCAGCGCGATATCGTCGGGACGTGGCTAAAAAATCTTCCCCCGGTAAATCCGGCGGGACCAACGTTCCTGCCGAGGATTACCCGCCTGAGCTGGCACGTCTCCCGCCCGGTCGTCACGGCCTTCCGCGCGAGTTCGTCGTCCATAACCAGCGTGAGCGGCTGATTGCCGGCCTCGCCGAGGCGATTGCCGAAAACGGCTACTCGGGCACGACGATCGCCCACATCACCCGCCACGCTGCCGTCTCTCGACGGACGTTCTACGAGCACTTCTCGAGCAAGGACGAGTGCTTCGTCGCCGCCTACGACACCGTGATGGCCGAGCTACGCCAGCGCGTCTCAGCCGCCTTCGAGGGCGCTGAAGACTGGCCGCACGCCGTCAAAGCCGGCATCGGCGCGATGCTCGAGTTCCTCGCCGCGGAGCCGAGCCTGGCGCGCCTCTGCATGGTTGAGGCGCTGGTCGCCGGCCCGGTCGTGGTCGAGCGCTACGACGCCGCGATCCAGAGCTTCGTCCCCTACTTTCAGAGCGGTCGCGAGGGCCGTCCGCCCGAGGTCCTCGCCCGGCTTTCGCCGACCACCGAGGAGGCCCTGGTCGGCGGCATGGTCTCGTTGATCTCGCGGCGAATCATCGCCGGCAAAGCCGAAGAGCTCGAAGAGCTCCTCCCCGACCTCGTCGAGTTCACCCTCACCCCGTACGTTGGCAGCGCCGAGGCGGCAAAGCTGGCGCGGGAGCCCGACTGAGCTCAGGCGCCCGGGTCGAGCGGGGTGAGGTCGGGGGACCCAAGCTCCAGCCAGGCCTCGTCCTCGCCGAAGTACTGGAGCACCGCCAGGTGGGTCAGGTCAGGCAGCAGGCGCTCGACCGTCGCGGTGCGGCCGGCGCCGATCTCCGCGCAAATCGCTTCCTCGACCGCGCCGACGACGAACTGGGCGGTGAGGGTGGTCGCAAGGGGCCGGGCGCCGGGCTGGTGGCGGGCGGAGTCGACGGCCTTCGCGAGTTGCTCGATCGCCTGCTGGTGCTTGTCCCAGGCCTGGCCGCGGGCCGACCGCACCTCGATCAGCAGCGCCTTCGCCATCACGGGCTGCTCGGCGATCGTGCGCAGCAACCTGGCCAAGGCGGCGCGGAAGCCCGCCCGCCAGCTCTCGGCCCCGCGGGCCGCTTCGAGCACTTCCGCGCAGATTCTGTCCACCGCCATCTCATAGGCCTGCGCGAAACAGGCCTCCTTGCCGCCAAAGCGGCGCTGGAAGCGCTCGCGTGAGATCCCGCTGCGGTCCCGCACTTCCTGCACGCTCGCCTTCTCGTAGCCGCGGGCGCCGACGCTGAGCAGGATCGCTTCCAGCGCTCCCTCGTCTGAGGACGCCCGCTCTGGAATTGCCTCATCCCATGAGCGAACCGCGCGCAGTGTGGTCGGACTTTCCACTCGGGGTACCTTAGACCATCTTTGGGAACTTATGACACTTCATATACTCCCTTCGTACCAATGGGAACGCGCGCTATCCTGACCCAGTGCGCGCATTGCCTGGAAAGGCCTCCCGGCAGCCGCCCGGTCCCGAGCCGGTCAGCCGCGCCGCTTCCGCGGCGGATCAACGACGCCGGATTCTCGAGGCAACCGCGGACCTGATCGCTGAGCAGGGCTATGCCGAGACGACGATCGAGCAGATCGTGCGCCGGGCGCGGGTCGGTTACGCGACCTTCTACAAGCACTACGCCGACAAGCAGGAGGCCTTCCTGGCGTTGCTCGACTCCGCGGTCGAGCGCACCGCTTATGTGGTCGAGGAAGCCTATGACCGCGAAACGGGGCCATGGCCGGACAAGGTCGGCGCTGCGCTGGGAGCGCTGCTCGAACAGGTCGCGGCGCACCCCAACGTCGCCAGGGCCTGCCTGGTCGAGGCGCCCACGGCGGGGCCCGAGGCGGCGGCGCACCACGAGGCGGCGCTGAAGCGCTTCGCGCCGCTGCTGCGCCCTGGCCGCGAGCTCAATCCGCGCAGCGACAAGCTCCCCGAAAGCCTCGAGGACACCCTGGCCGGCGGCGTCCTCTGGGTGATCAACCAGCGGCTGATCGCCGGCGAAGAGGCGCAGCTGCGGGCGCTGCTGCCCGAGAGCCTCGAGTTTCTGCTTCGCCCCTACGTCGGCGAGGACGAGGCGGCCCGCGAGGCCGGCGGCCGCGAGTCGGCGTCGGCCTGACCCATAACCGATGGCAGAGGCAGAGCTTGGCCCACTTCCCGCCGGCCGCCACGGCTTCAGCCGCGAGCAGGTCGCCCACAACCAGCGCGAGCGGCTGATCGCCGGCCTCGCCACGGCGGTCGCGGAGCACGGCTACCAGGCGGCGACGATCACCCACATCACAAAGGAGGCGAAGGTCTCCCGCCGCGTCTTCTACGCGAACTTCGAGGGCAAGGAGGAGTGCTTCCTGGCGGCGTTCGAAGTGGTGGTCGGGCACATCCGCGAACTGGCGGCTGAGGCGGTGGCGCCGATCCCCGACTGGCCGCGGCAGGCGATCGCCGCCTCTAGCGCCGTGCTCGGCTTTCTGGCCTCGGAGCCCGACCTCGCCCGTCTCTGCCTGGTCGAGTCGCAAAGCGCCGGCCCCGCCATCGCCGCGCGCCTCCACGACGCCGTGCACGAGGCCGTGCCGTTCCTCGAACAGGGCCGCGCCGAGCGAGAGGGCGAGCGTGAGCTGCCGCCCACGACCGAGGAGTCGACGATCGGCGCCCTCGTCATGCTCGCCTCCCGCAAGGTCGCCGCTGACGAAGCCGCGCAGCTCGCGGATCTCCTCCCCGACTTCACCGAGTTCATCCTTGCGCCATATCTCGGGGCTGAACAAGCCTCTCGCCTGGCCCGCGCCTCAGCGTAACGATTCGGTACCGCCATATCCATCCCGGGAACGCATCTGGGAACGATCTTTTTCTTTTGGGAACTCTTCCTTGACAACCTCAGATCGGGGTGCTTCACTAGCGCCACTTGCCGGTACAGCTAGCAACTTCTAGGAACTAGCTTCTCCCGCCAAGTGAGTCTGGAAAACGAGAAGTACAGGGACAAAACCGAGCCTCGCGGAAGCCGCTAAGGGAAGCGGCGGGCAGAGGGGCTCAGGGACAAGGAGAGAGATCTAGATGTTCTCGACGCTACGCAACCGCTTCGGCATCCCGGGAGTCATCTCGGTCATCGCCCTGGTCTTCGCGATGTTCGGCGGCGCCTACGCCGCCTCCAATTCTTCAAGCGGGGGTAAGGCC
>DASWQV010000094.1:0-33203 GCA_036403515.1 Solirubrobacterales bacterium
AGCGCGAGCCTGCCCGCTGGTCCGAGAGCAGCGTTAGCGTGAACCTTCATCCGGGTCCTCCTTGGCTTGGGCGTCAGAACCACAAGCCTCTTGGAGGGCCCGGATGCCTCTCAGGCGTTCACAACGTGTGTGGGCGCTACAGCTAGGTGCTGGCCGGCTCTTGCGCGAGGTCGTCGGCCCGTACTGCGGAGTCGTCCTTAGGCTTCGAGAGGCTCGAGGGCCACCAGAAGTTGTTGTCCATGGCGAGGGCGATTGCGGGGACCAGGACGCTGCGGACGAGGAAGGTGTCGAGCAGGACGCCGAAGGCGACCACGAAGCCGAGCTCGGTCAGGAAGGTGAGGGGGAGGACGGCCAGGACCGAGAAGGTGCCGGCGAGGACGATGCCGGCGCTGGTGATCACGGCGCCGGTCACCGCGAGGGCGCGCAGGATGCCCTGCTGGGAGCCGTGCTTGATCGTCTCCTCGCGGGCGCGGGCGATCAGGAAGATGTTGTAGTCGACCCCCAGCGCGACCAAAAAGACGAAGGCGAAGAGCGGCAGCGAGGGGTCGGAGCCGGGGAAGTCGAAGATGAATTCGAAGGCGAAGTAACCGACGCCGAGGGCGGCGAGGAAGCTGAGGATCACCGTGCCGATCAGGATCAGCGGCGCGGCGACGGCGCGCAGCAGGCCGACCAGGATCAGGAAGACGACGAGCAGGATGATCGGTGGAATCACGATCGAGTCCCGGCCGGCGGCGTCGCGGACGTCGAATTCAACTGCGGTCGGCCCCCCGACCAAAGCGTCCGGCGCGACGCTGTGGACCGCTTCGCGGATCGGCTCGACCAGGTCGAAGGCGTCGGTCGAGTACGGGTTGGGTTCGAGCGTGAGCTGAACCAGGGTTCCCGGTGGTCCCGTCGCTACCGGTGTGGAGACCTTCTCGACGCCGTCGACCTTGGCTGCGGCGGCGCTTACCGCGCGCACCTCGCCGCGCTGCGGAATCACGACGTCGGTGAGCGCGGTTGTGCCTGCCGGGAAGCTCTTGTTGAGCAGGTCCTGGCCTTCGACTGATTCGACCTCGCTGCGGTAGGTGTCTTCGCTGGTCAGTTCGGTCGAGAAAAAGGCGAGACCGCTGCCAAGGACGACCAGGATGGCGATCGATCCGATCACCACGCGGCGCGGGGAGCGGGCGATGCGCTGACCGAGCTTTGCCCAGAAGCCATGGGTCGCGTCAGCGGCGTGCTCGAGCCGGCGCCGGCGCAGCTCGAACGGCGTGAAGACGGCACGGTCCAGGGGGCCGACGATCAGCGAGGGGAACCGCCCGCGGGTGAGGCGGCGCACCAGCCAGTTGATCAGGACCAGCGGCAAAAGGACGAAGACGACCAGGCTGGCAAGGACCACCCTGATGACCGCGCCGAACGTGCCGCCCTCGACGATCCTCGCCCGCGCACGCTCCGATATGCCGTCGGCGCTGGGCGCCGTCTCGGGCGTGTGGGGGACGAAGGGCCAGAAGGCGCGGCGACCGAAGATCGTCAGCAGCGCCGGCAGCAGGGTCAGCATCGAGAGCGCGGCGCAGGCGATGCCCATCGCGGCGATCGGGCCGAGGCCGGCGGTCCCGTTCACCTTCGCGAGCATCAGGCAGAAGAGGGCTGCGATCACCGTCGCTGCCGAGGCGAAGATCGCTGGGCCCGCCGAGGCGAGCGCCGTCCGCATCGCCTCGTGCTTGTCGACCGTGCGATGCAGCTCCTCGCGATAGCGCGAGACGAGCAGCAGGGCGTAATCAGTCCCCGCGCCGAGCACGAGGACCGACATGATCGAGCTCGACTGGCCGTTGACGGTGACGCCGAGCTCGGTCAATCCGTAGCCGAGCGAGCGCGAGAGCAGCTCCGCGAACATCACCGCCATCAGCGGGATCAGGAAGAACATCGGCGAGCGGTAGATCACGATCAGCAGGAAGATCACGAGGCTGAGCGCCGCCAGCAGCAGCGTTCCGTTGATCCCTTCGAAGACTTCGATCGCGTCGGCGGAGAAGCCCGCCCCGCCGGTGATCCTGGCTTCGAGCCCGCCGTCGTCGTCCGGCAGCTTTTCGCGCCAGAACTTGACCGGGTCGACGATCCGTTCGCCCTCGCCGTTGCCCTTGATGTAAGCGGTGACGATCGCCGCCTTGCCATCCGGCGAGCAGACCGGGCCGACGAAGGGGGCATAGTCGGCTGGCTGGCCGGGGACGGTGCTGGTCGGCCCTCCGCAGCCCGCTTTGAGGCCTTCGGCTGTCGCCGGCGAGCCCTTCCGGCCTGCCTGCGGGTCGCCCCCCGCGGCGGCCGTCGCTCCATCCGGGACCACTCCCGGGAAGCGTTTTGCGGTCATCCTTCCGACGTCTTCGAAGATCGCCTTGTGGTCGGCTGGGGTGAGGCCCGACTCGCGCCGGAAGACGATCACCGCAGGGGCGATTTCCCCCTTTTGAAGCGACTCGGTCGCATGGAGCGCGTGGGTCGATTCGGCGCTGCCCGGCAGGTAGGAGGTCGCCTCGTTGCTTTCGGCGTCTTCGAACTTGGCGGGCAGGTTGGCCGGGCCGGCGGCGACGAAGATCGCGACGAACCAGATCGCGAAGACGATCCACTTCGAGCGGCGGCCTGCGGCGAAGGTGAATAGGGAGCCTCGCACTGGTTGTGCATCTGTATCAAACGGCGGTCGTGGCGCGCGGGTCCTGTCGCGATGGCCCCCCCACATGCTCGGACGCTGCTGCGCAGCGCCCTCCGCTGCGGGGGACCCCCGCCATCGCGCCACCCGCGCGAGGAACGCCCTCTAAAGCAGAGCTTCCAGGGCCGGGGAGTCCGTCACGGGCTGCCTGCAGGAAAAGCTTTCGCATACGTAGGCGGTCGGGCTGCCGTCGGTGGTTGGGCGGTCTCTGAGCAGCTCGGGGGTATCGCTTCCCTCGGGGCCGCCGGCCAGGACGAGGTGGGGGCGGTGCTTCGAGCGGACGACGGCGGCCAGGTCGTTCAGGTCATCGCCGATCAGGGCCACCTCTTTGGTCGGGGAGAGATGGAAGTCGATTGCTCTCAGCAGGTGGGCGAAGGCCTCGGGGTGCTGGGCGGCCGGTTTCGTGAAGAGGCGGAAGACGGATTCGGCTTGTCGTTCGTAGGAGCGCTCGCCGGTTAGGGCCGAGAGTCGGAGCAGGCCCATCGCGGCGGCGGAGTTGCCGGATGGAATCGGGTGGTCGCCAATCTCCTTGCGGCGGGCGATCAGGGATTCGTGGTCGTCGGAGGTGCTGAAGAAGCCGCCACGCTGCTCGTCTGCGAAGCGGGCGAGCATGGTGTCCGCCAGGGACCGGGCGCGCTCGAACCAGCTCTGCTCGAAGGTCGATTCGTAGAGGGTAAGCAGGGCTTCCAGCAGGAAGGCGTGGTCCTCCAGGTAGGCATTGAGGTGGGCGCGGCCATCCTTGTATGTGCGGAGTAGGCGCCCGGCCGGGTCTCGCATCTGGTCCCAGATGAAGGTGGCGCAGCCTCCGGCCGCTTCGAGGTAGTCGTCACGCGCCAGCACGGCGCCGGCCTCGGCCAGGGCGGCGATCATCAGTGCGTTCCAGGAGGTGAGGCGCTTGTCGTCGAGGCCGGGCCAGACCCGTTTGGCGCGGCTGTCGTAGAGCGCCCGGCGGGCCTCGCCGAGGTTGTCCGGCTCGGGCCCAGTTGCGCCGCCGGCGAGGAAGAGGATGTTGCGGCCCTCGAAGTTGCCGTCCTCGCTGACGCCGTAATAGTCGATTGCCTGCTGAGCCCGCTCGCCGAGGACCTCGCGGATCTGCTCCGGCGTCCAGACGTAGAAACGACCCTCCTCTCCCTCGGAGTCGGCGTCGAGCGCCGAGTAGAAGCCCGCCTCTGGGCCGCGCATCTCGCGCAGGGCCCAGTCGAGCGTCTCTTCGCAGGCGCGGCGATAGCGCTCGTGGCCCAGCACCTGCCAGCCATGCAGATAGGCGGGCGCGAGCAGGGCGTTGTCGTAGAGCATCTTCTCGAAGTGCGGGACGAGCCAGTCGGCGTCGACCGAGTAGCGGGCGAAGCCGCCGCCGATCTGGTCGTATATGCCGCCTGCCAGCATCGCGTCAAGCGTCTTTTCCGGCACCTCGTGCTCATTGCGGGCGAGCAGCAGCTCGAGCGCCGAGGCGGGTGGGAACTTGGGTGCGCCGCCGAACCCGCCGCGCTGCATGTCGGCCGCGGACCGCAGTTGAGCCACCGCCTCGACGAGCAGCGGCGCCTGTGGCATCTCCGGCGCCGGCTCGACCTGGGCGATCGCGGCGAGCCGCGCCCGCATCTGCGGCGCTCGCTGGCGAACTTCGTCGCGCTTGTTCTCGAAGGCCTCGACGACGGCTTCCATCACCATCCGGAAGCTCGGCATGCCGCGGCCCTCGTCGGGCGGGAAGTAGGTGCCGCCATAGAAGGGAACTCCCTCGGGATCGAGGAAGACGGTCATCGGCCAGCCTCCCTGGCCGCTGATTGCCTGCACGGCCTCCATGTAGAGCGCATCGACGTCAGGACGCTCCTCCCGATCGACCTTGACGCAGACGAAATGCTCATTCATATAGGCCGCCGTCTCGGCGTTCTCGAAGGACTCGCGCTCCATCACGTGGCACCAGTGGCAGGCCGAGTAACCGACCGAGAGCAGGATCGGGCGATCCTCGGCCCGGGCGCGGCCGAGCGCCTCCTCGCCCCACGGGTACCAGTCAACCGGGTTCTCGCGGTGTTGGAGCAGGTAGGGGCTGGTCTCCTGCGCCAAGCGGTTGGGCATGGGCTGACACTACCCATGGACGGTCATACGCTCACTAGTGACTACCTCGAGAAGCTGAAATTTGGACGCAATCGCGGGGCTCAGGCGTGGGCTGCGATCCGATCGCCTCTGGAAAGTTCTAACTTCAGTGAGTTGAACCAGAAAAAGCTTCCAATGCAAGGTGATCCGGCGCTCGAGGCGGTGCTTGCCAAGCTCGCTCCCGACGACCGCAAGGTGGTCGACGAAGCGCTGGCGAAGGCGCAGAAGACCGAGGCCGAGCTCCGCTACATCGCTGATCACGATTCGCTCACGGGACTGTTGGACCGCCGTCGCTTTCGCGCCGAGCTCGATCAGTACGTCTCCTTCAGCGCTCGCTACGGCGGCCAGGGGTCGGTGATGATCATCGACATCGACGGGCTCAAGGCGATCAACGACTCGCTCGGCCACCACGCCGGCGACAACCTGATCCGCCACGTTGCCGCGATCATGCGCGAGCGCGTGCGGGCCACCGACATCGTCGCCCGCCTCTCCGGCGACGAGTTCGCGGTGCTGATGCCTCAAACGGATACCGTCGGCGCGCTGCAGCTTGGCGAGGACCTGCGCGCCCAGGTCGCCGACAATGCCGCCATCGGGCTCGATACCGAGCAGGCGACGATCAGCGTCGGCATCACGATGTTCGGTGGCGAGCGCGGGATCGGCGCCGAGGCGGTCCTGGTCGCCGCCGACCAGGCGATGTACCGCGCCAAGGAGCAAGGTCGCAACCAGATCGTCCTATTTCAGGACCCTTCCGAGCCGCAGCGCCAGCAGCAGCGTCGCCAGACGACCAGCGCGCGGATCCGTGACGCGCTCACGCAGGACCGCCTCAGCCTGCACACGCAGCCGATCCGCAGCCTCGCCTCGGGCGGGATCGAGCGCTACGAGCTGCTGCTGCGGATGACCGGCGAGAACGGCGAGCTGCTGCCGGCCGCCTCCTTCATCGAGACGGCGGAGCGCTCGGGCATGGTCCAGGAGCTCGACCGCTGGGTCGTCGTCCGCGCCCTCGAGCTGCTCGCCTCGCGTGAGCGGCAAGGCAGCCCGGTCTCGCTGCACGTGAACCTTTCGGGCGCCTCCGTAGCCGACCTCTCGGTGCTCGAATTCATCGAGCGCCGCCTCGACGAAGGCGATGCCGATCCGGCGCGCTGCACCTTCGAGATCACCGAGACCGCGCGCGTTCATGACTACGAGGCGGCGGGGGGCTTTGCCGATCGCCTCACCGAGTTCGGCTGCCAGGTCGCGATCGACGACTACGGCGCCGGCTTCGGGCCCTTCCACTACCTCAAGCAGATCCCCTTCGACCTGATCAAGATCGACGGCTCCTTCGTCCGCGACATGCCAAATAGCGATGCCGACCAGCTCACGGTCCAGGCAATCGTCCAGATCGCCCGCGGCCTGGGCAAGACGACGATTGCCGAGTACGTCCAGGACGACATCACGGCGCAGATGCTGCGCGAATACGGCGTCGACATGGCCCAGGGCTACCACCTCGGCCGCCCGGTAGACGTAGCCGAGGCGCTCTAAGGCCCGCCGGCGGGCCTACCGTCGATAGACCGGAAATCGGCCCGTCGATCCATGGTCAGGCGGTTACGTCGCGGGCGAAGGACTCAAACGCGTCCAGGTAGCGCTGCAGGTCTTCGTCTGTGTGGGCAATCGAGAGGGTCCACTCCTCCTCGACGCCCGGGGTCATGAAGATGCCGTGGTTCATGTGGTAGAGCCAGGCCAGGGTCGAGAGCTCTTCATCGACCTTGGTCAGGTAGTCGCGGTACTCGTGCATCCGCTCGGCTGAGAAGACGACGCAGCCCTTGGCGCCGATGCCCTCGGTGTAGGCGGGCAGGCCGTGGCTGTCGATGATCTGCCGGCAGCCGTCGAGCAGGCGGCGGTTGGTCGCCTCGAAGCGCTCGTAGACGTCGTCGGTGAGCACTTCGGTCAGGGTCGCCTGTGCCGCCGCCATCACCAGCGGGTTGCCGTTGAAGGTGCCGTACTGCTTGACCGTGCCGTCGGCGACGATCGCCGCCAGCTCGTCGTTCATCCCGATTGCGCCGCCGGGGTAGCCGCCGCAGCTCGCCTTGGCCAGGGTGATCATGTCGGGGACGACGCCGAAGCGGGCGGTGGCGCCGCCGGCCGAGATCGTCGCACCGGTCTTGACCTCGTCGAAGATCAGCTTGACGCCGTGCCGGGCGGTCAGCTCGCGGACCCGCTCGAGGTAGCCCTCGCGCGGCGGGATGATGTTGATGTTCATCATCGCCGGCTCCATGATCAGGCCGGCAACCTGATCGCCGATCTTCTCCAGCACGCACTCCAGGGCCCCGGCGTCGTTGAAGGGGACGGCGCGGGTCAGCTCGGTCAAGGCCCTCGGCGTGCCGCCGCCATAGGGGACGCTGACCGGATCGTCGCGGGCGCCGAGCGCCTCCAGCGGCGGGTAGACCGAGACCATCACCGAGTCGTGGTGGCCGTGGTAGGAGCCCTCGATCTTGAGCAGCACGTCGCGGCCGGTGGCGCCGCGGGCGAGGTGGACGGCGTCCATCGTCGCCTCGGTGCCGGAGTTGTTGAAGCGCCACTGGGGCAGGCCGAAGCGCCGCGTCAGCTCCTCGGCGACGGCGATCGAGCCGTCGGTCGGGGCGGCGAAGTGGGTTCCATCGTCGATCCGCGCCTTCACCGCGGCGCCGACGGTGGGATTGGCGTGGCCGATGCACATCACGCCGAAGCCATTGTGGAAGTCGGTGTATTCGTTGCCGTCGACGTCCCAGACGCGGCTGCCCTGGCCGCGCTCGATGTAGATCGGCCAGGGGTCGTTCTCTTGGAAAGAGGAGGGGACGCCGTTCGGCATCACCTTGACCGCGCGCTCGTAGGTCTTCGCCGACTGCCCGGTGTTGTTGCGGAACTGCTCCTGCTGGGCCTCGGTTAGGGCGGCGATCCGCTTGCGATCGATCTCCTCCACGATGCCAGCCTAACCAGGCGGTGACGCCGGCCTCAGCGGCGGCGGCTGTGGAGCGCCTTGACCAGGCGCGTCTTCAAGTTGAGGGCGCCCATCATCAGCTTCTCCGGTGCCGAATCGGCGGGCGGCAGGGCGCCGAGTTGACGCGCCATTTCCGCTCCGTTCATGTAGGCGTCGTTGCGCTGGATCAGGCCGTCGCGGACGGTCAAGACGTCACAGCCCTGAACTTCGATGCGAGCGCCGTTGGGGTTGAGGCCTTCGAACCTCGCCGTGCCGTCGAAGACGCCGGTGGCGCGCCAGCGCACCGCTGCCTTCTCGCCGGCAGAGACCACCTCGATGATCTCGAGCTTGAAGTCCGGGAAGGCCTGAAAGAGGTTGCCAAACCAAGTTCGGTAGGAGTGTGGGACTTCCAGCTCGACCAAGCCGTAGATCTCACCCGTTCCGCCCGGCTCGTAGAAGGCCGTCATCGCGTCGAGGTCGCGCCTGCCGACCGCCTCGAAGTAGCCACGGGCGACGCCGGCGGTGTCGGTTGCCTCGCGGTTGATCGCCATCCCGTCAGCCTACCCCCGCCGCAGCTCGGCCCGCTTGATCTTGCCGCTGGTCGTCTTCGGCAGCTCGGTGGCGAACTCGACGATGCGGGGAAACTTGTAAGGCGCGGTCTCGCGCTTGCAGTGCTCCTGCAGCTCCCTGCCCAGCTCCTCGCTGGGTTGGCGCTCGCGCGGCACGACGATCGCTCGCACGACCGCGCCGCGCTCGGGATCGGGGGCGGCAACCGCCGCCGCTTCGGCGACGTCTGGGTGGGAGAGCAGCGCCGACTCGACCTCGAAGGGACCGATCCGGTAGCCGGAGGAGAGGATGATGTCGTCGTCGCGGCCCTCGAAGTGGAGGTAGCCGTCCTCGTCTTCGCGGACCAGGTCGCCGGTCTGCCACCACTCGCCCCCGAAGCGCTCGCCGTCGAGGTAACTGGAGAAGAAGGTGGGGGAGGAGGCGGCCCGCAGCTGCAATTCGCCACGCCCGGGCTCTTCCGGCTCAGTACCGGCTGGAGGTACGACGCGAACCTCGATTCCGGGCAGCGGCCTGCCCATCGAGCCCGGGCGGATCTGCTCCCCGGCGAGGTTGCCGCTGATGTGCCCGGTCTCGGTTTGCCCATAGCCATCCGCCGGCTCCAGCCCGCCCATCTCGGTGCGGAAGGCAGCGATCGTCTCTGCCTCGAGCGGCTCGCCGGCCGAGACCATGCGCCGCAGGGCGGGGAGGGGGCGCAGGGTTGCTCGCTTGGCGAGCATGCGGTACTCGGTCGGGGCCTGGCAGAGGACGTTGACGCCGAGTGCCTCGGCGAAGTCGAGCCGCTCGGCCGGATCGAAGCGGCCGTCGTGGATGACGGCCGCGGCGCCGGTCAGCCAGGGGGCGAGGAAGACGTTGCGGGCCGACTTCGACCAGCCGGTCGCGGTCGTGCACCAGGCCAGCTCGCCCTTGCGCGAGCCGAACCAATGCTGCGCTTGACCCTGCTGGCCGAGCAGGTAGCGGTAGGCATGGACGACGCCCCGCGGCTCGCCCGTCGTCCCAGAGGTAAAGACGATCAACGCCGGGTTCTCGGCGTCCATTGCCTCCACCGCGGCAGGCGTCTCCTGCGGCCGGTCCTCATCGAGAGCCGTGGCGATCTCGGTCATCGTCATCGTCGCCACGCCGCCGGGCAGCTCGGCAAGCAGGGCGTCCTCGCCAATGCAGAGCCTCGGGTTGGCGGCAGCCACACGCAGCGCCAGGTCCTGACGCCGCAATTGAGTGCTGCAGGGGAGTGCCACGGCGCCCATGCGCCAACAGGCGAGTAGCGAAAGCACCCACTCGGCCCGGTTGCCGAGCAGTGTCATCACCACGTCGCCGCGGCGCACGCCCCGCGCCGCGAGGGCCCCGGAGAGGCCAGCCGACTGCGCGATCAGTTCGCCGAAGTGCCAGTCGCGTCGGTTCCCCTCGGCATCGATGGCGACGATCCCCAACCGTGAGGCTGGCGATCGTTCCATCACGTTCTCGATGAAGTTCACGGCGGGGGAAGACTCATGGCTGGCACGGACTTATAGAGAAGTGAGGTGCTGACTTTCTTCATACGAATAGGTATAATACTGCTTGGCATAAGAACATGGGGCTTATGTACCGTTCTATCGCTCAATACCTGACCGTATAATACTGATTGGTATATGCAAAGCACTGACTCGACAAACCCCTTCAGCTTTGGCGCCCTGGCCCTCGACGAGTCATTCGCCGACCGGGAGAGCGAGCTTGCCGAGCTGGTCAGCGATATACGCAACGGCCAGGACGTCGTCATCTTCGCCCCTCGTCGCTGCGGCAAGTCATCGTTGGTCTGGCGCGCCGCGCGCGTGCTCTCCGCCAGGCGGGTATTGGTTGCGCAGGTCGATCTGATGACCACGCCGACCAAGGAGAGCCTCGCGGCCGCCTTGGCGAAGTCGGTCTTCGACGAAATCGCATCACCGCTGGAGCGGGTCCGTGAGAAGGCCCTGGCGCCATTCCGGGGCCTTCAGGTGCAGCCGGCGATAAACGTGAGCCCCGAGGACGGCAGCTTCACGTTCAGCTTCGGCGTCGCGCAAAGGGCGGCCGACATCGATGCGACGCTGCAGCGCCTGCTGGAGCTTCCCGCCGAGCTGGGCAGCGCGCGGAGCCGCTCCACCGCGCTCGTCATGGACGAGTTTCAAGAGATCGTCTCGATCGACCCCAGACTGCCCAAGCTCCTGCGCTCGGTCTTCCAGCGCCAGCCCGAGGTTGCCCACGTCTATCTGGGCAGCAAGCACCACATCATGGAGCGCATCTTCAACGACGCCAACGAGCCCTTCTGGCGCAGCGCCAAGTCGATCGAGTTGGGCAACATCCCGGTTGAGCCGTTCGCCGCGTTCCTGGTCGAGCGCTTCCACGCCGGCGGCCGCGCGGTAGAGGACACGGTCGTCGCCGACGTCCTCGCCCGCACCGATGGCCACCCCTACGCGACCCAGGAGCTCTGCTACTTCCTCTGGGAGCAGAGCGGGACGGAGGCGCCCGCGGGCCCGGTCGAGCTGGAGCGGGCCCTGGCAGCCGTGCTGCGCTCCGAGCACGCCCACTTCAGCCTGCTCTGGGACAACGCCTCAGCCGTTCAAAAGCAGGTCCTGCGGGCGCTTGCCCGTGAGCCGGGCCACCCATTCTCAGCCCCCTATCGGAATCGCCACGACCTGCCCGCCGTCACCAATGTGCAGAAGGCGTTGCGCGCCCTCGTCCAGCGCGAATCGGTCAGCGGCGAAGGGGGCGCCTACCGAATTTCGGAGCCCTTCCTGGCCGAGTGGGTGCGCCAGAACGTCCTCGCCTGAGAGCCAGAAGCTGTCGTAGGACGGTCGGGCGCCCTCCCCAAAACACTCGAGCGCGGCTCCTGCCGCGCGTTTTGGGAGGGCGCCCGACCGTCCCTACCGCAGTTCGCTGGAGCTCTTCCCCAGCAACTGCCGCGCAACGATCAGCAACTGGATCTGCTGGGTCCCCTCGAAGATGTCGAGGATCTTCGCGTCCCGCGCCCACTTCTCGAGCAGGTCGTTCTCCGCGTAGCCGACGCTGCCGCAGAGCTCGACGCAGCCGAGGGCGACGTCGACACAGGTGCGCCCGGCCTTCGCCTTCGCCATCGAGGCCTGCAGCGAGTTGGGCTTGCCGTTGTCGGCCATCCAGGCCGCCTGCAAGGTGAGCAGGTGCGCCGCCTCATAGTCGGACTCCATCTCCAGGAAACGGGCCGCCGCGGCGGACTGGCTCAGCGCCGGGGCGTCGTAGTCGATCTCGACCCCGGCCTCGACGAGCCGCGCCCGCGTCTCTTCCAGGGCGGCGCGGGTGACCCCGACCGCCATCGCCGCGACCAGCGGCCGCGTGTTGTCGAAGGTCTGCATCGCGCCGCCGAAGCCGGCCTTGGTGTCGATCTCGGGGCTGCCGAGCAGCGCCTCCTTCGGCACGCGGCAGTCCTGCAGGGTGAAGTTGGCCGTGTCGGATGCCCGGATGCCGAGCTTGTGCTCGAGCCGGTCGAGCTTCAGGCCCGGGTTGTCGCGCTCGACGATGAACGACTTGATCGCCGCCCTGCCCACCGAGCGGTCGAGCGAGGCCCAGACCACGATCAGGTCGGCGCGATCGCCGGAGGTGACGAAGATCTTCTCGCCGTTGAGCACGTACTCGTCGCCATCGAGCTCGGCCGTGGTGCGGATCGCCGCCGAGTCCGAGCCCGCCTCGGGCTCGGTGATCGCCATCGCCGCCCACTTGCCGCCGTATTGCTCGAGCTGCTCGTCGCTCGCCACCGAGGCGATCGCCGAGTTGCCGAGGCCCTGCCGCGGCATCGAGAGCAGCAGGCCGACGTCGCCCCAGCAGAGCTCGATGATGCCGAGCACGGTCGATAGGTTGGAGCCGTTGCGGTTGCCTCCGTCGCCGTTGCCGTTGGACTCGCGGCGCACGCCCGCGGCGCCGGCTCCGCCGATGTCGGAGCCCTCATTCATGCCGTCGATCAGCGAGGCGAGCATGTCGAGCTCCTTGGGGTAGGAGTGCTCGGCCTCGTCGTACTTGCGCGAGATCGGCCTGAAGACCTCCTGCGCGACCTGGTTTGCCTGGTTGACCAGCGGTTTGAACTTCTTCGGTATCTCGAGATTGATCATGGCTTCCTTTCGCTCTGTGGCCTGTCCCGGGACGTCGGACGGGCCTAGACGAGCAGGGCGCCCTCCATCACGCC
This sequence comes from Solirubrobacterales bacterium, assembly GCA_036403515.1. Taxonomy (GTDB): domain Bacteria; phylum Actinomycetota; class Thermoleophilia; order Solirubrobacterales; family 70-9; genus VRUE01. The sequence goes on from DASWQV010000094.1 coordinate 12,421, forward strand.
CGCTGCTCGGAGGTCGCGGTACCAGCGCTCGACCGGGTGCTCCTTGACGAAGCCGTGACCGCCCAGCAGCTGGACTCCTTCGGAGCCGATCTGCATCCCCTTCTGGGCGCAGAGGCGGCGCGCCAGCGACGCCTCGCGGGCGAATTCCTGGCCCTGGTCGGCGCGGCTGGCCGCGCGGTAGGTCGCAAGGCGCAGGCCATCGCTCTCGATGCCGATGTCTGAGACCGCGAAAGCGACGCCCTGGCGGTTGGAGATCGGTTCGCCGAAGGCGGTGCGCTCGTTGACGTAGGGGATCACGTAGTCGAGAACGGCTTGGGCGGTGCCGGTCGCCAGCGAGGACCATGCGACTCGGGCCCGCTGCACGCACTCGACGTAGGCCTCGCGTTGGCCGTCGGCCATCAGCGCCGCGGCCGGGAGGCGCACTTCCTCGAGAACCAGGCGACCGGTGGCGGCGGGGCGCAGGCCCATCGCCGGCTCGGGCTCCGTGGAAAGCCCAGAGGCGCCGGACTCGATCACGAATAGCGCTGGCCCGAGGCCTTCGGCCTCGGCGGCGACGATGAAGAGCTCGCACTCCCCTGGGCGGGCGACGAGTGACTTGGTCCCGTCGAGGATCCAGTCCTCGCCGTCGCGGCGCGCGGTGGTCCCGAGCGCCAGCGGATCGAAGAGCGGCTTTGGCTCGAGGATCGCCAGCGCAGCGGCTGGAGTGTCCTCACCGGTGAAGGCGGGCAGGTAGGTCGCCTCCTGCTCGGCTGTTCCCCAGTGGCCGATTGCCGTGGCGACGGCGCCTGGGGCGAGTGCCGCGTAGGCGATTCCCATGTCGCCGTGAGCGAGCGCCTCGCCGATCAGAACGCTGGTCACGGCGGCCTGCTCGTGCATCACGCCGCCCAGCTCCTCGGGGACGCCGAGCATGTTGATGCCGAGCTCGTTGGCCTGGGCGAGCAGCTCGGTCGGCGTCGCCTTGTCGAAGTCGGCCTGCTTGGCGACCGGCCGCACCTTGGCCTCGGCGAAGTCGCGAACCCCTTCCTGCAGCATCTGCTGCTCGTCGTCGGGGCTGATGTCGAAGAGAGCGCGCGGCTTGCTCGGCGCCTGTCGCGCCGGCCCGGTCAACCTCTGCGCTGCCTTGAAGGTGCGCCCGGCGGCGGTCGCCGAGCGGAAGCCGTTCTTGGTCGTGTTGAACAGCGCCCGCTCCACCTGCTTGCGGATCCGGATCCTGTCGAGCAGGTCCGAGCCAGCGAGCTTGTTGAGCCAGCGCAGGCCAAGCCCCATGCTGCGCTCGGCCACTCCCTTGTCTTCGGTGACGGTCATTTCTACTTCCTCCTCCCGCCATTGGGTTTGGGCTCGAGCGGCTCAATGCGGCCGTCGAGGTGCGGTGTGCCGTGCTTTGCGTCGCTCACCGCGAAGTCGATCTGGTCTGCGACCGAGGCACTGGCGAACTCGACCCGGCCGGGCAGCAGGATCGGCTTGCGGAAGCGAACCTCGGCTGTGAAGGCGTTGGGCAGGCGGCTCTCCAGTGCGGCAAGGCAGCGGGCCTTGGTCCACATGCCATGGGCTATCGCCCCGGGGAAGCCAAGCGGCTTGGCGCTCAGCGAGTGCATGTGGATCGGGTTGCGGTCACCGGAGACGGCCGCGTAGCGGCGGCCAAGGTCGCCGTCGAGCTTCCACTCCGCATTGGCGCCGGCGCTGTCTCCCCGAGCTGCATCGACTTTTCCACCTGCTCGGCGTAGAGGTCGATTCGGTTCGGAGCCGGCCTCTTTTGCGGAGCCGGTCTCTCGTGGCGCATCCTCATTGTTGTCGCTGCCGCGGCGCAGCATCGTGCTGGTGCTCTCCCAGACCGTCTCGCCGTTGGCGCTGACTTTGGTCAGGAGCGAGAAGGTGCGGCCCTTGGGGTGCGGCTGCAGCTTGGTTGGCTGCACCTGGATCGTCAACTCCTCGGCGATGCCGATGCGGCGGCGCTGCTCGATCCGATTCTCGACGTGGACCAGGCCGACGGCGCCGAAGGGGAAGCTGCCATCCGCCATCACCGCCATGTGCAGCGGGAAGGCGAGGACGTGCGGGTAGGTGGGGGGGAGGTGGTCGCGCAGGGCGAAGCCGCAGACCCGGGCGTAGGCGGCGACGTCCTCGGGCTTGGCCCGTACCCCGGCGAGGTCGAGCTCGAGGTCGGGGATCTCGCCGCCACCGCCGGGGACGAAGGGCAGTAGCGAGGCGCCGGGAATCATCGGCGCCGCGGCGCGGGCGTAGAGCGGCAGGATGCTGGGCGAGCTTTCGAGCCTGCGCGCCGTCATCACGCGCCCAGCAGGTTCTGGCCGCAGACGCGGACGGTGTTGCCGTTTACGCCGGTTGAGGCTGGGCTGGCGAACCAGGCGATCGCCTCGGCGACGTCGACCGGCAGGCCGCCCTGCGAGAGGCTGCTGAGGCGGCGACCGGCTTCGCGCGGGGCGATCGGCATCGCCGCCGTCATCTGGGTCTCGATGAAGCCGGGCGCGACCGCGTTGATCGTCGCCTTCCGTTTCGCCAGCTCGGGCGCCATCGCCTCGACCATCCCGATCACGCCGGCCTTCGAGGTGGCGTAGTTGGTCTGGCCGGAGTTGCCGGCGATACCGCTCATCGAGGAGACGCAGACGATGCGGCCGTTGGGACGCAGCAGCTTGCGCTCGAGCAGCTCGTCGTTGATCCGCTCCTCGCTGGAGAGGTTGATCTCCATCAGCGAGGACCAGCGCTCCTCCGGCATCTTGGCGATCGTCCGATCGCGGGTGACACCGGCGTTGTGGACGACGATGTCGACGCCACCGGAGAGGCGTTCGGCGATTTGTGCGGGCGCGTCTTCGGCGGTGATGTCCGCCTCGATCGTCTCCGCTTCGAGGCGCTGTGCAACGGCCTTCAGGTCGGCCGAGAGCGCCGGCACGTCGAGCAGGACCAGCTCGGCTCCGTCGCGGCGCAGCGTCCTCGCGATCGCCTCGCCGATCCCGCGGGAGGCGCCGGTTACGAGGGCAAGCTTGCCAGCCAGCGGCTGCTCCCAGTCGATCTCTGGCGCCTCAGCTACGCCGGCCCCGACTCTGACCACCTGGCCAGAGACGTACGCCGAGCGCGGCGAGAGCAGGAAGCGCAGGGTCGAGGCGAGCTCGTCCTCGGCCCCTGGCTCGACCAGGACGAGCTGCACCGTCGAGCCCTTTGCGCCGACCTCCTTGGCCAGCGAGCGGGTGAATCCCTCCAGCGCCCGCTGCGCGGTGGCCGCGCGGGCCGAGCCAGCCTGTGCGGGCGGCGTGCCAAGCACGACGACGCGGCCGCTGCGCTGCAGGCGGCCGACCGCCGGATAGAAGAAGCGCTGCAGCTCGACCAGCTCGGCCGAGTCGCCGATGCCGGTGGCGTCGAAGACCAGCGCCTTGGCCGGTCCCTCGGTGCCCGCCCGTTCGGCCTTGATCTGGTCGAGGAAGGCCGAGAGCGCTTTGCCGAGACGGCCGCCCGGGGCGGCGCCGGAGAGCACGCGGCCGGAGACGACGGGCGCGTCGGCCTCGTAGCGGTCGAGCTCTACCGGCCGCGGCAGGCCGAGCTGCCGGGCGACGGTGGAGACGACGGGAGCGTTGACGACCTGTGAGTAGCGATCGCTCATGACTGGCCCCCAGCGCTCTCGAGCACCGCGACGACGCCCTGGCCGCCGGCGGCGCAGATGCTGATCACGCCGCGTCCTTTGCCGTCTTCGTGCAGCTGCTTGGCGAGACCGGCGACGATCCGCCCGCCGGTCGCCGCGAACGGGTGGGCCGCGGCGAGTGAGCCGCCGTTGACGTTGAGCTTGGCGCGGTCGATCGAGCCCAGCGGCTCGTCGCGGCCGAGCTTGTCCTTGCAGAAGGCGGGGTCCTGCCAGGCCTTCAGCGTGCAGAGCACCTGGGCGGCGAAGGCCTCGTGGATCTCGTAGTAGTCGAACTCGCCGAGGCCGGTCCCTGACCGGTCGAGCATCGCCGGCATCGCGTAGGCGGGCGCCATCAGCAGCCCTTCGCGCTTGTGGACGTGGTCGACCGCCGCGGTCTGCGCATCGGCGATGTAGGCGAGGACCGGCAGGTCGCGCTCCTTCGCCCACTCCTCGCTGGCGAGCAGGACCGCCGAGGCGCCGTCGCTGAGCGGGGTCGAGTTGGCCGCGGTCATCGTCCCCTCCGGGCCGCCGAAGACCGGCTTCAGCTTGGCAAGCTTCTCGAGGCTGGAGTCCGGTCGCAGGTTCTGGTCGCGTTCGAGCCCTAGGTAGGGCGTCATCAGGTCGTCGAAGAAGCCGCGCTCATAGGCGGCGGCGAGCTTTTGGTGGCTGGCGACGGTGAGCTCGTCTTGCTCGGCACGGTCGATGCCCCATTCGGTGGCCATGATCGCGCAGTGCTCGCCCATCGAGAGGCCGGTGCGTGGCTCCTCGTTGCGGGGGATCGCGGGAACGATGTGCCCGGGGCGCAGCCGTGTAAGGGTGCGCAGCTTGCCGGCGGTCGAGCCCTGCCGGTTGGCCTCGAGCAGCGTCTCGCGAAGCTGCTCGTTGAGCGCGATCGGCGCGTCGGAGGTCGTGTCGGCGCCGCAGGCGATGCCGGAGTCGATCTGGCCGAGGGCGATCTTGTTGGCGACCAGGATCGTCGTCTCCAGCCCGGTGCCACAGGCCTGCTGCACGTCGTAGGCGGGGGTCTCGGCCGCGAGCCGGGTGCTGAGCACGCTCTCGCGAGCCAGGTCCCTGTCCCGGGAGTGCTTCAGCACGGCGCCGCCGGCGACCTCGCCGAGCCGCTCGCCGTCGAGGTTGAAGCGGTCGATCAACCCGTCGAGGGCGGCGGTAAGCATGTCCTGGTTGGAGGCGTGCGCGTAAACGGAGTTCGAGCGTGCGAAGGGAATCCGGTTGCCGCCGACGACGGCGACCCGGCGTGGTTTATCGATCAACTGCGATCACCTTTCGGTTTGGGTCGGGAGGACTTGGCAGATGGGGTTGAGCGCAGGCGCAGGCCAGGCTCGATCGTCGCGATCAGCAGCTCGGCTGCCTCGGGGGCGGTGGTCGCCTCGCTGCGCAGCCACCAGCGCGCCAGCGCCTCGGCGGCGCCCAGCAGGGCGGCGGAGAGGGCCTCGACTTCGATCTGCGCGGCGGCGCGCCGCTTCGGGGGAAGTTCGGCGAGCAGCGATTCGGAGACGAGTGAGATCAGGCGACCGCGGTACTCGGCCACCCGGTCGGCGACCTCGCCGCTGTGCGGCAAGGTCTCATCGAAGAGCACGGCCCAGGCGTCGCGATCGGCGTCGAGGAAGGCGAAGAAGGCGCGTAGGCCCTCGTTCAGCGCCTCGCTCGGGCCACTGGCTTCGCCGACCGTCTCGAGGATCGTCTTGACCAGAGCATCGCCGGCTCGCTCCATGCAGGCGGTGTAGAGGCGCTCCTTGTTGCCGAAGTAGTTGTAGAGCAGCGGCTTGGTGACGCCGACGGCCGCGGCGACCTCATCCATGGTCACCTCGGAGTAGCCGCGCTCGGCGAAAAGGCCGTGGGCGGCCACCAGCGCCTGCTCCATGCGGTCCGCCTTCGAAAGCCGGGAACGTGTCGATGCAACAGCCATCGGTGCATACATTACCCGGATATAAATTTATATATGCGTAACGTGATCGACCGCACACGTCCCACCTAGGTGCAACGCGTTACGGCCCCGAGAGAACCGAAAAACGTTGCACCAGGTCCACAACCCAAAGGTGCAACGTGTTACGGCTCTCAGGGAGCCAGAAAACGTTGCACTGGGTGCTGGGTTGGGCTAGGCCTCGGAGATGCCGAGGCGCAGGTAAATGCGGCGCAGCGGCTCTGGCGCCCACCAGTTCCACTCGCCGAGCAGGCGCATCAAGGAGGGGACGAGGAGGGCGCGAACGATGGTGGCGTCGAGCATCACGCCGACCGCCATGCCGAGGGCGATCTGCTTCATGAAGAAGACGGAGCTGACGCCGAAGGCGAGGAAGACGACGGCGATCATGATCGCCGCGGCGGTGATCACCCGGCCGGTGCGGGCGATGCCGATCGCGACCGCCTCCTCGTTCGACTTGCCGAGGTCGTGTTGCTCCTTGATCCGTGCCATGACCAGCACCGCGTAATCGGTGGCGAGGCCGAAGATCACCGCGAAGAGGAAGACCAGGCTGGTCACCTCGATCGCGCTCGGGCCGCGGTAGGCGAAGAGCCAATCGAGCCAGCCGTCCTGGAAGGCGAGGACGAGGATGCCGAGCGTCGCCCCGAGCGTCATCGCGTTCATCAGCAGCGTCTTCAGCGGCAGGATCACCGAGCCGGTGAGCAGGAAGAGCAGGATCAGCGTGGTCGAGAAGATGATCGCGACCAGCAGGGGCAGATGTTCGAGCAGGCTCTGCTTCTGGTCGATGAAGCGGGCGGTGTTGCCGGAAAGGAGCGCCGTGGCGCCGTCTGGGGGGCTGAGGCCGCGGATCGCCCTGACGGTGTCCTGGGAGCTTTCCGAGAGGGCCGGATCGGTCAGGCCGAAGTTGGCGTAGGCGATGGCCTTGGAGGCGGGGGAGAAGGGGGCGCCGCGGACGACCCCGTCGACCGCTTCGATCTGCCGCCGGTACTGGGCGAGCGCCCTCTTGCCCGCGCCGCCCTCGACGGTGACCGTCACCGCCTCGATCAGTTCGCGCGGGTAATGCCCTTCGACGTAGCTGTTGGCGCTGTAGGAGGGCTTGCTCTGCGGGACCGCTTCGGCGCTCGGCCCCGTCAGCGTCGTCCAGAGCAACGGTGCCGCAGCGGCGAGCAGCAGGGCGGAGCTGGCGAGGGCGACGCCGACCGGGTGGCGCATCACGCCGCGCGCCAGCCGGTACCAGCCGCCGGACTCGTCGGAGAGTGCCGGTCCGCGGCGGATCGAAAGGGCGTCGATCCGCGTTCCGAGCAGGCTCAGCAGCGAGGGGACGACGAGGATCGCCAGGACGGCCGACAGCACGCCGACCGAGGCGCCGGCGACGGCGATCGAGTAGAGGAAGCGCTGCGGCAGGATCACCAGCGCCGCCATCGCCGCGGCGACGGTGAAGCCCGAGAAGAGCGCCGTCCGGCCGGCGGTCAGCACGGTCTTGCGATGCGCCTCACGCGTCGCGCCGCTGCCGGAGAGCTCCTCCCTGTATCTGGAGACCATCAGCAGCGCGTAGTCGACGGCAAGACCGAGGCTGAGCCCGGTGGCTATGTTGAGCGCGAAAACGGAGGTGCCGACGAACTCGGACATGATCCGCAGCACGAAGAGCGTGCCGACGATCGAGATGACGCCGATCAGCAGCGGGATGGCTGCGGCGATCACGCCGCGGAAGACGATCAGGAGGAGTAGCGCGAGCAGCGGGAAGGCGATCAGCTCGGCCTTGGTCAGGTCGGTCTTGGTCTGGTCGTTGACCTCGTTGAAGCTGGGCGCGAAGCCGCCCATCGAGACGTCGAGGTTGCTGGCCGCGATCAGCGGTTGCACGCCTTCGGCGGCGATCCCGCCGTCGTTCTCCTCGTCGCCGTTGGAGAGGTCGCCGAGGATGACCAGCGAGCGGCCGTCGCGGGCGATCAGCTGCGCGCCGGCCCGCGGTTCCTCCAGCGGGTTGACGACGCGGCCGATGTACCTGACCTTCGCCACCTTGCCGCTCAGCTCATCGACTTCGCGGCGCAGGGAGGGGCTCTCGAGGTCCAGCCGGCCGCCGCCAGGAGAACGCACGACCAGGACGACTCCGGGGTTCGGGTCATAGCCGAGCGCGTTGCTGAGCAGTCCGCTGCCCTGCTCGCTCTCGGAGGAGGGGTCGGTGAAGCCGGCCGCCTTGAGGTGATGCTCGACGTCGTGGCCGAAGGCCACTGCGACGAGGAAGAAGACGCCGACGAGGGCCAGGACCAGCTTCGGTCGGGTCCAGGTCAAATCGGCAATCCGGTTCACGGCGGAGCACAGTACCAGAATTCAAAGTGGTACCTTTGAATTACCAATTACTCTATTGCTATCATCCTAACTATGAGCTCCCGTCAATACGGTCAGTCCTGCAGCCTCGCCTGTGCGCTGGACCGGATAGGCGAGCGCTGGACGCTGCTGATCGTGCGCGAGCTTTCGCTCGGCCCTCTGCGCTTCTCGGCTCTGGTTCGCTCGGTGGGCGGGGCGCCCACCGATGTCCTCACCAAGCGGCTGCGCGACCTCGAGCAGCATGGCATCGTCGTTCGCCGCGAGCTCGGTCCGCCTACCTCGGTCACCGTTTATGAGCTGACCGAGCTCGGCCGCGGACTGGAGCGCCCGATGCTCGAGCTGAGCCGCTGGGGGATGGGCCTACAAAAGCTCGCCGATGTCATCGACCTGGCGCCGTCCTCGCTGCCGAACGCGATCCGGGTGATCCTGCGCCCGCCGATCGAGCTCAAAGCGACACTTGCCCTGCGCAGCGACGGTCAGTCCTTCCTGCTGGGCATCGCCGATGGCTGGATCGACGCTTCGCGCGGAGAACCCGCGGGCGCTGACCTGAGCCTTGCCGGCACGCCGATCGGCATCATCGCCGCGATGGTCGCCGGCGAGGCCGGCGAGGCGGGTGTCGCGATAGACGGCGACCGCGAGCTTCTCGGTCAGCTGCGCTCGCTGGTCGTCATCCCGGAGCACCTGCGCGAGGAAGCGCTGGCGGGTGTGCCGGTCCTGGCCGGCTGAGCGCTAGGAGAGCTCGCTGTTGTCGTAGAGCTTCTTGACCCGCACGGCGCCGGGCGGGGAAGCTTCGATGCAGAGGCGGCAGAGCACGCACTCGTCGAGGTTGCGCTCGACCACCTCGACCCTGCCACCGGCGTCCTTGTAGATGTCGACGGGGCAGACTTCCTCGAGCTTTGCCGCCAGCGCCGCGTCGCCGGCGACGGAGTCGTCGACCTCGACGTCGATGAAGACCTTGTTCAGCGCTTCGGCCATCAGGCGGCCACCCCCAGCTTCTGCTTGACCGCGTCGGGGATCTGGTCGATCCGCTCGACCACGCGGATGCCGGCCGCTTCGAGCCGGGCGATCTTCTCGGTCGCGGTGTCCTCCACGCCCTCGACGATCGTGCCGGCGTGGCCGAAGCTCATTCCCTTCATCTCCTCGTCGTCCATGAACTTGCCGGCCATGAAGGCGACGATCGGCAGACGGGAATTGTTCTCGGCCACCCACTCGGAGAGCTGCGCCTCCATGCGGCCGCCCGGCTCGGTGTAGATCACGATCGCCTGCGTCTGCTCGTCGGCCTCGAAGTAGGGCATCAGCTCGGCGTAGGTGGAGCCGATGATCGCGTCGCCGCCGATCGAGACGGCGGTGGAGACGCCGAGGCCGGCCTGGGTCAGCGACGAGGAGATCTCGGTGGTCATCCCGCCGGAGCGGCTCATCACGCCGACCGGGCCGGGCGCGTAGGCCTTGGCGGCGTCCTTCGCGGGCCCGCCGATGCCACCCATCTTGCAGACCTCCGGGACGATCAGGCCGAGGCAGTTGGGACCGATGATCCGAGCGCCGCGCAGGTCGGCCAGCTCGACCATCTGGGCGACGTCGCGGCGCGGGATCCGCTCGGTGACGATCACGATCAGCTTGATCCCGTTCTCGATCGCCTCCAGCACCGCGTCCTTGGTGAAGGCGGGGGGGACCGTAACCACCGAGCCATGTATGGGGCCGCCGTGGTGCTCGACCGCCTGGCCGACTGTGTCGAAGACCGGCACGCCGTGGACCTCGCGGCCCTTGCGACCTGGGGTGACGCCGCCGACGACCTTTGAGCCGTAATCGAGGCACTCCTTGGTCAGGTTGACCGCCTCGCGCCCGGTGATGCCCTGGACGATGAAGGTCGTCTCCTTGCTCAGCAGGATGCTCATCGAAGCGCTCCCCTTGGCGAGTTAGCCGTGAAATAGACCGAAAAGTCGCCAAGCCCCGTCATGCCGCAGCTCCCTGGATCTTCGAGACGGCGCGTCCCGCCGCCTCCCACATCGAGACCGAGCGGTCGCAGTACTCGACCCCGTAGCGCTCGAGGATCTTGAAGCCCTCGTCCTCCCAGGCGCCGGGGATGCGGAAGATCGCGATCGTCTCGCCCGGGTCCTTGCCGAGCTCGAGGCAGGCCTTGATGACGCCGCGGGCGACGATGTCGACCCGGGTGTTGGAGACGATCGACATCATCACCGCGATCTTCTCGACACCGTCCTTTTCCAGCACCTCCTTGGCCAGGCCACAGGCCTTGGCGACCGAGGGGTTGCCACCGATCTCGGAGTAGTTGGCGGGCTTGCCGCCCTGGCTGCGGACCGCGTCGGTGAGCGTCAGCGAGCCACCGCCGGCGCCGATCACGAGGCCGAGGTTGCCCTCGAAGCCGTGGTCCTTGCCCTGGATCACGCCGCGGTGATCGGCGGCGTCGATTGCGGCGACGTGGCGCTCGAAGTCGGAGGGCTCGTAGGTCTCGCGGATGTCGTCCTCGGCGATCTCGAGCCGCTTGCGCAGCAGGCCCTTCTGGCGGCCGACCGCCTCGTTCTCCATCTCCATGTGGGCGTCGAGGGCGACGAAGCTGCCGTCGGTCAGCTCGGCCAGCGGGTTGATCTCGGCGAGGGTCATGTCGTTGTCGCGGAAGAGGCGGGCGAGCTTGGCGAGGATCGGCGCCGCCCGGTTCAGCTGCGAGCCGGTTACGCCGGTTGCGGCGACGACCTGCTTGGCCTCGAAGTCGAAGATCGGGTGCAGGTTGGAGACGTGGCCGCGGCCGACGTGGTCGGGGTGGGTCTCGGCGACCTCCTCGATGTCGATCCCACCCATGTCGCTGAACAGCATCAGCGGCCGCTTCGCCGTCCCGTCCCAGACGACGCTGGCATAGTACTCCTGCTTGACCTCGGCTTTCGGGTCGACCAGGACGCCGCGCGGCATCTGGCCGTTGATCTCGAGCTCGAGGATGTCCTCGGCGTGGGCCGCGGCCTCGTCGGGCGTGTCGGCGAACTTGACCCCGCCGGCCTTCATCCGCCCGCCGCTCAGCACCTGGGACTTGATCACGACCGGCCCGCCGATCTCATCGGCGGCCCTGCGCGCCTCGTCGGCGGTCGTGCAGAAGCCGTACTTGGTGACGGGAATCCCCGCCGCCTCGACGATCTGCCTGGCCTCGTACTCGAAGAACCTCATTAGCGGCGGGGAACCCTATCCGACGATGGCTGAGAGGGCCGGGTGCCCCTCCCGGCTCAACTTTTTCGGTGGAGAGCTGCCGGCTGCTGTGGATGGATCGCCGAAAAAGTACGAGCCGCCGGGAGGGGCACCCGGCCCTCTTGGGATACTTCAGCTGGTGACCCGGGAGAAAGGCAGAAGGATGAGCTTCTTGGGGCGACTCGGCTTGATAGCTGCCTTGATCGCAGTGCTCGCGTTCGTGGTCGGCTGTGGCGACACCGTGATCGACGCAACCAAGACCGAGGAAGCGCTGCAGGCGAACCTCTCCAAGTCCCTTGAAGAAAAGGTTTCCTCGGTCGAATGCCCGTCCGACCAAAAGGTTGAAGCTGGCACGACGTTTACTTGCAATGTGGAGCTTCCCAAAGGAAAGGAAGAGACCGCGACCTTGAAAATCCTCAACACGGACGCTGACGTGAGCGTGATCAAACTCAGCGGATCCAATGAATAGAGTTCCGAGAATGAGCCAAACCATCGCGGCCGCAGCGCCGACCACGCACGCAAAGCTCCTCGACTGGGTCGGGGAGATCGCAGATCTGACCCAGCCCGACGCCATCCACTGGTGCGACGGCTCGGCCGAGGAGTATGACTCCCTCGCCCAGACCCTGATCGACGCCGGCACCTTCGAGCGTCTCTCCGACGCCAAGCGCCCCAACTCCTACCTCGCCCTGTCCGACCCGGCCGACGTCGCCCGGGTCGAAGACCGCACCTTCATCTGCGCTGAGAACGAGGCCGACGCCGGTCCGACCAACAACTGGCGCGACCCGGCCGAGATGCGGGCGACGCTGAGCGGCCTCTTCGAGGGCTGCATGGTCGGCCGCACGATGTATGTGGTCCCCTTCTCGATGGGCCCGCTCGGCTCGCCGATCGCGCACATCGGAATCCAGCTGACCGACTCCCCCTACGTCGCCACCTCGATGCGGATCATGACCCGCATGGGCGCCGCCGCCCTCGACGTGCTTGGCGCCGATGGCGATTTCGTGCCCTGCGTGCACTCGGTCGGTATGCCGCTGGCCAACGGCGTCGAAGACGTCTCCTGGCCCTGCAACGAGGACAACAAGTACATCGTCCACTACCCCGAGACACGGGAAATCTGGTCCTACGGCTCCGGCTACGGCGGCAACGCACTGCTCGGCAAGAAGTGCTTCGCGCTGCGGATCGCCTCGGCGATGGCCCGCGACGAGGGCTGGCTCGCCGAGCACATGCTGATTCTCAAGCTGACCTCGCCGGAGGGCGCGGTCAAGTTCGTCACTGGTGCTTTCCCCTCCGCCTGCGGCAAGACCAACCTGGCGATGCTGATCCCGACGCTGCCGGGCTGGAAGGTCGAGACGGTCGGCGACGACATCGCCTGGATGAAGTTCGGTGAGGACGGCCGCCTCTACGCGGTCAATCCCGAGGCCGGTTTCTTCGGCGTCGCGCCCGGCACCGGCGAGGCCACCAACCCAAACGCGATGCGGACGATCGCGAGCAACTCGATCTTCACCAACTGCGCCAGGACCGACGATGGCGACGTCTGGTGGGAGGGCATGACCACGGAGCCGCCCGAGCACCTGGTCGACTGGCACGGCAACGACTGGACGCCAGATTCAGAGCAGCCGTCGGCCCACCCCAACGCTCGCTTCACGACCCCGGCGGCGCAGTGCCCGACGATCGCGCCCGAGTGGGAAGACCCCGCGGGCGTGCCGATCGACGCCTTCCTCTTCGGCGGTCGCCGCGCGACCACGGTGCCGCTGGTCCACGAGGCGTTCGACTGGGAGCACGGCGTCTTCCTCGGCGCGACGATGTCCTCCGAGAAGACCGCCGCGGCCTCCGGCAACGTCGGCGAACTGCGCTTCGACCCGATGGCGATGCTGCCCTTCTGCGGCTACAACATGGCCGAGTACTTCGCCCACTGGCTCGAGGCCGGCGAGCGCGAGGGCGCGCAGCTGCCACGGATCTTCTACGTCAACTGGTTCCGCAAGGACGCCGACGGCAAGTTCCTCTGGCCCGGCTTCGGCGAGAACAGCCGCGTGCTGGAGTGGGTCTTCCGCCGCTGCGAGGGCAGCGCCGAGGCGGTTGAGACGCCGATCGGCCTGCTGCCGACGGAGGGCGCGATCAACACTGAGGGCCTCAATATCTCGCCCGAGGCGATGCGTGAGCTGCTCTCGGTCGACGAGGACCTGGTGCGCCAGCAGCTGCCCCAGCTGAAGCAGCACCTGGCCAGCTTCGGCGACAACCTGCCGGCGCAGCTGTCGGCGCAGCTGCGGGCCCTCGAAGAGCGCCTCGGTTAGGGCAATATCGGCCTAGGGCCGGGAAAGTGGCTGGATCGCGCCGTTGGTGAGTTTCGCGTAGTCGTTGCCCGCGTAGTCGGGGCTTCCGATGCCTTCGGCAAACGCGCTGGTGGCGGCGCCCGATGACTCGATCGGCCAGTCCATCCCTTCGATGAAGGTGTCGAACCAGAGCAGGCCGCCGATCTTTGGGTAGCTGGTTGGGATCTTGGTCAGCGCGTCCCGGATCCAGCCCGCCTTCGAGCCGCCGTACTCGGTCGAGCCCATCTCCCCGATCAGCAGCGGCTTCGAGGGCGCGATCGTGTCGGCAATTCGGTGGTACGTCGCGCCGAAAAGCTCGTCGAAGCCGCGCCAGCGGTCGGGCTTGGTCGGGTTGGTGCCCCAGTTGTAGCCGTCGAGGCCGGTCCAGTCGACGTATCCGTCTCCCGGGTAGAGCGAGCTGAGCTCCTGGAAGATGCCATCGGGATCGACATTGGGGCACCAGACCCAGGAGACGTTGGTGGCGCCGACTGCGGAGAAGATGTCGTGGACGTGGCGCCAGGCGACGACGAATTCGCCCTGCTGGTTGCCGTTGACGCCCTCGGCCCAGGGGAACCAGCCACCGTTGACCTCCCAGTCGAAGCGCAGGAAGAAGGGATGCCCCCAGTCGCGGGCGTCTTCGGCGAATTCGCGGATGTAGGAGTCATAGGTGCCGTCGATCACGTCGGCGAGCTGGAAGTCGGGCTCATTGAGCATCGATGGGATCGACTGCGAGCTCCAGCTGTAGACCGGGATCGCGCCGTGCTGGCGGATGCCTTCCATCATCCCGGGGGCGAACTTGTAGAAAGAGCAGGGCGTGGAGGAGCAGTCGGCGAACGGGACGAAGACGTTGACCAGCGAGAGCGGCTTGCCGGTCAGCTGCTCGAATTTGGAGACCGCGCTCATGTCCCAGGGCGCCTGCGTCCCGGTCAGATGGTCGCCGATCGACGCGCCCCAGTAGAGGGAGGGCGAGGGCGCGTCCGGTTCCGGCGGAGCAGGCACCGGGTTTTCCACTTCCGTTGCGGGCGGTTCGGGCGGAGCAGGCACCGGGTTTTCCACTTCGGGTCCGGGCGGTTCCGGCGCGGGGACTTCGGGCTCGGCCGGCGCCGGGTCGGGGTTGCTCGGCTGGGAAGGCCGGGGCGTGGTCCCTGCCGTGCCAGGGCGCGGGCCTTCAGCCTGGAGAGGGGCTGCGCTTCCGGCCAAGGCGACTTCCACGCTGGGAAGCAGATCGATCCAGGGCCCTTCTTGATCGATTGGACTCTCTCTTTCGGGCGGCGCCGCGCGATGATGGGTCACGGCCCTGCGCCTGCGGACCCAGGCGCGGCGGCGGTCGATCGGCGCTCTACGGCGATCGACCATGGCGCCACGGACGCTCGGGACCGTGCGGTTATCCGATAGCGCGTGGCGATGCTGTCGCTGCTTCGCGGCCTTCGCGCTCGCGGGCAGAGCCAGGCACAAAAGGAAAAGCAGGCAGGCGGCGAGAAGCGAGCCCGCGGTCGATGCTCGAGATCGTCCCCTTCGTCCCCTCATACATTCGTCCTCCTGCTCGGGAGTCAGGAGTGTAGGTGGTGGTGCCTCGACGCGTAGTCAGGGAGCTGTGGTCGCCTGCGCCGTCGTGGCCGGGATCCGGAGCGCTTCCGCCGGTGGCGGTGTCCAGGTGGGGGGAAGGATCTTCCCGGTCGGCTGGCCGCTGTAGGCGCCGGGCATGAAGAGCGGCCGGCTGATCGCCTTGTTGAAGGCGCTCTGCGCCGCTGGCGAGCTGCCAACCGGCCAGTGCCTGCCCTGTTTTTTTTCGTCAAACCAGACCAGGGCGCGGGCTTTCGGATACCTGGCGGGGATCGCGTGGAGCGCGTTGCGGATCCAATGGGCCTTGGAGCCGCCGCGCTCTTCCGATGCGGTCTCGCCGATCGCCAACGGCTTGGTCGGAGCGATCTTCAACACGCGCTTGTAGGTCGAGCGGAAGATCTTGTTGAAGCTCAACCAGCCGGGCGAGTTGGCCGTCGCGCCCCAGTTGAAGCCGTCGAGGCAGGTCCAGTCGACGTAGCGGTTGCCGGGGTAGTACTGGCGCAAATTCCGCAACCGCCTGGCGAGCGCGATGTTGGGGCACCAGACCCAGGTCGCGTTGTTGGCCCCGACCGCCGTGAAGATGTCATGGACGTGGCGCCAGACCCTGACGGATTCATCCTTTTTGTTGCCGTTCACCCCTGCCCCCCAGGGGAACCAGAAACCGTTCATCTCCCAGTTGAAGCGCAGGAAGAAAGGGTGCCCCCATTCGCGGGCGTTTTCGGCAAAACCTTCGATGAAGGAGTCGTAGGTGCCGTCGAGGACCCGGCGCAGGCTGAAGGCCGGCTGGCGCACCTCATCCTTGGTCGCCGCCGAGGAGCTCCAGCTGAAGAAGGGGATGGCGCCGTGGCGGCGGATGCTCTCCATCGGCACGCCCGGGAAGCCGAAAAATTCGCAGGGGACGCGGTTGCAATCGGCGAAGGGGGAGTAGAAGGCGACCAGCGAGGCGCTCTTGCCGACGCTGCTCTCGAACTCACTGAACGCGTTCATGTCCCAGGGCGCCTGGACGCCGGTAAATTGGCGGCCGACCTGGGCGCCCCAGTAGATCGGCCGGGGCGGGCGCTGCTGCTTCGCATTCGCCAGCGCCGGCAGCGCAAAGCAGGCGAGGGCCAGCGAGGCCGTTGCCGCCCATGCGTAACGGGAAATCCGCTGTTTGCGCACCACGTCTACCTTTCGCGCACTACGTCTATTTGGATCAACGCGGTGGCGGTATCGGAGTTGTGGCCAGCGAGCCGTAAAGGTTCCCCCTGAACGAGCGCTGGCGAAGCCCGAAAGCAAACGCGTTGGTCACCAATGGGGAGCTCTCGAGCGGCCAGGAAACCCCCTGTTGGACCTGGTCGAACCAGATCAGGCCCCTGACGCGGCGAAACTCGGAGTTCAGCGCCGAGAACATGCCGCGGATCCAATTCGCCTTGGCGCGGCCGTTGCCGCTGGAGGCGATCTCGCCGAGCAGCAGCGGCTTGCGTGGGGCGATCCGCCGGGTCACCTGGCGGTAGCTGCCGGTAAAGATCTGCTCGAAGCTCTTCCAGGGAACCGGGTGGCTGCGCGCGTCGGCCCAGTTGTAGCCGTCGAGGCCGCTCCAATCGACGTAGTCGTCGCCGGGGTAGAAGCTGGCCAGGGCGCCGAACTTGTGGATGTCGATGTAGGGGCACCAGACCCAGGTGGCGTTGCTGGCGCCGACCGCCGTGAAGATGTCGTGGACGTGGCGCCAGGCGGCGACGTATTCGCCTGGCTGATTGCCGTTGACGCGTTCGCCCCATGGGAACCAGTTGCCGTTCGGCTCCCAATCGAAGCGCAGGAAGAAGGGATGCCCCCAGTCGCGGGCTTCTTCGGCAAAACCGCGGATGTAGGCGTCGTAGGTCCCAGCCAGAACGTCGGAGAGCTGGAAGTCGGGCTCGTTTGGCGTCGACGGCGTCGACTGCGAGCTCCAGCTCAGGAACGGCAGGGCGCCGTAGCCGCGCACGGCGCTCATCTCCTTGCCGGGGAAACGGTAGAACGAGCATGGTGTGGTCGAGCAGTCGGCGAAGGGCGCGCCGAACTGGATCGTCGAGAGTCCCTTGCTGACCTGAGTTTCGAAGTTGGAGACGGCGCCCATGTCCCAGGGCGGCTGCTCGCCGGTCAGCTGCGAGCCGATCCAGGCGCCCCAGTAGAGGCCGCGCTTGGCGGGCTGGGCGCTAGCGGACAGGGCAAGGACGAGCAGGCCGAGCAGCAGCACCACCAGTGATGTGGCAACCCCCCTCCCAGCTCGGCGCAGGCTCATGTTTCAAACCTCGTCAAGAGCGGCGCCGGAGTTTAGGGAAGGGCGAGAGGTTTCTCTCGCTCAGCTCGGCGGCGGCACCGGGCCGCTGCCGAGCGAGGCGTACTGATTGCCCTCGTAGGACGGGCCCTGGATTCCCGAGGCGAAGGCGCTGGTGGCGCTGGCGCTGCTGTCCAGCTGCCAGTCCATGTCTTCTCCCGGCACGAACTTGTCGAACCAGAGCAGGCCGTGGATCGCCGGGTACTCGGTGGGGAGATCCCTGAGCATTTCCTTGATCCACTCGGCCTTGGAGCCCCCGTACTCGCTCGAGCCGACCTCGCCGATCACCATCGGCTTGGAAGGCGCGATCGAGTCGACGATCCTGTGGTAGGTCGAGCTGAAGAGCTGGTCGAAGGTCATCCAGCGGGCCGGGCGGACTGGGTTCGTGCCCCAGTTGTAGCCGTCGAGGCTGGTCCAGTCCACGTAGCCGTCTCCCGGATACATCGGGCCAATGTCGCCAAATTCTTTGCCGGGGTCGATATTCGGGCACCAGACCCACGAAACGTTGGTGGCGCCGGCGGACGTAAAGATGTCGTGGACGTGGCGCCAGGCGGCGACGTACTCGCCAGGCTGGTTGCCGTTGACGCCTTCGGACCAGGAGAACCAGTTGCCGTTCATCTCCCAGTTGAAGCGCAGGAAGAAGGGATGGCCCCAGTTCTTCGCCGCTTCGGCGAAGCCGCGGATGTAGTCGTCGTAGCGGCCGCTGATCACGTCGGAGAGCTGGAAGTCGGGCTCGTTGATGTTCGACGGCGTCGACTGCGAGCTCCAGCTGAAGAAGGGGATCGCGCCGTGGTTGCGGATGTCTTCCATCGATTCGGTTGGGAACTTGTAGAAGGAGCAGGGGTTGCGGCTGCAATCTGCGAAGGGGGCGGCGAAGTGGACCATCGAGAGCTGCTTGCCGACCGACTGTTCGAACTTGGAGACGGCGCCCATGTCCCAAGGGGCTTCGGTGCCGGTCAGCTGGTCGCCGATCCAGGCGCCCCAGTAGAGCGAGGAGGCCGAGGCCGGGGCGGTGGACTTGCTCGCCAGGTGGCGGCGGCAGCTGCGCATCCGCCGGATTATCCGCTTGCGCTGCTGGGCCCTGAATCGCCTCACCTTGGCTGGCGCCAGGCGCTTGGCGCAGGCACCGGGCTTGCCGAGGCTGCGGGCGGCCGCGACCGAGATTCGGGCCTTGCCCGCGGCTGAGGCGCCGGCGGCCGGGATCGAGGCCAGCAGCGCCGCCGCCAGCAGGGCGATGAGGAGCGCTGAGAGGACAGGGAAGCGATGTCGGAGGGAGGTGGGCACCCCCAGCCATCGACTGCGAGGTGCGCCGTTTCAGCCGGCGGCGGGTCTACTGGACGTTTGTTCGAGTGCCCTTGACAAAGAGCTTGCGGTCACCCTGCCGGCTGGATCGTGCCTGAGGAAAGCGAGGCAAACTGGCTGCCGGCGTAGGCCGGGCTTTGGATGCCGTTCGCAAAGGCGCTGGTCGCGCTACTCGATGTCTCGATCGACCAGTCCATCGGTTCCCCCTCGGCTTCGCGGTTGAACCAGACCAGGCCGTGGACCTTCGGGTAGGCGTTTGGTAGCTCGGCCAGCATTTCTTGGATCCAGGTGGCCTTGGAGCCGCCGTACTCGGTCGAGCCGACCTCTCCGATCACCATCGGCTTGGAAGGGGCGATCGTGTCGACGATCCGGTGGTAAGTCGAGCTGAAGAGCTGGTCGAAGGTCTTCCAGCCGGCCGGCCGGTAGGGCGCTTTGCCCCAGTTGTAGCCATCGAGGCTAGTCCAGTCGACGTAGTTGTCGCCGGGGTACATCGATGAGTAGTCGCGGAATTCTCTGTTCGGGTCGACGTTCGGGCACCAGACCCAGGTGACGTTGGTCGCGCCGACCGAGGCGAAGATGTCATGGACGTGGCGCCAGGCTGTGACGTATTCGCCCGTTTTGTTGCCGTTGACGCCTTCGGACCAGGAGAACCAGTTGCCGTTCATCTCCCAGTTGAAGCGCAGGAAGAAGGGATGTCCCCAGTTCTGGGCGGCGGTGGCGAAGCTGCGGATGTAGGAGTCGTAAGCGCCGCCGATCAGGTCGGAGAGCTGGAAATTCGGCTCGTTGAGGCTTGACGGGGTCGACTGCGAGCTCCAGCTGAAGAACGGGATCGCGCCGTGTTTGCGGATGTTTTCCATCGGCGTGGTGGGAAAGCCGTAGTACGAGCACGGGTTGCGGCTGCAGTCGGCGAAGGGGGCGGCGAAGTGGACCAGCGAGAGGTGCTTTTGGGCGTGTCCCTCGAAGGCGGAGACGGCGCCCATGTCCCAGGGGGCTTCGGTGCCGGTGAGCTGGCTGCCGATCCAGGCGCCCCAGTAGATCGAGTTGCTTGCCGGGGTCGGTGTCGGGGCAGGCGCCTGCGTCGGTGGCGGGGTCGGTGCTGGTTCTGGCGTCGGCGTGGGAGCCGGGGGCACGGGCGCCGGGGTTGGGCTGGGCGCCGGAGCGGGGGTTGGGGTCGGTGCTGGACTTTGTGTCGGCTGGGGGGCGGGCGCCGGGCTTGGGACAGGCGCCGGCGCCTGGCCATGGCCGCGATGTCGGTCGCGGCTGCCCACCGTCCGCGACGCGGTTGCGCGACGACAGACTTCGATTTGCCTGCCGGCGGTCGCGGCGCTGCGACAGGCAGCCCCAGGCGTGCGGGCGGCGGCCGGCCCTGCGGAGGCGCCTGCCGGGGCGAAAGTAAGCGTGCCGACCGTCGTCAGCAGGCAGAGGACAAGGAGGCTCGTGCGGGTGCGGGCGTTCATGCACCGCACTCATCGGTTTGAGGCAGCGCCCCTTCAGCCGGTCAAGTCCGACTGGACGGATGTGCCGCTACTAAGCGAGCGAGTGGTAGAGGTCGAGCAACTCGGCGGCGCACTCGTCCCAGCTGCTCAGTGGCGGCCGCTTGTCCTGGGGAGGCAGGCCGAGCTCCTCGACCACCGCGGCGCCCACCTGTTGCGGGCTCTCTTCGAGCGGCACGGCACGGGCGAAGCCGCCCCGAGCCAGCTCTGAGAGGCCGCCGGTGTCGGCGACCAGCAGCCGGCAGCCGGCCGCCGCCGCCTCCAGGGCGACCAGCGGATGGGTCTCGAACTCACTCAGCAGCACGACCAGCGAGACGCGTCGCAGCAGCTCGGCCATTTGCTCGGGCCGATCGGCGGGGATGCTGGTGAACTCGACCGCGTCGCCGAGGTCGAGCTCCTCCGCCTGCTTGCGCAGCGCAGTCTCGTACGGGCCGCTGCCGACGATCAGCAGCTTCGCTTTCGGCTCTTGGCGCAGGACCTCCGGCAGGGCGGCGAGCACCCGGTGGTGGCCCTTGTAGCGCTCGAGCCGGCCGATCGTCGCCAGCGTCGGGCGGCCGTTGCGCTCGGGTGGGCCAGCCTCGGAGAAGGCCAGCTCGGTCCCGTTTGGGATCAGCACGAACCTGTCCACCGGCAGGCGCAGCTCGCGGCTGTACTCGTCGATCTCGAAGCGCGCCACGGCGACCAGGCGGGCGGCACGTCGCAGCAGTGGCCGCATCAGCAGCCGCTGCAGGCGGCGCAGGCGGTTGCGCAG
>DASWQV010000095.1:0-33089 GCA_036403515.1 Solirubrobacterales bacterium
ACCGAGCAGCGCGTTGACCGCGCCCTCGGGGGTCTCGAAACTCCAATCGAGCCGATCCATTTCAGCCCCCTGCAGACCGCGGTCAGGGGGGATCTGGAGGCCAGGCTCAAGCAGGGCCAGGCACCCGGTCCGCTGGCTGGCGGCGGCGAGCGCCGCCGCAACTCGACCGCCAAAGCTGTGGCCGACCAGGGCAGCACGGCGGATCCCGCAAGCGTCGAGGGTCTCGAGCAGATCCCGCAGGTGACGCTCGACGTTCCAGGGCGGCTCGCGGCCCGAATCACCGTGACCACGAAGATCGACAGCGGTAACCGCGTGCCCACGCTCCGCGAGGTGTTCTCCGAGCTCCGCGAAGACCCCCCCGTGCTGCCCAACTCCGTGGATACATACGACGCCTTCCTGCCTTGCCTCACCCCAGTTGCGCGTGTTGAGGATCATCTCTCCGGTAGCCCTTGATCGACGGTACGGCGACGCCAGCCCACGTTCAAATCCACGACGCTCATCCGTCCTCGCTGCCGATATTCGCGTTGCAGAGTGCGTTCAGGTCGGCCTTCCCCGCCGAGGTGAGGGGTATGACGTCGACGAGGTAGAAGCGGTCCGGACACATGTAAGACGGGACGACCTCCAACAACTCACCGCGAAGCTGCGCAACGGGGACCTTGCCCTCGGCGACCACGAAGCCCAGGAGGCGCTGGCGGCAGCCGGCCTCGACCACCGCGCAGGCCGCTTCGCGCACCGAGGGGAGCCCCCTCAGGGCCATCTCGACCTCGGCAGCGCCGACCCTGTTGCCGCTCCGCTTGAGCACTTCGTCGACCCGACCTCTGAAGACGTAGTCGCCGGCCTCGTTGCGTTCAGCCAAGTCGCCGGTGCGGTATACGGTGGCGCCTGGGACGATGTCGGTGCGCAGCGCCGCCGCGGTTTGTCCGGGCGCTCCCCAGTAGCCCTCCATCACCTGAATTCCGCCGACGTGGAGCTCACCAATCACTCCGGATCCGGTCAGCTCGGAGCCCTCCTGGCCAACCAGGTGAAAGCTGACGCCACGATGCGGGCGGCCGATCGGGAGCTTCGTACTCGACTTGAGCGCTTCGTCCGTCACCTCGAAGCTCGAGACGACGATCGTCGTCTCGGTGGGACCGTAGCGGTTGAACAACCGCAGCCCCGGGACGGCCTCCTTGATCCCCCGCACATCCTCTAGCGCGCAGTCCTCGCCGCCGATGCCCACGGTTCGCAAGGACGATTCCCCGAGCTTTTCGAGGTGACGGCTGCCGACCAGTAGACGGAGCAGGCTCGGCGAAAAGCTCGTGTGGGTGATCCGATGCTCGAGGACGGCTCGTACCAGGTCCGCTGGCAACGGCGCCGTATTGCCCAAGATGACGATCGTGCCACCGGCGGCCGGCACCGAGAACAGGCTTCCGAACGCACCGTCGAAGTGGAACGGGGAGACGCAGAGCGCCCGGGTCGTCGAATCGAGGCTGAACACCTCAACGGTCGCGGCGGTCAGGTTGACGAGGCTCTCGTACCGGATCGCCACGCCCTTCGGCGCGGCGGTGGAGCCGGACGTATAGACAATGTAGGCGGGTTGCGTCGGGTCGGGAGAGAGCAGCGGCAGTGACCCCCCGGTCGCTTCGACATGCGCGGCCTCACAGGCACCGGACGAAACCTCAGTGATCCCGTCCAACAGGTCGCGCTGCGCCACGACCAGGGCCGGCCGGCTGTCCGCGACCATCCGTCGCACGCGCGCGGACGGATCGGCCACCGGCAAAGGAACGAAGACTGCCCCTGAGACCAGGCAGCCATACGCGGCCACAGCGAAGTCCGCGGAGTTCCCAAGCAGGAGGCCGACGCGGTCGCCGCGGGCCACGCCCAGCGCCCGCAGCCCACCCGCGAACGCAGAGACTCGGGCCGCGAACTCGCCCCAGCAGGAGGTGCCGTCTCGGTCGATTACAGCCGGGTCGCGATGCCCCGCTGCAGCTCGCGCGGCGAGGGTCGCGATCGGCCCGGTGTCCATCGCGGTCTACGTACCGGAGGCTCGCGCCCGCACGCGCTCGATCAGCACCGCCAAATCCTCGGCCGTGCTCTCGGCAGTCAGTTCGAGGTCAGCACTGACGAACTCGAGGTCCTGTTCTCCCTCGATCCGCACCAGTGCCGCGATCATCGCCATTGAGTCGATCCCGAGCTCAGCCAACGGTCGCGACTCGTCGAGAGACTCCACCGGAACGCCGCTCTCCTCCGCAAGAGCTTCGAGAAGCGAGAGTGGCTCAGTCGTGCTCATCGACCCGACCCGGCCTGTTCTAGGGAAGCGGCCGGCGTGCTTTGAACCAATCCCCAGTCCACGAGTTCGCGCAACCAGCGGGCCCGCCGCTCGCTGCCCTCTGCGTTCTCGAGCCAACTCCGCGAATACTGCGGCTCCCGCCGCGGGGGGCGCCCAGGACGCTCGGCGCGCCGCCACTCGCGCTGCCGACGCGCCTCCCGGAAGGCGCTCTCCCGCTTCAGCTGCGCAACGATTTGCCGCATGCCCTCCTGACCGGCCTCGTCGCGGGGCGCCTGAAAGTAGGTGAAGCTGCACATCTTGCGGTTCGGCTTGCCCCCACATGAGGCGTGCCAGGTGCGCAGATCGAAGACAAAGGCGTCACCGGGGCGAGAATCGCAGACCACCGACGGGACTTCGCCCACCTCGAGTCCGACTCCGCTGCACTCGTCCTCGGGATTGCCACTCGTTCGATCGTTCTCGCGTGGCGCGATTGCTGCCACCTCGCTGTGCCAGGGATCGCGATGCGAGCCGGGCAAGACCCGCAGCGCCCCAGACTCGCCGTCGAGCGGCTGCAGGTAAGCGACGAACTTCGCCGAGCGGAAATCAGGAGCGCTGGTGTCCGCGTGCCACTCGGTGAGCCGACCGGAGAAATTGTTGCCGTTAGTCATCACCCCGACAGCGTCCTCACCGAGCAGATCCTCAGCGGACTCGACCAGGCGGGGGAACTCAAGCGCGGATGCAAGGAAGGGCGTCTCGTCACGCATGCTCGACCAGTTGATCTGCCCGCGCACTCCGATCGGCGCCGCGTAGAGGGGCTCGACCGCCGCGAAGGCGCGCTCATACTCGGACTCGATTGTCCTTATCTCCTCGGCGTCGAAGAATTCCGGAAGTGCGAGGAAGCCGAAAAGCTCGAAATGAAGTCGCTGTTGAGCAGTCAGGTTCATGATGGACTCGATGCATAGATAATTCGGGACGGGTGAAAGGTCAAACTTTTGAGGGTCCGTCGGTCAGGGAGCCGGCGCCCCCGCACCCCACATAGATCGCTCGCCTCGGGCCTTGAGTTGTGGCAGTGAGGTGACGGGCTTGAGGATTACGGCTGTTGATCAACCAAATTCTTCCCCAGGCTGCGGTCGGAGTCGAGGTCTTCGGTGACGATGAGGGCCCGATCTTTCGCTCGGAGGAGCGCTTGGTAGCGAGCGCGGTGGAAAAGAGGCGCCGGGAGTTCGTCACCGGTCGCGTCTGCGCTCACCGGGCCCTGTCTGCGCTCGGTCTTACGCCATCACCTGTGCTCTCAGGCACACGCGGCGAGCCAGCATGGCCGCCGGGGGTGGTCGGCACCATCACCCACTGCGACGGCTACCGGGCCTGCGCCGTGGCCTTGGAGGCCGAGGTGACATCGCTGGGCATCGACGCCGAGCCTCACCTTCCGCTGCCCGCCGGCGTCCTTGCGGCCATCTCCTCCCGCGAGGATCGCGAGCGGCTTCGCGAGACCTTTGCGGGAGACAGGACTAGCCACTGGGACCGTCTCTTCTTCTGCGTTAAGGAGGCCGTGTACAAGGCCTGGTATCCCCGCACCGGAATCCCGCTCCGCTTCTCCGATGCGGAGATCGAATTCGATCCCGCTGCGCATCGCTTCTTCGCCACCGTGAACCGCCCTGTCCACGGCGCTTGGCCAAAGCCCAAAACGACCTTCTCGGGGCGGTGGAGTGTCGGCAAGGGCCTCGTCGTCGTCAGCGCCCGCTGGTGTGCCCCGGGTTAAGCGGCATTCCGGGGTGTCAATTACGGTGAGCAGCTCTGCCTTCTCCCGACGTCGGGATGCCTCCACGGTGAATCACAGTCGAACCTACCGTCTCCTCTCCCACCATCACCATCCTCGCAAGTATGGCTCCGCCCAACTGCGCAAAGGTAGTTTAGTGCTCTCGGCCAGAAATCCCTACCCGCCTGAAGGAGCCGGGCTGGATGTGGGGGTCGACCGTCGCGATTTAGTGACCGTCAGGGACGTCGACTTCTTGACGCAGCCTGCCCACAGACGCAACCTTCGCGCGATGAGTGCGAAGGGAAACCTCGGTTGAACCTTTGGGACACCTTCATGTCTCCGAACACGCTCCGCCGTGAGACCTGGCAGTGGGACGGCGTCCAGTTTCGTCGTCGCACCTACGGCGACGGCGTAGCCGCCGCGCGCCACGCCGCAGCTGGACTGCGCAAGCGGGGCGTAGGACCGGGCAGCGTGGTCGCCGTGGTTATAGCCAACGGCCCCGATTCCCTTCCCTGCGTCGGCGGCGCCTGGTTCGCTGGCGCCAAGGTGGCCTCTCTGCCGATCATCTCCCGGGGTATGACCGCCCTCGGCTACGCAGCGCAGCTGCGTAAGCTCTGCCGGCTGCTGGACGCCGCCTGCCTCGTCGTCGAAGACAGGTTTCTCGCGTTCCTCCCCGAGAATCTCGATCTCGGCACCGAGATTCTCGGCTGCCGCAGCTTGATCGAAACCGCGGGCGTCGCCGACATCTCCCCACCCTCACCCGGGGAGACGATGTTCATCCAGTTCTCGTCGGGCACCACCAGCGAGCCTCGGGGCGTCGAGCTGACGGCGAACGCGATCGATACTCAGCTGGCGACGCTTTCCTCCGAGGGCAGGATCGACCCCGAGCGCGATGTCGGTTACACGTGGCTGCCGATGTCTCACGACATGGGCTTCTTCGGGTGTTCCTTGCTCGCCTGGTACAGCGGCATCCCGGGCGTTGTGGCAACCCCCGAGCGGTTCCTCGGCGCCCCCCGCACCTGGTTCGACGACTGCGCTGACTTCGGCGCGACGGTCACCGCCGCGCCGCCGTTCGCACTCGACGTCGCCGCTCGCGCAGAGCGTAAGCGCTCGAGCGGCAAGCCGCTGCGAGTGCGCCAGTGCATGATCGGCGCCGAGGAGATCCTCTGGCCGACGCTGGAGAACACGCTGGACGCGTTCGCGCCGCGGGGTTTGACGGCGAAAGCGTTGACGCCGGGGTACGGGCTCGCCGAGGCCGTACTCGGGGTCACCGCCGAGCGCCCCGAGGCCGCCCCCGAGTTCCTCGACGTCGACCGCGACGCGCTCGCCGACGGCCGTGTCGAGGTGGTCGCCCCCGATCATTCGGCTGCCCGCCGGCTGGTCTCAGCCGGGAGGCCGCTGACTGGCGTCGAGGTGAGAGTCGAGCCGGCCGTCAGCGAGATCGTGGTCAGGAGCCCGAGCCTTGCGAGACGCTATTTCGGCAACGAGGAGATGACCGTCGACCGTCTCGCGGGCGGCGAGCTGCGCACCGGGGACATCGGCTTCCTGCACGAGGGCAGGCTCTTCGTCAGCGGCCGCGACGACGACCTGCTCACCGTGCGCGGGCGCAACGTCTACGTACAGGAGACGGAGCGGCTGCTGGCCCGGGACGGCGACGTGATGGAGGGCAACTGCGCAATCGTTGGCGTCTCCGACGGGGTCGAGCCGCGGATCGCCCTCGTCGCCGAGACCAGCAACCGGAACGTCGACGCCGAAGCGCTCGCCGGGCGCCTCCACCGGCTGGTGATGGAGCACTGCGGGCTGGCAGTCCAAGACTTCGTGTTCCTCGACCGTGGGAAGTTTCCAAAGACCCCTAGTGGCAAGGCCCAGCGGTACCGTTGCCGCAAGCTGGCAGCCAACCCTGAGCCCGGCACCCTAAGAGTGGCCCTAGGAGCGCGGACGGAGGGGGAGCGATGAGCACCCGCTCGATGCGGCGAGCCGCGCGGCGGCACTTGGCCCGATTGGCCGCGTGGGCGATGCCGCTCTTCCCCGAGCGGTACAGCCGCGCCGCACTGGGGGTGGTACTCAGCCGCGCCCCCCGCCTCTGGGGCTGGACCCAGGGCGGCGACCGCCGGAGTGCGGTGATGCTGGCCTTCGAATCGGCGTTCCCCAGCGAGGATGCGGAGCTTTTCCTCTCGGAAATGATCCCCCGGCGCGCCCGCGCCCTCGCCACGAGCATGACGTATATGGCGCGATATCTAGCCGGCCGCGACTCGGGCTTCGTCGGGCCGCTACGCCCCCCCCTCCCGGACGGGAGGCCCTGCGTCATCACCTACCTCCACTACGCGATCGACCCGGTTGTCCAGCTGGTGCTGCTGAGAGATAACACAGCACGCCGCTTCCGCTGGGTCGTTTATCCGCCGCCCCCGAACCGACCCTTGCGCTGGGAAGACGAACGCGAGCTGTACCTCGCGGGAGGACCGATCCCCACCGCGGTCGCGGACACCTTTCTTTACGTCACTAGGCCGAGCTGGCTGCTCGAGGCGAGGCGGCACCTGAACGGCGGCGGCGACCTCCTGCTCGCCCTGGACTCGCCGATCGACGCCCGTCGCGGGGCGGGCGCGCAGCTGCGGGTGGGAGAGGCGTCGATGCCGGTCTCCCCCGCTATCGACCTGCTCGCCCGCGACGGCGCACGGCTCCTGTTCGTCTGGCCCGAGCCGCAGCCCGACCAGACCTGGGAGCTGCGGTGCGAAGAGTTCGCCAACACGGCCGCGGTCGCCGACGCCGCAAGCCGCTGGATCCGCGATCATCGCGACTACTGGGCGGCCTGGTCCGGCGTCGCTGCGCGGGTCCCGGCGACGACCATGCGCGTCGACGGCGAGTAGCGTCCTCTCACGTCCAGGCGACCTTGGTCTCGTCAGTCCGCAGCAGCAGGCCGCCGGCGGTCCCCACCGCGAGGCTGAACCCGAGCAGAACGACGATCGCGGTCAGCGCCCCGTCGCTCCCCGTAATCGCAGCCCTGTAGCCGTCCATAGCCCAGTGGGCGGGGACGAGCGGGGCGAGAGCCTGAGCCCAGGGCGGCAGCAGGCTGTGTGGGACCAGCGCCCCTGCGAAGCCGGCGAACACCAATGCCCCGACGTAGGTGACGGCGTAGACCTGCACGTAGGTTCGGCAGACCGCGGTCACGAGGACACCCAGCAGGACCAGGAACAGGCTGTAAGTGAGGCCAACGCCGATCATTGCCAGCCAAGAGCCACGTACGTGCAGGTCCAGCAGAATGGCCCCCGCCCCGAAGACCAGGCTGAACTGGATCAGAGCCTGGAGATAGGGGACGGCAAGCTTGCCCAACACGATCTCGGGAGTGGTCGCGGCGCTGGCACGGAGTCTGTCCCAGGTCCGCCAGGCGTGCTCCCGAAAGAACGCATTGCTCGCGTTGCCGACGAGGAAGAAGGCAAACGTGATCGCCATCCCCGGCACCGCCTGCCCGGCGCCTGAGTCGGCCGGCCCCGATTCGAGGGTGAGGGCGAGATGGAACGCCGGCTTCAGAAAAGGGACCAGAACTAGCGGCAGCACCACCAGCACGATCACCGGAAATGGGTCCTGGCGCAGGACTCGCCAGTCCTGGCGCGCGATTGCCAGGCTGCGTCTAAAGGACAGCCGAGGCATTGGCGTCGGAGACGGCCACGCGAACAGGGTGGGTCGGCTCGGTGAGCGCTAGGAACACGCTCTCGAGGGTCGGCTGGATCAGCTTCGCATCGCGAAGGCGCGCGACCGAGTCGCCAAAGGTCGACAGCGCCCGCGCCAGCGTCAGACCGGGCTCCCCCTCGGCGGGCAGTCGCAAGGTGCTCTCAGAGAGGCGCACGTGAGGCAGCGACGACGGCGACGGCGCCGGACCGTCGAAGGTCAGCTCGACCGCGGAATCGCCGTGCGCGGCAATTAGCCTCTCCAGCGGGTCGTAGGCCAGGACCCGTCCGTCGTGCAGGATCGCCACCGAGGCCCCCAATTGTTCTGCCTCGACCAGATAGTGCGTGGAGTAGCAGATCGCCGAGCCAGCACAGGCGAGCTCGTGCACGAGCTCGAGAATACGGGAGCGGCTCCGAACGTCCACGCCGGCGGTCGGCTCATCGAACAGCAGCAGCGGCGGCGGGCGCATGATGACCAGCGCCAGGTGCAACCGGCGCTGCTCCCCCACCGACAGCGTCTGGGTCCGGCGATCGAGCAACTCGCCCAGTTCGAGAGCGTCCGCGAGTTCCTCGACCCGGGCCCCGATGGCCCGCCTCCCGAGCCCGACCAGTTCGCCGAAGAAGCGGAGGTTCTGGCGCACGGTGACGATCGGGCACACCCCGGTCTCCTGCCCTGCCAGGCCGAGCCGCGCCTGGGCAAGGCTCGGCCTGTCCTGCATCCCGATCCCGCCGACTCGCACGGAGCCACGGTCGGGCCGGCGCAACCCTGCGGCGATCGAGATCAGCGTGGTCTTTCCGGCCCCGTTGCGACCAAGCAGCGCGACGACCTCGCCCCTGCGGATCGAGAGGTCAACGCCTGCGAGCGCCGTCACCTCGCCGTAGCTCTTGTGGATACCGCGCAGATTGAGGGCTGAATCCGCGCCATCGTCGGCTTCAAGCATGGTGCGAGTATGTATGCGTCCTGACCGTGTGACCAAAATCGGGCGGTACGCCCTAGACGGACTTCACCCGGTGTCGACCAGGTCCTCGACGGCCACGTCGAGCTCCCCCTCGACCCTCACCATCTGCAGCCCGCTGAGGACCTCACGCGCCGCCGCCACGCTCGCGTAGACCCTGCTGTAGTCGGGTATCAGCAGCGACTGCCAGGCGAAGTAGGAGGTATCGCAGCTGCGGTCGATCAGTTGAAGCATCCGCGCCAACCGCTCACCGGGATCAGTGACGCGGAACGTCGTGGTTCGCCGGCCAGGCGAAATCCGCGGCAACACTACTGCGCCGATCGGTCGCTCCCTCACGTCGAACTTGGCGCCGATCAACTGCTCGAACTGGTCCGGATCGAGCAGCAACTTGAGCTCCGCTGGCTGGCCGTCGAGGTCAAGGTCGAGGCTTCGCTCGGCGAACGCGCTTAGCTGAGGCGACGTTCGCAGCGTCCCCACGCCAACGTAGGGCCAGTCGCGCCACGGCAGCGCCCATAGCCGCCCACCCTTGGACCAGCAGAAGAGCTTGTCGCCGGTGAAGTAAGAGGCCTCCTGGCCTGCTAGAAGCCGCAACAGCGTCGTCGTCTTCCCAGCCCCCTTGCTGCCCGCGATTGCGACGACCTCGTCGCCATAGACAACCGCCGAGGCGTGGAGGATGATCGTACCGCAGGCCTCCTCATGCCGGGTCACAAGGTCGCGGATCAGGTCGATCACCTGAATGATCGCGTTGCCGGTCATGCCGACCTCGACCCGGTTCCGGACCGAGCGCAGGTGTCGCGGCAACCGCACGGTCGCGTTCTCATTGGTATAGAGAACCGCCTCCTTCTCCCGTACCCGCGACGCGGAGAAGGTGAACTCGGGAACGCTGCTGCGCCTGATGTCCACCTCCTCGGTCCGCCGCGGATCAAGGCAGACGTCGCCGCGTGGAGCGACCGAGAGGACAAACTGAGGGTCGTTGTCCGGCGACTCCGAAAGCGAGTGCCGAAAGAAGCCGAGAACGGGCGCGAAGTCCGCCTGCGCCTCGGGCGAAACGTCGAACTGAACCGTGGTATGGAGGTAGTTCAGGTATTGCACGTGAGGACCATCAAGGCCTTGATCGTGTGCATCCGGTTCTCCGATTGGTCGAAGACACGACTGCTGGTGCCTTCGAAGACCTCGTCGGCAACCTCCTCAACGCCCGGGTGACTGCGCGCGAACTCGGTATCGAGGTTGTGGAACGCAGGAAGGCAGTGGAGGTAGATCGTGTCGGAACGACCGGTTAGGCCCATCATCTCCGGCGTCACCTTGAAGTCGCGAAGAAGCTCGATGCGTCTCTCCACAGCATCTATTTCCCCCATTGACACCCATACGTCCCCGTAGACGGCGGCCGTTCCGTCGAGGGCCCGGGCGGGATCATCGGAAACAGTGATAGTTCCGCCGCGACCGTGGTCGTCCGCGCGTAGTTCGGAGATCAGGTCCGGGGAAGGCTGCAGCTCCGGCGGCGCGAGCACGCGCAGGTCGAGGCCCAGCTTGACGGCGGCAATCAGCAACGAGGTAACCTGATTGTTCCGGCCGTCGCCCACGTAGGTGAGCGGCGCGCTCGACAGATCACCGAACTCCTCGCGCAGCGTAAGAAGGTCCGCCAGAATCTGAGTCGGGTGGTAGCTGTCACAAAGCCCGTTCCATACCGGCACACCTGCGAAATCAGCCAGAATCTTGATCGTCGCGTGGTCGAACCCACGGAAAGCGATGCCGTCGAACACCCGTCCCAGCACCCGCGCCACGTCGGCAACCGACTCTTTGTCGCCCAGGCGCAGGTCCTCGGCCGGAAAGATCTCCAAATTGCCGCCTTCCTCTGCCGCCGCGACGACGAACGATACGCGCGTGCGAGTGGAGGGCTTGAGGAAGATCAGCGCGAAGTTCTTGTTCGTCAGTCGCCGTTCGTACACGGCCTGGCGACGTAGCTCCTTCAGTTCCGCAGCTGCATCGAGCAGCAGCTCTATCTCCTCCGGCGTGTACCTCCGCATACTTAGGAGGCTCCTTCCCTCCAGTGCCGTACTGGTGATCGCACGAGTGTCAGATTGAGCATCTAGTTCCATTCAACGGCCTCCTTTGGTGTGTAGCCCAAGCGCACCGCCATCGCAGCCACGCGATCGTCGGCCAACAGAGAGATCAGGCCAGGACGTGTCCTGAGCCAGCGGGCGGGAGCGGGCGCCTCAGTTGCGTTAATTATCGCAGGATTGCGGGCTCTGGTTATGTAATAGGAACTGCATGTGAGTCCCAGCCCGTCCGCCAAGCGTACGAGCAGGTCTCGCCGCATCCGGCCGTTGGCGAGAAAGTCCTCGAAGCGGGCGCGAGTCACCTCCGGCTCGGAGCCGAGATGGGTGAGGATGCGCGAGTGCGGATAATGCCACTGTTCTAGACAAACGTCTGAGAGTGGGCGGTTCAGGTACTCCCGCCAGCCTGGGAACACGTCGAAGCACCACAGGTGCTCTGCGGCGCGGGCGCGACCGACCTGCTGGTTTCCCAGCGCGGTCAGGTCGTGCTGCCAGAATCCGCGGTGGGCCCACCCGTCGAGCAGCCCGTTCACCGCGGCCAGTGGGTTGCGCGCCAGGTGCAGCCAGCGGACCTGCCAACCCGCGAAGAGATTTCGCAGGGTCGGCAAGCGGTAGGCATCACTGGACGCCTTGATCACGAGCGTACTGCGGGCGGCGACGCTGGGACGGTGTCTCGGGCCAAAGGCGATGAAGGGAGGAATCTCCAAGATGGTCCCGCCGGGGGGTTGGCGGGACTCGGGGAAGTCCCAGAAGACCTCACGCTGCAGACGCTCATCCAGCGCGTAGAGATGCGGATCCAGCGAAACCCCCGCGTCGAGCAGCGTCCGGAGAGCCGCCGCGGTCACGTTCTGCCCGCTCAGCGGGGTACCGCGTCGCTGCAAAGTGGCCGTGACCCTCTCGACGAGCTCAGCCAGCCATTCCGGGTCGACGCCGAGGTCCGGCCATTGGAGTTGGAATCGCAGCGCCCAGTTCCAGGCGAAGAGGGAGCGCTGCTCCGTGGTCGGCTCGAGGTTCGGCTCGCCCCAGCACTCAAGAGCGACTTGGTCGAGCAGAGCTTGCCGCACGGGGGGAGCGATGGGCACGTCCTCGACGCACTCCCGGTCAAGAGTTGCGTCCGGGAAG
Source organism: Solirubrobacterales bacterium (assembly GCA_036403515.1). Taxonomy (GTDB): domain Bacteria; phylum Actinomycetota; class Thermoleophilia; order Solirubrobacterales; family 70-9; genus VRUE01. The sequence goes on from DASWQV010000095.1 coordinate 11,799, forward strand.
TTCCATCCCCGTAGCGTGAAAAGGCACCGATGCTCACCGAGCGGCGCCACCGCGTCCTCGGCGCCGCGGAGAACATGGTGGATAACGCTGGTGCCGCCGCGCGGGCTTCCCACCACGATCGCCACGCGCCGCAGCTCCCGCGCCCGCTGCCGCCACCGGTGCTCGGCCGGAAAGCGGTCGCAGAGATGCGACTGCAGGCGCTCTCGCTCGGCGCACAGGAGTGCCAGCCGCTCGGCCCGGCGCGAATGCTTCATGGCGCCGCTGGCATGCTCTGCGGGTACCGCCGGGGCCGGCGAGTGCGATGGCGCTCGCAGTGCCACCAGTAACTCACCACCTGCTCCAGGTACGAGGAGGGGCACGGAGCAGGCTCGTGGACGTTGCGGGGAGCGCGAGACGCCGAATCCTTCAGATAAGGAGTGTAGATCCCCAATAGGCGCTCGAACCGCTCCAGCTGATGCCGATCGATGCCATGAACATCCCAGGCCTCCAGCGATCGCCGGATGAACCCCCACTGGCGGAAGCTCAGCACCGGCGTCTCGGCCATCGGCGCGAGACCGGCGGTCTCCCGCTTCGCGTTGAGAACCTCGACGGCCACCGCGACAAGCCGGGAGAGCGTCAGCGATGCGCTACCCGTCGCCGCGACGACGTCCTCCGTCGGCTCGCCCGACAGCGTCGCCCGCAGGAGGGCGACCAGCTCGGAGGCGACCCAGTCCACCGGGACGATGTCGATCCGAGCAGTACGCGATCCGACGAGGAAGGGCACCTCCTCGGCAACGAGCTTGAGCAGCGGGTAGACGCCATGAAACCCGTCCACCTGACCGTCGACGCGGGATCCGACGACGAGACTAGTCGCGAACATCGTCGGCTCGAGGTCTGCGAACTCCTCGCGAAGCAGATTCTCGGCGGCCATCTTCGTCGCCTCGTAGGTGTTGCGATGCCTGGACCCACTGTAGCCCGCGTAAGCGGAGGAAACGTAGATCATCCGCGCCGTGTCCGACGTGCGGCGAGCGCATGTGGCCACCGCGCGCGTGGCGTCCACGTTGGGGCCCCACATCTCGGTGAGAGAGCGGTTCCACGCCACGCTCGCGGCGGCGTGGACCACAACGGTGCCGCTGGAACCTCCGACCTCGGCGGCGAGGTCCTCGGCCGCGGACGCAGCGGTGAGATCGCAGACGACGGGCCTGACACGATTGGCGAGCGCTCCAAGCCTGGTCGCGAACGCCGACAACGACACCGGCGAGCTGAAGACCCCGACCACCTCCGTATCGGTGGGCCAGTTCAGCGCTAGCCGTCGCACCAATGCCGAGCCGACCACACCATTGGTGCCGGTCAGCAGCAACCTCACTGCTGACCGCTCCGCGCCGTCGTCAGCTCGCTAATCGTGGCGAGCATAGCGTGAGAATTCGACCGAATCGCCCGAATCCCCAGCGGGTCCATGACCGCGGACAGCGACGGAACGCCAAGGTCAAACTCCACTGTGAGTTTCACCCGCACGCCATCGGTCACCTGTTCGAGCTCCCAGGCTCCACGCCACACCTCGAGATCGCCATCCAGTTGCTCGAAGTCGATCCGGGTGTTCGGATGGAACAAGTCGGTCTCGGTCCAGGTAAGCTCGCTGCCGTTAAGCAGCACGCGCCAGTTGGTGACCCCTCTGTCGTCCGCACGCTCGAGCCAATCCACGTCAATCACGTCCGCCATCGTTTCGGGGTACCGCTCGAAGGCGCTGACCACCTCCCATACCTCGTCGAGCGTCGCGTTCGGTATGTTGACTTCAGTCTCTACCACCGGCACGACGGGCCTCCTTTAGACGGACTTCGCGCCGCGTTCGCGCTGGGCATTGCGGGACGCAGCGTCCGCTGCATCTGCCAGCCGTTCGATTCCGCTCCACAAGGTGGGAGTGTCAACCACGGCTGGCGGGTAGACCCTAATTACGGAGAGTTCGTTGATGCAAAAGGTGACCAGTAGCTGGCGCTTCAGCGCCTCCATCACGAGGTCACCAGCAAAGGCGGGCGTCTTGCACCGCACGCCGATCATCAGCCCCTCGCCCCGCACCTCGACGATCTCATCTCGCTCGGCGAGCGCCTGGGTGAGGCCGGTCCGCGCTTCCTCGCCGAGCTCCAGCACCTCAACGAGGAAACGCTCCCGGCTGATCACCTCCAACACCGCGTCGCCAACCCGGCCCGCCAGCGCACCCCCCGCGAAGGTGGAGGCCATGAGGAGTGGGTCGGTCTCACGCGAGCCGATGCGGTCGCTGGAGTAGATCGTGGCGGCGAGCGGGAGTAGACCTCCTCCGAGCGTCTTGCCAGTGAGCAGGATGTCCGGTTCGCAGTCGGCTGCGGAGCGCCACAGCTTGCCACAGCGCCCAAGCCCGGTCTGGATCTCGTCGAGCACAAGCAACGTCCCAGTTTTCTTGCAGAGCTGGTGAAGTGCGGCGAGGAATTCTCCCGGCAGCGGTCGGATCCCACCCTCTCCCTGCACCGGCTCGGCGAATAGGGCGGCTACCCTTCGGCTCATGAGAACGCGTTCAGCGCCCTCGACGTCGCCGCTCTCGAGGCGGTGCACGGCGTATGCTGGCGCCGTGCGGAGCCCGGTGACCACCGGCTCCGATAGTGCGAGCGCGCCAGCCGTTCTGCCGTGATACGCGCCGCGGAGCGAGGCCAGCTCCGAACGCCCGGTGGCGAGCATCGCAATACGCACGGCGGCGTCCACGCACTCTCCCCCGCTGTTGGCGAACAGCACCCTGTCGACTGACGGTGGGGTGTGGCGAAGCAGGCTCTCGGCGCAGGTGGCCGCCGCGTCGTTGCCGAGAATCTTCGTCGAGAGCGCCATGTGCCCGAGTTGATGACGCGCTGCGGTAACAATCGCCGGATGGCGATGTCCCAACAGGTGGACCCCAAAGGAACCGAAGTCCAGCCACTGTCGTCCCGCGGCGTCGGTGACCCAAGCGCCCTTGGCCTCGATCTCCGCAGCGTCCAAACCCGAGAGGCGCAACAGCATCGCCGGGGAGCCGCCGAAGGCTCTGGCGTACCGATTGAGGAAGGCGGTCATCACGCGTCTTCCATAAAGCCGCGGAGATAGGCGATGTCGATCCCGAGCTCCGCCCCGAGCTTCGACCAGGTTTGCATTGCGCGCAGGATTTCGCCCTGCCCGGAGGGAACGAGCGGGTCCGGCAGCTCGCCGGGAAAGTCGTCGAAAAGGGACTGGAAGAGCGTGCGAATTCCTTCGTCTGTCCCGTGCTCGTCGAGCAGGCTGTCTCGCAGGTCGACGCACTCGATCAGCTGGGCGCCCTCGAGGCGGATGACCTCATCGAGCCCGTACTCAACGGCCATTGCGAGCAGATGGTCCTCACCGGGTGGATGGGAGCCGCTGAGCCGAGCATCAAGGTCGGCGAGGAGCTCCAGCAGGCGCAGCTTCACCACTGCCCTCATCTGCGGCTGGTCCACCCCTCCTTCAATGTCCTCCAAGTAAGCGCGTCCCTCGACGGCGAGCAGCCAGGCGACGGTCGTCCAGGCCTCGACCACAGCCGCGCCATCCCGGGATCTTCCCCCCCAAGTGCGCGGATAGGGGCGCGGCAGCTTCACGGCCAGACCACCAGCCGCTGCACGTTGGCCCTCACCCTTCGAAGCAGCGCCGCGGCGGACTCGGCGTCGAGTTCCCCCAGAGCCGCCAGCGAAGTCTTGAACTCGGAGCCGAGCAACCCTTCAGTGGCCGGCACGGCGCGACCGTCGGGCGCCACGATCAATGACCCACCAGGCAAGAGCGGCAATTCGCGAGCGCCCGCGACGGGCCTGCAGGCGAGTGCGCCGACCGACGTCCCGACCGCGTTGCTCACCTCCGCAACCATCCGCGCGAGTGTGTCGGCAAGCGGAGCCTTACCGGGAATCCGGTAGAGCGCCGCGCGCGTGTCCTCGATCGTCGACAGCGGCGGCTCGCCGCTGGGTCGCGTGCGACGGAATCGGTCCCACCGCAACAGGAACCACTTCCGATTGCCACACACCGAGCCGTGGTGGGAGAGCACGGCGTCCATGGCGAAGAGAGTGGCGTTGGCCGCGTAGGCGAGCCGGCCACGGTTCTCCCCGGCACGCTCGGCGAGGATCGCGTACGCGGCAAGCCGCGCTGCCCGCTCGAGCGAAGCCCACTTCCAGACGGTTCCTAGGTCGGGGAGGCGATCAGCGAATGGCATCGTGCCGTCGGTGGCGACGCCATTAACTATCCGCTCGATGTACTTCAGCCTCACGGTGCGCGATGAATTCCAGCTGCCGTAGGCCGCCACGGCGTCAGGCGAGGCCAGCGAGGCGACCTGTCGGAGATACTCGAGGTCCCGCTCAAGCGAGGAGCGGGAGAAGCAGATGTACTCGAGATGGTTCCCGGCGGCGAAGAGCTGGGTCGCAATTCGCCCGTCGTCGTCCCCGTCCCCCTCGACGATGCAGATCGTGTCTATGTCGCTGAGGCGGTTGGCCAAGCCGTGGACAGGCGAACTCGTGAGCAGCACCACGGCAGGTTCGTCCAGGGCGCCGCGGATGACATCCTCGACGGCCGCGATCGTCAGACCACGAGTCTCGAGGAACTGCTCCACCGCTCTCGCGCGCACCCGCGCCTGCTCGGTGATCGCGCCGCTCACCTGGCTACACCAACCTCGGCGGTGCCCTGGGGCGGCCGTGGCGAAGCTGCCAACACCGAGAGAAGCCAGGGCGCGACATCGCGGTTGTTGACCAACATAGCCCTCCAGGCTGCGGGTAGACCGGGACCAGCGGCCGCGAGGATTCCTGCGAGGGACGGCGCACCGGTGTTGGTCAGGTGGCCTCCGGTCTTGCGGGTGGCCACCACGGCGCTTGAACCCGGCGCCGGCCCGGTCTTGAGGTGGAACCCAGGCGCCAGGACCAGGTACGCATCGCCCAACTCGGGGCGAAGCCGGTTGCGGCTGCACAGCACCTCGCTCACCACGTGCCGGCCGCTCGAACTCTCCCGAACCGCCGTTAGAGCCCGCTCGGCGCGCTCGACAGTCTCCTCGACCCGCGATCGCGGCACTGAGCCGCCGGGTCGCTCGACGCTGTTGACCCAGATGGAGCCGTCGCCGGCGGGAGAGAGCGCGATCTGGGTTCTGCGCGGGTCGATCTCGCCCTTGCAGTCGAAGACGAGCAAGCCCGCCCGCTCGAGGATCGCGTTGGCGTACACGTCATGGCTCATCCCGGCCATTCCATGGTCGGAGCTCACCACCACCAGCGTCTCCGGATCGGCGTGTCGCAACAACGCTCCGAGGTGGGCGTCGGCCCAGCGGTAAGCCGCTCTCAAAGAGAGCCACGCAGTGGTCGCCAACTCGGCGTCGAACACCGGTGATGCGGGATCGCAGAGACCCGTGAGCTCGTGCGCGAGGTCGTCGATGCAGGGCTGGTAGACCACCGTCAGAGACGCAGGGCCGAGCGCGTCAAGCGCGACTCGGCTGACGCGCGTGAAATACCGGGCGGCCTGCTCGACGGTGCTGAGCAGGATCCTCTCCGCGCCGCCGTCACCACCGTCCAGCAGGGTCGGACCGAAGACGCCGCGGCGGTAGAAGCGCCCTAGGCCCTCGCCAACGAACGGGTCTGCCCGGCGGGCCACTGAGCGTGCACAGGCGTCGGGCGCGGAGGTGGTTTCCCAGGCGCCGAGCTGAAGCAACAGGGGCACTCCGTCGCTGGGACGGCGGACCGCCCGGACGAGCGTCGCGGGGGCGGTGCCGGAACACCATGCCCGCCATCCCGCATCCAGGCGCAATGACATCCGGCGGCCCTCGAGTGATTCGATGGCCACGATGTCCTCGACCGGCCTACTAGCCGCCACGCTTCCCACCGGCAGCGCCTCGGAATCGCCGGGCGTGCCGTCGAGCACGACAACTCCGCCTCTCCGCACCCGTCTCGAGTAGCCGTCGATCGCGAAACGCAGGCCAGGGGAAAACGGCCCCTCCGGCTCCCGGACCGCCCACGGCACGTGGACCAGCATCGCGTCGGAGTGCTCGGGATCCAGGCGATCCCAGATCGGCGCAGCGTAGAGCGCCTCCGGCGCGAAGCCGCGGCGTCGGCCGAGGATCCCGCGTGGAGGGTCCGGCGTCATGAAGCCGGTGACGCCGTGATCCGCCGGATCAAGACCAGTGAACAGAGTCGCGAGGGCGGCGGGCGTCTGTGCGTTCGGCCATGAAGGCTCCGCGGCAGTCAACATGCCGGCCCCTACCACCGACCGTAGCGCCGGCAGATCGCCTTCGTCGAGCAGCCTGCGCACGGCCCAGTGCGCCGCCGCATCCCACACGTGCCAGAGGACTCGATGTGCCGTCATGCCCGTCCGGCGACCCGGGGCATAGGAGGCACAGCCCCATCAACGACATCGCGCAGAAAGGACAGCTTCGAGTAGAAGCTCTCCTGGAACGGCTGTCGCCGCGCCGTCAGAAAAGTCCGGATCCAATCGGTCACCGCGGCGAGCTCCGGGAGAACCGCGCTCTCGTCTGGGCGCACCAGGGTCCGGCTACGAAGGTACTCGACCTCGCACTGCATGAGCGCCATCTGCGGCGACTCAAGCAGAGAGCAATGGTCGAAGAACACCCCGTAGACGTGCCCGGTTTCGACTGACTCAAAGTTGACGTCGTAGCGCACTCGGCGGAAACTTGGGAGTCGCCGCGTCTCGGCGCCGAGATGTTGGCGGAGGTGTTCCTCGAGCGAGCCTTCGATCGAGATCCCTGGACGGAGCTCCTCACGCCGTATCAAGGCGTCGCGCGCGAACCACTTGCGCTTGCACGTGAAGAGACCGTCGGTCGTCGGGATGAACGACACGTAGCCGCGTTCCGGCTCCGGCGACAGCACCTCGAAGAGATGGTTGACGTAGTCCCACACCTGCAACCCGTCGCGATACTCGAGCACAAACCCGGGCAGCTTGCCCCGCTTCACTAGATCGTGGAAGGACGCCGTGAGCGCCCAGATGTCGGCGTCGCTGGACAGCGTCAGCTTGTACTCCGCCTCGTGGCCTGCAAGGCACTTTCGGTAATAGCACTGGTGGCTGTTGATGAACGTCGGATCCTTGGCATGGGCCTCGAGCGCCAAGCGCAGCAGCTCGTCGTCGTCGTCAACGGGCACGGGCTCCTCGCTGGTCCTGATGAACACGGCGTCCCCCCCGTGGAAGCGAGCCCGCCCGTAGAGGTGGGCGCGACCATCCACCACCATGCCGCGGTAGAAGATCGGGACGTAAGAGTCGGCGATCGACTGCCGCCGCTCGCCGATGACGTCCGCGATCTGCTCGCGAAGCAGCGGCGTCGGCGTCAGCCCGTCATAGAGATCGCCAAACCGCAGCGCCTTATCTGCGAGCCGTCGCCGCGAAGTTTGGCTCCGCAACCCGGTAGTACGCAGCCTAACGTCTAGGTCGCGGAGTTCGAGCGAGATCGTGTTGCTCTTCTGGACGGTCTCTGCGGCGGGCAGGGAGGCAGCCAGGCACCGCGGCGGGACCGGGTCACGCCAGCGTCCGTCGATCAACTCAATCGGGCCAATCCAGATTTCCCCCCGCCGCGTCACGACGGGGCCCCATCGACGATCACCGACAGTGAACCGTCGGCGATCACGGCGGTGCCCGAGCGGGGCGGATCGGGATGAATGATCGCCGGCAACCGGGCTTCGCGCAAGAGGATCCCAAGGTGCGAGAGGACCGCTCCCCGCTCGAAGACGAATCCGGCCACCCAATCGATCAGCACCGAGAGCGCCGCATAGGGGGCGCTAGCGACGACGATCGGCTTCTCGGGGCATTCCCTGACCGCGCTGAAGAGTGCACCAAACTCACGGTCGGTGAGGACGTCCTCGGTCCGGTCGACGCTGACCGCGGGCCCGATGCTGAGCCGCTCGAGCAGGGCATCGTTTCCGATCTCAAGCACCGGGCCGCGCGCCATGCCCCCGCTCACGACTGCTCCGACGCCGTCGGCGGCGTTGTCGGGGACCTCGCTCTGCGCGGCGCTGTAGTCGACGAAGACCGCCTGCCTATCATCGATCACCCACTCCAGTTGCACGCCGGGCAGGACGTCGTCGAGGGCGCGAGTGAAGTCGACGATTCCGGGAAGCGCGGAGCGCACCTCCTCCGGGGCCTCCCCGTCGAGCGCCGCAGTCTCCCCATCTGGTATGTAGATGCGCGAGGTCAGCGCCGTGCCACGGTTCAGGGCCAGCAGGCCGTCGTGCGAGAGTTCCACCAAGGTGCGCCCCTGCCCGTCCCTCAGCGAGAGGGCACCGTGGGAGCCGCGAAGGAAGTCGCGGACGATGCAGCCCTGTAGCTTCGCGCTGTCGGCGTCGCGAAGCAGCGTGCGCAGTTGCCCGAGCAGGTCGTCCCGATCGGCGACGACCTGACGGATGGTCGGCGCGACATCGATCACCACCTCCTTTGCGGTGAGCTCGTCGAGCAGCGGCCGAAGGTGCCCCCGCGCCCCCTCGCCGACGAGGGCGGCCCCGTTCAGCGAAACGGCGAACGCCTCCCCCGTCCTCATCCGGTGTTTGCGCGCTAGTCGATACGGCATCGAGCGCTTGGCGACGTAGCTCGCCCAGATCGGAGCGGCTGCTCCGAGTGAGAAGCGATCGGAGGGGATGTCGTCGAGGTAGAGCCTGCAGTAAGCGAGGTGCGGCTCCGCGACCCAGCGCTCCGCCCCGACGCGAGCCGCGACTGGTCGGCACTGGAGCACCGCGACGATGCTCGCGTCCCAAGCCCACTCGACGTCGACGTCGTCGCCGGTCGCCTCCCTAAGCCGCTGAGCCGTGGTGCACACCGACCTCAGGAAAGTGGGCGTATCCTCCCGCGCCGCTTCCTCGCGACAGTCGACCACAACCCTGGCGGGAACATCGGCCCCCGCGACGAGCCCGTCGGCGCGGCCGCGTACGTACTCGACCGTCACCTCGTCGCCGTCGGTGAAGGCGACGCCGGCGATCGCCGGCTCGACCATCTGCTGGACGACAACCGCCATCCGCGGGGCGGGGTCGAAGTCGCCAGCGCGCACACGTGCCGCAAGCGCCGCGGGACCATAGAAGCTGCGCCAGCACACCGCGATGGCATCGGCGAGCTGGGTGGGGGTCTCGACCCCGAGAACCGAGGCATAGATGCCAGCGCCGGAGGCATCCGCTGCGTCCTCGTCTACCGCGGAGGACCTCACCGCGAGCCAGAAGCCATCAGCGCGACCCCAGGTCCCGTCGACCGCCACCAGCAGCGTCTCGATCTGCGAGGGGGTTGGTGAGACACCGCGGAAAATCTTCGCCACCTCCGCCTCGGCCTCGGGCAGGAATGCGCCCACCGTTGAGCGCACGTCCTCCATCAGCCGAGCGAGCGACCGCAACCTGTGCGGGCCCAGGGCAAGCCCGAACTCGTCGACGGTTAGGCATAGCGCGCGCGGCACGGGAGCGATCTTGGAGGCCATCACGAGGCCAGTGAACTTTCCCCCGCACACGGACCGCGGAGGGCCTTGGTCAAGCGTCACCACCGACATCAGGTGGCCACCTCGATGCCATCCAGTACATGCTCGGCCGCGACTTCCTGGCCTACCTCGAAATCGCGGTGGATCAGCGTGCTGGCGGGGCCGACGGATCCTTGATACTTGCCCTGGTAGAGATCGATCTCACCGAGCGGCTCCCACCACATCATTTGTCCGATGCGCATCCCAGGATAGAGTCGCACCGGGTGCGCGGGGAACAACTGCAACGTCCACTGGCCGAAGAAACCGATGTCACCGAGGCTGGCCGACAGGTTTATGAATAGGCCCAAACGGGCGACCGAAGACCTGGCCGCGAAGGTGGGCGCATAGTATGGGCTCCCGAGCCGCTCAAGCGTGTGAGCCAGGTACAGACGGTGCGCTTCGAGTACGTATCCGCTCGACGGGATCTCGATCTCACGACATGTGTTCGGAACCTTGGGATCGACTGGGAAAGTGTCGTAGACCTTGAGCTTGTCGCCAAGTCGGAAGTTGTAAGAGTTCGGGTTCACTGCCTTCTCGTCGAAGGGGTCGATCAGAATTCGTCGCTTGCGATGCTGGCCGACGATCTCGGGACCGGTAAGGATCACGACCAGTCGCCCTCTCCGTCCTTGGCGGCCAACCGCGAAGCGACGGTGGTGATTGAGCCGCGGTACCGGCCCCGGTAGGAGCAGCTCTGGCCAGCGGTTGCCCAGAAAGCGATCTTGCCGATCAGCATCTTCGGATAGACGACGATCGGATGTGCGACTCGGATCTCAAGCGTCCAGGAGATGATCGCGCCCATGTGCCCGAGCGGGGCGCTGTACTGGATCCACATGCCCATCGTGCTGACCGACCGCCGCGCATACAAAGTCGCCGCGTAGTGCAGGCTCCCGAGTCGCTCCACGGTGCTCCCTAGGTAGAGGGTCGCTGGCTCCAGGACGAACCCCTGTTCGGGCATCTCGATGCTGCGCGCCGTCGGCGCGAGACGGGCGTCGAGGACCTCGTCGTCGTACACGATGAGATGGGGCGAGAGCCTGAACCCGTAGCTGTTCGGCTCGATGCTTCCCGCACGAAAAGGATCGATCACTATTCGCGATCGCTCGACCTCGTGCTCGATCTCGGCCCCGGTCAGAATCACCGCTGCTCCTTCTGGACGACAGCGGCCGCCGCGGACTTCAGCTCCCGCAGAGAGCCGTTGTTGTCGAGAACGATGTCGGGACGGATGAGCGAGATGTCCCGGCTCGCTTTCGAGTCCATCGAAGTCGCGAGATCCCTTCGTCGCGACAGCCGCTCGCGGCGAGTCGGCTCCTCGACCGCGATGCCTATCACCCGAAAGCCGGCTTGCCGCATCGTCGGCCAGTCGACGTGAGGGTCCCGCAGGTCGTCGTTGATGATCACGTCCGCGTCGCTCACGTCGAGGCGGCGCAGGAAATCATCGACGAGCGCCCGTGGCGAAAGGCTACGCAGGTGCGTGGCTATCGATTCGAGCAGTGGCTGGTCCTGGGCGTAGAGGTCGATCTCGCGCCCGGCATACCTATAGAACTCGCGCTGGAGCCAGTAAAGCGGCTCGGCAAGCTTGACGACTTCGACTCGAAGGCCGCTGGCTTCGAAGCCCTCGCGTAGGAGGTCGGTCAAGGTCGACTTGCCCGAGCCGCTCGCCCCCACAAGTGCGAAGGCGCGTCGCTTCACGGCGCTAGCGGTCACCCGAATCGGCTCCGTGACGGGCCACCTCGGCCAGCACGTTCGTCTGCCCGAGAAAATATCCCTTAGTGACCTGCGCACTCCGCCTAAACGACGCGTCCTCACAAAGCCGGGCGTGCAGCCGCGCCAGCTTGGTCGCCGGCACCCCTGGGAAGAGGTGATGGGCGAGGTGGTAGTTGACGTTGACGGGCGCGAACAGCAGACGCTCGACAGTCCCGGGGATGACCGTGCGGGTACCCGCGATCGTCGGCACCGGATCGCAACCGGCATGCTCGGCGACGGCTCGCACGTGCAGGATCAGGCCTAGCACGGTGAACATCGGCACGATCCACAGCAGGAGGAACGCCGACCACCCGTGCACGATGGTCAGCACGGCACCAAGCCCCACCCACATCACCACGAAGGCGACAAACTGCCAGACTGGGACCAAGCGTCGGATCTCCGTCCCCCCAGTGAGGTAGTTCAGCATCGAGAAATTCGACCCAGACCGGAACACCTTCCAGAAGCTGCGTCCCCCCGCATCAGCGAGGAAGATCAGCAGCCACCCGGACTTACTGTAGGCCTCGCGTGAATCAGCGACATCGGGGTCGGCGTCGGAGTTGAGAAAGCGGTGATGCCGGAAGTGATGGCTTCGATAGAGGCTCGTGCTAACGAACAGTGGAAAGGCGAGAAATAGGTCGCTCGCCAGGTCGTTGAAGAAGCGGTGTCGCGCCAACAACCGGTGAGCCCCATCGTGCATCAGCACCAGCAATGCGTGTTGCCGCGTGGCAATTACCACGATGGCTAGCAGGTAAGACCACCACTCACCGAACCCCAGGGCCGCCGCGGCTGCCAGCCCGATGGTCATCCACTGCGTGAAAATGGCACGGGCGCCAGCGACCTCATCGACCTCCGCCAGACCACTGACTCTTACCTGCGGCCTAGAGATGCCAGAGTCGCTGGCGACCCCGTCGGATCTAATGCCGTTCACTGTTTCTGCCGCCTTTTGATGTTCCGCATCTCCGTCGGGGTATACCGGCGTCAGGTCGGCACTGCGAATTCAGGTCGGGTCGCTACTGGAGCGCAGAGAAACTCCGTCTGCTCAACGGAGATTTCCTCGCCACAGCGCGGGCAATTCAGTACGCGGGCGGGCAGGAAGCAAGTCGAGCCGCCGCGGCGGCGGCTTTCGGTCGTCTCCCGATACCGGGAGGCTCTCGATCGACGGGTTAGGGCTTCGGGACGTATACAGAATTTGCGGCGGCACTCTAACCTGCGGCACGCTCTCCTGGATGCCGTTTAGAAATGTAACTCGCTCCGCGGCCGCCCACACGGACGCTTCCCCTGCCGCCCATGACTAAAAAGCCAAAAGCGACCAATTCGGCCGTTCTCGACGCGATCCGCATGGCAGCGCACAGCGTCAAGGGATCTGTCATCGCCTCCGAGGACATCACCGAGTCGACCGGCTTGTGGTCGAGTGAGAGTTCCGGCGCCCCCAGCCTCTATCTCGACTCGCTGGATCTTCTCGAGCTAGTGGTGTTCATCGAGAATGAGTACGGCTGGGCGATCGAGGACGACCAGATCGACGCGGCGCGATGGCAGACGGTGGGCGACCTCGCAACGGCCCTGACGAGAGCCGGGCGACAGAACGGGTCAGCGGACGACAACGGTCGCGCGGGCTGAGTCTCGTGCCGGAGATCCGAGGCTGGAAGCAATGCCGGGATGCGCTGGCCAGCAGCGAGCTGACCTCTGATCCGCGCCTTGCGGGGTTCGAGCCGAGTCAGCCCAACAACCTTCTCTTCTTGGACGGAGAGCCCCATCGGCAGCTTCGCAGCGTGGTGATGCCGTACTTCACTTCGCACCGCCTCGAGGGCTTGAGGGAGCAGATAGAAATGATGTGCCGGGCAGCGCTCGATGAGGCACTTTCTGAGGCCGGTGCCGATCTCGTGGCCGACGTCGTTGAGCCGCTCGTCCTCGACGCGATCTTGTCGGTAATGGAGGTCCCACTCGCACATAGGGAGAGGTTGAGTGCCCTCGCCCGAGACATGCTCGGGCTGTTGGAGCCCGATCTGCCTCCCTTGGCGCGCCATCGCACCGCCAACGCGGCGATGCGAGCAACAATGCTGTTCGAACGCGATCGCCTGCGAGGCGAAGCGAGTGGGCTCCATGGTTCTCTGGAGGCCGCGGCCAGGTCGGGGGCTATCCCGACCAAGCTGGCGAGGTCGACGCCGGTTGTCGTGTTGCATGGCGGTTACGAGAACCCGCTCAACCAGCTCGGGTGCCTGACCGCCTGGGCGGTGCAGAATCCCGAGCGGTTCAAGGAGGCCGCCGCGTCTGCCCCTGCCCTCCTGTTCGAGGAGGTTCTCCGAGTGTTCTCCCCCGTTCGCGTCGTCGCTCGTTGGGCGGCGGCGGACGACGAGAGCGAGGAGCCAGAACACAAGAGAGGAGACCTCGTGTGGATCAGCCTGGAGAGCGCCAATCGGGACCCCGACCAGTTCTGCGACGCCGATGACGTCAACCTCTCCGCACGTCAGCAGCACCTCGGCTTCGGCCACGGGACGCACGCTTGCCTGGGCACCGCGATGGCACGACTCGAGGGACGCGCTCTGATTGGGGCCCTCAGCACGGTGCCGGACAACGTGCTGCGCGAGTTCTCGGTCGAGTGGCGGGAGGGAGTCGTCGCCCGCGCCCCAGCGCAGATCGTGCGGCGACAGCCGTAGCCTGCCCCGTCGCCCAGCGCGAGAGCTTGCGCTGGCGTCAGCTAAACTGCCGAACTTGACAAACGACCACGTCACGGTAAGGCGTTGCAACCAGGATGACGTAAGCGCGGTATTGCGCCTATGGTCGACCGCTCGCAGCCGGCATGCCAGCACGCCCGATCGCCGCGAGAACCTCGAGAGCCTCGTTGAAGAGAGTCCGGCCGCTCTATTGGTGGCGGAAAAGAGCGGGCGGGTTATCGGCGCTGTGATTGCCGGCTGGGACGGCTGGCGCGGAAACATCTACCGGCTTGCCGTCCATCGCGGCCATCGCCGCCAGGGGATCGGTCTCCATCTCACCCGCGCCGCCGAGGAATACTTTCGCGATCGCAGCGTGGGGCGGGTCACGGCGCTCGTTCCCTACGACGATATCGCCGCCTGTTCCTTTTGGGACGCCGCCGGCTATCTGCAGGACGCCGAGATCGGTCGCCGGGTGCGAAACATTTAGCGCCTCGGCTGGCGAACCGAAGACGGGAGCAATCTTGACTCGCCCCCCATTCACCCGCCACGCTTCCGTCGACTGACGACCAATCTCGGGGAGGTGGCCGATGGCCGAAGATCGTTTCAAGGGGCCGATGAACACCAGCGCCCGCCAGTGGGACCCCCAGACCTACGACGCGATCTCTGATCCTCAGTTGAAATGGGGAATGGAGGGACTGGAGCGGCTCGAGCTGCGGGGCAACGAGACGGTCGTCGACGCTGGCTGCGGCACCGGCCGGGTCACGGCGGCCCTGGCCGAGCTGCTCCCACGGGGGCGGGTGATCGCAGTCGACAGCTCGAAGGAGATGGTGGAAAAGGCGAGAGAGCGACTGGGGGACAGCGTCGACTACGTGGTCAGCGACCTTCTCGAGCTGGAGCTTCCCGAGCCGGTCGACGTCATCTTCTCGACGGCGACGCTGCACTGGATTCTGGATCACGACCGCCTCTTCCGGCAGCTTCGAGGAGTTCTGCGGCCGGGAGGTCGCGTCGTCGCGCAGTGCGGAGGCAAGGGCGGCGCCGCCGCCCACACCCAGGCGATCATCAGCGTCGCCGCTCGCCACGAGTTCGGGCAGCACCTGACCGGGATGCGAGGCCTTTGGAACTTCTCCACGCCGGAGGAGACGGAGCCGATCCTGGAAAGCGCTGGCTTCACCGAGGTCCGTTGCTGGCTGGAGCCGAAGCCGTTTCAGCCTGAGCGCCCGCTCGAGTTCATCTCGGCCGTGACCCTTGGACCGATCCTCGAGCAGCTGCCCGAGGAGAAGCGCCAGCGCTTCGCCGAGGCGGTTCTGGAAGTCTCCGAGCAACCCCTAGTCATCGACTACATCCGCCTCAACATCGAGGCTGTCGCCGCCTGAAGTACGGCATTTCGACCTACAGATGGCGCACGTGCACACCACCATGTTTTGGGAGAAGTGATGCCTCACGTTCCACGAAGAGTCGGAGGCGAAAGGAGCGGAAGCGACCTAGGTCACCTCCTTGCCACAATGCGGACAAATCACCGGCGCGTCAGCGGATTGCCCCGTAGGCTTTCCTGATTTTGCTGATCCGTCTCCAGCGAATATGACTGCCGCCTGAGCGCGTTCGCCCGGGCCCCTTGCGGCCAAGGCATCGGCTCCCCCTGGTGAAAGCTCTTCTTCTTCCTTCCGTTCCTTTCGTGCTGCGCGCAGCATCATCCGAAGATCTAAGACCGACCAACGGTGCTCGCTCGCTTCGTCCAGCCACCGGTTTTGTTCTGAAGGATCCATGGAGGCCAGCGCCTCGTGGTGACTCCACGACAAATTCTCCCGGCGTCGGGAGATTGAAAACCGCGACGCAACGTAAACCATGTTCATAAGAGTCTGCGGGTCATAGCCCGTAATTTTTGACGCTCGCGTGTAGCGCTCCCCGAATTTGGTGTTGCCATAGGCAATCCAGTCGCCGAGCAACCACTGGATGCATCGCCCTACAGCGCCAATGCGACGTCCTGCCGCTGCCCATTCATGGGGATCGAGTTCATGGCTTGGATTCCAGGAGATTAGTTTGCTGCCTTGCCTTTCACCGGAGGCCGGAGCCTGAGATCGGTCAACTGTCGCTATGGTTGCCATCTAGACTGGCACTCGCCGCATCACGACTGATGCACACCCGCCTGCGGGATGGATCCAAGTCGAATCATTCCAACGCCGGCCTAGTTCGAGCCGCCTTGCACCTGGCGACCAATGGTAATAACGCGTCATAGGACCAAGCCCTTGGCGTCTTCGCGACTTTCGATGTTCCCCCAAGGCGCCCGCGACGCTGTCGCCGTTCTCTCTGACCAGCTTCCAAGCAGGGTCAATTGAGCGAGTTGCCGCATCTGCTCCTGCCGGTCCCTTCACGGACACAATCCTCTCAACCAATCAGAGCTCGTACCTGTGCCTATGTGATGCACTATTGCCTCTCGCGTGTGGCACATCGGCCTAAATAAATATCTAGGTCGTACTTTGCCTCGGTCCCGCCATGGTTCTGCCTCGGCCAGTCCTCGGCCCCGGACGCGAAAGGCCTCATACCCCAGGCAGAAATCTGCGCTACGTCAACGGCGCCTTGACATTTGAGAGAGGACCCAGCAACTCCTCCGCCCAAAGCGCGACCTGAATTTGCGTGCTACACGCATCGAGATTCTGCCCTACCTTTAACTCCACAGTCCGAAGATGGCGTTCGACGGTGTGTCGGGATTTTTTGAGAGCAATAGCTGTGCTGGCGGCATTTTGTCCAGTCTTGAAATAGGTTCGAAGTGTTCGCCGGAGTGTCTGTCCATGTTGGGCTCGGCCTTCCAGTGGAAGAAGGTAGGTCGCAATCAGCGCAGCGGCGACATGTTGATCCTGAACCATCGCCGCAAGCAGCAACACGTGTCGACATTTGGTGATATGACGAGGTCGATAGAGCGCGACCCGAAGGGCGATCTGAGCTTCGCGATGCGTCAGGCGCCATCCATCAAGGCCTTTACGTGGCTCTCCTAGTGCCACGAAAACTCCCTCAGGGAGATCGCTGCCCAAGAGAGCGTCCAGATCGCCAGCCTTCGGAGGACGTGGACCACCGAACCAGGCCCAGAAGGTGTCCGGATCCGCCGCTGGCACACAGAGCACCATGCGTCCGAGGGCGTTGCCAAGTTTCAGGATGACCCGGTCCGCTTTGGACCCGCGGACGATCGCTCCAACATGCCACCCCTCCAAGGAGTAGCCGATTTCAGCCTCCTTTTTTCCAGTTGAGCCGGCGAGTAGCTTTTTCACCTGCTCGCTAAGCCTTTGTGCAGGAGTACGGGAAATGCGTTCTATCTCGTGCATGTACTCCGTTGCGATCCCGGCCGTTAGATGGTCGACGAGAGGCCCATGGTCCCTGAGAATGTCCTGCAAGGCCTCGCACGGCAGGTCATGCGCCTCCCCTAGAATCACCTCATACAGGACCCGATCTCCAGCGTGGTACCGGCGCAAGACTGCGTCTAGAGGAACTCCGTTGCGCGCAGCCCGCCTAGCCTGGGTACTCGCCGCAAGTGGAATCGCGCTGGCTGGCACCTCGCCTGTCTCGATGCCGCTCAAGACGTAATTGACTGCCTCACTGACCGCTTCGCAAAGGCCGACAACGTACTCGGCACCCGCAACTGCCTCTGGAATCTCTACTTCTACAACCCGGTCGAGCACGCCTTTTTCGATCTCCGGCTGGCGTCGGCGCAATCGCGTCGATAGTTCACACCGCACCTCTGTCGTCGAACTCCATCGCTGTCGCGGTGAAACGGCCATTTATTCTTCCCCCCTTTTTCCCGAGCCGCGACCCGCCTCGCGCGCCAGAATCGGGGACGCTAGGCCCCGTGCAGCAGCGGGTCAATTCCCTTGCTGGGCACCATCCCAGCAGCGGATGCATGGTCTTGCCACAGAGAGAGGTTCTGGACTTCACCCCTAGCTTGAAATCCATTGGGAGTCGGATATAAAGTCCGTTCTTGCAGGAGAGAAGCCCCCCTCAGCTAGGATCTGAACCACTCATTGGCATCGGACCGTCGGCCCCCATCCCAATCTGGCCTTTGCCGAATATAGAATATATTCTATGGTCAAGTCAGGTCGACCACGGGAGGCTCCGCTCCCGTGCCGTCGCCGACCGCCGCCCAGCTTGGATCTGCCATACGCCAGCTTCGAAAGAAGCGGGACTTGAGCATTGAGGCACTCGCGAATGAGGCGGGAATTCATCCGACCTATCTCTCCGGCATCGAGCGCGGAAGCAAAAGTGCCGACAATCCAAGCTGGAACCTGCTCATTTCGATCTGCGACGTGCTCGAGGTCGATATTCACGAGCTCGTGATCCTGGCGGCCGCGGTGGAGCCAAGCTAGCTCTCGTAGACAAGCCCAGGGACAAGGGAATCGAGTCAAAGGTCCGGGCCAATTTCATGTCCCGACCCATTGAAGCCAGATCAGGTTTGACGGAGACCCAGAACCAGGATTCCTACCTGGAAGAAGGGAACACCCAAGTCATGCCACGACAGAGGAGATACCCCGATGAGCTGCTCGATCGCGGGGGCCCGGATGGTCGTCATGGACTGAACGTAGCTTCGCCATCGCCGCAAAGCGGGTCGGAATGACCCGAAATTTCCGCTAGTCCCCGCGCATCGGCGCGAATATCGCCACTAGTGCCAGAAGCGGAGCGCCAACAGGGTCACGGTTGGAAACTCCCCCCGAAAGCGAAGTTGCCGCTTTGCAGGCACTTCCAAGAGGGTGGACGACCGGATTCGAACCGGCGACCGCCTGGACCACAACCAGGAGCTCTACCAACTGAGCTACGTCCACCGCGCCGCTCTCAATCTAGCGGGCCGGGCCGGCGCGCGGCGGAGAGCTCCGCTACTACGGATCCGCGGACTCGACGGCGTGGTTCGTCGTCCTGCTCGCCGCGCTTGGTGATGGAACTGGGGTCCTTCGAGTTATCTCTTGCCCCAGGCTTGTCTTCCGTTCCGCCGCCGCCGGATGACCGTAAGCCCGCCGACAAGCCCAGCGGCCGCTGAGCCGCCCGCAATGAGCGGCACCCTCGCGCGGGAAGCCGCCAGGGAAACGACCTTGCCCGCTGCCCGGGTGCCCGCCACGGCCGCTTTGCCCGCCAGCGCTGCGTTGGCAGCAGCGTCGATTGGGGCAGCAACGTCCTTCGATGCTTTCCGCGCACCTTTCTTCACGGTCGATGCAGCCGACTTGGCTTTGGCTGAAGCGCTCGGCTCTCGTTTCTTGCCTCGTGGGTTCTTCGCTGCCTGAGCCATCTTGGATCCCGGTCTATCCCTGAACTCTGCCTACCGGCTGCTTACCCCCGCTTTACATCGGGTAAACGATCCATTAATGGCGCACAGCCTTCAAGAAACCATTTCCGCACGCAATCGGCGTCAGAGGACGCATGCACACGAGTTGCGCCGGCAGGCGATGCTGCATCGCTATGTGAGGCAATTTTGCGCGACGCAAAAGATCAGGCGCTCACGCGAGAGGCTCGGAAGGCAGGTGGTCCGCAGTAGGCAAATGGCCATGCGGGCGCAGCAGAAGGCGATCGGCGCCAGGGAACGAGCACGGAGGTAGCTGATGGCGATGAAGAGCTTGTACATAGCGGCGGCGCAGCGCCTGAAGGGCGATAAGCCTTCGGCCATGAGGGCGTTCGCGGGAGCGACGGCCGCCGGCACGGCCACGGGGGTCGTGGTATACCGGCTTCTGCGCCACGACTCCGATTAGCTTGGCTGCCGCTCAGCGGCCGGGGAACGGAAAGAGAATCCGCTCGACCCTGTCCATGATCTGATGGCTTGGGTAGCGCACGCTGTCGACCGTCGAGATCAAGTAGGCGACGAGCCGTTCTGCCTGCTCCCGTTTGTAGACGAGGTTTTCGGCTCGCTCGATCAGCTCATGACTCGGATAGCGCACCTCTGTGATCCGGTCGAGCAATGCATCGATGTATTCGTCGCGAAGCCGCTCTCCATTCATAGCCATTGCCTTTCTCCTTTCATCTCACATCAGGCGACCCAATGGTCCGAGGTCCAAATTCAGGTCCTCGTCCTCCAGGCCAAAGGTCTCCTTCAGCTCCTCCATCCGCTCCTCGAGGAGCATGAACGTCTCGCCCAGTCGCTCCACCTCATCGGCGGTGAGGCTGCCGCCCTCGATGCGGCGGAGCGCCTGGCGCTCCAGCAGCTGCCGCAGCAACTCGATCAAGGTCAAGACGAGCTGGGCAAGCCCCTTCTCGAGCTCGTCGCGATCGGCGTTGACACGCCGTCGCAGCGCTCCGTCGAGCCGATCCAGCTCGTCGCCGAAGAGCTCGAGGTCGGGATGCCCGGCCAAGCGCTTGTTTCTCCCCCTCTGGCCCTCATGGGTCGAGGAGCTCATCCGGGCTCCTCGGAGCTGAAGCTGTAAGGGGGCCATGGTCCGGTGCAGACGATCCCCCCGCTGCCAAGTTCCGAATCGAGCACGTCGACCCGGGCGCGGAAGGCGTCCACGCGGTCGCGATCGACCAGATAGGCGGCCTTGAACAGCCCCGGCCTCAGGCCCGCCCCACTGCGCCTGCTGCTTCGCGAGAGGGCTGCCAGCGGCTCGTGCAGGCGGGTGGTGAGATCAACAGCCCGGCGTTGATTCCGCGCCCGTGCGAGCAGGTAGGCGGTGCCGGGCCCCACTGACCCGGCGACATTTGGGCCCACTCCCTCCAGCACCTCTTCCTCCTCACGCTCCTCTGCAAGCTGGGCTCGCACCCCGAGCTCCACCGCCCCGCGGACAGCGGCGAGCAGCGCCTCGAACTCCTCCCGGCGCTGACCGAGAATCCGCCGGAGCGCGACCTCGTCGGCGACGGTGCCGTCGAAGCGCATGGGAAGGACGCTCGCGCGATCCATCAGCTCCTCAACGACTTTCTCGTGCGCCCAGAGATCCTCCTCGCTCACCTGCGGCGAGAGCTGTGCGTGCTCGCTGACCACCGCGAACGGCGCTCGCTCGCCGACGGTGCGCAGATCGGCGCCGTCGAGGCCAGTGGCCTCGGGGTGCTGGGCGGAGTCGGTGATTGCATACACGTGCAGCACAGGGCCTCCTCAAAGGGCACTCGCGCCGAGGGAGGCTCCGCGCGCGCTCAAAGACACGCCGAGATCCCTTTCGATCGTCTCCACCGAAGCGACGAGAGCGCGCAGGCCGACGTACAGCAGGTCGACGTCCGCAACCGCGAGAGTGATGTCGCCATGGATCACCACCCCGCCATCGAGCAACCGGTCGACGAGATCGAGAAGAGACACGTCGCGCTCCCGCAAGGCCCTCGACACGCCACGCTCTTGGCGCTGACGCGAGGCGTCCCGGCGCGCGCTCCACGATTCGCGCCCGCGGGCACGGCGAGCGGCAGCGACGTCGCGCTGAAGGCTCGACCGTTCAGCCGCCCGCTCCTGTCTGGAGGCCGTGAGCTGCTTCGTCCTCTTTGCGGCATCGTCGCTCATCGGGCGGACTCGATCGAGCTCTT
>DASWQV010000096.1:0-13280 GCA_036403515.1 Solirubrobacterales bacterium
ATACCGGGTATAAGGCGCACCGGAAGGGCTCAGACCGCTTCGAAGACGGTTGCCAGGCCCTGGCCTACGCCTACGCACATGGTGGCTATGCCGTATTTGCGGTTGCGGCGGCGCAGCTCGCGGACGAGGGTGGTGGTGAGGCGGGCGCCGGAACAGCCGAGCGGGTGACCGAGGGCGATCGCGCCGCCGTTGACATTGAGCCTGTCCTCGTCGATGCCGAGCTCGCGGGCGCAGGCCAGCACCTGGGAGGCGAAGGCCTCGTTGAACTCGATCAGGTCGATCTCCTCGAGGCTGAGGCCGGCGGCGGCGAGGGCACGGGGGATTGCGACGGCTGGGCCAATGCCCATGTATGCCGGATCGACTCCGGCGACGCCGGAGGCGACGACGCGTGCCAACGGCTCGGCGCCCAACTCCTTCACTCCGGCCTCGGAGGCGATCAGCGTGCAGGCGGCGCCATCGTTGAGGGTCGAGGCGTTGCCGGCCGTGACCGTCCCGCCTTCGCGGAAGGCGGGGCGCAGCTTCGCCATCTTCTCCAGCGAGGCGTCGGGGCGCGGCCCCTCGTCGGCATCGACAGTGACCGTCTCGCGCCCGCGAGGCGCCTCGATTGGAACGATCTCCTCGGCGAAGATGCCAGCCTCGCTCGCCGCGACCGCGCGCCGGTGGCTGCGCAGGCCCCAGGCGTCCTGGTCCTCGCGGCTGATCGCGTAGCGCTCGGCGACGTTCTCACCGGTCTCGCCCATCGATTCGGTGGAGACGCCAAGTTCCGCCATGCGCGGGTTGACGAAGCGCCAGCTCAGGGTCGTGTCGTGCATCGTCTGCTCGCCGCGCGGCAGGCCGTGTTCGGGCTTGCCGACGACCCAGGGCGCCCGGCTCATCGACTCGACTCCGCCGGCCAGGTAGAAATCGCCTTCGCCCAGCTTGACCGCGCGCGCGGCGCAGTTGATCGCCTCCAGGCCGGAGGCGCAGAGCCGGTTGACGGTCGCGCCAGGGACGCTCTGCGGCAGTCCGGCGAGCAGCGCCGCCATCCTCGCCACGTCGCGATTGTCCTCTCCGGACTGGTTCGCGGCGCCAAAGTAGACGTCGGCGATCCGCTCGGGGTCCACACCGGTGCGCTCGACCACCGCCGCGATCGTGTGCGCGGCAAGATCGTCGGGACGGACGCAGGAGAGGGCGCCGCGGTAGCCGCCCATCGGCGTGCGGATCGCGTCGACTATGTACGCATTGGACATCGCGGGGATTAAAGGGAACCGGGGCCACCGGCGTATCCTTGGTTCCGTGGTCTTCGTCCTGGGAACCGTTGGCATGGTGCTGCTCATGGTCGGCGTGCTCTTCCTGCTCGAGCACTTCTACACCGGCAACAACGCCGAATTGCTCGACTGGAAGCCGACCCGCTCGCCCGAACTCGAGGTTCAAAACGAGGTCGATGACGTGCAGCAAATGCTCGAGGCGCAAAACGAGATGCGACGCCGGCGGGGAGCCGCGGAGCGAAACGAGCAGGAGCTGCGCGACGAAGTGGCCGCCGAGGAGCTCGAGCGCCTGCGTCGGCGACGGCGCTTCGAGGCGACCTGAGGCAGGCGAGATGGCACGCGCGCTGATCGTCGGCTGCGGCTGCCGCGGAAGGTCGCTGGGTGGGCGGCTGATCGAGCAGGGCTGGGAGGTGCGCGGGACCACTCGCCGGGAAGAGGCGGTTGCGGCAATGGAAGCGGCGGGGATAGAAGCGGCGCTCGCCGATCCCGACCGGCCCGCCAGTCTGCTCGAGCTGGTCGGCGACGTCACGGTTGTCTACTGGCTGCTCGGCTCAGCGGCCGGCACTGAGCAGAACGTCGAGGCAATCCACGGCCCGCGGCTCGAGCGCTTCCTGGAGCGCTTGGTGGAAACGCCGGTGCGGCGTTTTGTCTATGAGGCGGGCGGCTCCGTTGACGCCTCGGTTCTCGCCCGAGGCTCTTCGACGGTGGAGGCCGCCTCGCGGACCTGGCGAATCCCAATCGAGATCGTCGATGCGGACGGCTGGGCCGGGGACGCGGACCGCTGAGCTGAGACACGACGCTGAGCTGGGCTGCCACGGCTGGGCAGGGCTGCGGCCTGAGCTGGTGATCGGACGGCTGGGTTGGGACTAGCCTGGGGTGTAACGTTTTGTCGCCCCCGGCAAGGGGACAAAACGTTACACCCGAAAGGTGATAATGAGCTATCTCTAAACTCGGATAGGAATTCACCTGATTCCGAAACGGAGGTGACGGATGAGCTACGCAAAGGACGTCCTCGTCGAGACCGACTGGGTTGCCGAGCACCTCGATGACGACTCGATTCGCATCGTCGAGGTCGATGAGAACCCCGCCCTCTACGCCGAAGGGCACATCCCAGGGGCGATTGGCTTCGACTGGCGCGCCGACCTGCAGGACCAGGTCAGGCGCGACTTCCTCCGGTCGGAGGATTTCGGTGCCCTGATGGGCAGCCGCGGCATCTCAAACGATCACACCGTCGTCCTCTACGGCGATCGCAACAACTGGTTCGCCGCCTATACCTATTGGTACTTCCGCTACTACGGCCACGACAAGGTGAAGCTGGTCAACGGGCCGCGCGAGAAGTGGATCGCCGAGGGCCGCGAGACCAGCACCGAGGTGCCGAGCCATCCGGCCGCGACCTTCAGGGCAGAGGCAGGCGACAGCTCGATCCGCGCCTTTCGCGAGGAGGTCACCGCGGCGCTCGACTCCTCAACCAACTTGGTCGACGTGCGCAGCCCACAGGAGTACTCGGGAGAGCTGATCGCGATGCCGGGCTACGAGCAAGAGGGCGCCCAGCGAGGAGGTCATATTCCAGGCGCCGCCTCGGTGCCCTGGGCGCAGGCGGTCAACGAGGACGGCACTTTCAAGTCCGAGGACGAGCTGCGTGAGCTCTACACCTCAAAGGGCGTGATCTCCGACGGTGACCCGATCATCGCCTACTGCAGGATCGGCGAGCGCTCGGCCCACACCTGGTTTGTCCTGCACGAGCTGCTCGGCCAAGGCGATGTCAAGAACTACGACGGTTCATGGACCGAGTGGGGGAACCTGGTCGGAGCCCCGGTCGAGAAGGGCGTCTGAGGCGCCGAGACCGGCGCATGGCGGCGCCTCGGTCACTCGCGTCCAAGCACGCCACGCTCCTGCGTCCTTGCCCTGCTGGTCTCGCCACCTCAGACCGCTGAAAGAAGGTCGCTGAGGATCCGCGCGGTGGCACCCCAAATCAGATGACCTTCCACCTCGTAGGTTGGCGTATGTATTGGCACCCCGCGGCGAATTAGCTGGCGAATCTCATAGCTCTCGCGCAGTACGTCGAGCGAGAAGGTGAGGACGGTCTCGACCTCGGCCGGGTTTGGTTGCAGGTCGAGCTCTCGGGGGTGGGGGATGTGGCCGACGAAGGGGTGAATGCGGTAGCCGGTAACGAAGGTGTTGGTGGGCGGCAGCTCGTCGTCCAATTCGACCGTGGCGGGATCGAGTCCGATCTCCTCGTGCGCCTCCCGCAGGGCGGTGGCGCCGAGGTCGGCGTCGCCGGGATCGCGCCGTCCGCCGGGGAACGAGATCTCGCCCGCATGGCGACGCATATCCGCCCGTCGCTCGGTGAAGATCAGACCGGGATCGTCGGGCCAGCCGTAGAGCGGGACCAGGACCGCGGCATCGACCGAGCTTGGCGAGTTTCCCGTCATATAGACGGATAAGTCGCCAAGCACCGTCTCAAATGATCACCTGCACGGTGCCGCCGTCGACCGACCAGGCGGCGCCGGCGACGTAGGAGGCGCGCTCGGAGCAGAGGAAGACGATGGCGCCGGCGATCTCGCCGACCTCGGCCAGGCGACCGATCGGGCGTTTGGAACCGGCCTCGGCGAGTGCCTCCTCCCGGCTTCCCGCTTCGCTCATTTCTTGCGCTTGATCGAGCAGGCCGCCCGGCTCCATCCACATCTCGGATTCCACCGGGCCGGGGCAGATCGCGTTGACGAGGACCCCGCTTTTCGCATAGCGGTCGGCGAAGAGACGGGAGAGCGAAAGCTCGGCTGCCTTGGCGACCGAGTACTCGGGCATCGCGGCCGAGGGTCGCTTGCCGGCGGTGGAACAGACGTTGACGATGCGGCCCCAGCCCCGTTCGGCCATCGCTGGAGCGGCGGCACGCATCGCCCGCAGCGGCGCGATCACGTTGAGCTCGTACTGCGCGCGCCAGTCCTCGTCAGGGACGTCGTCGAGGTCGCGCCACTGGGCGGTTCCAGCGTTGTTGACGAGGGCGTCGAGCGCACCGAATTGCTCGGTTGCGGCCTCGAGCATGCGCTCGCCGGCCCCGGCGGCGGTGACGTCAAGGGACAGGATCTCGGCTCGTCCGCCCGCCTCGGCTCCAGCGGCCGTCGCGGCCTCCGCCGCAGCCCGCAGCCGTTTCTCGCCCCGGGCAACCAGCAGCACGTCGGCGCCCTCGGCGCAGAGCAACCGAGCGGTCTCGGCGCCGATGCCGCGGCTGGCGCCGGTGACGACGCAGGCGCGGCCTTTGAGCCCGAGCTCCATCAGAGGGACTCGACCTCATCGGAGACGATGACGGGAGTCTCGCCGGCGATCAGCTTGTGGACGGGGCATTTGGCGGCGACGAGCAGCAGGCGCGTTCGCTGCTCCTCGCCCAGCTCGGCGGGAAGCCGGAGGGTGACGGCAAAGGACAGCGGCGCGAAGTCTTCATAGGTGACATCGACGTCCACCTCGACCGCGCCGATGTCCCATCCCTTGCGCTCGGCGTATATCTCCATCGTTATCGCCGTGCAGCCGGCGAGGGCGGCCGCGACGAGCCGGGTGGGGGAAGGACCGGTATCGGTGCCCTTCGCTGCGGTGGGCTCGTCGATGCGGATCGTATGGCCGCCCTCGATCTCGACGTCGTGGGCAAAGCCAAGGACCCGGTCCTCTCCGCTTGCCTTGCGACGGGCGACGACCTTCATCTAGCTCTTGCGGCGACCCTCGAAGAGCGCCGGATCATCGACATCGGCGAAGCGGGCCATCGCGTAGATGAGGTCCGAGGCCCGGTTGACGAAGTGGATCACCGTCTCGCTCGCCAGCTCACCTTCCTCGGCGAGCGCGGAGATGCGGCGCTCGGCGCGGCGGATCACGGTGCGGGCGACGTCGAGTTGGGCTGAAAGCTGGTTGCCGCCCGGGATGACGAATTGGGGGGGCAGCTCCACTTCGCTCATGTAGCCGTCGATCAACGCCTCCAGCTCGGCGACCATCGCCTCGGTAGCACGGCTGACGCCATCTTCGAGTCGCTCCGCCGCTTCCGGGGCCGTCGCCAGCTCGGCGCCGGCGACGAAGATGTCGTCCTGGAGGCGCAAGATGTCGGCGGCGAGCCCTGCCTCGGCGTCCCCGCAGAGGGCGCGGGCGACGCCAAGCTGGGAGCAGGCCTCGTCGAGCGCGCCGTAGGCCTCTGTTCGGCCATGGTGCTTGGGGACACGGCCGCCGTACCACAGCGATGTGGTCCCGTCGTCGCCCTTCTTGGTGTAGATCTTCACCACCGGCGTGATCCTACGCCGCCGGTCCCGCGAACCCGCTCAGGCGAGGGGGTTGAAGACCAGGCCGGTCAGGACCTTCGGGTAGAAGTAGGTCGACTTGGGCGGCATGTTGGCGTCGCTTTCGCAGATTTCCCGGGTCTGATCGACCGGGATCGGGCGCAGGATGAAGGCGACGTCGTAGGCGCCCTCGTCGAGCAGGCGCAGCGAGTCATCGACGCTCTTGGCGTAGCCGAGGCCACGCTTGGCGAGGATGTCGTCTTCGCTGAGGCCGGCGATCCCCTTCAGCACCAGCGTCTCCAGGATCGCCGCGTCGAGGCGGCGGTAAGCCTCGGGCTGGCCCTCCAGGATGCGGTCGAGCTCCGCCGTGTCCTTGAGCCGCAGGCGGAAGGCGCGCTCGTGGTGGGAGTCATAGAGGCCGAAGACGCCAATGCCCTCCTCCCCGAGTGGGTCGAGGCGGTCGTCCTCGACCTCGGTAACGTCGAAGAGCTCGCGCAGTCCCTCACCGAGGCGGCGCTGGCGCTCGGGGTCCTCGGCGAAGCCGGAGAGGAGGCGGTGGGTGGGGAAGATCGATAGACCCGGGTCATCCAATCCGGTCAGCGCCATCAGCGTGTAGTTGTGCGGACCCTCGCCGCCGACCTCGTCGCGGTAGGCGATCGCGGTCTCGTAGCGGTGGTGGCCGTCGGCGATCAGCAGCTGGGCGCCGGCGAGGCTGTTGGTGACGTCGTCGTGGATCCCAGGGTTGCGGAGTTGCCAGATCCGGGTCACGGTGCCGGCCGCGTCGGTCGCTTCGCCCCAAGGGTCCTCGATTGCGACTTCGCGTGCGACCAGCGGCCAGGGGTCGACCGTGCTCAGCGAAAAGATCGGCGAAAGGTTGAGGCGGGTCGCCCGCATCAGTTCGAGCCGGTCCTGCTTGGGGCCAGGCAGGGTGCGCTCGTGGGGCAGGATCGTGCCGGCCGCGAAGTCCTCGACCCGGACGCGGACGAGAATGCCGTGGCGGGTATGTGTCGAGCCGTCCGGTCCGGTGTAGTCCTGCTCCATCGCCCAGATCGCCGGTTCGGCGTCCTCGACCAGGGCGCCGGCCTTCTGCCAGGCGTCGATGGCCTGGCCAGCCTTGGCGTAGGGATCGCCCTCGCCGGCGGCCTGTGGACCGGTCTCGCCGTAGGGCTTTGGCAGGTCGACGGCGACCGCGTTGTAGGGCGATTGCGCGAGCAGCTCGGCGCGCATCGCGGTGTCGATCACGTCATACGGCGGCGCGACGACAGCCTGCAAGGACCCGACCGCGTCGAGGTCGTAATGAAGGGCATTGAGCGGCAGTACCTCGGCCATCGCCGCCAAACCTAGCGCTTGTCCGATGATCAGCCCAGCCCGCCGGGCGAGCCGCCTCTACACTGGCTCGATCGGGGCGTGGCGCAGCCTGGTAGCGCGCCGCCTTTGGGTGGCGGAGGTCCCCGGTTCGAATCCGGGCGCCCCGATGATCTTCAGTGTGGTTTTGCGCTGCCGTACGTCTTCTTGGCCCACTTTTCGCAGCGTACGCGCTGATGCTTTGACGGGGCCTTCCTGCACTGTTTGATCGTGCGGGAAAGCCGGGCGCGCCTGAGCCGTTCTGATTTGGCTTCGTCTTCCTGGCGTTTATTTGCCGCCGCCGCTGCCTGGGCTTCCTCGCTCTGGCGCCTCTTTGCCGCCGCAGCCTCTTCGTCGCGCTGCTTGGCTTCGATCTCAGCAGAGGTGACGGCCCTTATTTCGAGCGACGCGCTGGTATGGATCGCAAAGCTCAGCTCCACCCCGGTCGTGGCCAGCGGGTGACCTTCCCATTCGCCCATCGGGACGGCTTTCCGCTTTTCGCCGATCGCGTTTTCGTATTCGTTGGGGATCTGCGTCGCGCCCGAGCGGCTGAGGGTCGCGGTGAAGGAGGTGGTCTGCGTGTTGAGCGCACCGACGGGGGCGAGGAAGGGGCCGCGCGCTTCGACCAGTTCGCCTCCGCACCTGAAGGTCATGTAGATGCCGCCGCCCGGGTTGAGGAGCATGCCGACCTCATGTTTCGCCTGATCGATGTAGACCAGGTCGGCTTCGATCGTGCCGGTTTCAATCACTCCTGTATTGATCGATTCGGATTGGCAATTCACAGTAGATCCGCCTTCGTTCGCGACGCATCCGGTGAAGACGTATTCCGAAAGGGTCGAGCGCGGCCCGACGATTTCGCCTTCTCCATGGGAGGCGGCGCAGTGCACGACAGGGTTGACATTGGCCATCACGGCGGTCACCGCCCCGCCGTCGGCGGTGAAGTCGATGGGAAAAGCGGATGCTGGGACAAATTCGAGCACCGGTGAGGCCGCCTTCGCCTGAGCGGGTATGACCGTGAGCGCCAGGGCAGCGATCAACGCCACGACCCAAACGCCCATTCCCCGGATCTGCCTGGCCTGCAACCGTCGTGGCTCCACGTGTTTGCCCCCTTCGCCTGGATAACCGCTTCCCGCACGAAATCGTAGCTGAGATTTCGCCGAAGTCGGGATGCAGGGCAATGCGGCGAAGCGATCAGGGGTTTCGCTGTTATGTCGCCTAGACGAGTGTCCGCTCAACGCGATCCCGCACGGTGCCGATAGGGCTGGAAAATGGATCCCGGGTTCAAAGAGCGACGGATCGAACGGGTGCAGCTCGAAACCGACCGGCAGCGGATCGTGGGTGACGTGACCTTGCCGCAGGAGGGCTACCAGAGCCGTTTCTCGGATTCGCTCAACCGTGTCGACGTGGCGTTCATCCCACTGGTCAATGTGGAAATCTCATCGATCATGGGTGGCGACGTGGAGCTGTACCCCTTCGTCGTCGTCTCCAAGGCACACGTGCGGGTCGCCTTTCCGGTCGATACCGAGTAGCAGCGGCACAAGTGATCCGGGCCAGCTGGGAGAGGCTAGGCCCTGGCTTCGCGGCGCCGGCTGCCCTGTGCGTAGGAGCCGAGGTCGAAGACGAAGGCGAGGATCACGATGAACCACTCGAAGCCCTTGACGCCGTTCGAAGAGCTCCACATCACGGCGTAGGCCAGCGTGGTCCAGGGCAGCAGGAAGAAGCCGAGGAAGGGGACGAACCAGCTCTCGAAGGCGCGGCTGAGCAGGTTGCTGAAGAGGAACAGCACGAAGAGCGCCAGGCGCGGCGAGAGGAGTGCGAAGAGGAGGACGAAGCAGCCGATGGGGTCAAGCTACCCTGTTTCGATGTTCGGATTCTTGAAGAGGCAGATGCCCACGGCCGAGGAGGCGCTGCCCGGGCGCAGCGAGCCGGCCTTCGATGTGGCCGAGCGCCACGCTGTGCTCGATGCGCCGCTGCGGCCGCCGTTTCCGGATGGGACCGAGGTCGCTTACTTCGCGCTCGGCTGCTTCTGGGGCGCCGAGCGGCTCTTCTGGGGCATCGACGGTGTCTACACGACGACGGTCGGCTACATGAACGGGACCACGCCCAATCCGACCTACGACGAGGTCTGCTCGGGCAGGACCGGCCATGCCGAGGCGGTGCTCGTCGCCTTTGATCCCGCCAAGGTCTCCTACGCCGACCTGCTCAAGGTCTTCTTCGAGGAGCACGATCCGACTCAGGGGATGCGCCAGGGCAACGACATCGGCACCCAGTACCGCTCGGGGATCTACTTCGTCAACGACTCGCAGCGGCAGACCGCGGAGATGGCCAAGCGCAGCTACGACGAGGACCTGAGCGCCGCCGGTCACGAGCCGGTGACCACCGAGGTCGAGCCGGCGGGCCCGTTCTACTACGCCGAGGACTACCACCAGCAGTACTTGCACAAGGTGCCGAACGGCTATTGCGGACTGGCCGGCACCGGCGTCAGCTGCCGGATTCCCGCCGCGGCCTCCTAGCCCGACGCAAGCCGCAACGCGTTATCCCCCTGTTGGGTGGACAGCGCGTTGCACCGCAGCGCCGCCGAGCGCCCGGCGCGGCGAATAGCATCCCGCGCCGGTGACCCCCTCCTTCGGCTCCTATATCGGCGGCTGCCTTGCCGTAATCGGCATTGTCAGCGCGGTTGGGCTCGGCGGCTACTGGCTGCGGCGTTGGATCGTGCCCGAGTTCTCCGGCGCGCTGGCTCGGCTTGCCGACGCCACGTTCGCGGCCGGCTTGCTGGTCCTCTCGCTGGAGCTGCTCGGCACGCTGAGCATCCTCACGATCGGCTGGACGATCGTCGTCTGCATCGCGGTCGGCCTACTTGCCGCGCTGCTCGGCTGGCGAAAGGCCCGCGACGGCGATCAGGTCAGCGCCCCGCAGGTCCAGACGATCGCCCTCTTGATCGCGCTCGCCGTCGCCTCCTTCACCGTCGCCGAGTGGACCTTCCCCTCGCAGCTCAGCCTCGACAACGGGATGTTCGGTGGCGACACCACCTGGTACCACATGCCGTTTGCGGCTCGGTTCGCGCAGGAACACTCGACGGTCCACCTGCACTTCACCGACCCGCTGCGGCTTGCCGCCTGGTTTTACCCGCAGAGCTCCGAGCTGGTCCACGGCACGGCGATCGTGCTCTTCAAGAGCGACTGGCTCTCGCCGCTGATCAACCTGGTCTGGCTGGCGATCGCGCTGCTCGCCGCCTGGTGCGTCGGCCGTCCCTACAAGGTCGGGCCGGCGACGCTGGTCGCGGCGGCGCTGGTAATCGACTCCGGGGTGATGATCGAAACGCAGCCCGGCGAGGGCCGCAACGACATCATGGGCCTCGCCTTCCTGATCGCGTTCGTCGCCTTCCTGATCAACGCGCACCAGCGAAGAGCGCCGGATGCCGGGGCGGTCCAGGACGCCCCGGAGCGTGACGCGCCGCTGCTCGACAAGGGGCCGCTCGTCGTCGCCGGCGTCGCAGCCGGCCTGGCCGCCTCGGTCAAGCTCACATTCCTGATCCCCGTCGTCGCGATCGGGCTTGGCGTGATCGTCTTCAGCGGCCGGGGGAGGCGCCTGACCACAGCCTGGGTGCTGGGCCTCACCGCTTTTCTGATCGGCGGCTACTGGTATGTGCGGGCGATGATCAAGACCGGTGGCAATCCGATCCCGACGATTGGCTTCGGGCCGCTGCACCTGCCTCGTCCCGAACAGATGCCGCTCGATCCGCGGCCGCGCTTCGCCGTCGCCCACTACCTGACCGAGCCGACGATCTACCGCAAGTGGTTCTTCCCCCAGCTCGACAATGCGCTCGGGCCGCTCTGGCCATTGATCCTGATCATCGCCGTGGCGGCCGCCGTCTACATTGCCTTCCGCTCCCGCAACACGATCCTGCGGGTGATCTCCGTGGCGGCTCTGCTGACCGCCGCCGTCTACGTCTTCACGCCGCTCACCGCGGCGGGGCAGGAGGGCTCGCCGACCGGGTTCTTCACCAATACTCGCTATCTGACCCCCGGCCTCGTGCTGGCGCTCGTGCTGCTGCCGATAGCGCGGCCGCTGCGAGCGCCGGACCGGCGCGCCTGGCAGACCCTGCTCTTCCTCGCGATCGTCTACGCGGTGACCGTGCTGGCAACACCGCGTTGGTATCCGGGCTACATAGTCGGCACGGTCTTCCTCACCCTGGCACTGGTCTGGGCCCCGGCTGGCCTTGGCCTGGGCCGCTCGCGGGGGGCTCTCAGCCGTGCCGCGGTGCTCGCCGGCGGGGCGGCTGTTCTCTTGCTGGCGGTGGTGCTCGGGCGCGCCCAGGAGGTGCAGTACGTCGACCACCACTACACGGAAACCGACCACTTCCTCCAGGATGGCGGGCCCAAGCAGGCCTATGCCTTCGCCCGCAAGCAGAGCGACAAGCGGATTGGGATAGCCGGCTCCGGGGAGATCTTCTTTGGCCAGTACGGCTTCTACGGCGCCAACCTCGACAACTACGTCCAGTACATCGGCGTGCCGGGGACGGACGGCGCCTACCGGCTCGCGACCAGCTGTCACCAGTTCCGTCGCCGCATCAACGCCGGCGACTACGACTACCTGATCGTCAGCCAATACACCCAGGACTCGCCGGAAGCGCCCTACTGGTATCCGATCTACGCCTGGCTGAAAAAGGACCCGGCGCTGGAACAGATCATCGAAGAGCCGACGATCACCCCCGAGCCGGACTACGTCTTCAAGGTCAAGGGCAAGCTGGATCCTGCTGGGTGCAAGGGCAAGGCGTCCGGCCAAGGTTGAGGCTCGGCCCCGGGGTCAAGCCGTGGGCGCGACGCCGCTAGGCAAGATCGGCGGCACGGACGGCCTAGGTCGAGTCGCCCTCCACGAACCGCTTCAACCTGACGGGCATGTTGTCGATCAACTGGCCGCTGAGCATGTTGACGATGGGCCCGCGAATCACCATGCCCAGCACCCGACCGAGATCGACCTCCGCCCAGTAGGACACGCGGGTTCGCCCGTTGCCGAGGTCCTCGAGCTCCCAGCCGCCTTCGACTGACTTGAGGTCGCCCTCCTCCTGGGCCCAGGAGATCCGGCTCGGCTCCTCGTAGCTGAAGCGAAGGTCCGAGCCGAGGCGGCGCACCTTGGCGTCGGTCTCCATGTGGACGAGCACCTGGTTGCCGGCGCTGTCGCGCTCGAGGCACTCGGCGACCTTGATCTCCGGCTGCCAGCTAGGCGAGGCCTCGACGTCGGCGGCAGCCGCAAAGACGGCCTCGACCGGTGCGTCGATCTCGGCGCCGGCGTTGCCCTTGATCGTCCCCATCGGCCTGCCTCAGACCGGCGCCAGGGCGTGCTCGCGGATCAGCTCGGCGGAACGCTCGGGCGCCTCCCACCAGAACATGTGGCCAATGCCTTCGAGCGTCTCGAGGCGCGCCCCCGGGATCAGGCTGGCGATCTCCCGGCCGTTGTCGTAGCCGAGCAGGCGATCGGCATCGCCGTGGATGACCAGGGTGGGAAGCGAGATCTGTCCGAGTCGCTCGTGCGTGTCGTGGGCCGCGCAGGCCCGCATCTGCTGGAGAACCACCGGTTGAGGAGCGGGCAGCGCCGAGCCCATCTCGGTGAAGGCGGCGAAGCGCGAATCGTCCTCGCGAAAGCTGGGGGAGAGGTTGATTTCCCACATCGCTCGGAAGACCTGTTCGGCCTCGCCGGAGGCGTAGGCGGAGCCGAGCAGCTGCAGGTCCTCTGGCGCCATCAGCGTCCCCTGCGGCCCGCCGCAGTAACTCGCCCCGATCGTCAGGGTGCGGATCCGCTCGGGGTGGGCAAGGACAAGCTCCTGGGCGATCATGCCGCCCATCGAGATCCCAACCACGTGGGCGGTCTCGATCTCGAGCGCGTCGAGCAGGCCCGTGGTGTCGGCGGCGAGGTCAGCGGTCGTGAAGGGAAGCTCGGCGCGGCCCGAGAGCCCCATGCCGCGGTTGTCGAAGACGATCAGGTCGAAGTTGCGCCGGAGCCGCTCGAGAAAGGGCTCGCCCCAGGCGAGGTGCGTGGCGCTCATTCCCTGGACCAGCAGCATCGGCTCGCCCTCGCCGGCGCGTTCATAGTGCAGCTCGGTCCCCGATGCATCGATGCTCGGCATGCGCAGCGATCCTACGCTAGATGTCGTGCTTGCTCGGCACAGGGCAGGGAAACACGACCGCAATGGAGACCCCAGCGCCTAATCTAGGGCGCACCCGCCCCAGTAGCTCAGTGGACAGAGCACCGGCCTTCTAAGCCGACGGTCGCAGGTTCGAATCCTGCCTGGGGCGTGATGTGATGTGTCGCGACATCGGAGACAGATGTCGCGGGACATCGTAGACACCTCAACCCCCTCCGATCGGTTGATAGTCGCGACTGGGATCGAGGACCAGCTGGCGAATCAGCTCACCCGTTTCCCTGTCGAGAACCCGGA
>DASWQV010000097.1:0-11035 GCA_036403515.1 Solirubrobacterales bacterium
CTTCCGCCGGCGCATGGCCGAGGTGCGCATGAACGACGCCGCACCCGCGCTGGCGCGCGCCGGCGTGCCGATAGCCGAGGCCGAAGGCTTCCCTGCCCACGCCGCCTCGATGCGGCTGCGTCAGAATCCCACGCCGTGACGCGCACCGCCCAGATCCACCGCAAGACCGGCGAGACCGACGTCTCGCTCACGCTCGGCCTCGATGGCAGCGGGCAAGGCACCCGCACCACCGGCGTCGGCTTCCTCGACCACATGCTCGACCTGCTCGCCCGCCACGGCAAGCTGGGGCTGCAGGTAGAGGCGAACGGCGATCTCGAGACCGGGGCGCACCACACGGTGGAGGACGTCGGCATCGTGCTCGGGCAGGCGCTCGACGAGGCGCTCGGCGACCGGGCCGGGATCAGGCGCTACGGCTCGGCCGTGGTGCCGATGGACGAGTCGCTGGCCGAGTGCGCGATCGACATCTCCGGACGGCCGCTCTGCGTCTTCGACGCCGAGCTGCCGGCGACCTCGATCGCCGGCTTCGACACCGAGCTGGCCGAGGAGTTCTTCCGCGCCGTCGCGAACAGCGCCAAAATGACCCTGCACGTCTCCGTCCGTCATGGCGCCAACGCCCACCACATGATCGAGGCCTGCTTCAAGGCCTTCGCCCGCGCTCTGCGCGTGGCTGTCTCGATCGATCCCGAGGAGAGCGGCGTGCCGTCGACCAAGGGGACTCTGAATGAATAGATGCCACCCCCTCTGCTTCCGCGCGGGCGCGCTGGTCATACCCGGCGACCTCGCGCCCGCGTTCCCGCGTCCGGAGGCGGCGTGACAACCCGGATCTGCATCCTCGACTACGGCATGGGCAACCTGCGCTCGGTCGAGAAGGCGCTCGAGCACGTCGGCGCCACGGCGACGATCGCCAATGACGCGGCGACGATCCGTGCCGCCGACGGCCTGATCCTGCCAGGCGTCGGCGCCTTTCCCAAGGCAATGGAGGGGATCCACGAGTTGGGCCTCGATGAGCTGGTTGGCGAGTGCCGCGACGCCGGTGTGCCGATTCTCGGCATCTGCCTCGGCCTGCAGCTGCTCTTTGGCTCGACCACCGAGCTGGGCGGGGCTGCCGGCCTCGGCCTCTTGAGCGGCGAGGTCGACGTCCTCGACGCGCCCGGCCTGAAGATTCCCCACATCGGTTGGGCCCCGGTGCGCTGGGAGAAGCAGTCGCGGCTGGTCGAGGGGATCGATTCCGAGACGCCCTTCTATCTGGTCCACTCCTTCGCGCCCCACCCGGGGTCGGACGATCTGCTGGGAACCACCACCTACGGCAACCGCTTCGCCTGCGCGGCGGAGCGCGACAACGTCTTCGGCGTTCAGTTCCACCCCGAGAAGTCGAGCGCCGCGGGCCTCCGCCTGCTCTCCAATTTCGCCGGAATCTGCGCAGCCGTCCCGGCGTGATCCTCTATCCGGCAATCGACATCCGCGGTGGTCAGGCGGTGCGGTTGATGCAGGGCGATTACGCGCGTGAGACGACCTACGACGCCGATCCGGTCGATGCGGCGAGGCGCTGGGCCGGCGAAGGGGCCGAGTTTCTGCATGTCGTCGACCTCGATGGGGCAAGGGCGGGTGCGCCCCAGAACCTCGAGGCGGCGAGGCGGATTGCCGCGGCGGTCGACTGCCCGATCCAGGTCGGGGGTGGGCTGCGTGACCTCGAGTCGCTCGCAGCGGTGCTCGATGCGGGCGCGGAGCGGGCAGTGATCGGCACCGCGGCCCTGCGTGATCCCGCCTTCCTCGCCGAGGCGCTGGAGAAGCACGGGGACCGCATCGTGGTCTCGGTCGACGCCCGCGACGGCAAGGTGGCGCTGGCGGGGTGGACGGAAGCGGGCGAGGAGGGAGTCGTCGAGGCCGTCGCGGAGCTGAGCTCCCGCGGCGCGGTGCGCTTCCTCTGCACCGCAATCGAGGTCGACGGAACGATGGAGGGGCCGGCCCTCGCGCAGTTGAATGAAATCGCGGCGGCCACCCAGGCCTCGCTGATCGCCTCCGGCGGCGTCGGCGACCTCTCGCACCTGCAAGCGCTTGCCAGCAAGGCTGCGCCGAACATAGAGGGGGCAATCGTGGGCAGGGCCCTCTATGAGCGCAAATTCACCGTCGCCGATGCTGTCGCGGCCCTACAGGTCGATCGGTGGTCGACTTAGTCGCCCATAGAGCGACCAAGTCGACCAACTAGCCTTTGGCCATGGTCCTAAAGCGGGTTATTCCCTGCCTTGACGTCGACGCTGGGCGCGTCGTCAAGGGGACGAACTTCGTCGGCTTGTCCGATGCGGGCGATCCGGTCGAGCTGGCGGAGCGCTACGACGCGGAGGGGGCCGACGAGCTCGTCTTCCTCGACATCACCGCCTCGCACGAGAAGCGCGACACGATCGTCGAGCTGGCCCGGCGCACGGCCGACAATGTCTTCATCCCCTTCACGATTGGTGGGGGCATCCGGTCGGTCGAGGACGCCCAGGCGGTGCTCGACGCCGGCGCCGACAAGGTCTCGGTCAACTCGTCGGCGCTCGCACGGCCGGAGCTGCTCACGGAGCTGGCGGACCACTTCGGCGCCCAATGCGTGGTGATCGCCATCGACGCCAAGCGGTCTGTGCCCGAGCTGGCCTCACCGACCTGCGCGGCGCCGCCGGGTTGGTTCGGGGATGCGATATGGGACGTCTACGTCAACGGCGGTCGCCAGAAGGTCGAGGATCGCGACGCCGTCTCCTGGGCCCGCGAGGCGACCGAGCGAGGGGCAGGCGAGGTCCTCCTGACCAGCATGGACCGCGACGGCACCAACGACGGCTACGACATCGAGCTGACGCGGGCGGTTGCCGATGCGGTCGCCGTCCCGGTGATCGCCTCCGGCGGAGCGGGCACGCTCGATCACCTCAGCGAGGCGATCTCTTCCGGCAACGCCGATGCCGTCCTCTGCGCCTCGATCTTCCACTACGGCTCCTACACGGTGAATGAAGCCAAGGAGCGGATGGCGGCCGCGGGCATTCCGGTCCGACGTTAGGCGCGCCCCGGCGAAGCGTCACCCCTTTGCTCGGCATCCGAAGAGGCGATCATGGTAAGCAACGCACCCATGTCGCCTTCCCGGGACCACACCGAGAGCATCGCCGAGGCGCTCGAGCACATGCATCCGGAGCTTGCCCGGCTGCGCGATCTGGAAGGCGATCCGGTTTACCTCGTCGGCGGCGCGGTGCGCGACCTCCTGCTCGGGCGGGGCCGGACGGACATCGATCTCGTCGTCGTCGGTGATGCCGAGGCGCTGGCCGCGCGACTTGGGGTCGACGTCGTCTCCTACGAGCGCTTCGGGACCGCCAAGGTGGTGCTGGACAGCCACGAGGTGGACATCGCGGCAGCGCGCTCGGAGAGCTATCCGCGGCCCGGCTCGTTGCCGGTCGTGGAACCAGCCGCCGGGCTCGATGCGGACCTGCGGCGAAGAGACTTCACGATCAACGCGATGGCAATCCCACTGCAGGGCGAGCCGCGGCTGATCGATCCGCACGGCGGGGAGGCGGATCTGGCGACGAAGCAGCTGCGCGTTCTCCACGAGCGCTCCTTTGTCGACGACCCGACGAGGGCGATTCGCGGCGCCCGCTACGCCGCGCGCTTCGGCTTCGAGCTGGAGCCGAGAACGGCCGAGCTGCTGCGCGAAACGGACCTGAGCACGATCTCGGCCGACCGCCGCGATGCCGAGCTGCTCCGCCTTGCCGGCGAGGTCGAGGCGGTCCCGGCCCTGGCCCTGCTGGCGGAGTGGGGGCTGGTCGACCTGCGCGCGGGCGGCCTGGAGCTTGCGGCCGGCGCCGACGAGGTGCTCCAATCGAGCATCTGGGAGGACTTCGCGCCCCGTGAGCGCGCCGTTATCGCGGCCGCATTTAGTCCGGGCGGGGGGGAGGCACTGCTGGCAGATGCGCGGCCCGCCCGCCCGTCCGAGGCCGTTGCGCTGGCGGCTGGGCATGACCCGATCGAGCTCGTGCTGGCGCGGGCGCGCGGCGCCGAGTGGCTCGATCGCTACGTGGAGGAGTGGCGCGACGTCGCTCTCGAGATCGACGGCGACGACCTGATCGGTGCGGGGCTAGAGCAGGGCCCGGCCCTGGGCCGCGGTCTCGAGGCGGCCCTGCGGCGCAAGCTCGACGGTGAGATAAGCGGCCGCGACGAGGAGCTGTCCGTGGCCCTGGACGTCGCGAAGGGTGTCGATGGAGTGGCGTGAGCGCGACGGCGTTCGTTGGTTGGAAGCGACGATGCCGGGGGCGAGGGCGGCCTTCTCCACCCGGATCGGTGGCGTCAGCCAGCCTCCTTTCGATGAGCTCAACCTGGGTCTGTTCACGGCGGACGAGCGGGGTGCGGTGGTCGAGAACCGGCGCCGGCTTGCCGGCGCGCTCGGCTTCCCACCCGAGCGGGTGGCAATCGGGCGGCAGATGCACGGACACGAGCTGGCGACTCACGCGGGGGCACAGGAGCCGAGCCCGTTCGCTGACCCCGGCAGCCCGATCCCCGAGGTCGACGGCCACCTCACCGCGTTGCGCGACCTTCCCCTGCTCGTCTTCGTCGCCGACTGCGTGCCGATCGCGCTTTCGGGCCCCGGCGGGGTCGCGATGCTGCACTGCGGCTGGCGCGGAATGGTCGCCGGCGATTCTGCCTCGCCCGGCCAAGCCAAGCGAGACACGACCGCCGGCCTGGTGGCGAGGGCTGCGGCCGCGGTCGGCGCCACCGACGCCGCGATCGGCCCCTCGATCAGGCCCTGTTGCTACGAGGTGGGAGAGGCGGTGCTCGGCGCCTTCGCCGGCCTGGGCCACGGCATCGCCGCCGGGCGGATGCTCGACCTGTCCGAGGTCGCCAGGCGCCTGCTGCTCCAGGGCGGCGTCGAGCGGATCGAGACCGCGCGCCTTTGCACCAGTTGCGAGCCGGAACTCTTCTTCTCCCACAGGCGCGACGCCAGTCTCACCGGACGCCAGGCTGGAGTCGTCTGGCGCGACGAAGAGGTTGGCTGAGCGATGCCGGGACTGATCCACGGCCTCGATTCGGAGAAGATCACCGCCAATCTGGAGCGGGCGCGCGAGGTAGCCGGCCCCGGAGTCGAGATCCTCGCCGCAACCAAGTACGTGCCACTGGAGGAGATGGGGGCGCTGGCCGACGCCGGAGTCCGCCTCGTCGGCGAGAACCGCCAGCAGGACCTCCTCGCCAAGCACGAGCGCTGGGGCGACGCTTTCGAGTGGGACTTCATCGGCAACCTGCAGAGCCGCAAGGTGAAGCAGCTGCTGCCGGTTTGCCGCCTTATTCATTCGGTCGCGAGCGAGTCGGCGCTGACCCAGCTGGGCAACCATGGCGGTCCCGACGCCGAGATCCTGGTCGAGGTCAACATCGCCGGGGAGGAGGGCAAGGGCGGCGTCGCGCCGGCCGTGCTGGGAGCCTTCATCGAGCTCTCTCCGGTCCGCGTTTCCGGCCTGATGACGATGCCGCCGTTCAGCCAGGACCCCGAGGCTTCGCGTCCGCACTTCGCCCGGCTAAAGAAGCTTGCAGACGAGCATGGCCTCTCTCGCCTCTCCATGGGCACTTCGCAGGATTGGCGGGTCGCCGTCCAGGAGGGAGCAACCATCATCCGCTTGGGTACGGCGCTCTATATCTGACGCATCTCCGGCGGGTGGCGCGGGGAGGGGGCCGAGAACGGACGCCCTGCGCCCGCCCGCAGGCCCCCTCCACATGACAGGACCCGCCGGTCATGGCCATAATCCCTAGAGGAATCGGCCTGCACGGGCCGAAACACGCGTTAACCATGGCCCTACGAGATACATGGCATCGAGCGCTGGTCTACTTCGGCCTTGCCGAGGATCACGACTACGGTCCCGAGTACGAAGACGACTTCGAGCCCGAAACGAGCTCCGAAGAAGCGTTCGATGCTCGCCGCGAGTCCGGCCAGGTTCGCCGCCTGCCGAGCTCGCGCCGCTCGCGCCGCGACGAGATCGACGACATCTTCGCCGACGACGAGCCGATCCAGGCCTCGCGGACCCGGACGCTGCGCCCGGTCGGCAACGGCGATTCAGACGTCCAGGTCCACCTCGTGATCCCACGAAACTTCAACGATGCCCAGCAGGTGGCCGACCAGTTCAAGCGCCAGGTGCCGGTCATCCTCAACCTGCAGACGACCGATCACGAGCTCTCGAAGCGGATGATCGACTTCTGCTCTGGGTTGACGTACTCCCTGGATGGCGGGATGCAGCGGATCGCCGAGAAGATCTTCCTGCTGACGCCCCGGAACGTCGAGGTCTCCGCTGAGGAGAAGGCTCGGCTGCTGGACAAAGGGTTCTTCAACCAGTCATAGGTGGTGGTGGTGGTGGGGGACCCTCCTCACCAGCGCGCGACTAGGCTTCGCTCATGATCGTTGGGTTTTGTGGGTCAGGGAGCATGGCGGCGGCGATGGCTCGTGGGCTGGCGGGACAGGTTGACCGGATGCTGTTCTCCGATTCAGGTTCGGGACGGGCGGGCGAGCTTGCGGCAGAGCTTGGTGGGGAGGCGGTTGGTTCTAATGCTGAGTTGGCTGAGGGCGCCGATCTGGTGGTCCTTGCTGTGAAGCCAGCGAAGCTTGGTGAGGTTGTGGAGGATCTCAAAGCCGTCAAGGTGGTTATTTCTTTGCTTGGGGCAACTTCGCTGGACACCGTTTCTGTTGCTCTTCCTGACGCGAAGGTCGTTCGGGTGATGCCGAATGTTGGGGTTGAGGTTCGCAAGGGAGTCCTTTGCGTCGCTGGTGCTCCGGATCCCTACCTCCGCGGTTTGCTTGAGAAGCTTGGGCATGTGGTTGAGCTGCCTGATTCTCAGTTCGATGCGGCGACTGCGGTGATGGGGTGTGCGCCCGCCTATTTGGCGCTTGCGGTTGAGGCGATTGCCGATGCGGGGGCTGCGGATGGTCTTGACGAGCAGCTTGCTCGGGAGCTGGTCGTGGAGACGGCGGCCGGGACGGCGGAGCTGCTGCGGCTTCATCATCCGGCTGACCTACGCAAGGCCGTGGCGTCGCCCGGCGGCAGCACTGAGGCCGGCCTGGAGGCCCTGGACCGGGAAGGTGCTCGCGAGGCTTTCGAGGCCGCTGTGCGGGCTTCTCTGGAGAGGATGCGCCAGTGATCTGGCTCGCCGTCAGCCGCTACGACATCGCCGATTACGTCAGCGCGCTCTTCCTCGTCTACATCATCCTGATCTTCCTCAACATCCTCAGCTCCTGGATCCCCCGCATGCCATACAACCGGGCCCTGAGGGCTTCGCTCGACTTCATCAAAGAGACCACCGACCCCTACCTCAACTTCTTTCGGCGTTTCCTGCCGCCGATCGGGGGCGGCGGCTTCGCGCTCGACCTCAGCCCGATCCTCGGTGTGTTCCTGCTCTTCATCCTGCGCGCGGTCGTCGTCGGCCTGATCGAAGGGTGAGCGGCGACGGCGCCCGCGCCTGGCGCCTCGCCGGCGCGCTCTGCGGGCTCGTCGTCGTGCTCGACCAGGCGGCCAAGGCTGCGATCGAGGCGCACCTCGCGCCCGGCGAATACGTCGAGGTGCTCGGGCCGCTCGAATTCACCCTCTCGCACAACAGCGGCGTTGCCTTCGGGCTCGCGGCCGGCGGCGGTGCCCGGTTGATCCTCGTCACCGTCCTGGCACTCGCCGTCGTCGCCTACGTCTTCGCCCGCAACCCCACCCGTTCCGGCATGTGGGTGGCGGCGGGCCTTCTCGCCGGGGGAGCGCTGGGCAACCTCGCCGACCGCGTGCGCGCAGACGCGGTCACCGACTACATCCAGATCGGCAGCTGGCCCGCCTTCAACCTCGCCGATGCCTGCGTCACCGTCGGGGTCCTCCTGCTCGCCCTCTCCTTCGCCCGCGAGCCGGAGTCCCAATGACCTTCCGGTGCGCCTTTTCCCCGGATAGAACGGATAAAGCGCACCGGAACGGGGAGGGCCGGAAGTGAAGGGTGAGCTGCGCATGGTTCACGTCGACGAGGCGCTGGCGGTGGTCGACAAGCCGGCGGGGATGGTGGTTCACCCGGCGCCCTCGCACAGCGGGCCGACCCTGGTCGATGAGCTGGGCGATCTGCTCGGCGGCGGCGCCGACCCCGAGCGTCCCGGCATCGTCCACCGGCTCGACAAGGGGACGAGCGGCCTGCTGGTCGTCGCCCGCAGCGATGAGGCCCACGCTGCCCTGCAGGCGCAGGTCCAGCGGCGCGAGGTGGAACGCATCTATCTCGCCCTGGCGCGGGGCCTGCTCAGCTCGCGCACCGGCACGATCGACGCGCCGATCGGCCGCGCCTCGCGCCAGCGCCACCGCATGGCCGTCTCCGGCGCCGCCTCGCGCCAGGCCCGGACCCATTTCGAGGTGATCGAGCTGCTCGGCGCCGAGTCGTACCTCGAGGTCCGCCTCGAGACGGGCCGCACCCACCAGATCCGCGCCCACTTTGCCGCGATCGGGCATCCTCT
Organism: Solirubrobacterales bacterium; assembly: GCA_036403515.1. Taxonomy (GTDB): domain Bacteria; phylum Actinomycetota; class Thermoleophilia; order Solirubrobacterales; family 70-9; genus VRUE01. The sequence goes on from DASWQV010000097.1 coordinate 8,459, forward strand.
GGCCGGCGACTCCACCTATGGAGGAGAGCGCAAGTATGGCCTGGAGCGCCAGTTTCTACATGCGCATCGGCTTGCCTTCGACCACCCGCTGAGCGGCGAGCGGATCAGCTTCAGCTCCGAGTTGCCAGGCGACCTCGCGACCGCCCTGGGCGCCGCCCGGCAGTCGGGGTGACTCCACGCCTTCACGTCTATACCTCTTCATCTCTTCACCTCTACAATCCACCAGCTCGGAAACCGACCCCCGTCGGCGCCCCGAACCGGATCCTGACCGGCGTTTGCCGGGCCCCGGTGAGGGCGGCGGGGAAACGCATCGCAAAAAATCAAGGAGCTTTACCCATGGCAGAGGCAGGCCTCAAAGAGCTGCTGGAGGCCGGAGTCCACTTCGGCCACCAGACCCGTCGCTGGAACCCGAACATGCGCCGCTACATCTTCGGCGAGCTGGACGGGATCCACATCATCGACCTGATCCAGACCGAGGCGCTGCTGGAGAACGCCCGCCGCTTCGCCGGTGAGCTCGCCAGCGGCGGCGGCACGGTGCTCTTCGTCGGCACCAAGAAGCAGGCTCGGGGCCCGGTCGAAGAATGGGCCGGCCGCTGCAAGATGCCCTTCGTCAACCAGCGCTGGCTCGGCGGCCTGCTGACCAATTTCAACACGATGTCGGCGCGGATTGCCCGCCTGCACGAGCTGACCGGGTGGCGCGAGGAGGGCAAGCTGGAGCTGCTCCCGACCAAGGAGCGGATGGGGATGCAGGCCGAACTCGCCAAGCTCGAATTCAACCTCGGCGGGGTGCGCGACATGGACCGGCTTCCCGATGCGGTCTTCGTCACCGACCTCAAAACCGAGGAGATCGCGGTGCGCGAGGCGGCCCGCCTGCGGATCCCGATCATCGCCTTGGTCGACACCAACTGCGATCCGACCCCGATCGACTACGTGATCCCCGGCAACGACGACGCGATTCGCTCCTGCCAGCTCGTGATCGGCACGATCGGCTCGGCGATCGATGAGGGCGCCGGCGCCTGGCGCGTCCAGGAGGAGAAGCGCATCGCCGTCGAAATGGAACGGCGCAAGGTGGAGGAAGAAGAGCGCAAGAAGCGCGAGGAGGAAGAGAAAGCTCGGGTTGAAGCTGAGGAGGCGGCCAAAAAAGCGGCGGCTGAAGCGGCTGCCGTCAAACAGGCCGAACAGGCGCAGGCGGCGCCCGCCCAGGCAGCGCCTTCAGCGCCGCCTCAGGGCTCACAGCGCCCGGCTCCGGTGGCTGCGCAGCGCCCGGCCGCTCCAGCTCGGGGTTCAGGGCGCCCGGCTGCCCCTGCTCAGGGATCACAGCGCCCGGCTGCGGGTCCTGTCGCGGGGCAGGGCGCCTCGTCCTCGCAAGCTGCGGGCGAGGCCCCCAGCCCCACGCCACCCGCAGGTGGAGCGGCTAAGGCCCAGGCACCGGCCCGGGAGGCGAAAGCCCCGGCGGAGGCCAAGCCTGAGCAGCCCGCTGCGGAGGAGAAAACACCGGCGCCCGCTGCGGCTGAGAAAGCTGCGGCTGAACCAGCGGCGGCGGAGAAGGCTCCCGAGGAGCCCGACACGGCTGAGAAAGCTCCGGCTGAGCCCGCTGTGGCTGAGAAAGCTGCTGAGGAGCCCAGGGTTGAGGAGAAAGCCTCTGGGGGGGAGGGCAAATGAGCGTTACTGCTGCCGATGTGAAGGCGCTACGGGATCGGACCGGGGCCGCGATGATGGATTGCAAGGCTGCTCTCACCGAGTCCGATGGCGACGCGGAGCGGGCCATCGAGATCCTGCGGGTCAAGGGGCAGGCCTCTGCTGCCAAGCGGGAAGGCCGCGGCACCAACGAGGGCGTCGTCTCCTCGTACATCCATGCCAACGACAAGGTCGGGGCAATGGTCGAAGTGCAGTGTGAGACAGATTTCGTCGCTCGCAACGAGGACTTCAAGGCCTTTGCCTACGAGGTCGCGCTGCACATCGCCGCCACCGCGCCCCAGTACGTGACGATCGAGGAGATTCCCGAGGAGGAGCTCGAGGCCGAGAAGCGGGTCTTCGAGGAGAAGGCGCGCGAAGAAGGCAAGCCCGACAACGTGGTCGAGAAAATCGTCGCCGGCCAGCTCTCGAAGTGGGCCAGCGAGGTGGCGCTGCTCGACCAGTCGCACGTCAACGCCGAGAAGCACGACTCGAAGACGATCGAGGAGCTGCGGCAGGAGCTGGCGGCGAAGACCGGCGAGAACGTCCGGGTCGCCCGCATCTCCTACTTCCGTGTCGGTGACGCTTGAGCAGCAGCCCTAAGTTCAAGCGCGTCATGCTGAAGCTCTCGGGCGAGGCGTTGATGGGCGAGCGCGAGTTCGGCACCGACGGCGGTGAGGTCGACCGGATCGCCAAGCAGGTCTCGGCGGTCCGCGACAAGGACGTCGAAGTGGCGATCGTGGTCGGCGCCGGCAACATCTACCGCGGCATCGAGGGCGCCTCGAACGGGATGGATCGCGCCACTGGCGACTACATGGGGATGCTGGCTACGGTGCTCAACGCGTTGACGCTGCAGGACGCACTGGAGCGGTGCGGCCAGCACACTCGGGTGATGTCGGCGAT
>DASWQV010000098.1:0-20885 GCA_036403515.1 Solirubrobacterales bacterium
TCGCCCTCCTCGGCACCGAGGCGCTGGTTGAGATCGGCGAGCTCGGCGTCGCTGAGGAACTTCGCCGTCGGCGAGCGCCAGCCGTCGCCCTCGCGGAAGGCCCAGACGAGACCTTTCGCCCCGAGCTCCTGGGCGCGGGAGATCAGGCCGTCGAGTTCAGAGCGCGGCATCTCCCGGCGGCCGGCGTTGAGGCCGCGGATCGAGCCGCCACCCTCCAGCACGGACCTGAGGACCTTGAACTCGGTCTCGCGCAGGGCGTCGCCGAGGTCGACCAGCTCGAGGCCGAAGCGCAGGTCGGGCCGGTCGGTGCCGAACCGCCCCATCGCCTCGTCGTAACACATCCGCTGCATCGGGACCTCGATCTGCGGCCCGCCGACGGCCTCGAAGACGTGCGCCAGCAGCCGCTCGTTGACGTCGAGCACGTCCTCGCCGTCGACGAAGGACATCTCGACGTCGAGCTGGGTGAACTCGGCCTGGCGGTCGGCCCGGGTCGCCTCGTCGCGGAAGCAGCGCGCGACCTGGTAGTAGCGCTCGAACCCGGACATCATCAGCAGCTGCTTGAAGAGCTGCGGCGACTGCGGCAGCGCGTAGAAGGAGCCCTGCTGCTGGCGACTTGGGACGAGGAAGTCGCGTGCACCCTCCGGGGTGGAGCGGGTCAGCACCGGCGTTTCGACGTCGAGGAAGCCCTCGCGGTCGAGGAACTCGCGCATCGCCGCGGTAACCCGGTGGCGGAGCACCAGCGCCTCGCGCATCTGCTCGCGGCGCAGATCGAGGTAGCGGTGGCGGAGGCGAGCGTCCTCGCCGACGTCGCCGGCGAAGCCCTCGATCTGGAAGGGAGGCGTCTCGGCATCGGCAAGCAGCTCGGCGGCGCTCACCTTGAGCTCGACCTCGCCCGTCGGCAGTTCGCGGTTGACCGTCTCGGGCGAGCGCTGCACGACGCTGCCGGAGGCGCTCAGCACGTCCTCGGGCCGCAGCCCGTGGCCAAGCTCAAAGGCAGCGCCCGCGTCCTCGGGGTGGAAGACGAGCTGGACGATCCCGGTCCGATCGCGCAGGTCGATGAAGATCAGGCCGCCGTGGTCGCGGCGGCGGTGGACCCAGCCGGCCACGCGCGCCTCGCCGCCGACGCGGTCGCCGAGCACCTGCCCGCACCAGGTGTCGCGGAAGCCGTTCCCCTTCAGGGCGGGAAAATCGCCCCTGCTCTCAACGCCAGCGCTCATGCCTCTCCCCCGGTTATCTCAGCGATCAGGTTGCCGGTCTCGATCGACCGCTGCTCGCCGCTGGTCATGTCACGCAGCTGGGCGCCGTCGGCGTCGAGGACCAGGACCTGTCGCGCACCGATCCGATCGGCGTGCTTGAACTGTCCCTTCAGCCCACGTCCGCCGAGATCGAGCTCGGCCGAAAGCCCGGCCTTGCGCAGTTCGCCCGCCAGCATCAATGCCAGCGACCGTCGGCTGGACTCCTCGTCGCCGACCGCGATGAAGACGTCCCGTCCCGGCGCAGGCTCCTCCTCATCCAGCGCCAGCATGATCCGCTCGATCCCGGCCGCCCAGCCGACTGCCGGCGTCGGCCGGCCGCCAAGCTGCTCGACCAGGCCGTCGTAGCGCCCGCCGCCGCCGATCTCCGACTGGGCGCCGAGCCGGTCGCAGACGAACGAGAAGATCGTCCGCGTGTAGTAATCGAGGCCGCGGACCAGGGTCGGGTCGATCGCGTACTCGACACCAGCGGCGTCGAGCAGTCCTCGCACCTCGGCAAAGTGATCGGCGTCCTCACCTTCGAGCCGCTCGACCAACTTCGGCGCCGCCGCCATCACCGCCCGTGTGCCCTCGTCGTCTGAGTCGAAGGCGCGCAAGGGGTTGGCGTCGATCCGCTCCCGGACCTCTTTCGCCAGCTCGTCCTCGTGTGCGCGAAGATGGGCCTTCAATTCCTCGAGGTAGGCCTGGCGGGCCTCCAACGAGCCCAGGCTGCCGAGGCGCAGCTCGACGCCCGGCACGCCGAGCTCGGCCAGCAGCTCGGCCAGCAGCCCGATCGCCTCGGCGTCGGCGAGCGGCGAGTCGGTCCCGATCGCCTCAGCGCCCAGCTGGTGGAACTGGCGGTAGCGGCCCGCCTGCGGGCGCTCATGGCGGAAGAAGGGCCCGAGGTAGAAGAGCTTCACCGGCTGTGCCAGCGCCTGCATGCCGTGCTCGACATAGGCGCGGCAGATCGGCGCCGTGCCCTCGGGCCGCAGGGTGAGGCTGCGCCCCCCCTTGTCCTCGAAGGTGAACATCTCCTTGCGGACGATGTCGGTGGAGTGGCCGACCCCGCGCTCGAACAGCTCGGTGTCCTCGAAGCTGGGTGTGGCGATCGGCTCATAGCCGGCGCGGGCGAAGATCGCCGCGGCGGCGAGCTCGATCCGCCCGCGCGTGCGCGCCACGTCAGGCAGGACGTCGAAGGTCCCGCGCGGAGCCTGGTACTTGTGTCCCGCCACAGTGAGGCGACCTTACCTGCGCCGGCAGCAAACCGGCTCGCTACTGCGGCAGCTGGGCCAGGAACGGATTGGTCGCCCGCTCCGCGCTCAATGTGGTGAGACCCATGTGCCCCGGGTAGACGGTGGTATCGGGCGAGTGCGAGTCGAACAGCGTGGCGATTGAACGCATCAGGGTCGGGCCGTCGCCCCCGGGCAGATCGACCCGCCCGACCGAGCCCTGGAAGAGCACGTCGCCAGAGAAGATCGCCTCCTCGCCGCGGACCGAGTAGGTGACATGGCCAGGACTGTGGCCGGGCGTGAAGACCACGTCGAGCGTCAGGCCGGCCAGCTCCAGCGTCTCACCGCCCTTCACGGTCTCATCGGCCTGATAGCTCTCGTAAGGCCCGAAGCCGGCAAAGGTGAAGGACATGATGTCGGCGAGCACGGGCACCTCGATCTCCGGGCAGTAGACGGTAGCGCCGGTCTCCTTCGCCACCGGCGCGACCGCGCCGACGTGGTCGAAGTGGCAGTGGGTGATCAAAATCGCCTCGACCTCGGCGCCGCTTGCCTCGACCTCGGCGAGGATCCGCTCCGCCTCCTCGCCGGGGTCGACGATCAGCGCCTGGCCAGAGCCCTCGTTGTGGACGACGAAGCAGTTCTCGGCGATCGGACCGACCGTGAGCTGGCGTACGTCAAGGCTCACGAGCGACCGGCGTCGCGCATCCGTGCCCGCTCCCGCCGCCGCCACATCATCATGTCGATGTAGTAGCCGGCCGGGATGTAGAAGACGAGCATGAAGGCGCCGAGGGCGAGCGCGGCGCCAAGCGGCCGTTTGAAGATCAGCAGGAGCAGGACGGCGAAGATCACCGCCGCGCCGATTCCGCGCATGGCCGAGTTGCGCCAGGTCGGCGGATGGTCGCCGCGCGGCGCGCGTTTGGTGCCGGCGCGGGCCTGGGCCTTTGCCTCAGCTCGGGTCTTCGGACGAGAGCGACGGTTGGTATCGATGCGGCCGCCCTGGGTGCCGCGATGCTTGCGTCGGCGCTTCTTCTTCGTCTGAGCCATGTCCGGAATTTAGTTGACCAGCACCCGGGACGCCTCAGGAGGCGGTCGAGAGGCGGCCCTCGATTGTCTGCCGGTCCGAATCGAAGCCGCGGATCGGCACGTCGGCGGGATACCCGACGAGGGCCGCGGCCGGGACCAAGCCAATGATCTCCGCCGCGACCGGCCTGGCGTGAAGCGGCTCGGCAAGGTCGCGGACGCGCCGGACAAGATCGGCAAGCGGCACGGCGAGCGGATCATGGACGTTGGTCGAGACCTGGCTGCGGCCGTTGGAGAGCGTCAGGCCGATCGCCCGGACGCCGCGCAGGCCACCGCCCGACTCCCGCAGCCCAGCGGCGATCGCGCGGGCGACATCGGCGTCACCACTGTCCAGCTCGACGTTGAAAGCGGCGAGCGGGGGGCGCGCCGTGACCAGCGTCACCCCGGCCGTTGGGTGCGGCAGCGCGGGCCCGTAGTCCGGCCGCAGGCCTCCCCCCTCCATCCGCAGCCAAAGCTCGGTGAGGCCCCCATTGCGGAAGTAGGCCCGCTCGGCATGCCCCGGTCGTCTCGCCAGCTCGCCGTAAAGGAAGACCGGAACCCCGAGGCCGCCGATCTGCTCGGCGATCTCGATCGCCTCGGTGCGCGCGGCGGCATGATCAGTGGGGTCGAGCCAGACGACCGGGCAGACGTCGAGCGCCCCGATCGCGGGATGCAGGCCCCGGTACGCACTCATGTCAAGCGTCTCGATCGCCATCTCGGCGCCGGAGAGAAGCGCCTCTCGCAACGGCGCCGGGCTCGCGGCAAGGGTGAAGACGGTGCGGTCGTGGTCGGCGTCGGAATGGCGGTCCAGCACGCTTGCCCCGCGCGAGAAGGCACTCTCCAGCGCAGCAATCCGGGCGGCATCATCCCCCTCGGAGACGTTTGGAACGGCGAGGAGCTGCGCCACCGGCTAGACGAGCAGCTTGCCGTCGCGAACGATCTCTTTACCGTCGATTTCCACCGTCGGCTCGAGGATCACGCAGTCCAGGTGCACAGGGACTTGGACGCCGCCGCCAATCGCCGCCGAAGCCCCGAAGGCGACGTGAGCGGTGCCGAGGATCTTCTCGTCCTCGAGGATGTTGCCGGTCAGGGTCGCCTCTTCGTTCGTGCCGATCCCGAGCTCGGCGACGTTGGTGCCGTCCTCACCGTGCTTGGTCAACAGTTCGAGCAGCGTCGCGCCCTCGGGCCCCGTGGCGTCGGTCAGATGGCCGTCGCGAATGGTCAGCTCGACCGGCGTCTCGACCTTGCCGACGCCGGCGATCGAGCCATCGACGACGAGCGTCCCCTGCCCCGTCCCCTCGGCCGGCGAGACGAAGGCCTCGCCGCAGGGGAGGTTGCCGAAAGCGCCCGGCGCGTTGAGGACCCCGGCGTCGGCGATCGGCACCCGGTCCTCGAGGCCAAGCCGCAGGTCGCTGCCGTGGGAACAGGTGATCCGCGCCTCATCGCCGCTGCGCAGTGCCGCGGCCAGAGCCGCGCCGCGTCGCCGCAGAGCGGCCATGTCGGCGTTCATCAGCCGCGCAAGCATGTCGTCGGTGACCCCAGGCAGCGTCGCGATCCGCACGCCAGCCTGGTTGGCGGCACGGCGCGCGTAGGTGTGAGAGAGGGACTGAATCGTCGGGGCCAACACCACGTGGGAGGCGATCATCGCCGCCGCCACGGGAGTCGGCGGCTCGGCCCCATTGGAGTCGAGCTCAGAGATGACCGCCAGCGTCGCGTAGGCGCCGTCGCCCTCGGCCTCGATCCGCATCAACGCGCCGATCTCCTCGGTGACGGGGTTGCAGATCACCAGCACCTCTTCAGCCGGTTCGACCTGCAGGCAATCCCGCAGAACCGTCCGCACAGCCCGATCGAGTTCCTGCGTCATGGAGATAAGGCTAAAGGCCCGGCGACCAAGGCGAACACAGCCCCGCCATCGCTACGATCCTCGAGCCCCGCCGGAGTAGCTCAGCTGGTTAGAGCAGCGGAATCATAATCCGCGTGTCGGGGGTTCGAGTCCCTCCTCCGGCATCGCAGCAGCAAGCGAAACGCGCCGCATCCCAAGGTCAAACGGGTCCGATTTGGCAGGGGGGTGGCAAGGGAAGTGGCAAGGGACAGGCCGCGCAGAGCGATTCGTGTCGCGGCATGACGGCATTACCCTGATCTCCATGCCGTCCCTTTGGGCAGCATCGTTGCTGTTGCTCTTCGCGGTCATCGCGGGTGGTCTCGCCTGTGTTCAAGCAGTCGGGAACGGCGAGTATCTGGCGGCACTCGCGTTCGCTGCAATCACTCTGACGTGCGCCGTAGGTTTCTCTGTGCCCTTCGTCTCTCGCCGCGTGAGGCAGTGGTGGTGGTAGTAGCGACCGGGGATCGACCGGGAGTGCCAGGGGTCCAGCCCCGAAAAGCCCGCAGGGGCAGCGGGTATCATCGACTGCGTGAAACCGATCCGCACCGATTTCAAGGGCTACGAGGGCAAGTACGTGGCGACCGACACCCGCACGGGTCAGGTCGTGATCGCCGACGAGGACTTGAAAGTCGTGCTGGAAAAAGCCCGCAAGCTGGATCACGTCGTCGTCGGCGGGCGGGTTCCCCACGCGGACGAGCCGATCTACGTCGGCCTTGGCTGAGCCGAAGACCCCCTGGCTCTACCCCTACCGGGAGGACCCCCAGCAAACGCGCCTGGGACAGCCCGTGTTTCGGCCTTTCGTGCCCGTCTCGCTCGCCGCAAGCGATGCATCGACGCCGGAGTTGGAGGGGCTGATTGACACCGGAGCCGACGCGATCCTTGCGAGCGGCCTGCTGGCGGACGAGCTTGGCCTTGACCTGGCCGACAACGAGGGAGAGGAACTGCACGCCGTCGGCGGCCGCACCGTCGTCGCCCGCTACAAGACCGTCTCCCTGCGCCTCCACCACCACGACGATTCCGGCGCTCGACACGAGTGGGAAGCCCCGGTGGGATTCGTAGATGGCTGGCACAGCTTCGGCCTGGTCCTGCTCGGCAACGTCGGCTTTCTCGATCACTTCACCGTCACCGCAAGCCGCTTCTCTCAGGCGGTCGCTGTCGAGGATCGCGACCGCTTCGATGATCGCTTCGGCGTCGTCCTCTCCTAGCAGCAGCCCCCTGTGCTGCCGTCTGAAGAATAGGCTCCCTCCTGTGTCAAGGGACGCCAAAGGGGAAGCTCTCGCCGATGCCAAGCGCGCCCAGCTTGACTACGGGCGAGACGTTAAAGCTGCGAGAGAAGCGAGGCGAAAGAGCTTCGCCCGAGCGCAGAAAGCCGGATCGTCGTTGGCAGAAATAGGCGAGGCGGTCGGCCTGCACCGCTCCCGGGTCGCAGAAATCATCCGCGACAAATAGTAATCAACTGTCGGGAAAAGCCCGACAGTTGTGCTACCTTCGGCGTTCAGACAAAAGCGGCGACCCGACGCGCAGTAACGCGACGGGCCGCCTGACCACAAGGAAGGCGATGCTTCCCTATGGCTGATGAGAACCCTAAGGGTCGAAGGTGCAAAGACCCATCCTCCCCGGCAGGGGAGGACACCCGAACCGAGAGCGCCATCCTGGCGCTGCTTCTCGAAGAACACCCAATCCATCTGACGATGGACGAGCTGGTCTTGGTGCTGCACGCTGATCCCGAGCGGGGCGATCCAATAGACGCCGCGCATAGGGCGGTGCGGGAACTGGTCGGGGCGGGGCTGGTCCATCGCGATGGCTCGTTCCTCTTTCCATCGCGCGCCGCTCTCTACTTCGACGCGTTGGAGGTCGGCTGATGTCGCCCCGCGAATACAGCCCCGAGATAGCGCGCTGCTTCGGCGAGAACATCATGGCTGCGCGCGAGCGGGCCAACATCACACAGGAGGAGCTTGCGTTCTCGGCCTCGCTGCACCGGACCGAGATTGGCTTGCTTGAGCGCGGTGGCCGTTTGGCTCGCATTGACACAGTGGTGAAGCTGGCGGGCTCGCTCGATGTTCCGCCCGGCGACCTGCTCAAAGGCATGGCTTGGCAGCCGAGGCGAGCGCCGCGCGGCAAGTTCATCACTCGTCGGCCCGAGGGGAGGGCGGGCTGATGTTCGACATTGCGGCGCAGTTCGGAGACAACCTCGTGCGCTGTCGCAAGCTCGCCGACCTCTCGCAGGACGAGTTGAGCTTTCTGGCATCGGTCCACCGAACCGAGATAAGCCAGCTTGAGCGTGGCTTGCGGATAGCTCGGATCGACACCCTGGCGAAACTGTACGGCAGCCTCGAAGTCGAGCCTGTCGAGTTGTTGGCCGGGATCGACTGGCAGCCCGGGGATAGGCGAATCGGGCGCTTCAAACCACGAAGCACTGGCTGAACGGCATCGGCACCGCCTCGACCAGCCCGGTCGAGGCCGGTGCTAGGGCATTAGTGGGACAAATCGCCGCCTCATTCGACATACAGAGTGATGAGGCCAAGCGCTCTTTGCCCGAACGGTTGTCCAAAAAGGGGGTCCACTTTTGCAGTTCGGCCCCCTGCAGAGCAGATGAATATTTGCTCGTCAATCAGGTTCCGCCGCTTGCCTCCGGGTAGGCCGACCGAATTTTTTGCCGGATTTCGCCGCCTCGCTCGACAGGTAGTTATGAGGCTAGAAATCGAATACCGCGTCAAGGCGAGGGGGGTCCACTTTCCCTGCTCGCTGCTCCGTAGGTATGTGGGCACCAATTCGCCTTCCCCGTTTCGCCTCCCGCTTCGGGAATGGCTGCGCCCTTCGCTTCGCCTGTCGTTTCGCGAGCAGGTCGGGGCGAAGGGGCGCTTTCGCGCACCGCAGCGGCGTTTGCGGGCCTGGCGTTTTGCCGACATTCCTACGCCCCTTCCAATTCAAAACACCACCGAGGAGGTCTTCGTCATGTTCTCTTTCCTCTCTACGTCCCTTGCACTCGACGCCTGCGCTATCGCCTCCGCGCTGGCTCCACAACGCTTTCCCATCACCTCGGCGACCGAAATCGCCCTGGTGCCTGCAACTCCAACCCCACAGCCGATCACCGGCGAGGCGCTGGCTTCGCAGCGCCTCGCCGTCAACCGCCCGCTGTCCTGGGGGTCTGCGTGAATTGGCTGGCAGGCACTCGCCTGCGAATCCCAGAGGCCAGCGCCGAGGTACTTGCCTCGGTCGGCGAGCATCGCATCCTCTCGACCGCTCAGGTGCGTGCGATCCACTACCCGGATCGCAGCCCGCGCCGCACCCAACAAGCGCTCTCGCACCTTGAGCGGGCGGGCCTGGTAGCCCACGCCGATACTCGCCGCTCTCCCCGCCGCGTCTGGTTCCTGACCGAGGCCGGCGCTGACGCGGTGATCGCCGCCGGCGAGGTCAAGGAGAGACCGAAAGTCCTAAGCCCGAAGCAGGCGACCGGGCCACTGACCGCTCACACCCTCGGTGTCAACGAGGTGGGGATCAGCTTCCTGCAAGCGGCGCGTAAGCGCGGTGACGAATTTGCCCCCCTGTCCTGGCGGCACGAGGTTGCCCACCCCTTGAACCGGGGACGCGGCCGCGCTCGCCGGTCGCTGATCGCCGATGCCGTCTTCACTTACGTCCGGCCGGAGGATCGGCAAATTTCTATCTATCAGCGCTTCATTGAGGTAGATCGCGCCACGCTCTCGGTTGAAAGGCTGGTCGCCGAGCTCGCGCGCTACGGCCAGCTTTACCCGGGCACGAGAGAAACGGGGCGGCATGCCGCTGTGGAGCTACTACTACCGGAGCTTCCCGCCCGTGATCTGCGCGTTGTCGGGAGCATCGCGAAAGGCGCTCGACCGGCGACTAGACGTCGCCGTCGCACTACTCGCCGATCATCCCGCCCTCGACGGCGCCTATGACCTGGCGATCTACTTCTGTCTCTTGGACGACCTCAAGGATCGCGGCCCGTTCGCCCCGATCTTCTATGGGGTCGGCGGGAATCGGGCGGTGGACTGGCTCGGTGAGGGCCGAGACAGTTGAGCACGATCCCGATTGAGATAGATGAGGCCCTGATCGAGCGCATCGCGCGACGTGCCGCCGAACTCGTCCGCCAATGGAACGGCAACCTCGAGGACGATCCCTGGCTGCGTGGCGCGGACAGGATCGCCGCCCACATCGACTCCCCGCGCTCACGGGTCTATGCGCTCGTCTCAGCGCGGCGCATTCCTGTTCACCATGACGGCTCGGCGCTGATCGCAAGGCGCTCTGAGCTAGATCACTGGCTGCGCGCTGGGGGTGGTCGGCGACCTTGACCAGTCCAACCAGGGAGGTACCCTGTAAGGACATAAGTGGGGCCGCGTGCTGGAACACCGGCCCCGTGACGACCGGCTCAGTGCAACGAGGCCGGTCGCAGCGGGAACGGTAGCGGCATGTCGCGTGTCCGCAAGCCCCCACATTCCACCCGCAGCGCGCGCGACGGCGGGCAGGATCACGAGGAGGCCAGTCCGAGAATGGCGGCGAAACTTGAAAAGACTCGCTACCCCGGCATCTACAAACGCGGCTCCCGGTACGTAATCACCTGGGAGCATCGCGGGAAGCAGCACAAAGAATCCTTCCGCACGCTTCCCGAGGCCCGCGAGGCCAAGGGCAAACGCGATGCGGGCGAGAAGCGACCGAAGTCGCGCGTTCGCTTCGGCGAGTACTTCGCCGAGTGGATCGAGAACTACGCGGGCCGGACCTCGCGCGGGTTCTCGGAGACGACGCGGCCCGAGTACCGGAGGCCGATCGAGGCCCACGCGATCGCGCGGTGGAAGACGTGGAGGATGAATGAGGTCGAACCCGCCGACCTCCGCGACCTGTTCGGGCAGATGCGGCGCAATAGCCGCACCACCTCGGAAATCAAGAAGACGCGGGCGGCGCTGTCGGTGATGTTCGCCACGGCACTTGAGGACGGCATTGTCCAGTCGAACCCGGTTCTCGGCGTCCGCATCCCACCGCCGAGCGAGGACGAGACTCCGCCCGACGACAAAGCAAAGGCGCTGACGCGAGCCGAGCTAGGCGTTCTCTTGGCGGCGCTCCCGAGTGAGTCGCGGCTGTTCTGCACGTTCCTCGCTCATACGGGCTTGCGGATCAGCGAGGCGGTCGGGCTGAGGTGGGAACACCTTGACCTCGGCGAGCATCCAAAGGTGCGGGTGCGCGAACAGCTTTACAAGGGCAAGCGCAAGCGGCTCAAGAGCAAGGACGGCAAACGGGACGTTCCGCTCTCCCCTGGCATGGCGCGGCAACTACTCGCGCTGCGGCGCGACGGATACAGAGGCCCCGAGTCTCCCGTCTTCGCGTCGAAGGTGGGCACTCCCCTGCGGCCCGAAAACGTCTATCGCCGCGCCCTCGCTCCCGCCGCCATCGGGGCCGGGTTCAAGGTCGAGGTGGAGGTCAAGGGCAAGAAGAAAGACCGCTCGGCAGTCTCCTTCCACACGTTCCGCCACACCTGCGCCAGCCTGCTCTTTGAGGCAGGACGGAACGTGAAGCAGGTGCAGGCCTGGCTAGGCCATGCCGACCCCGGCTTCACCCTCAAAACTTACATTCACCTGATGGATGCAGGGGTGGGCAGCGCAGCGTTCCTCGATCTTGCCGTCGCTACGGACGCCGCCGAATCCCTTGAAACCGACGCTTCTGGCGACCCCAGAGACGGCGACTGGTACGCCCCTACTTTCTGAGGCACTTGCTTAGGCATATGCCGATACCTTTTCCGGGGGGTAGTCCTATATACTCTCCTCATGGCGAGCGATGAGCTAAACCCCCAGAGCATCGTCGAGCAGCTGGAGGCCGCGAAGCAGCGGAAGGCCGAGGCGCTCGCTCGATACGAGACGGCCAGCGCGGAAGTCGCGTGGCTCGAAGACGGGATGAAGTTGTTCAAACCCGGCGCTGCGCCGAAGCGTGAATCGTCCAGAGAGTTGCTCGCTGACATTTTTCCCGACGGTCCTCTCGATCAGGACGCGAAGCCCTCGCTCCGACAGGCGATGGTGATCGTGATGCAGGACCACCCCGGTCGCCAATGGACCGTCGCCGACCTGGTTGCGGCGCTGGACGACAACGGCTGGCTCCCAGGGAACGGCACGAAGCGCGTAAGCGACATGGCCGGTGAGATGGTTCGCCTAAATCAAGCCGTGCGTGAAGGGCGAGGCGTCTACAAGCTTTCCCCGGAATTGGCCGCAGCCCTAGAGGGCTCGCCGGGGTCCAAGGAATGAGGCCGGACGGGCGGGTCCAAACCGCACGATCCACCCCGGCTTCAGAAGCCCCGGGGCGGAGAGTTGATCCCTCTCCGCCCCGGGCGGCGCATAGCTGAATCATAGGTCCGTCGAGCGATAGGTCCGAAGCGACCGGAGGGTGGCAAGGATGCACCCGACAACGTGGCAAGGGCCCTAAGCCTGGCCGACGACTGTTTTCTCCCGAGACTCCGGTTTCGCGCCCGACCCACGACCCCGGAGGCTTCTAGGCTGACGGCGATGGAAGATCAGCTAGAGGGTGGCAGCTTTGTCGATGCGGGTTGGCTACGGGTAATGCCAGGGCCGGCCCTATGGGCCTACTCCTATATAGGCGCGGCCGCCTGGGGGAAAAATGGTCCTGTCCCAGGTGACCTCGATGACCTAGCGCTCGGCGCTGAGAAGCTTGGGGGGCTTGATGTGCCGCTAGATCGATCCGCCATCGTGGAAGGCGAGGACGATGAGAGCGCGGAGTGGGAAGAAAGGTGGTCATTGTGGCAACGCTGCGCCGCTGAACACGACCTCCGATTGGAGACCTACCGAGACGTATTCGAGTTCATGGCGGCCGTCGGACTTGTAGAGCGGCACGTCGAAGACGGAACTGTCTGGTGGAGGCCCGCGATGCCCGCCCCGCTGGCCGAAGATGTCCTCCCTCTCAGCGACGAGGAGCGTCAAGCTCAAACCCGACTGCGCTGGCAGAACACCTTCGGACCGGCCGAACACCGGATCATCTCCTGGTTGGTCGATCAGCGTGCCGACGGTGATCGCCTGCAGCTTGAGACTTCGATCCGCGCGTTGGCAGACACCCTCGATCTAGACCTTGACGACGCTCGACATGGACTCGCGTGCGCTATCGATTCTCCCGACATTTCGGCGGCCCTAGATCCAGAGAAAGCCGACGCTGACCAGCCCTTGACGATCAGTGTTGACTGGCAGGTGTTCGACTCGGAGCGAATGGCACTTCGCCTGATCCTGCCGGACGATTAGCTAAGCGCTCGCATCTCAAGGTGGCAAGGGGGTGGCAAGGACGCCCCCGGAAACAGCCGAAAATGCGGGCGAGGCCGAAGCTCCGGCATTGGCTCTGCAATGCCGAAAGGCTCTAGCAGCCGCAAACCCCGGCAACAGCTGACGCGGAATCATAATCCGCGTGTCGGGGGTTCGAGTCCCTCCTCCGGCATCGCAGCGGCAAACGGAATGCGCCGCTTCCCACGGTCCAGCGGGTTCGATTGGGCCGGTGGGTGGCAAGGGAAATCGGGAACGGCGAGTACCTGGCGTCTCTAGCATTGCTGCGATCACGCTGACGTGCGCCGTGGGCTTCTCTGTGCCCCTTGTGTCTCGCCGCGTGAGGCAGTGGTGGTGGTAGCAGGGAGTTGGCTGTTTGGCACCTGAGACCGCCCAGGAACGTAAGGAAGCGTGCTTCGGGGCTGCGGGCGGACCCGCCTCCCCAGGCTCTTGGACGCCTATGTATTAATGGGAAGAGGAATTGGTACCCCACGACCTTGTGCAGCAAACGATCCGCCTCGCCACCGCTTGGGCGTTGTAGGGCCAAAGCAGATTGGTTGCCGCGAAATTCGGCTGGGGTTGAGCAGCGAGGGTGCTCCGCTGCCCAAACGACCGGACCAATGCTTGGCCGAACCAGAATGCTGAACCGAGGAAGTTCTTGGGACCGATCACGGTGCCCGATCCCGAGTCATATGGCACACGGAGAGAGTACCCTTGCGTACCGAAAATGAGCGATCCGTCATCGCAGAACCTGGAGATGTGGGTGCTGGAGACGATTCGAGGTGGCTTCAAGTCGATCGAGGTACTCGACGCAGAGCGCCCGCCCCACGCGCCGCCCTATAACGAGGATCGGGCGCTTCTCCAGAACTTCACGACCACAGTCAGTCGTCAGGGCAAGGTGCTCGCGCGCCTCTCCGTGGTCTCGGAGACAAGGGCTGAACTGCTGGAGCGGATGCCGGGCTTGGCAAACCGCGTGCCGACCTGGCTTGATGCCCATCTCGAAGGCCGTCCGACGACGTGGGAGATATTCATGCAGGGCATCGCGGAGATGATGGCTGAGCACCGCGAGGCGATCGAGATGGTGATCGAGGAGCAGATGAGCGATCCCAAGGAAATCGAAGAGGTCTTGGCGGATGCGCCGGTTCCGGCGGGGATCAATGAGGAAACCCGAGACGAGCTCTTCGCCGGGGTTTTCCAAGTGCTGACTGCTCACACAAAGGCGTTGGCCGGCATCGCCTGTGACCTTGAAATGCAGGTCGGCGGGATTATCAGCCCAGACTTCGAGGTCTACTTCGGCTACCAGTAGCGCGGCCGATGGGACCTCCCAGCGGCGCGAAGACCGGACACGCACAGCCGCCAACCGTGCCGATGCCGGCACGATGCACCCATCACGAAGCCACCGGCGCCCCCGCAAGACTGCCAATCGTGCGCGCGGGATGACCGCCGTTGTAGCAGTCTGCAAGCTGCTGCTTCTGTGGCAACCTCCTTTCGAGTAACTCAAGGGGATCTGACTGCCGGTGCATGACGGCCCTCTCTCGTCGAGGCCCACCGCGGCTCAGCGTCTCTTCGGCGACGCTTTACGGGCGGCCCGGAAAGGCATCGAGCGGCGCATGTATTCGTCGAAGCGCGGTACCGTGAAGTCGATGTAGCCGTAGTTCTCGGTGCTGTAGATCAGCCCCTTGGTCAGCAGTTGCTGGCGGACCGGGGAGAGGGAGCTGGCAGGCTTGCCAAGCCGTTTGGCCACGGCGCCGCTGCGATATGGACCCGCTCCGAGGTCGGCCATCGCCCGCATGTAGCGCCGCTCATTGGCGGTTGCGCGCTGGATGCGAACCTCGTAGATGCTGCGATCGAGGGCCGCCTGCGCCGCCGGCATCGCCTCGCGCACGACCTCGACGGTGATCGGTGAAGCCTCGGCTAGGTTCCAGGCGTGCTTGCCAATCTGCTGGATGTAGAAGGGATAGCCCTCGGTCCACTCCAGCGCTGCGACTACGGCCTCATCGGCGTACTCGACCTCCAGCTTGCCGGCAGGCCCTACCAGGGCACCGCGAGCATCGTTCTCGGCGAGACTTGCAATCGTCGGGAAGTCGAACAGCCGCTCGGCATAGGACCGAGCCTCGCCGGAGAGGCGCGGGATCTGCGGCAAGCCAGCGGCCGCGAGCGTGATCGGTAGCTGTTTCTGGGTCGCACGGTGCAGGGCGCTGATCATCGAGCGGTACTGGACCTCATCGACGAACTGAACCTCGTCGAGGAAGAAGGCGATACCGCTCTGCTTGCCCCGGGCCGCTTTGCCTAGCTCGAGGAATAGCTCCGTTAGATCGGTGGTGATCGTGCCCTCGCTGGCGTCGCGCAGTTCGACCTGCAACCCGAAGCCGGCCGGCCCGGTCAGCTTGATCGCCTTCATCGCACCCAGGGCCTCCCGGACTCGCTGGCCGGCCCTCTCGCTCAGCTTCAGGCGGGCAAGGGCGCTCTCCGCATCGCGCGCGAGATTGTCAAGCAGGCTCGAGTCGGGTGTCAGCTCGTGGTAGTAGGTCAGGAAGCCCTCGGCCTCCGCCAGATCCTCGAAGGCGTTCAGCAGCACGGTCTTGCCGACACCGCGCAGGCCCTTGACGATCAGGCTCTGGTCGGTGGTTCCCTGCTTCAGACGGGCGACCAGGATCTCGAATTGTCGCAGCTCCCGCTGCCGGCCCGCCAGCTCCGCGGGGCGCGAGCCCGCGTTGGGGGTGTAGGGGTTGGCGACAGGATCCACGTGACGAATATAGCAAGTTATTGATGGTTATAGCGATATAGCTATAACTCCGAATAAGTCGCTATACCTCCAACTTACCGGGCGCGAATCGCATCCGTAATCCGCGTGTCGGGGGTTCGAGTCCCTCCTCCGGCATCGCTAGCTCGTGGCTGAGTCGTCTCGCTCGTCGATGATCTCGATCACCTTTCCTTTGCGGCCCCTGTTCGTGTCCCAGTGGGAGAGAAAGCAAAGGGCGGCGACGAGCAGGCATAGGCCCGCGACGATCCAGGCCAGCTGGGGCTTGGTGACCGGCGTGTCCGCCGAAACGGTGAAGGCAAAGATCGCTACGGCCACCGCTATCCCGACCATCACCGCGCCGGCGCCGCGCCAGACGGTCGAGGGTTCGGGTATTCCCGGATGCGACGCGTGAATCGGCGCTGGGCAATGCCGCGATGTTCCATTGTCGTCCTCGCGCAGCGCCCTGATCTCGCTCTGCCGAGATAGGCGACGCAATCAGACAACAAAATCGACAAGCAACTCTGGTCAGCACATTCCCAGGCAGAGCTGGGTTGGAATGCACTGCTCGCGCCGGCGCTCAGCCATACTCGGTGCGACGCAACGTCTGCTCCAAGGCCAGGTCTGCGCTTCTGCGCAATATCACCCGCGGCGCCGTTACGGGAGCACCGGGGATGACTTTATTCTAAAAGTTTTTAGGAAAGGGGTCAAACGAGCTGGGCTCACCCTTCGCGAGCGCGACTCGTCCTCGACCGCCTGTCGGCCCGCTCCTGCCGGCGTCAAAGTGATCGATGCGAGCTGCGAGGGCTCTGAGAAAGGTCGCTTTCCAGTCAATCGGGGAGCCTGCCGCACCGATCCTTGAGGATCGGCCGCCAGTCCCTCACCCGGCCGTTCTGGGCGTCGAACTTTGCGGAGGCTCTGTGAGTGGTGCGGCACAGACTGGTGGAGTTCTGCAGCAGCCCGCGCCTGCCGCCCTTCATCTCGAGCACGAACTTGCTCACTGGAGCGTCTGGCACAGTGGCAAACGTGGTCCGGATGCCGCCGTTTCGCGAGTCTATTCGCCCATCCAGTACGACCTCGATTTCGCCGCCAAGGTCTGCGACCAGGTCGGGAAGCTTGTGATTCGACGAGCGCAGGTACACCGGCCCGCTCAGCGGTTTGCTCAGAAGCGGGGTCACGGCCGTCGCGTGCCCGTAGATCGAACCGGGGGGACACTCGTCGGCGGCGAATTGAACCCGCGTGCAAACGGTGCGAATGTGAGCGTTGTCGAGGAACTCCGAGTGCGGCAGGGCGACCTGCGCCTTGGCGATATTGGCGCCCCCGCGAGGCATGGTCAGGACCGCCCGCAGCCGAGGATGGGCGCCTCGATTCGTTTTCCCCGAAAGGCGCAGGGAAACCCTTGGCCTGAACGGGAGGCGGTCGCAGGAGCCGACCTGGAAGCGGTCGGAGGCATTGGCAACCGCACCTTCGCTCGAGGTCATCTTCGCCCTCGCGCTCATTTGCCTGCAACTGGTCGGGTTGAGCGCAAAGTCGCGTCGATTCGCGTCGACATGGACCGTGCGGTAGGAGATCGGTACCCCTTCGAGTATCTGTGGCAGTGGATCGGACAGGACGCTGACCTGCGTGGTCTCGGGGTCGACCTGAACCGCCGCCCGCACGGCCACCGTGCCGAGGTCGAACGGGCCGGCTTGCGCCGGCGTCTTCACGACGATGCTGTATGGCGCGCCTCGATAAGGGCCTGCCAGGTAGACGGCGGTCGGATCCTTGCCGGGTTGCGGAATCCAAAGCGGCGACGGCCCGGGGCCCGTGGCGACTGCCGTCGTCCCTATCTGCGAATCCCGGGGACAGTTGCCGCTCCTCGCCAGCGCGGCCGGGCAGAGCGCCACACCGGCCAGCTTGGCGAGAACGCCTTTGGGCATCGTGAGGTCCAACCTGGCCAGGTTTTGTTCGTCGGATTCGCGAACGAAGTCGACCGCGAGCGAGGCGAAGCGGCCCGCGGTCGGATTGGTGGTTCCGGCCGAGAATCGCGGCGAAAAGCTGCCGGTGTTGCAATTTTCATCGATCGACATCGGCGTTTGGCCTGCCACCGGCGGAAGGCCGGCCCATGCGGTCAACTCGAACACCGTCTCATAGATCCCGCACCGCGAAGGAGTCGCCAGGACGCCCCGCGCCCCGCCCTTGAAGTGGAGCTTCAGCTCCCTGAGTGGAACTTGCGGGTTGTCGACAAACGAGGCGGTGAGCCGTCCAGTGACCGGATCCGCCGCGATCTCGCCGGGGATCTTCACATGGGCACCCATATCGTCGGTCACGAGCCAGATGTGGAAAAGGTCTCCGGGTTCCGGCGTTCGCTGGTAGATCTCGCCGCTGAGCACTCTCGACAGTGCCGCCACGTCGAATTCGGCGCTGCCGATCTTCGAAGCGGGCGGGCAATGAGCTTCTCCCGGCGGTGACTGCCGGTAGCCAACCTGCAGCGCGCTGCAGGCCTCGAGACCGTCGGCCGCCCCTGTCGCGATGGCAACCCCGTCCGGAAGGGAGACATTTGCATTGCGCAGCTGAGATGTCGCGAGCCCTTTTACCGTTTCGTTCTGCGGCACGTTCAGAACGGCATCGAGGCCAGAGGGAGAAGCGGCTGCGTGACTCGTTGGGGTCACCGACAGGCTCGCCTGGAATCCGAGCCTTCCGCAGCCGGTGATCGCCGGGAGTTGGGTCGTGGCCGTCGACGGCGGCTGCCCAGGCAGCTGATAGCTCGCCGCCCTGACGCCCACCGTCAATGCTCCGCCGCAGCTGGTCGGGTTGGTCATGAAGGGGACCGGCACCAGGCCACTCGGCCGGGGCGGCGATTCCGTAGCGAGCTGGGCCGATTCTGCGAAAGTCAGGCGCTGGGTGTTGTGGCTCGGATCAGCCGGGACACCCCAGAGGGTGGTTTTGAGCGATACAACCGGCAAGCGTGCAGAGATGCCCTTGACCGTGGCGGAAATCCCATAGTCGCTGTCGGAGCGAACGTTGATGTCGATGAGCACTGTGACTCCGGAGACCATGGCTCCGAACTGGGCGAGGCTTCCGTCGGTTGAGCCCTGCATGTTGTAGATCGGCGATACGAACGGGCCGTTCAGGCCGTAGAGCCTGGCCACCAGGAGGCCGACCTGCGAATCGATTGGGCAACCACCGCCAAACCTCGATTCGGCCAGTTGCAGCGATGTGCAGGTGGCCACGGCGTTGAGGTTTCCGACCAGCCCCGGGGGCGCATCGACAGTGAGCTCATCCGGTCGAGCGTAGGGTCGTCTCAGCCCGGTCGAGTCCGGTTCGCTGCCTGGATCGGTCTTGAATTCGATCAACGTCGTGAAGTCCGGGTGCGCGCCTGCCTGGGTGGTCGAAAGGGAAGCGTCGAGGGAGGCGATGCCGAAGTCGCTGAAGGCGGCGTTTGCCGAGTTGACGCCGCTGCTGGCCAAGAGCAGCACACCTGCCAAGGCCTCGACGGCGAACGTCCATACCCGCATCGATCGTTCGCGGCTCACTTGCCGCCCCCCAAATGGCCCCCGCTTCGGCGATGGTGGTGCTTGCTACAGCGCCCGGCCCTGGCTCGTGGACCCTTGGCGTGATGGGCACACCGCCGCTTCCGGTGGCGAGCGGGTCGATGGCTGGAAGGGCCTTGGAAGCGGTCGCTCAGCGAAGAGGGCAGGGCGGGAGGATTTCCCTTTGGCTGGCAGGTATCCCCCTGGCAAGGCTGGCTCGATACTGGCGCAGAAAAGCCCCCTCCCACCCGGGCGTCGTAGATGGATCGCACTTCACTTTTGTCCTGCGGCACCAGCATCGCGTGGGTGCTGAAGAAAACATTGGCACCATCAGGCGTCACCCCGTAGAGCCGACTGGGCAGAGAGCTCTGACCGGACGAGATGAGGAAGGCGCGGCCCCCCTCCCACTCGTAGACATCGACGGCCTCGTTGACGTCGGTGGGCGTGAGCGATTCCGCCG
This sequence comes from Solirubrobacterales bacterium, assembly GCA_036403515.1. Taxonomy (GTDB): domain Bacteria; phylum Actinomycetota; class Thermoleophilia; order Solirubrobacterales; family 70-9; genus VRUE01. The sequence goes on from DASWQV010000098.1 coordinate 19,377, forward strand.
TTTCGAAGAAAATCATGCGGCCGCCGTCGACCACATTGGGAATGGCAACGAGGGCCGCCGTGGAGTCGAGCCCCTGGAAATGCTGAAGGTGCGCATCGGAGGTGGCGGTTGCCAGACTGGGATTGCATGAGACACATGAAAGATTTCCGCCGTTGCCCGTGTCGTAGCGGTAGATCTCGCTGTGACCATCGCTGTCATAGCTAGTCAGGTTGGCGCGCGACTCGAAGACGAGCACCCGGCCGTCAGGAGTGGTGCGCGACGTATCCCGCGCTGGCCCGACGTTGACGTTCGGTTCGGGGGCGACCGCCGACCTGGTCCATTCCGCGAGACTTGCTTCCTCGCCACCGGTGACGACGTCTTCGGAACCGACGGTTGCAATGAAGCGCGTGGATTCCCCGTCCCAGACATAGAGGTTGTCGCCGCCGGGGCTGCCGCTGGTGCCGTCCAGCTGTTCGGGCGAAATGAAGTAAACGCGCGAGCCATCTTCGGCGACATTGACGAAAACCGCCCCCCCGCCCGGCGTTATTGGGGTCGTGCTTTCCGCATCCGCGTCGAACGCGAAAAGCTGACCCACGTGCGTGGATGATTCCTGGTCAGGTTCGTCGGTTGCGACGTAGAAGACCCTGTCCCCGTTGCGAGAGACGCCGGCAAAGGTGTCTGTCCCCAGGGTCGCGCCGGCGACAACGGGGATTGTCCGTCCTTCACGTCGCTCGAACAGCGTGGTAGGCCCGCCGTCCCCGAATTCGTCTTCTTCGAGCTTGAAGAGAATCGAGGAACCATCCCGTGACGCGCCCTGGTAATAGGTGGTGGTGCCGGCCGGTGGCGTTTTGTCGCCCGGAAGCAGCGATGCGACGCGCGTGCCATCAGCGGTCCGGTCGTAGACGGCGCCGGTGGGATTGACGAGGCCCTTGCCGGTGCCAGGGCCGATCGCTTCGGGCGCCTCCGGCTCGAGCTGGACGTTTGAGGTAAAGATCACGTGCCCCCCGTCCTCGGTGATCAGCCTCACGTTGGCATTCTGGTCGGTGGCGATAGAGCCCCTTCCGGCCAGTTCGAAGACTCCGGCTGGGTTGCGGACGTAGCTCGTCCGTTCGCCGTTGATGACCAGAGTCCCTTTGTCGAACGGGCTTTCGTTGGTTCCGAGGGTGGAGTAGCCAAGGTCCGGCGAGAAGCAGGAGCCGGCCTGGGGGACTTCCGCTTCAGAGCCCAGGGGCCCATCCCGGTGCGTGATCCAGCCAATTCCCGGGCTGCGCACCGCCTGATAGGTGTCGTGGAAGCCGTTGCCCCCCAAGTCGGGAATCGACCCTCCTTCGGTGAAGAACTCGAACTTCGTACCGTCCTCGTTGGTCAACGCCGTCACGAAACAGTCGAAGCCCCCTTCTCCTAGGGCCGAGACTCCGGGCGGCGCCGCACCGGTGTCGGGCGGGCTAACGAGCTCGTAAGCGCGGCCGTCAGGTAGTCCTCGGAAGGGCACCGCAAAGGTCCCGAAGACCTCATCGTCGCCGGCTTTCG
>DASWQV010000099.1:0-23446 GCA_036403515.1 Solirubrobacterales bacterium
GAGCGGCCTTCGACCAGATGCGCCTCGACCAGGTACCGCGCCTTTGCCACAGGAGAGCTCCCTTCGTTGGGTGTCTCCTATGTCTCGACACAGGTGTCGCCTATCTACTGAAACCGGACACCTCCCCCTCCGCTAATCGCCTCAGATTCGGCTTGCTAGAGGGGTTTGTGGGGAGCCTGCGAGACCTCAGCCGAGTCCGGCTGTCTCCGGCTGAATCCGGTTGTTCTGCGGCATGAATGTGGCACGGGTCGAGCGGCTACTCGCTCAATCCCTGATGGCTCGCGCCCGCGAGCGCGCCGACATCACCCAGGAGGTGCTGAGCTTCCGTGCCTCGCTGCACCGAACAGAGATCGGCCTGCTTGGGCGCGGCGGTCGCATCCCCCGCATAGACACGCTGGTCAAGCTCAGGGACGCGCTCGGCGTGACCAGCGACGACCTGCTCGCCGGGATCACTTGGACCCCAGGCGACTTCCGGCGGGGCGGGTTCTTGGAGCCAGGCCAGGACTGATGGCCGAGGGAATCCGCAAGCGGCACACGAAGGATTGCCCAGCGCGAGGTGGCGGGCGTTGTCGATGCGCGGGGGGATTCGAGGATTCGAGGCCTCGCTCTACTCTCGGCGTGACGACAAGAAGATCAGCAAGACGTTCCACACTGAATCCGAAGCGAAGTCTTGGCGCGCTGAGGCCAAGCGATCCCTGGACCGCGGCACCCTGCGCGCTCCGGGCCAAAGAACGATCCGCGAAGCGGGAGAAACGTGGCTCGAAGGCGTCAAGCGGGGCGAGATCCGCAGCCGCTCCGGCCGTCCCTTCAAGCCCTCGTCGCTTCGCGGCTACCGACAGGCATTCACCGACCGAATCGTGCCCGCGGTTGGGCATTGCAAGGTCAGTGCGCTCACCACGTCAGACCTTCAGAAGCTCGTTGACGATTGGCAGGCAGAAGAACATGCGGCCTCCACAATCCGAAATTACTTGAGGCCGCTTCAGGCGATCTATCGCCGCGCCCGCGCCCGCGAAGGGGTGCCGGTCAACCCGACTCGCGATCTCGAACTGCCGGTACCCGAACGGCGCGAGGTCGAGATCGTGACGCCGGGATCCGCTGCCGCCCTGCTCGCAGTCCTGCCGAATCCGGATCGTGCCATCTAGGCAACCGCCCTGTATGCGGGACTGCGATCCGGCGAGCTACGCGCCCTTCGCTGGGAAGCTGTAGACGTGGCGAAACGAATCATCGAAGTCCGAGAGTCGTGGGACCCCAAGGAGGGGAGCATCGAGCCGAAGACCAGACGATCGCGGCGGAGAGTGCCGGTGCCGAGCGTCCTGCGGGAGCTACTGATCGCCCAGCGAACGCACAGCGAGCCCTCGTCGGGAAGCGCCCTCGTCTTCGGCGAGGACGACAAGACCCCGTTTCAGCCTGAGCGGCTCTAACGAAACGCCGACAGCGTCTGGCACCACGCCGGAATTCGCGAGCGCCTGCGCCTCCACCAGGCGCGCCACACCTACGCCTCGTTCATGATCGCCGCCGGCATCAATGCCAAGGCGCTGTCCTCGTTTATGGGCCACACCTCGATCACCGTGACCTTCGACCTCTACGGACACCTGATGCCGGGCTCCGAGGCCGAGGGCGCAGCGCTGCTCGACGCCTACCTTGACCACCAGTCGGACGAGTGAGCCGCTGCGGCGGACAGTCGCTCGACGCAAGGCGCAGCGGATAGGTTGCGGACGTGGACAAGGACCGCGAAAGCGCACATCCGATTGCCGGCACCGAAGATGCCCAGATTGTCTACCGGCGCTCCAACGCGCGGCCTGTCGAGTACGCAATCCTGCTCCAGGTTCGGCGGGCAAAGGGCTGGGAAACCCGGATCGTGGCGGGCAACTCCCATGCGGATCGACACGTTGACGAGCACCATTGGCATCGCTACCTTGACGGCAAGAAGCAACCAGCAGAACCGCTTCCCTTCAGAGTCGCCAATACGAATGACGCGATGGCAAAAGTGATCGACTGGCTCGCAGAGAACTGGACGGAGCTAACCTCATGACGACCATGCGCACGCCTGCTGAGAACGCCGCCCTGTCGGCCTTTATCGACGCCGCTACCAGCGACGCTGATCCTGGCTACCCGCATAGTGCCGCGTTCATCCCGTGGCAAGAGGCCCCGCAGACCGACCGCGTTCTGTGGCGCTACCTGCACGAAGGGCGACCGGCGGTCATCGTCGGAACAGAGGACTTCGACATGTTGATCGAGCCGATTCGGACAGGACGGTTCGCCCGACTACGCAACGAGCTTCTTCGGCGGATCACGGTCGAGGTCTCCTATCGTCACCAGGACGCTCCGCCCGCCGCCGACATTCCCCCGGTTCGCGCAGATATCGGCCGGCACGCACTTGAGCGCCTAGCGCCCGCTGCCGCTTGAGACGGCGCCGAGTCAACCGGAGAATCGCATGGAAGCGGTGCGCATCATCTACCACCACGAGGCCGATAGCTGGTGGGCCGAGTCGCCCGACGTAGAGGGCTGGTCCGCCGCTGGAGAGACCTACGCTGAGGTGGTCAAACTCGCGGAAGAGGGCATCCCCTTCGCTCTTGAGCACCCGGCCGAGCTGGAACTACGTTCCGGCCGGTGAGCGCGTCCCCGCCTGATCAACCTCACCCACTCGCCTCCGCAAGCTTCGCCGGGCCTCCCCCGCGCCATGTTCACGCTTGGTCGAACTTGGCGATAGTCCACGGCTCTTTGTGCGCATCCTCCATCCAAAGCCTGACCGTAGGCATCGCGAGAATCGCCTGGGCGTACTCCCCCTCAACACGATCTAGCGCTACGCCGTACGTCTGAAAGCGCGAGGCGACCGGGGCAAACATGGCGTCCGCAGCCGTGAACTCACCGAACAGAAACTCGCCAGACGTCCGATAGCGCGCGCGACATTCGCCCCAGATCTCGCATATGCGGTCAATGTCCTCTTGCACGCCAGGGGCTCGTCCCACCCCAGGACGGTGGGCGCGGCAATTGAGCGGCATGCGTGATCGAAGACTGGCAAAGCCTGAGTGCATCTCGGCGGACACGCTACGGGCGAGGGCGCGGGCCTCGTGGTCGGCTGGCCATAGTCGCTTTTCAGGGAACTTCTCGGCGAGGTACTCGACAATCGCCAACGAATCCCAGATACGCATGTCGCCGTCAATCAAGATCGGGACCTTTCCGGCCGGCGAGTAGGCAAGCTTGCGCTCAAGAGAGTCGGCTTGTCGCAGGGGAATCTGGACTTCCTCAAAGTCGATGCGGAATTGGCGCATCAGAAGCCATGCCCGCATTGACCAGGACGAGTAGTTTTTGTTCCCGAATACCAGCGTCAACCCGCTCATATCCGGGAGCTTGCCAGATCGTTCTCCTGCGGGTGACCCGCCGCGACTGTGGCGCGAGAGCGGCAAACCGCTTTAACAAGGCGAATCCAGCACCTCTCCTCGACCTTGAAAACCGACAGACATCGAAAGGTGTCTCGAAGGTTCGAATCCTCCCCTCCGTCTTTACGGCGATCGGTCGGGGAAATCCGCGTTAAGGCACCGGGCAGGGCTTTCCTTCCGACAGTTCACAGACTGCGTCTTCCACCGCGAACTCGATCCTGAAGAATTCGTTTTCCATAGCGGCGGTGATTCCAGAGTTGCCGCTGTAGCTTCTGATCGGGAGCGTTGTTGTTGTCGGTCGAATTTGGCGAAGTTCGTTGTTGAGCATCACGTACTCGTGGCCCAAGGCCCCGCCAGTCAGGTGGTCGCGGTGGTAGCTCGGCACGCCGATGTCGAGTGGCGCCCGGCCTACGAAAAGGAAGAACCGGAAGGATTTGCCCAGCTTGTCCGTGGTTCGGATGATCAATGCCTTCCGCGTATCCCTCGGAGGGGACTCGAATGTGAAGGGATATGGCAGCGCTTCGATAGCCGCCTGCGCGTTAGGGATATTTTCAACCGGCCCAACGTCGTCGGCCGACGTTACGGCAACGGCGGTCCCAAGGACCAGGCTCAGGACGGCCCCGCCCGCCAAGACGTTCAATCGGTTGCGCCTCACGGCCGCAGCCTACCCGCGGGAATACTGGACGACACATGGACTTAGTGGAAGGGCGGCCGCTAGGCCGCCCTCCCAGTCCATCGAGCAGCACCAGCGCCGACCGGGGCCCATGCGAAAAGACCCCGTGGCAAACCTGGTGCAATACAGATGCTAAGGCTCGGGAATATTCCACCAACCGCTGCCAGGATCAGGCAACGACAAGTGCAAGGCTGAATCCGTCGTAGCCCTTGACGCCGACGGTCTGAATCGTCGTCGCCTCGACCCTCGGCTCAGCGGCCATCTGCTCGTGCAAGCGGCGCTGGGCCTGGATCGCAGGATCCTCGCTGGCCGCATCGGCGAGCCTGCCATCGCGGACGACGTTGTCGGTGATGATCATGCTGCCGGGATGGGAATGCTCGAGGGCCCAGCTGAAGTAGTCCGGGCTGCTGGCCTTGTCGGCATCGATGAAGGTGAGATCGAATGTCCCGCCTGCTCTTCCTCCAAGCGCGGCAGCAGACCCAGAGCCGTACCGACGCGAAGGTCGACGACATCGCTGAGACCGGCGCGGGCGATGTTCTCGCTCGCGACCGCGGCGTAGCGGGGCTCGGCCTCGAGGGTGATCAGCCGGCCCCCGTCAGCCAGTGCTCGGGCGAGCCAGATCGTGCTGTAACCGCCCAGCGTCCCGAACTCGAGGATCGTCTTCGCCTCCAGCGTCTTCGCCAGTAGATGCAGCAGCTTGCCTTGGGGGGGCGAGACCTGGATGCCTGGCAGCCCGGCCTGCTCGCTGGCTCGCAAAGCAGCTTCCAGCGCCTCGTCATGCGGAGCCAGCAAGCCCGTCAGGTACTCATCGACCGCTGTCCAGGTCTCAGCTGCCACGGGCGAGGTCTATCAAGGAGGGTGCAGCGGCAGGAAAGCCGGCTCTCCGCCCGAACGTGCGGGGATGGAGACAGCAGCGCGCCGGGCGCGTACGCGTGAGCGCTGGCTGCAACGGGCGGAGCGGGTCAGCGACGCCTTCGGTCTGGTCTTCGTGCTGGTCGTCGTCACCTACGTCCTTGCCTCGCTGCTGGCAAACCGGGGATGGACCTCCGTCGTGCTCACGGTGGCAACGAGCGCCACTTCGGTCGTTGCGCTCACGAGCTCCCATGCACGGGAGCGCGCGGTGCGGATCGCCCTGGTCCTCTCGGTGTTGACGGTGGTGCTCGCCGCGATTGGCGCTGCATCCGATGACCGCGCTTGGCTCAACCTGGCGACGGTGATTCAGGTCTCCCTCTTGACGGTGGCGATGGGGGCGGTCCTGCGCAGAGTCGTGATGACCCCTGAAGTTGGCTCCCGCACAATCCTCGGCGCGCTCAGCGTCTACGCCGTGCTCGGCATCCTCTTCACCTTTCTCTACGGCGTGATCGATCGAGTCCAGGCCGGGCCGTTCTTCGAAGGCCACGCACACCCCGCGAGCTCGGACTTCCTCTTCTTCAGCTACACGACGCTGACCACAACCGGCTACGGCAATCTCGTCCCCGGCGGCCAGCCGGCACGGCTGATTTCCGGCATGGAGATGATGGCCGGTCAGATTTTCCTCGTCACTCTCGTTGCCGGCCTGGTCAGTCTCTGGCGCCCCGGCGAGGCGCTGCGGCGCCGACGCGAGCAGCGTGGCGGCGAAGGGTCGTCTACGGCGACTCCTCCCGCGCCGGACTAACGCGGGACTAACTAGTCAGCGAGCTCGACGCGTTCGATCGTCTGGGGCTCGAGCGGGCTGTCGGACGCGTCGGTCTCGGTCCCCTCGATCGCATCGACCGCGTCCATGCCGTCGACGACCTCGCCGAAGACGGTGTGCTTGCCATCCAGCCACGGCGCCGATTGCGCGGTGACGATGAAGAACTGCGAGCCGTTGGTGTTGGGGCCGGCGTTGGCCATCGCCAGTGCGCCCCGGGCCACTTTGTGCTGGTTGAACTCGTCCTCGAAGGTGTAGCCGGGCCCGCCACGGCCAGTTCCCTCCGGGCAACCGCCCTGGATCATGAAGTCGGGGATCACCCGGTGGAAGACCAGCGTGTCGTAGAAGCCGTCGGCGGCGAGCTTGCGAAAGTTCTCGACCGTCTTCGGCGCATCGTCGTCGTGCAGCTCGAGCACGATCGCCCCGGCGCTTGTGTGAAGGGTTGCCTGCGACATCGCCCTCAGCCTACCCGGTTACGCGAACGGCAAGCGGACGTGAGACCCCCGGCGCGTAGGGCCAACGCTCCTCGGAAAGGGCGCAGGCGCGAAGGCGGATCTTGGCCGAACCGCTGACGTAGCGGAAGCGATAGCTGGCGTGAAAGTGGCCGCTGTGGTCGCTGCGGGTTACGAGGACCGGGCGCCAACGCCTTGCGGCCGACTCGTAGTACTGGATCGCGACGAGCTTGCCGCGCCGCGGTATCGGAGTCCCGAGCGTCCGCACCCGTCCCTGGAAGTGAACCGCTTCGCCTGTCCGCAGGGCTTTGGGAGAGACCTGGAGCTCGATGCCCCCGCGCACCCTCAGAGTCAGCGGGCTTCGGTCCGCGCTCTCGAGGTGCGCGTCTCCGGGAAAGGTGACAGCGATCCGGCGAGAGGTCCCGGCCGGGAGCTTCAGCCGAAAGCCACCGTGTGGCCCGGTCTCCACGGTGGCGATGCGGGCGCGTCCGAGCGCGCCGCGCGAGGGGCGCGAAACGACCCGCAGGGCACGGTCGGCGAGGCCGACGCCGTCGGCGCTGAGCAGGCGGCCGCTGAGGGTACTCACCGCCCGGAAGGGGACGGTCAGCTCGGTGGCGGTGCGCCCGCGCCAGGCGAGCCGAGCGAAGATCCTCGTCTTGGCGCGAGGCGCTTCGACCTGCTCAGCCCGCTTGACGGCGGCAACCGCGCCTGAGGCGACCTTGCGAACCGTCATCTCGGTGCCGTCCGCGCGGCGGGTTGTCGTCGCCTCGTTGCCCGCGCCGTCGGCGGCGCTGGCGCGAAAGACATAGGTGCCCGGCCCAAGGTCGCCGGGCAGGTTCGCAACCAGCTGCGCCGAATCAGCCGTGTCGCCGCGCTGGAACTTCGCCGGCAACTCGGTCCACTGCTGGCTCTCGAGCCGACGGTAATCGATCTCTCCGCTCGCCGGTCCCGAGTGCGAATCGGTGATCAGGGCACGGATCTGCTCCGGCACGGCGGCGGCATCCGGGTCAAAAGCGACGCCAGGCGGAATGTCGTCAAATCGCAGCGGCACCGAGACTGCCGAGGACGGCGCCTCGTTGCCCGCCTCATCGCGCAGCCAAATGCTCAGCGAGTACAGGCCGGCTCGGGGCACGAAGAGGTTCTGGAGCGCGCTCAGGTTGTGGCCGGGGACGAACTTGATTCCGCTGTCGTAGCCGTTGGGCCCTTCGATGTGCCAGGAGGCGCCGCCGATCGCGCTGGCCACCCCCTGGTCGGGATTGAGCCAAACGGGATCGAAGTCGTTCGTCCGCCGCCAAACCTCACCGCCGGCGACGCCGAGGTTACGAGGATGGGCCGGCGGGTTGTTGTCGACGTAGAAAGGCTGGTCAGGCGTGCAGGCGCCGTTGCCGGCGAAGTCCGTCACGCAGTGATGAATGCTGTGCGGACCGTCGCTGAAACGAGTGGTGTCCACAGGGGCGCTGCCGGAAACGGCGAGGCTGCAAGGACGCATCAGCGTCGCCTCCCAGGCACCGCCGATCAACGCCTTGGCGCAGCCGTACTCGGTCAGGTTCACGCGGGCGCCGTCGACCGCGGTTTCGCCGAAGCGGACGCCACCGCCGGCATCGCTTCCCCAGAAGCTGACTCCCTGGACGCCGCGTCGCCAGCCACCGGCGGTGATCTCGCCGCCAAGCGCCGCAGCGGGCCAAAGATCGTCCTGAATCGTGATGGTCAGGGCGCGCACCGCCGACCACGAGCCGGGATCGATGCTGCACCACTTGCTCTCGACCCTGGCGCAGAGCAGGCGGTCCTCGAGTGCCGGCTGCGCCGGATTGAAGCCAGCCACGAACTCGCGCGGCGTGGTGTCGGTGCCGCCTGCCGCGGCGAAGACGTCGAAGCCGCCGCTCCAGGTGCCGACTCCGATCCGCTGCTCCATGCCGTCGTGCAGGGCATGCCACCAGGTGCCGCGGACCTGTGAGATGCCGGTCCCGGCCGGGGCTTCCCAGCGCCAGCGGGCGTAGCGGGTGCCGGAGATCGTCGCCTGTCCGTCGCGGGTGAAGCTCTTCAGGTGGGCGCCGTCGAAGGGGTCCTGGCCCGCCGGTGGGACGCACCAGCCATCCGGCCGGAACTTGGCACCGCCGGTCGAATCGGCCCAGCTCGCGTCGGCGCCGATGTACCAGCCGCACTGGGCGACCGCGTACTTACCGGCAGTGGCCTCTTTCGCCGCCAGCAGGAGCAGCGCGAGCGCGAGCGCCACGCCCATCGCAAGCAGCCGTGCCAAACCACCGCGTGTTCCCGACATGAATCCTCCTTCGCTCGACAGCATCTGGAGGGCTAAGGGCACAGCGGCGAAATCTCTCCCCCCTGACTGCCGAAAGCGGGTGCCGCTGCCGCCGCGGTCCCTTTGCCAGAATGGCCTCAATGTCACTTCCCACGCAGGATCAGATAACCGAGAAGCTGCGCGCCGTGATCGACCCGGAGCTGCGGCGATCAATCGTCGAGCTGGGCATGGTGCGCTCGATCGACGTCAAGGACGACGGCCGGGTCGACGTGGTGGTCTCGCTGACCACGGCGGGCTGCCCGATCCGCTCTCACTTCGAAGAGGCGGTCGCCAAACAGGTCTCCGAGCTGGACGGGGTGACCGCGGTCGCGGTCGGCTTCGACGTCCTCTCCGACGAGGAGAAAGGCGCCCTGCAGAAAACCCTCGGCCGCGGCAAGCTGCCGGCCGGCGCTCTGGCGCAGGTAAAAAACGTGATCTGCGTCGCCTCCGGCAAGGGCGGCGTCGGCAAGTCGACGATGACCGCGAACCTGGCCGCGGCGCTGAGCGCAGAAGGCCATCCGGCGGGGGCTCTCGACTGCGACGTCTACGGCTACTCGATCCCGCGCATGCTCGGCGTCAACCGCAAGCCAGAGGTCAACGGCGAGCGCAAGATCCTGCCGCTGGAGGCCGCCGGCGGCGTCAAGGTCATGTCGATCGGCTTCTTCGTCGAGGAGAACTCAGCCGTGGTCTGGCGCGGACCGATGCTCCACAAGGCGATCCAGCAGTTCCTCGAGGACGTTGCCTGGGGCGAGCTGGAGTACCTGCTGCTCGACCTGCCCCCGGGGACCGGCGACGTCTCGATGACGCTCGCCCAGCTCCTTCCCCAGGCCAAGTTCCTGATCGTCACCACCCCACAGCCGGCGGCGCAGACCGTGGCCAAGCGCGGCGCCGAGATGGCGCTGAAGTTCGACCTCGAGCTGCTCGGCGCAATCGAGAACATGTCCGGCTTCACCACTCCGGAGGGCGAGCGTTTCACGATCTTCGGCGAGGGCGGTGGTCAGCTGCTTGCCGATGAACTCGACATCCCGCTGCTCGGCAAGGTGCCGCTCTCCGAGGCGCTGCGCGAGCACGCCGACGCAGGCACGCCGCTGGTCACCGCCGAGCCCGACTCACCGGCCTCGCAGGCGATCAGGCAGGCGGCCCGCGGCATCGTCGCCTCAACCCCGCAGGAGCTGCCGGTGCTGCAGGCGGCCCCGGCGATGGCTGAAGCGCCGCCGGTCGGCGGCACACCGCTTCCCGTCGTTCAGGGCTGAACCGGCGGCCTCGGGGGCCCGGGACTGCACCAGCGGGGTTCAGCTGACTGGAGGCGGCTCTCCCTCGGCACTGGCGGCGAGGCCCTGGTCCCACTCGCAGACGATGCAGGCATGGCGAAAGGCTGAGCGAGCGAACTCGAGGGCGAGGCCATGTGGATCGGCGCTCGTGCGCACGTCGTCCCAATCGAGCAGGTACTCGCCGAGGTCGCCGTCCCAGCGGGCGACCGAGGGGGAAAGCGAGCTGTCCCCGAAGCCGGGCGGCGCAGGATGCGCGTAAGCGTAGAAGGCAGCTTTGCCATAGCGGTCGTCGCCCGGCCACCAGCCGACCGCGACCTCCTGGGAGTCCATCGCGTTGCGCATGATGAAATCGTCTGACGGTGGCTCGGCCGGCCGGCCGGAGAAGAGGTTGACGGCAAGGTCGAACGAGCCCCACCAAGCATTGACCGGGGTTGAGCGGCCGCGATACGGCGCCCTGAAGGCGCCCAGCACGAGCGCAGCTTGAGTGGCGGCGGCGAAGTAGTCGGTGACCTGCCCGGTGTCGTAGGACCCGTGCTCCTCGTCCTCGTCGAGCGGCACGCTCCAGGGGACCTCCTGGGGCGTTGGATCGATCTCGACAAGGCCGACCAGATCGTCGACCGCCTTCAACACAGCGCGCGCGATGCTGCCCACCGGCCGGTTGGGAGTGAGCGGGACGCTGCCGGTTCGCCCGTCGCTGTGCTCGACGACCGCCTCGTGCGCCCGAAGGTCAAGGGCGATGACGAGGGCGCCCGAACCGTCGGGCGCCGGCAGCGGGGCGGTCTCCAAGCCGCGGGCAGTCAGCCGCAGCGCCGCATGCTGGAGCTGCGGCTCCGCCGGCCCGAGCGTCGCCGCAAGCTTGCCGAGCACTTGGGCATGCCCGTGAAGCGTGTCGCAGGTGTCGCGCCAGCGCTCATATGAGACCGACGGCCATTGACCGGGAGGCAACATCGGTCAACGGTAGCGCCTCGATCTCTGGACTCAGGCGTTCGCCTTGCTCTTGTAGTAGCTCGCGTTGATCTCCGCGTACTTGGCCCACTCGGCCGGAAGCTGATCCTCGGCGAAACAGGCATCCACAGGACAGGCCTCGACGCAGGCATCGCAGTCGATGCACTCGTCCGGGTCGATGTAGAGCATCTCGACCGAGTCGTAGTCGGGCTCGTCGGGCGTCGGGTGGATGCAATCGACCGGACAGACCTCGACACACGAGTTGTCCTTGGTGCCGATGCACGGCTCGGCGATGACGTAGGTCATTCGAGACTTTCTCCTGGGTCGTCTTTTAGATGCGTGGCGGGGAGCCTGGCCCCCGCCAAAGCGCGGATGAGCATTTTAGGGGTTGAGGAGCGCCGACGTGCTCGACGGCAGAAATTCGGCAAGGTCGATCTCAGCTGGGCCGTCGGTCGAAAGCCGGCGAGCGCCATCACTAGCATCGCCCTGGATGCTGCTGCTGACCGGGGCCACTGGAAGCGTTGGATCGCGCCTGCTGCCGCTGCTGCTGGAGAGCGGCGAGGACGTCCGCTGCCTGGTCCGCGAGCCGAGACGGCTGGGACCGCGCCGGGTCGACGTGCAGATCGCCCTCGGCGACCTCGGCGAGATGTCCGATCCCTACCTCGTGCGGCAGGCCCTGCGCGGCGTCGACACGGTGATCCACCTGGCGGCGACGATCCGCGACCAGCCGCCGCGCCGGATCGAGGAGCTAAACGGACTTGCGACCGTGCGACTGCTGCGCGCGGCCGAGCGCAGCGGCGTCGCGCGGTTTGTCTTCTTCAGCGCTCTAAACGCCTCGGCAGCCCAGCGCACCCGCTTCTTCCGTGCCAAGTGGCTGGCCGAGCAGGCGGTCGATTCCTCACCCCTGCGGACGACGATCTTCGCCCCCTCGATCGTCTACGACCACTCCGACCCCTGGATAACCCTGCTGCGCCGCTTCTCCTTTTTGCCGGTCCTGCCGGTCTCAGGCGAGGGACAGGCTCGTTTCGAGCCGATCTGGGCCCATGACGCCGCCCGCTGCGTCATCGCGGCGCTGAGGCAAGGCGAGCGCAAGCGCTACGAGCTTGCCGGGCCGGAGATCCTCAGCTACGACGAGATGTCCGACCTGGTCAGTCGCATCGCCGGCCGCCCGCGCGCTCTCGTCCACGTGCCGCTGCCGCTGATCCGCGCCAGCCTGATCGCCGCCCGCTCCATCGTCGGCGAGGCCGTGTTTGCTACCTGGGAGGAGGCGGAGCTGATGGAGGTTCCGATGATCAGCGAGCGCGGCACGGCCGACGCCGAGGCGCTTGGAGTCGAGCCGAGGAGGATGATCGATGTCCTGGAGGATTCCTAGGCGCGCGGCAGCGCTTGCGCTGACCTTGTTCGCCGTCGCGGGCACGGGACAGGCGTCGGCGCTGACCCTCGTCCCGCCCAAGCCGGATGTCCTCTTCGGGGTCAGCGACAAGGGCTCGACCCAGGAGTTCAACGAATTCGCCGAACTCCTGGTAAAGCACCCGGCCCTGCTGGAGACCTTCCATCCTTGGGGCAACAGCCTCAATCAGGCCTACGAACGCTGGCGGGAAACTTCGACGCGGCCGGTTCTGGCGATCTCGACGGCGGATGACCAGAACCTGACCGAGCTGATCACGCCAGAGGGGATCGCGCTCGGCGCCGGCGACGACTACCTGCTTCAGCTCAACGACTTCTTTGCCAAACGCGGGCTGCCCGCCTATATCAGGCCTCTCGGCGAGCCCAATCGCTGCCTCAATGCCTGGTCTGCGGTCAACTGCGACGGTACCCAGAGGGGTGGGGAACACACGACCGGCTGGTACAAGCAGGCCTTCCGCCGCATCGTCGCGATCGTGCGCGGTGGCCAGACCCTGGAAGGGATCAATGCCACCCTGGCCGAAATCGGCCTGCCGCCGCTGAACCGCACGAAAGGCCCGAACCCGACGGTCCTGCCCGCGGCGCCGGTGAGCATCGTCTGGAGCCCGCTGCCCGGTGGCTCACCGCGGGTCAAGGGCAACTTTCCCGGCAACTACTGGCCGGGAAGCCGCTGGGTCGACTGGGCCGGCACCGACTTCTACTCCGAATATCCGGTCTGGAAGGACCTCAATAGGTTCTACGCCGGCAAACAATGGAGGGGCAAGCCGCTTGCGATCACCGAGTGGGCCGTCTCCGGCAAAGACGATCCCCGCTTCGTCAAAGAACTGATTGCCTGGACCGTCAAGCATCCGCGCGTCCGCATGCTGATCTACTACCTCGGCTTCGGCCCCGGCGCAAACCCCTACGACGTGCGCCTCTACCCCCGCACGACAAACACCCTGCGCCTGAAGATCCGCCGTCCCAGCTTCCTCCAATACGCCGAATACAACGCCGGCCTGCTGCCACCGCTGCCACCCCCGCCCCCACGCACGAAAACCTGATCTCGGGCGGGCATTTGATGTGTTGGGGGGCCGCCCCGAGGCGGCCCCCACAAACTAGTAAATGAAAAGCGGACTTGGACTCAGAATGAAGGCGGTAGTCCACGTCGTGTTAGGTCCGCAAAGGGGTGAATTTTCGGGGCTGTCGGTCTGCAGGCTGAGCATCTGATTGATCGTCAGAATCGCCGGGGTGCCGCCGATCACCGTCCCGGTGATCTGGGCCGCCCCATACCTGCAGTGCTCCGTCCCGCAGGTCATTCTTATGCCAGGCACGCCACTCCCACCGTTGCTGTAGGTGTATTTGCCATTACCGTCGTTCAGTCCGCTTGCTCGAATCGCCAGCGACCACGGCTGATTGAGCATTACGGTAAAGCAGTTCGATTCGCCAAACAGGCTGGCGCAGCTACTGAGTTCGAATGATTTCGTCGCTCCTTCGAGCACTTCACTGGATTCCGCCGTCGTGGATCCGCTCCATTCCGCTATTGCGCATTCGACGCCGAATTTGGAGCCGTCGGTGATTTTGCTTACTTTTCCTTTTTCCAGTTTCCCGCCGATTTCAGTTTTAAGCGGATAGTTTTTTTCTTTCGGGCATGCTTTTTCTTCTTTGCCGAGTTTGACTTTGCAGAGGGTTACAGCTGAGGCCGAGCCTGCCCCAGCCAGGGCCATCGTCGCCAGCACCACCAGCGCAACGACGCCCATCGTCTTCATGGGTCTCACTTTTGTTCCTTTCTCCGGCCAAGCGGAAGCTGACGGGAGTTACGGTTAGAGCCGACTCTCCGCTCGGGATGGGCTAGCTATAACAGACAACCCCGATAAGTCAAAGCTTTTAACATCAAAGAGGCCCGGCTTTCGCCGGGCCTCTTTTGAAAGACACTCGCCTGTTGAGGCGAGGATACGCCTGGGCGGCGTCGTTACATCATGCCGCCCATATCCGGCATACCGCCGGGCATTCCGCCGCCGCCGGCGCCGTCCTTCTCGGGCGGCTCGGCGATGATCGCCTCGGTGACGAGGATGTTCTTCGCGATCGAGGCGGCGTTCTCGAGCGCCGACCGGGTCACCTTGGTCGGATCGATCACGCCGGCGGCGATCAGGTCGCCGTACTCGCCGGTGGCCGCGTTGAGGCCTTCGCCGGCCTTCAGCTCGCGGACCTTGTTGACCACGACCGAGCCCTCCTCGCCGGAGTTCTCGGCGATCTGGCGGACCGGCTCCTCGAGCGCCCGGTAGACGATCCGGGCTCCGGTTGCCTCGTCGGGATCGGTGAGCCTGTCCGGATCGAGGTTGCCCTGGGCGTTGAGCAGGGCAACGCCACCGCCCGGCACGACGCCCTCCTCGAGCGCGGCCCGGGTCGCCTGCAGCGCATCCTCGACGCGGTGCTTCTTCTCCTTCATCTCGGTCTCGGTGGCAGCGCCGACCTTGACCACGGCGACACCGCCGGCCAGCTTGGCCAGGCGCTCCTGGAGCTTCTCGCGATCGAAATCGGAGTCGGTGTTCTCGACCTCGTTTTTGATCTGCTTGATCCGGCCCTTGATGTCATCGGCCTCGCCGGAGCCGTCGATGATCGTCGTCGTGTCCTTGGAGATGACGACGCGGCGAGCTTTGCCGAGCTGGGAGAGCTGGGTGTTCTCGAGTTTGAGGCCCATCTCCTCGGTGATCACCTCGCCGCCGGTGAGGATCGCGATGTCCTCGAGCATCCGCTTGCGGCGGTCGCCGAAGCCGGGGGCCTTGACGGCGACGCCGGTGAAGGTGCCGCGCAGCTTGTTGACGACGAGGGTCGCGAGGCACTCGCCCTCGACGTCCTCGGCAACGATCATCAGCGGCTTGCCACCCTGCATCACCTGCTCGAGCACCGGCAGGATGTCCCGCACGGAGCCGATTTTCTGGTTGGCGATGAGGATGTAGGGGTCCTCGAGCACCGCCTCCATGCGGTCCTGATCGGTGACCATGTACGGGGAGATGTAGCCCTTGTCGAACTGCATCCCCTCGGTGAACTCCAGCTCCATGCCGAAGGTCTGGCCTTCCTCGACGTTGACGACGCCGTCCTTGCCGACCTTCTCGATCGCGTCGGCAATCACATTGCCGATCTCGTCGTCGCCGGCGGAGATGGCGGCGACGCGGGCGATCTGCTCCTTGCCCGCGACCTCCTTGGACTGCTTCTCGCGCAGGGTCTCGACGACGTCTTCGACCGCCGCCTCGATCCCGCGGCGCAGGGCCAGCGGGTTGGCGCCGGCGGCGACGTTCTTGAGGCCCTGGCGGACGATGATCTGGGCCAGCAGCGTCGCCGTCGTCGTACCGTCACCGGCGACGTCGTTGGTCGCCGTGGCGACCTCGCGGACGAGCTGGGCGCCCTGATTCTCGAAGACGTCCTCGACCTCGATCTCGCGGGCGATGGTGACGCCGTCGTTGGTGATCGTCGGCGCGCCGAACTTCTTGTCGAGCACGACGTAGCGACCCTTCGGTCCGAGAGTGACCTTGACCGCGTCGGCGACTGCGTCGACGCCGGCCTGCAGGGACCCCCGTGCATCCTCGCTGAACTTCAGCTCCTTATGAGCCATCTGTTTTCAGTCCTCCTTGGTTCATCTAAGTCCTGGTTGGCGAACGGTCAGCCGAGCTTGGCGAGGACATCCGACTCGCGCAAAACGAGCAGCTCCTCATCCTCGACGGTGACCTCGGTGCCGCCGTATTTGGAGTAGAGGACCTCGTCGCCCTCGCTCACGTCGAGCGGGCGGCGGGTTCCGTCCTCGTTGGTCGCTCCGTCACCGACGGCGACGACCTTGCCCTTTTGGGGCTTCTCCTTAGCGGTGTCGGGAAGGACGATGCCGCTGGCAGTCGTCTCCTCCTCCTCGATCGGCTTCACGATCAGCCGGTCCCCGAGGGGCTTCAGCTTCATCCGTATACCTCCATTTATGGGTCAGGGGTGGGTCTAAAAGTTCGAGACTGGCCTTGGCACTCTGCATACGAGAGTGCCAAGGACAAAAAGATAGCGAGTCCCGCAACCCCGCGGGTCGATGGGGCCAAAAGTCGCCTATATGTCTGCCTTGAGGCGCGCCGGCAGAGCTATCAGCCGCTGGCCAAAAGCCTGCAGCCGAGGAGCTGGGCGATGCCCTCGCCGCCGCGCGCCATCACCCAGTCGTGGTTCCACTCGAAGATTGGCCGCGCGACCGGCGCGAGCAGGTTCATCCAGGCCTTGCTGGTTGCCACGTTCCACTCGTAGAGCACCGCGGTGATGCCGTCCCGCTCGTAGAAGCGCCAGCGGCCGACTCCGCTCAGCTCGCCGACCGCGTCGGCCTCGAGGAGCTGCAGGCGCTCCACCCTGGTCGTCGTCACCTCGAACTCGACCCGATAGGGCAAGAGGCTCTTCCAAACCAGGCGCGAAACCGTGCCGACGCCGCTCTCTTGCCCGCCGCGTACTTCCTCGGCCTCCTCGACGCCGCGCCACCACCGCGGCCAGCGGGTCTGGTCGTAGATCGCCTCCCAGACGGGCTCGCGGGGCGACTCCAGCAGCCAGGTCGTCAGGAACTCGTAGTCAGCCATCGGGTCTGGATACGGGCGCGAAAGCCACCGCGATCAATTGTGGTGCGGTGTCTCTCCGTTGCCGAAGTGGGCGCCGGGCGGCTCGACGATCTGCGAGAAGCGGATCACGGTTACGGTTTCGTCGGGCGCCACCGGGCGGCCGTAGATCTGCTCGAGGAACTTGGTCTCATCCTCGAGCCGGCGGAACTCGGGGTTGTCGTGCTCGATGTCGCGCGGAGAGAGCTCGGAGACCCGCTTCACCTCGACGTCGTCGATCACCGCCGTGAAGATCTTCTCGCGCGGGCTGTGGCGAAATCCGACCGTGATCCAGACGACCTGGCCCCGCTCGTACTTGTTGCTCTTGTCGCCAAGCCGGATGGTTGCCGTCTTGCGGCCGCGCTTGAGCTGGTCGACGAAGATCGGCGAGTAGAAGTTGAGTACGTAGATACCGCCCCGCATTGGCAGCGAGCGTATCTGACCGCCGGCCGCTTTGGCTCAGGCAGGGGGGCGAAGCAACGTGATCGTGCCCGCTGAATCGGGTCGAGAGCATGACGGCGGCGTTCTCTACCCAATATTGGACCTTTGTCCGAAGGGGGGTGTAGAAGGCGAAGGATCGAGTCGATGGGGGGTTGTGGAGCATTTCCCTGTCAGACCTCTGCGCTTTCTCAGCGGCGCCCTCGCCGTCGTCGCATTGCTGCTTACACTCGCGGCGAGCGCTGGCGCTGCCAGCTGTGACGGCAAGCACGCGACGATCGTCGGTACCGCCGGCAACGAC
This sequence comes from Solirubrobacterales bacterium, assembly GCA_036403515.1. Lineage (GTDB taxonomy): Bacteria > Actinomycetota > Thermoleophilia > Solirubrobacterales > 70-9 > VRUE01. Next base: position 17,413 of record DASWQV010000099.1, read on the forward strand.
GTGATCGTCGGCAAGAAGGCAAGCGACGTGATCTATGGCGGTGGCGGCAACGACCACATCAGCGGCGGGCCGAACGGCAACGACACTATCTGCGGCGGCCCAGGCAACGACTCGATCCATGGCGGTCGCGGCTTTGACGCGCTCTACGGAGACGAGGGCAACGACCGCTTGGCCGGCGACAGCGGCTCCGATCACCTCGAGGGCGGCGCCGGCAACGACCATCTGCTTGGCGCGGAGGGCAAGGACAGCCTCGTCGGTGGCGCCGACGACGACACGCTGCTTGGCGCCAAGGGCCCGGACGCGCTGATCGGCGGCAGCGGCGATGACTACATGAACGGCGACAAGGGCAGCGACGAAGAGGAAGGCGGCGCGGGCAACGACATGCTCTTCGGCGACAAGGGCAACGACAAGATCGACGGCGGCCTCGATACCGATCAGATCGAAGGCGGGCCCGGTGACGATCCTGCTCTCAACGGAGGCGCCGGGAATGACTTCGTATACGGGGGGGCCGGCAGCGATGCCGCCACGGGCGGCGATGGCGATGGCGACGTCGTCCGGGGAGATAGCGGCGAGGACACGCTTGACGGCGGTGGCGGCTCCAACGACATCGTCACCTATGCCAGCGCAACCCGCGGGGCCGTCACCGTCGACCTTGCAACCGGCCTCTCGAAAGGTGACGGGCACGACACCTTGCAGGGCTTCGAGGACGTGGTCGGGTCGCCGCAGGGCGATCAGATCGTCGGCGACGGCGAATTCAACCGAATCGACGGCGGCGTCGGCAATGACGATCTCGATGGCGGTGGCGGGCCGGACGAAGCCTTTGGCGGCGCCGGTACCGACGAATGCGACGGCTTTGCGACCGAGCACTCCTGCGGCGCTGAAGCGAACCCACCGAGCACCGGCACCTTCGTAATCCTCAACCAGGGCCTCGACGGCACCAGCCTGATCGTGCAGGGCGATTCACTCTCCAACGACCTCGGCGTCTCCTACGCCGGCGGCTGGACGGTGACCGATGACGGGCCCGTAATCCCCGGCGAAGGCTGCACCTCGACCAGCGGCACCACTGTGGTCACCTGCCCGACCGCATCGGCGACCGGCCTCGTGGTGATCACCGGCGGCAACGGCAACGACTCGATCAGCATCGCCGAAAGCGTGCCAAGGCAGGTCAAGGTCCGCGCCAACGGCAACGCCGGCAGCGACACACTCAGCGGCGGCCTCGGCGACGATGTGCTGGAAGCCGGGGAGAACTACAACAGCCCCGACAGCGGCAACGACGTCCTGGTCGGCAACCCGGGCAGCGACGTCCTCTACGCCGATCCCGGCGCCGATCAGCTCTTCGGCGGGCCTGGCAATGACCTGCTGGTCTCCTCGGTGGCGGTCTGCCAGGGCCACACCTACAACGGCGGGCCTGGCGAAGACACGGTTTCCTACGGCCGCTCCAGCGCGAATATGACGGTCAGCCTCGGCGGCAGCGGCGGACCTGCCGGCTGCGGCACGCCCGACCACGTGCTCGGCGACAACGAGAGCCTCGAGGGCTCGGACGGGGCCGATGTCCTGATTGGCGACAACGGTCCCAACAATCTTTTTGGCCACCTCGGCGCCGACACTTTCATCGGCAAGGGCGGCGACGACACCATCGAAGCGGTCGACGGCCATCGCGACAAGTCGATCCAGTGCGGCGGCGGCGACGACAGCGTCAGCCGCGATCGCTCGGATCCCAATCCCGGCGACTGCTGATCACCGAGCCAAGCGGCGCCAAGGACGGCGATCGCAGTCGTCAGTATCCGGCCGCCGGGAGCGGATGCCGCTCGGCAGATCGAGCGCGCCGCTCAGAAGATGTAGTTGCGCAGCTTCTCCGGCGCCAGCACGGTGACGCGCCCGCGACCCGGGCGGACCACGCCGGCGCGCTCCAGGTCGGCGAGGAAGCGGCTGACGCTCTCACGCGAGGTCCCGGCCAGCTGCGCGAGGTCCGCCTGGTTCATCCGGATCGTCACCTCGCCGCCTTCGCCGCTGTGCGGCGATTCCTCGGCGACGAGCTGGGAGAGGACGCCGGCGACCCGGCTGGGCACGGTCTGGAAGGACTGGCGTGAGATCCGCTCGTTGGCGCTGCGCAGGCGCCGCACCAGGGCCGCGATCAACTTCACGGTGATCTCCGGGTGGCGGGCGAGCAGCGCTCGCACCTCGCCGGCCGGCAGGGCGAGCAGCTCGCCGTCGGTCAGCGCTTCGACGCTGGCCGAGCGGACCTCGCCGTCGAGCATTGCCAACTCGCCGAAGATGTCGCCGTGACCCAGCGTCGCCAGCGTGATCGCCCGTCCATCGGAGTGCTCCCGGGTAACCCGGAAGCTGCCGTCGCGCACGATGTAGCAGGCGTCGGAGTGGTCACCCTCATGGAAGACGCGCGTCCCAGCCGGGAAGGAGCGAGCGACAGCAACGCGCGAAAAGCGCTCCAGCTCGCCCTCCTCGAGGTCGGCGAAGAGCGGCACGCTGCGCAGCAGGGCGACCGCCCCCTGGCCAACCTCTCGATCCTCCATGCGCCTGATTATCCCTGGTGCAACGCTTTGTCCCCCTATGGGCTGGAAAAAACGTTGCACCCACCGAGGTCAGCGGGCGGCGAGGGTGAGCTTGCGGGGGCCGCGGCTGAAGCCCGCGCCGAGCAGGACGTCCTCGTGGCCGGAGCCAATTATCGGCTCCCCGTCGAGTTTCTCCACGGCCAGCTTTGGCAGGCGGCCGGCGGATACGGCTTCCGCGAGCGCCTCGATTGCCTCCGCCAGCACCTCGTCGCTCAGCTCCGTGAGGCGAACGATTCCGCGGCCGCCTCGCTCGACATAGACGACGGGGGCGCCGTCGCGCATCAGGACGTGGGCGCCGGGAGCGCGGGCGGGGCGCCGGCCGCTGGGCGGTTTGGGCCACGGTAGCGAGGCGCCGTAGGGGTTGGCCGGGTCGGTGGCCGCAAGGAGTAGGAAGGAGCCGTTGTCGAAGGGGAGCGAGCGGAGGCGCTCGACCGCCCCCGGAAGGGCGAACTGGGCGCCGCCCAGGCCCTCGACGAAGTAGCCACGGCGGGCGGTGCCGAGCAGCTCGAGGTTGCCGAGCTCGGCGTAGAGACTGGCGAAGCCGCCGGGAATGCCCTCGGCGAGGACCGTCTCGCGGGTGACGATGCCGTAACGCTCCAGCATCAGCTCCGCCTGGGCGCGCAGCCGGGGGCCGGTCGCAGGCGCATTCTCGAACAGCGGCGCGGTCAGCGACCAGCGGCCCTGCACGGCGGCGCCGGCGGCTCGGCGGCGGGCGAAGCGGCGGCCGCGCTGCTCAGTCGGCGGCGCGGCGCGCAGGCGCGGCGCCCGCAGCGGGGAGAAGGCGTCGTTGGTCACCTCTCCCGCCCAGGCGAGGTCCCAGAGCGCGGTGTGCAACTCCTCGACCGGGTGGTCGAGGTCGGCGAGCAGGTCGAGCCAGAAGTCCGGGCCGGCGGCGAGGCGCTCGCGAATCGCGTCGTGGACGGCGCCCTCGGGACGCTCGAGCTTCGCGTTGGCGGGCGGGGGACCAGCGAGGCGGACGTCGTCGCGGAAGTAGAGCGCGAGGCGGCCGTCGCTGCGGCCGCGGGCGCCGGCCCCGATCCAGACCACCTCACCGCTCGTGCAGAGTTCGTCGAGCCAGGCGGGCGAGTAGGCGCCCAGGCGCCGAGGCAGCACATCGCTCTCCCAGACCTTGGGCGTCAGCGCCACACCCTGCAGCGGCACGAGCGTCTCGCGCAGGCGGTCTGGACCGGCGCCGGCGGCGCGATGGGCGTCGACGTTCTGCCAACTGGGCAAGAAGCGGGCGAAGCGGTCGCGACCGGCGGGCTCGACCTCGCGGCGCAGGTGGGCGAGGCTGGCCCGGCGCACGCGGCGAAGCACGTCGGCGTCGCACCACTCGCGCTCGCGGCCCCCCGGCAAGAGCTCGCCACGGACCAGCGTGCCGGCACGCTCCAGCTCACGCAGCGCCAGGGTGGGATCGATTCCATAACGGGCCGTCAGCTGCGCTGTCGGGAAGGGGCCATGGGTGCGCGCATAGCGGCGAACCAGGGCGACGAGCGGATCGGGGTGCTCTTCGAGGAAGGTCTCCGGCAGGCCGGCCGGGGGCGGCACGCCGAGCGCGTCGCGGAACAGGCCGGCGTCCTCGCCGGCGATATAGCGCTCCTCGCCGTTGATCCGAACCAGGGCAATGCGGCGCTCGCCGACCAGCTTCTCGAGCATCGAGGCGGCCGAGTAGCCCTCTTGGACACGCTCCTCGCACTCCTCCGCGGTTAGATCGCCGACGTTGCGCAGCACCTGTTGCAGTGCGTCTCGGTCACCGGCGAGGCCCGCCTCGGTGCGGTGTTGGAGCTGGGCCTCGACCTCTTCGAGCGCTTCGGGGTCGATCAGCTCACGCAGCTCCTCCTGGCCGAGCAACTCGCGCAGGAGGTCGCGGTCGAGCGCCAGCGCGGCGGCGCGCCGCTCGGCGTTCGGCGTGTCGCCCTCGTACATGTAGGTCGCCACGTAGTCGAAGAGCAGCGAGGAGGCGAACGGCGAGGCGGTCGGGGTCTCGACCTCGACGAGGTCGAGCTGGCGCGCCTGCAGCTTGCTCAGCAGCTCGCCCAGCGACGGCAGGTCGAGCACGTCGCGGAGGACCTCGCGGTAGGTCTCGAGCACGACCGGGAAGCGGGGGAAGTCGCGGGCGACCTCGAGCAGGCTCTGCGCCTTCAGGCGCTGCTGCCATAGCGGCGTGCGCTTGCCGGGGTAGGCGCGCGGGATCAACAGCGAGCGGGCGGCGTTCTCGCGGAAGTGCGAGCCGAAAAGGGCCGAGCCGGACAGCTCGCCGACGACCAGGTCCTCGAGCTCGTCGGGCTCGATCAGGACCAGCTCGGCCGGCGGCGGCTCATCGGCGTCGGGCAGGTGGATGACGATGCCGTCGTCGGACCAGATCGCGTCGGCCTCGAGCTCGCGCTCGGCACGGATCTTGGCCGAGAGGGCAAGGCCCCAGGCAGCGTGGACGCGGCCGCCGTAGGGCGAGAGGATGCAGAGGCGCCAATCGCCGATCTCGTCGCGGAAGCGCTCGACCACGATCGTCTCGTCGGAAGGCACGACGCGGGTCGCGGTCTGCTGCTCGCGCAGGTAGGCGACGAGGTTCTCGGCGGCGCGGCGGTCGAGGTCGTACTCGGCGGCCAGCTCGGCCGGCTCGCGGCTGACTGCCTCGCGGGCGAAGGCGCCGATCGCCTTGCCGAGCTCGGCCGGGCGGCCGATCCCGTCGCCCTTCCAGAACGGGACAGCACCGGGGACGCCCGGCGCCGGCGTGACGATGACGCGGTCGCGGGTGATCTCCTCGATCCGCCAGGTGGTCGCGCCGAGCAGGAAGGTCTGGCCGGGACGGGCCTCGTAGACCATCTCCTCGTCGAGCTCGCCGACGCGACGGCCGTCGGGCAGGTGGACGCCGTAAAGGCCTCGATCGGGGATCGTTCCGGCGTTTGTGACGACCAGTGAGCGGGCGCCTTTGCGGCCATGCATGGTGCCCGCGGCGCGGTCCCAGACGATCCGCGGCCGCAGCTCGGCGAAGCGGTCGGAGGGGTAGCGCCCGTCGAGCATGTCGAGGACGTTCTCGAGCTGCTCGCGGGAGAGCTCGTGGAAGGGCTCGGAGGCGGTGACCAGCTGCTCGACCTCGTCCACGTTCCACTCGTCCATGGCCGCCATCGCGACCAGCTGCTGGGCGAGCACGTCGAGTGGGTTCTGCGGGATCACCGTCTCCTCGATCGCGCCTTCGCGCATCCGCTTGGCGACCACGGCGCACTCGAGCAGGTCGGCGCGGAACTTGGGGAAGATGCGGCCGCGCGAGACCTCGCCCAGCGAGTGGCCGGCGCGACCGACCCGCTGCAGGCCGCGGCTGACCGACTTCGGCGACTCGACCTGGATCACGAGGTCTACCGCGCCCATGTCGATACCCAGCTCGAGCGAGGATGTCGCGACCAGGCAGGGAAGCTGGCCGGACTTGAGCAGCTCCTCTACGGTCGAGCGTTCCTCGTGGGAGAGGG
>DASWQV010000100.1:0-22896 GCA_036403515.1 Solirubrobacterales bacterium
CCGCCAATCCCTCGTCCCTGGGGGCAACGGCTTTGCTCAGCCTGCGAGCCGGCCCCCGATTGACGCCATCGTTCTCAATCTGGTCGACAGCCGAGAGCGGTCCAACCAGAACGATGTAGTCCCTTTCGAGAGGGAGACTGAGAAGCGGAAGCTTCAGCTCGTCGGGAGCAAAGGATTCATCCCAGCCCTGGATGGTGCAGAGGCCGAAAAACAACGACCGGTATCGGCAGTGTGGATGCCAAGCCTCCCGCACAACGCATCAAGAGTTTCAATGTCCATTTCCCCCAAAGACGGATTGTCACCTGGCCAATTGGAACCAGCGATTCCGAAGGTGTCGGAAGAACCAACCAGCACATGCCACTGCATCAGGCGATGCGCCGTTTTACCGAGTGCCTCCGCGACCTCTGCCCAGCCGACCCGACTCCCCTCGCTGTCCAACGCCGGATGAAAGATGCGAGCGTAGGCTGCAAACCCACTAGGAACTACATTTGTGACCGATCCGATGTTCCCCCTCAGCTTCGACCTGATCCAGGCTCCCGCTGTTTCGCCATCGATCACTTTGAGATATTTGCTATGCATTCTCAAGGCTCATAAGCACGCCAGGGTCGGTCTCAGTCCGGCGAATGCCGAGGTTCTGAAGATCGGCCCCGCGCGCTCGTAGACATGGCAAACCCGCGACATCGACTTCACTTAAGGACTCGGCGGGCGGCGCAGCACCCGCATCTCGAGGCCGCCGCGGGGTGAGAGCGTCGGCATCTGGCGCACGGTCATCGCCCGGCCTGGCATCGCGTCGAGGCGCAGGCGCTGCAGCAGCATTGTCGCCACCAGCTTCACCTCGATCTGGCCGAAGCGCTTGCCGATGCAGATCCGCCGGCCGCCGCCGAAAGGGACGTAGGCGCCGCGCGGCAGCGCCGCCTTGCGCTCGCGGCTGAAGCGCTCGGGGATGAACGCCTCGGGCTCGGGGAAGACCTCGGGCAGGCGGTGGCTGGCCCAGGAGCAGTAGTTGACATAGGCGCCGCGAGCGACCCGGTGACCGTCGAACTCGAAGTCGCGGACGGCGCGGCGCGGACCGATCCAAGCCGGCGGGTAGAGCCGCAGGACCTCGTCGAGGACCATGTCGAGGTAGGGCATCTCGCGCTCCAGCCGATCGATGTCCGGAGCTTCGCCGCCGAGCACGCGGTCCTGCTCCTCGCAGAGCTTGGCGACCACGTCGGGGTGGCGCGCCAGCTCGTGCATCATGAAGGTCAGGGTCGAGGTCGAGGTGTCGTGACCGGCGAACATCAGGGTCATCACCTGATCGCGGACCTCCTTGTCGGTGAAGCCCTCCCCCGCCTCGTCGCGGACCCCCACCAGGAGGCTGAGGATGTCCATCTTCTCCGGGTCGGGCTTGCCGCGCCGCTGCGCGATCTCGCCGTAGACGATCTCGTCGAGGACGGCGCGCGAACTCGTCATCTTCGACCAGGGCGAGCCCGGGCCACGCAGCAGGCGGACGTGAAAATCGGTGCCGTAGTAGCTCAGCGCGCGCTCGAAATGCTCGGCCGCCACGGCGCCCTTCCCCGCCTCATCGGGATCGAGCCCGAGCAGGGCACGCATTGCGATCCGCATCGCCAGCCCCCGCATCCACTCGTAGATGTCGACGACCTGGCCGGGGCGCAGCCGCTCGATCGCGGGCGTCGCCTCGGCCACCATCGCCGCCACCGATGCCGCCACCTGCTCGCGGTGAAAGGCGGGCATCATGATCTCGCGGGCGCGGTCGTGGTAGGCGTCGTCGATCGTCAGCAGGCCGTCGCCGAGCAGCGGGATCAGGTCGCCGAAGCTCGACTCGCGCCAGTGAAAGTTCTCGGGGTGGGCGACGGTGATGAAGTGGTTCGCCTCGGGGCCGATCATGAAGATCACGGGGTGGTGGAGCAGGCGAGCGCTGAAGATCGGCCCGTGCTCCTCATATAGGGAGAGCAGCAGCGGCAGCGGGTCGCGCGCCGCCTGCAGGGTGCGGCCGAAGCTGAAGCTCTGCGGCCCGGGCGGGTAGGCGCCGCGGGCGCGGACTTTGGCCTCCGCCCAGACGTCGTCGAGAACGCGCACGGCGGGGTTGGCGCTGAGCTGCTTCGGCGGCGGCACCCGCCGCGAAGAGGTCTCTGTCGGCATCGCTCGCATGGTAGTTGGCTGACTGGCCAAATCGCGAGCTAAGCGCTCGCGGCGAGCTGGCCGCAGGCAGCGTCGATATCGCGGCCACGGGTGAGGCGCACCGTTGCGGTGAGGCGGTGCTCGGCGAGAATCGCCCGGAAGCGCTCGATCTGCTCCGGCGATGAGCCGTCGTAGGCGCCGGTCGGGTTGTAGGGGATCAGGTTGACCTTGTAGACGCGGGAGTCGAGCAGGGCGGCAAGCTCGCGGGCGTGCTCGGGCCGGTCGTTGACTCCGTCCAGCATCACGTACTCGACAAAGACCTTGCGGCGGCGACGGGCGCGGTAGCGCTCGCAGGCGGCGAGAACCTCGGCCAATGGGTAGCGATCGTTGACCGGCATCAGCTCTGAGCGCAGGCGATCGTTCGGGGCGTGCAGGGAGAGCGCCAGGCTGACCGGCATCTCGGTCTCGGCGAGGCGATCGATGCCCGGGACCCAGCCCACCGTGGAGATCGCCGTGCGGCGGTGAGTGACGCCGAGCTCTGGCAGGCGCTCGCAGGCGGCGAGGACGGCGTCGAGGTTCATGGTCGGCTCTCCCATGCCCATGAAGACGACGTGGTCGATCGCTTCAAGGCGGCGGAAGTGCAGCGCCTGGTCGAGGATCTCATCGGCGCTGAGGTTGCGGCCGAACTTCATCTTGCCGGTGGCGCAGAAGGAACAGGTCAGCGGACAGCCTGATTGCGAAGAGAGGCAAACCGAGCGACGGCCGTCGCGGAAACGCATCAGCACCGCCTCGATCGGGCGCCCGTCAGCCGTGTGGAAGAGCGACTTGACGGTGCCGTCGTCGGAGTGCGCCTCGGTCTGGAGCGAGAGCGTCGAGAACGGCACCGCCGTCGCGAGCTGCTCGCGCAGCGCCGCCGGCAGGTTCGTCATCTGCTCGTAGGATTGCGCTCCACGCGCGACCCACTCCCAAACCTGGGAGGCACGGTAGCCCGGCTGGCCGGCGTCGGCAAGCGTGCTCTCGAGCAGGGCGCGGTCCATCGGCCGAGTGTACGGGCGGCGGCGCGGCTATTGGGACGGAGTAGATTCGAGGTGGATGAGCGGCCAAGCCGGTCGAGCCGAGAGGTTCAGTGCCCTGCACGAGGGACCGCAGCTCCTGCTGATCCCCAATCCGTGGGATGCAGGCTCGGCGAAGCTGCTCGCTTCGCTCGGCTTCAAGGCGCTGGCGACGACGAGCGGCGGCTCGGCAGCGACGCTGGGTCGCCTGGACGGATCGATGACGCGCGAGGAGGCGCTCGCAAGTGCGGCGGCGATAGTCGCGGCGACCGAGCTGCCGGTCTCGGCCGATCTGGAGAACGGCTATGCCGACGACGCGGCGGGCGTTGCCGAGACGATCCGCCTGGCACGGGAGGCCGGCCTGGCCGGAGCCTCGATCGAGGACTACACCCGGGCCGGGGAGGAGCTCTACGAGATCGGCTTCGCCAGCGAGCGGATCGCCGCGGCGGCCGAGGCCGCCCACGGGGGGCCGACTCGCCTCGTCCTCACGGCTCGCGCCGAGAACCACCTATACGGCGTCACCGACCTCGCCGATACGATCGCCCGCCTGCAGGCCTACCAGGAGGCGGGCGCCGACGTCCTCTACGCGCCCGGCCTCAGCCGGCTCGAGGACATCCGCCAGATCGTCTCGTCCGTCGATCGCCCGGTCAACGTCCTCGGCCGCCCCGGCGCTCCTTCGGTGGCCGAGCTGGCAGCGGTCGGCGTACGGCGGGTGTCGGTTGGCGGCGCCTTCGCCTATGCGGCACTGGGCGCGACGGTCGAAGCGGCGCGGGAGCTGCTCGACGAAGGGACCTATGGCTACATCGAGCGGGCCGGCATCGGCCTGCAAGCCGCGCGCGCAGCCTTCGCGCCAGCGCCTGAGGGACCGACGGCACAGCAGCCCAGTCGCTAGAGGACAGCAACGACGACCGACGTCGGCGCCGGCGCGTCGGCTCAGCCGTGGATCTTCTCGCCGCGCTCCAGCATCGCGATGAATTTTCGCAACCGTCGCTCCCTCGTCTCTGGCTTCTTCGCCTCCTGCAAGCGGTAGAGGATCGCGTAGCGGTTGGCGCTGTCGAGCGTGGCGAAGAACGCGCGGGCCGAATCGTTGCGGTCGAGCTCGCGCTGCAGGTCCTCGGGAACCTCGGCCGCGCGCTGACCCGCGTAGGCCGCCTGCCACCGACCGTCGGCTTTTGCCGCTTCGACCTCGGCCAGGCCGGCCGGGCGCATCGTGCCAGCGGCGAGCAGCGCTTCCGCCTTCTCGCGGTTGATCAGCGACCACTTGCCCCGCGGCCGGCGCGGCGTGAAGCGCTGCAGGAAGTGTTGCGCGTCGAAGCCGCGCTTCTGGCTGTCGATCCAGCCGAAGCAGAGCGCCAGCTCCAACGCCTGCGCATAGCTGACGCTCTCGACCCCGGAGCCTTTCTTGGCGATCTTCAGCCAGAGGCCGGCCGAGCTGGCGTGGTTCTCTTCGAGCCAGGCCTCGAAATCGAGCGGCGAGGCAAAGAGGAGGATCGGCAGCTCGTCTGCCACGCGACTCCGCCGCCCTCGACGCTCAGAGACCGGCGCCGTCAGCGAGCAGCTCGACGGGCACCGCGTTGGGCAATCCGATCGCAACGTCCATCCCGAGCCTCCTAGCCGACGTTTCCGGTCGGCAAACCCTAGCGACGCCCGCTCCCGGGCCAGCCGCCCGCCGGAATGAGTGGCGCCGTCGGCTTGGCGCAGGGGGTTAGAGTGCGTGGCGTGAGCGAACGCGACGGAGTCGGGGCTCTGACCGAGGCGATCGGGCGCTACAACGACGCCTGGAATTCGCAGGACCTCGACGCGATCGTGGCGATGCACGCGCCCGACATGGTCTTCGCCAACCACACCGCCGGGGAGACGGCGAGCGGCAGGGAGGTGCGAGAGCACATCGCCCAGATCTTCGAGTCCTGGCCTGACATGACGTTCGAGACCCGCCGTCTCTATGTCCGCGAGGGAGTCGTCACCCAGGAGTGGACTGCGAAGGCCACCCACTCGAACACCCTGCGGCGCGGAGACCTCGAGGCGCCACCCTCGGGAGAGACGGTCAGTTGGGACGGGGTCGACGTGATCCCCTTCCAGGACGGCCTGATCAAGCGCAAGGACGTCTACTCGGACTCGGTCTCGATCCTGCGCCAGGTCGGCCTGCTCGACTGACCCCCCGCGAGACGCTCAGCGACGCAGGCGGCTGCGGACGAACGCCGGCCAAGCCCGCGGGCGTCGCAGTGCGGCAAGGCCGATGGGCGCGGAGTCGAAGTAGGAGATGCGCTCGCTGGCAAGGCCGTCCCTGCCGAGAGCGATGCGATCGACCGCGGGCCAGGAGATCGGCTTGCCCCCCACCGTGCCGCTCAGCGTGAACTCGATCAGGACGCCGTCGGCGGTCGCCCCCCAGCGGTGCACCTCGCCGCTCAGGTCGGGGATCAGCTCGAACAGGCCGGCAAAGGCCGTGCGGGCCTCCTCCAGGGTGTGAGTAACGGGGGTCATCGGCGCGACGAGTCGCACGTCCTCCGCGAGGAGCATGTCAAGGCGTTGCGGCGAAGGCGCCCGCCAGTACTCGGCGAAGCGGCGGGTGAAATCGGCGGCGGCCGTATCGCTCGTCGTGCTGCTCTCGATCATCCGGGCAGCTCTCCGAGCAGGCGGTCGATCACGGCACGGGCGTGGCCGAAGGCGGCGAGATCGCCGCTGAGCCGGTAGCGCGAATTGGCCCCCATGACGACGGCGTAGAGCTCAAAGGCGAAGCGCTCAGGCTGGGCTGAGCCGCCGAGCTTCGCCTGGCGCTCGAGCTCACCGAGCCATGCGTCGAGCGCAGCGGCGATCGCATCGCGCACGGGGCCCGGCCGATCGTCGTACTCAGCCGAGGTCGCCGCCCAAAAGCAGCCGCCCGAGTAGGCGCCACCCTCGAGGTGGGCGAGATAGCTGTCCGCCATCGCCCGCAGGCGCGGCACGCCGTCGGCGCTGCCGAGAGCTGGCTCGATCACCGCGATCCGGAAGCGCCGGGCGGCGGCATCGACCGTCGCGAGTTGAAGCTCCTGCTTGGAGCCGAAATGGGAGAAGAGCCCACTCTTGCTCATTTTCAGCTCGGCGGCGAGGCGGCCGATCGTCAGCCCTCCCAGTCCCTCGACCGAGGCGAGATCAACCGCACGCTCGAGGATCGCGGCGCGCGTCTCCTCGCCCTTGCTTCGCTCGAGGCTCTCCTGCGCCGGGCTTGCGGTCACGGTAGCCACTGGACCAGATTACAGAAAAGCACGAACGTTCGTACTCGATTAGGCTCCCTCCGAGCCCTGCTTGGGACCCATCACTTCAGAGGAGGATCAAAAGTCATGTCAGGTCACGCGGTGAAGAAGATCGACGAGATGGAGGCCGTCTATGGCGGCGCCTTCAAGCGCGCCCGTGCCGAGCTCGGCGTTGAATCGTTCGGCATGCAGATCATCGACATGCCGCCGAATTTCGACGGCTACCCCGAGCACGACCACGAGCAGGATGGCCAGGAGGAGGTCTACGTGACCCTTCGTGGCGGCGGTGAGATTGAGATCGAGGGCGAGCGGTTTCCCCTTGATGAAGACCACGTCGCCCGGGTCGGCCCCGGCATCAAGCGCAAGGTCTGGCCGGGAGCCGAGGGAATCCGCCTGCTGATCCTCGGCGGCGTCCCCGGCGGCTCCTACGACGCGCCGGACATCTCGAAGCTGGGTCAGCCGGACCCGATGGCGGCGGCCTGAGCCTCGGCTGTCAGGCGCCGTTCCCCCGCGGCTCGTGCCCGGGGCAGACGGTGACCGGAACCCGCGGATAGCGGGGATAGCGCGGGTCGGTGCGCGAGCGCAGGCAAAGCGAGAAGACCGACCCGCGCGTGTTGGGGACCAGCTGCTGGTGAAGGCAGCTGTCGCATAGTCCGAAACTCTGCCGATTGCCCATCTTGGCCAGAGGCTAGCTTTGGGACATGCAAGGCGCGGCCACCCTTTTCGATACCGATACCCCGGGACATTCGGCGACGGTGGAGGTGGTCGGGGTCATCTTCTGCGCCAAGGACGACGGCTACGCCGTGCTCGAGGTCCAGGACGCTGAGTCGGGCGAGGGCTTCGCCCTGGTCGGTCCCGTCGCCCATCTCGGCGTAGGCGACCGAGCCGAAGTCAGCGGCGAGTGGCAGACGCACTCCCGCTACGGCCGCCAACTCCGCGCCCAGGGGGCGCTGCCGCTCGACCCGGCCGATCGCGAGGGGCAGATCGCCTACCTGACCTCACTGCGCCACATCGGCCCCGCCCGCGCCGAACGCCTCGTCGACGAGCACGGCGAGGGAGTCCTGGGGGCGATCGCCGCCAACCCGCACGGCGTCTTCGCCTCACTGCGCGGGGTCAGCCCGGACCAGGCCGCCGCCGCGACCGAGTCCTGGCACGCGAGCCGCGCCGTCCGCGACCTGCACGTACAGCTCGCGCCGCACGGGCTGGCGCACCTTGCGGCGCCGATCCACACCCGCTTCGGCGACAGCTCGATGGCGATCCTCCACGAGGATCCCTACCGGCTGACCGAGGTCGCCGGGGTGGGCTTCGCGCGGGCCGACAAGATCGCCCTGGCCGCCGACGTGCCAGCGGAGTCGAGCCGGCGTGCCCAGGCGGCTGCCGTCTACGCCCTTGGCGAGGCCGAGCAGCAGGGCAACAGCTACCTGCCGCTGACCGAGCTGACCCAGCGCACGGCCAAGCTGCTCGGCCTCAACCCCGACCCCGAGGTCCTGAGCGAGGCACGCGGGCTGACCGTCGACGAGGGCCGTGTCTACCGGGAGCTCACCCACCTCAGCGAGCTGGCGGTGGCGCAGATGCTGGCCGTCCGCGCCGCGGCCCCTCCCCACCTCGAGCACGATCCTGGCGAGACGCCGCCGCAGGATGCCGGGGGCGCCGAGCTGACCGACGAGCAGTGGTCAGCGGTGCGCGGCGCCTTTGGCTCGCGGATCTCCGTCCTCACCGGGGGTCCCGGCGTCGGCAAGACCGCCTGTACGCGAGCTGTCGTCGAGGAGGCTGACGGCGCCGGCCTGCGGATCGCCCTCTGCGCGCCGACCGGCCGTGCCGCCCGCCGGCTCGAGGAGGCGACCGGGCACACGGCGCAGACGATCCACCGGATGCTCGAGTGGATGCCGGGGCGTGAGCCGACCTTCAAGCCAGGCCACCCGCTGCCGGCGGATCTGATCATTGTCGATGAGTCCTCGATGCTGAATCTGCGCCTGATCGAGATGCTGCTGGGCGGCCTTGCCGAGTCGACCCACGTCGTCTTCGTCGGCGACGCCGACCAGCTTCCCCCGATCGGCGCCGGCAAGCCATTCGAGGACCTGATCGCGTCGGGGATCGTGCCGGTCGTCCGGCTCACGCAGATCTTCCGCCAGGCGGCGCGCTCGATGATCACCACCGCCGCCCACGAGATCAACCAGGGACGCCCTCCCCATCTCAGCCCGGCAGATGATCAGGACCATGACTTCTTCTTCATCGACCGGCCCCATCCCGAGCGGGCGCTGGAGACCGTGGTCGAGGTCGTCGCCGAGCGGGCGCCGAAGCGCTTCGGCGTCGATCCGATCCGTGAGGTGCAGGTCCTGGCGCCGATGTACCGCGGGGCGGTCGGCATCGATGCCCTCAACGAGCGCCTGCAGGCGCGGCTCAACCCCGACGGCAAGCGAGCGCTTGGCGAGCGCTTCCGGGTCGGCGACCGGCTGATCCAGACCCGCAACTCGCACGAGCTGGGGCTGATGAACGGCTCGATCGTCTTCCTGCGCGCCGACGACCCCGACGAGGAGGAGATCATCGTCGATACCGATGAGGGCGAGTCGCTGACGATCCCCTATGGAGAGACTGCGACGCTGCGCCTCGCCTACGCGATCTCGGTCCACAAGGCACAGGGTTGCGAGGTCCCGGTCGTGGTCGGCGTCTGCCACCGCTCACACTCGCGAATGCTGACCCGTCCCCTGCTCTACACGGCGATCACGCGCGCCCGCAACAGCTGTGTGCTGATCGGTGACATGGGAGCGCTGGGCACCGCGGTTGGGCGCGACGACAGCGGCGGCCGCCACTCCGGTCTCGGCGAGCGGCTGCGCGGCTAGCGACCCAGGCCATACTCCCGCGGATGGAGGAGCGCTCGGCGTCGAGGCCGTCGATGGCTGCGGTCGCAGTCACCCTCGCGGGGATTGCGCTCCTCGGCGCCCTCGTCTTCGCGGTCCCGGCACTCCACGACGCGGCCCTCGCCGCGGTCCACGGCGACACAGCCGAGGTGCGCAAGCAGCTCAACAGCCTCGGCATCGCCGGCCCTTTGCTGATCATCGCCCTCGCCCTGCTCCACGCGGTCGTCTTCTACCCCGCCGAGATCATCGACGCGGCGGCCGGCTTCGCCTACGGCTTCTTCCCCGCCCTCGCCCTGACCATGACCGCCTGGCTGCTCTCGGCGATGCTCTGTTACGCCGTCGGCCGCTCGCTGGCCCGGCCCCTGCTCGACCGCTGGCTCGGCCGCGAGCGCTTCGAGCGCACCGAGGCGATGATCGAGCGCGGCGGATCGACCCTGCTGATCGCCGTGCGCCTGATTCCGATCTTCCCCTTCAGCCTGATGTGTTACGCCGCCGGAGCGGCCCGGGTGCCGGTCTGGCGCTACCTCTGGACGACCGCGCTCGGCTACCTGCCGATCACCGCGATCTCGGTCTACTTCGGCACCCGACTCGAAGGCCTCAGCCTGACCGACCCGCTCGTGCTCGGCACCGCCGCCGCGCTGCTATGCCTGCTGCTGGCCGGCCACTGGGTGGTGCGACGGCGACCCGCGGAGCGTTGAGGCTCAGCCGACATGCTTGACCTTGAAGCGAAAGGCCGCCGGAGTGCGGTCGCGGACACCGTCGGAGTCGCGGGCGACCACCAAGACGACGTGCGAGCCGAGCTTGAAGCGGCGCGAGAGCTTTTCGGGACACGACCGGAAGAAGCCGCCGTCGATTCGACAAGCGAAGGAGACATCGGCCTCGTCGGAGCCGAAGCGCAAGATGACCAGCGCGCTGCGCCCATCGGTGCGGATCAACTTGGGTGGGTGCCGCCGAAAGAAGGTGCGGGGGCGTCGGTTTTCGCTCGTTACCGGACCAACGGGCGGCTGAGGAGAAACTGGCGGCGCCGGGGAAGCGGGGAATTCAGTCCCCCAGTCGCCGGGCGCTCGCGCTTCGTCGGCAGGTACTTCGGGAAGCGGCGTTTCGCACGGAGGCGGAGTCAGCAGGGGCGGCGTCGAGAGGGCTTCGATGGCGCCCACGGCTTCGACCAATCCGGCGCCCACGGCACAGGGATCGATTTCGCTTTCTCCGACTTTGACGGCGCTTTCGCGCAGCGCGGCCTTGATTTCAGCCGGCGTGGCGGAGGGCTTGGCGCCCAGCATCAGGGCCGCCACCGCGGCGGCGTGGGGAGCTGCCGCGGAGGTGCCGCAAAAACGCCAACCTTCCCCTGGTTCGAAACTCGCGAAGAACGTCGTCAGGCCGCAGTCGGTTGCGGCGACATCCGGCTTGGAGAGGAATTCTTCGGGTTCGAGCGGGGCGGCGGCTTTGCCCGCTTCCACTGGACCGAAGTCGTGGCGCACGGGCCCGCGCGACGAATACCTCTCCACAGGGAGTTCGCCGTCAAACGGCACGGCGCCGACCGAGATCGCCGCTGCCGTGCCGCTGTGGCCGAACACGGTGGGACCGACCACATCGTCGCCACTCGACTGCGGGTACTCGGTTCCGGTAACGCCGGAGCCGTTCTCTATCAGGCCGAACTTGAGCCCAGGGCTGTCGCCCGAGAAGCGATTGATCGCCAGTTGGACGGTCCGCAGGGACCCGCTTTCGTTCTTCCACTCGAGCACCTCGAGCGGAAGCTGGCTGCCTTCGACGTTGTTGTCTCCGGCAGATGCGATCAGGTTGCCTCCCGAGTTGAGCAGGAAGGCGTCGAGATCGGTCCCCACTCCGAGCCAGGGTTCGTCCCACTGCAGGTCGATCTTCAGGGTCGCCCCGCGCGCGACTTTGATCCCAAAGGTCCGATCGGTCCGCGAGCCGGGGTCGAAGTCGAGGCAACTCGCCGCTCCCAGTTCCTGAACCGCGGGGGGACAGCTGCCGGCGTCCCTGAATTTCGGTGTTTCCCAGGAAGCGATCTGATGCCCTTCGGCGTCAACCAGGTTGTTATTTCCGGCGGCTGAGAGATAGGTGACGTTGCCGGAGCTGACGGCTTCGTTGACCGCGACCGCTACCGGGCCGTCCTGGAAGAAGGGCTCTTCCAGGTAGAAGACGTCGTCGACGATCACCTTGGCGCCGACGGCAGGGTCGGCGAGTTTCCCGATGTTGTTGGCGAACGCCCCTTCCCCGTTGAAGGCTGAGGCGAAGGCAAGGTCCGCTTTCGGAGCGAGGTCGTGGACGATCTGCGCCATCGCCCTGCCCTCGTCGCCGTCGTCTTCAACGGAGGCGCCGGCATCGTCTTCGAGGTCTTCGACCGGAGTCAG
This sequence comes from Solirubrobacterales bacterium, assembly GCA_036403515.1. Taxonomy (GTDB): domain Bacteria; phylum Actinomycetota; class Thermoleophilia; order Solirubrobacterales; family 70-9; genus VRUE01. The sequence goes on from DASWQV010000100.1 coordinate 11,634, forward strand.
ATCTCCACAGGGGTTGTCACCGCTGCCGGGTGGATTGCCGAGGCCGGGCAGATCGCCGCTTTCGATGTCCTCGGGCGCCGTCGTCGCCAGCGGCCCTCCGTTGGCCGCTTCGGTGGCCTGATCGAAGGAGTCGGACAGAATTCCGATCTTGACCCCGCTGCCGTCGAGGGAGAATGTTTCGCGCGCTTCAGCCGCTTTCAGTTGTTGATCCCCCTCGGAGACGACTTCACCGGACGGGCATGGCGGGCCCGCGGAGACGACCGGCGCAAGCACCTCGGTGACACCGGCGACGCGGGGGACGCCGCCGAGAGCACGCAACTGGGTGGGCTTGGCGGCGACAGTGACCGTCCGGTAGCTGCTGTTGAGGCTGACGATCTCGGCGCCGGCGCCACGAAGCGCTTTGAGTCCCGCAGCGGCCCCCCGCGCGAAACGCACGTAGACGAGCACTCGGTTGCCCTTGCGCAAGAGGCTGCCCGGCCCCTCGTCGACAAGACCCAGCTCGTCCGCCTGCGCAGCGTCCGAAGCGGACCTCACGGCGGGCCTCGCCAACTTGGACAGGCGCGGCGAAAGGCTCTGGTCGGCTGAGACGCCGACCATCGCCGCCGCGGAGCCGGGTCCCAAGACAGGCACGATCGCCGACAAGGCAAGCAAAACCAGGCCTGCCTGGCAGGTCGATCGTCGCCCTCGGATCATCGCCATCACGGTATCGACTGGCCTCCTCCCTTCCTCAACACCGCTAGACACCGATCCGAGCGCCGCGCCGAGCGCCCAAACCCTGCTACGGTCCGCGCGTTAGGTCGGATCGATATCCGGCAAAGTCGTGTCTAGCGCTCGCGTCGTTGCTTTACCGAAGCCTCCGCGTTCGCAGCACATCAATGGAGGCAATTCATGCCGACTGGAACAGTCAAGTGGTTCAGCGACGACAAGGGCTACGGGTTCATCACGCCCGACGACGGCTCTAAGGACGTCTTCGTCCATCACAGCGCGATCCTGGGCGAGGGCTTCAAGTCCCTGGCCGAGGGCGCCAAGGTGAGCTACGAGTCCGAGGAAGGCCCCAAGGGCCCCGCCGCGGCGAGCGTTCAGCAGACCTCGTAGTCGCACACCGCACTTGAGCAGTACGAGGCCCGCCACTGGCGGGCCTCTTTTTCGCCCGCCCTATCCTTCACCGCCGCTGACTTCGCCTTTTAGTAGTCCATATGTACGCATATGGCGAAGTCAGCCCCGGGATCAAATGACCAGACGAGAAGACCTCCGAAATATCGCCATCGTTGCGCACGTCGACCACGGCAAGACGACGCTGGTCGACGCGATGCTCTGGCAGTCGGGCGCCTTCCGCAAGGGCCAGGACGTCGCCGAGCGGGTGATGGACTCGATGGACCTCGAGCGCGAGAAGGGGATCACGATCCTCGCCAAGAACACCGCGGTCAACTACAACGGGGTGAAGCTCAACATCGTCGATACCCCCGGCCACGCCGACTTCGGCGGCGAGGTCGAGCGCGGGCTGACCATGGTCGACGGCGTCCTGCTCCTTGTCGACGCCTCAGAGGGGCCCCTTCCGCAAACGCGCTTCGTGCTGCGCAAGGCCCTCGAGGCAAAGCTGCCGGTGATCCTCGTCGTCAACAAGGTCGACCGGCCCGATGCCCGCATCGGCGAGGTCGTCGACGAGGTCTACGAGCTCTTCCTCGACCTCGATGCCGACTCGGAGCAGATCGACTTCCCGATCGTCTACACCAACGCCAAGGCTGGCTGGGCATCCCTGGAGGAGGGCGTCGAGGGAACCGACCTCTCGCCGCTGATGGATTTGATGCTGGAGAAGATCCCAGCGCCCGAATACGACCCCGACCATCCGCTGCAAGCGCACGTCACCAACCTCGATGCCTCTCCCTACGTCGGCCGCCTAGCGCTCTGCCGGGTACACAACGGCACGATCCGCGCCGGCCAGCAGATCGCCTGGTGCCGCGCCGACGGCTCGGTCGAGCGGGCCACGGTCTCCGAGCTCTACATCACCGAGGCGCTGGAACGCGTCCCCGCCGAGGAAGTCGGCCCGGGCGAGATCATCGCCGTAGCCGGGATGGAAGAGGTGACGATCGGCGAGACACTTGCCGACCCGGCGGACCCGCGACCGCTGCCGGTGATCACCGTCGACGAGCCGTCGCTTTCGATCGTGCTCGGAATCAATACTTCGCCGCTCGCCGGCACCGAGGGCAGCAAGTTGACCGCGCGCCAGGTACGCGATCGGCTCGACGCCGAGCTGGTCGGCAACGTCTCGATCCGGGTCAACGACACCGAGCGACCCGATGCGTGGGAGGTACAGGGACGCGGCGAGCTGCAGCTCGTGATCCTGCTCGAGTTGATGCGACGAGAGGGCTTCGAGCTGACCGCCGGGCAGCCCCGCGTGCTGACCCAGGAGATAGGCGGCAAGCTGCACGAGCCGGTCGAGCGACTCTCGATCGACGCGCCCGAGGAACACGTGGGCACGATCACCCAGCTGCTGGCGGGGCGGAAGGGCCGCCTTGAGCAGATGGCAAACCACGACACCGGCTGGGTACGGATGGAATATCTGGTCCCGGCGCGCGGCCTGATCGGCTTCCGCACCGAGTTCCTCACCGAGACCCGCGGCACCGGCGTCATGCACCATGTCTTCGAGAGCTGGGAGCGCTGGGCTGGCGAGCTCCGCCTCCGTCCCACCGGTTCGATCGTCGCCGACCGCCGTGGCAAGACCGCCGCCTACGCGCTGATCGGAATTCAGGATCGGGGCACCCTCTTCGTCGGGCCCGGCGAGGAGGTCTACGAGGGGATGATCATCGGCGAGAACGCCCGTGCCGAGGACATGGATGTCAACGCGACGAAGGAAAAGCAGCAGACCAACATGCGCGCGGCCGCCGCCGACGTGCTGGAGCGCATGGCCCCGCCGAAACGGCTCTCGCTCGAAGCCGCGGTCGAGTTCCTGCGCGAGGACGAGTGCGTTGAAATTACCCCCGAATCGGTCCGCCTACGCAAGGTCGAGCTCGACAAGCTGAAACGCCAGAAGGCCGCCCGCACGGCGGGCCGAGGCCGTTAGCTCGTCGAGCGGGGCTGCGGCGCCGGCATCTCGAAGCAGAGCATTGCCGACATCACCGTGATCCCGTCCTCGCCGCTCTCGGCGAGGCGTTCTGCGCTTTCCGCCTGAACCGCGAAGGACGCCTCCAGCGCCTCGGCGAATATCCGGGTCAGCTCCCGCCAGCCGCGCTCGTCCACGACCGAGACCACACGACTCGCATGCGAGTCGGTGCGGGCGTTGAAGGTCCCAGCCTCCAGGGCCTGCTCAGCATCACCCGCGATCATCGCCACGATCCAGGCCGAGAGCTGGCGACGATCCTCCGGACTGAGACTGGCCCACTCGTCATTGCTCCAGAGCGCCCGCACCAGGGCCCGGTAGCGGCGCTCGAGCACCCCGCCATCGGTGGCGTCGTCGACGACCTCAATCAGGCCCTGGTCGCGCAACTTCTCGAGATGGACACGCATCGTCGCGGCATCCGCACCCAGCGTCGCCGCCAACTCACTTGCCGCCGCGGTGCGTTCGTTGAGCACCACCAGCGCCTTGAGACCAAGGGAGTTGGAAGCCAAATCCACCAACCGCTGATCGATCCCCTCCTCGCTGCCCGTCTTCTCAATCACGAGACCCCCTCGATCGACTTGGACCAGTCCACCCTAGTCGCCGCGGAGGCACAAAAAAGAGCCGCCGAGCGCAATTGCCCGGCGGCTCTCGAAACCGGTATGCCCGATCGACTAGACCGTGGCGGGAGCCTGCTCGGACTGGCTGCCCTCGGAGGCCTTGGCCTTCGCTTCAGCCTCCGGCGTGGTCTCGTCGATGTTGCGCGGCAGCAGCACCTCGCGAGCGATGACCAGTCGCTGAATCTGGCTCGTCCCCTCATAGAGCTGCATGATCTTGGCGTCGCGCATCAGCTTCTCGACCGGGTACTCCTTGATGAAGCCATAGCCGCCGTAGACCTGAACCGCGTCGACGGTGATCTCCATCGCCGAGTCGGCGGCGAAGCGCTTGGCCTCCGAGGAGACCAGCGTGTTGCGCTTGCCCTGGTCGAGCAGCACGGCCGAGTTCCAGACCAGCAGGCGGCCGGCGTCGACCTTGGTCGACATGTCGGCGATCATGAACTGGATCGCCTGGTGCATCGCGATCGGCACGCCGAACTGGACCCTTTCCTTCGAGTACTCGGCCGCATACTCGAACGCGGCGCGGCCGATGCCGACCGCCATCGCCGAGACGCCGGGGCGGGTGCGGTCGAGGGTCATCATCGCCAGCTTGAAGCCCTTGTTCTCCTCGCCGAGCATGTTCTCGGCCGGGACCTCGACGTCGTTGAAGGAGATCGTCGCGGTATTGGAGGCCCGCTGGCCCATCTTGTCCTCCTTCTTGTCGACCGTGACCCCGGGGGAGTCTGCGTCGACGACGAAGGCGGTGATCCCACGGTGCCCAGCCTCCGGATCGGTCTTGGCGTAGACCGTGAACCAGTCGGCGTAGGTGCCGTTGGTGATGAAGCACTTGGAGCCATTGAGGATGTACTTGTCGCCCTGCTTGACCGCGCGCGTCTTCATGCCGGAGACGTCAGAGCCGGCGTCCGGCTCGGTCAGGCAGAACGAGGCGAGCTTCTTGTCCTCGGTCAGCATGCCGAGGTACTTCTTCTTGGTCTCCTCGGAGCCGCCGAGGGTGACCGGCGCCGAGGCGAGACCGTTGGCCATCAGCGAGGTGCCAATGCCCGAGCAGCCCCAACCCATCTCCTCCTCGATCAGGCAACCGGAGAGGTAATCCAGGCCCGGACCGCCGTATTGCTCGGGGATGTGGGTGTTCATCAAGCCGACTTCCCAGGCCTGATCGATGATGTCCTGAGGCCAGGTGCCGTCCTTGTCGTACTCCCAGGCAACCCTGCGGATCTCTTTCTCCGCGAAGTTGTGCGCGAGCTCGCGTAGGTCCTTCTGCTCGTCGGTGAGGGTGAAGTCAACCACTGGTCGAGGCTCCTTCTTTGTCGGTGCGTAAGCCTTTTCACGCGGCCGCGCAGCAGGGCGACGACCACCGATTGACTGGTCAGTCAACCAGGCCTAGCGTACCGGATAGCGCCCCTTCGGCGAGACCCCTACCCTTGGACGATGGTCTGGCCCATGGCATTGACCAGCCTGCAGAGCGGCTACGTGCTGGCCGCGATCGCGCTCCTCGTTCTGCCGATTGCCGCCTTCAGCTTCATTCGCTCCGGGCCGGCATGGGAGGAAATCGGCAAGGGCCGCTTCGGCGTGATGCATTCGATGCCGGCGCCTCGCCTGTCGCAGCCGGCTCAGCCACTCGACGAGGCGGCCCAGGCGGCCGAGGCCCGCCAGATGCTGGAGGCCAAGTCCTACCGGCGTTTACAGCGCGGCGAACCGCCGCTCGATGTCGAGGCCGAGCTGGCCCTGCTGCTCAGCAACGGCGCCAGCGCACGTCCAGGCAAGGCAGATCTGGACGAAAAGCTTCGCGCCGAGGTTCGCGAGCTGGTGATCGCCCGCAACGAAAGGCGAATGCGCGGCGGCAAGGAGCCGCTTGACGTCGATGCCGAGGTGGAACGGCAGGTGGCCGATTTCATAGGATTGGGCCATTGATGGCCGGCGCCGCCGAGGACAACCTTTACGAGGTCGATGACCTGCTGATGCAGCCGGGGACCTATTTCAACCCCCAGACCGAGGTGCTGGTCGTGGTCGACGACTCGACCTCGCTCGACCAGGAGGTCTTCAACATGGAGGCATACGAGGGCGCCGAGTGGGTCCGCATCTCCGACGAGGTCCCGGTCGACGAAGACAGCCGCGACCGCGTGCTCGAGCATTTCCAGGCCAGCTACCACCCCGGCTCGGCCGGTTCGGTCTCCGAGACGGCGCTGGAGCAGGGAGACGACGAGCTCGACGAGGATGAGAACGGCCAGGACCCCGGCCGTGAGGACGCCGAGTAGTGCTGGAAGCTGGGGCAGCGGCGCCGGACTTCACCCTGCCCGACCAGAACGGTGACGAGGTCAGCCTTGCCGACCTGAAGGGCAAGACGACCGTCCTTTACTTTTATCCCCGCGCCGACACTCCGGGATGCACGACCCAGGCGTGTGGCATCCGCGACCGCCGCGCCGAGTACGAGGCAGCCGGCGTTCGCGTGATTGGCATCTCACCCGACCCGGTCGAGGCGGTGGCGAAGTTCGCTGGCAAATTCGACCTCGACTTCACCCTGCTGGCCGACGCCGACCATGCCGTTGCCGGCGCCTACGGCGCCTGGGTCGAGAAGTCGATGTACGGCAAGAAGTACATGGGCGTGCAGCGGGCCACCTTCATCATTGGTCCCGACGGCAAGATCACCAAGGCCTTCCCGAAGGTTTCGCCGAAAATGCATGATGACGTGATCCTCAAAGCGCTAGGCGAGCTCGCCGCCGCCTGACGATTCCGTTCAGGCGAAGTAGAACGCGAGTCCGAAGACGACGTAAACGGCGAGCAGCTGCACTCCCTCGAACCAGGTCGACTCGCCATCCTGGGTCACGTAGTTGGCGATCAAGATCGCGATCAGGATCGCGCCGAGCTCGAAGCCGTTGAAGACGAGCGCGAGCGGGTGCGGGCCGATGAAAAATGAGGCGAGGACAAGGATCGGGGCGACGAAGAGAGCGACCTGCGTGCTCGAGCCGATCGCGATGTTCACCGCGAGGTCCATTTTGTCTTTCATCGCAACCAGCACCGCAACCCAGTGCTCGGCTGCGTTGCCGACGATGGCGACGACGATGACGCCGATGAAGAACTCCGACAGGCCGACGGAATGAGAGGCCTCGCTGATCGAGCCGACCAGCACCTCGGACATCACCCCGACCAGCACGCCGGCGAGCCCCAGGGCAAGAACCGACCTGCGAGTCGACCAGCCCCAGGTTCCCTCGTCGCCGTACTCGGGATTGAAGATGTCGCGGTGCGTCTTGAGCGAGAAGAAAAGCCCGGCAACGTAGGTGAGGATGAGCACCACCGCCACGGCCAGCGAGAGGTGCTCGACGGTCGAGCCGTAGTTGACCAGCTCGGCGCCAGGCAGCGGCAGGCCCTTGCCCTCGACCAGCTCGAAGATCGCCGGCATGATCAGCGCGGCGGCGGCGAGCAACAGCATGGAGGTCTGGACGCTGGCTGTGGTGCGGCTGAAGGTCTGCTTTTCCCGGCCGATCCCGCCGGCGAGCATTGCCGCGCCCAGCACGAGCAGGACGTTTCCGATGATCGAGCCGATGATCGAGGCCTTGACCACCTCGTGCAGCCCCTGACCCAGGGCGAAGAGGGCGATGATCAGCTCCGGCGCGTTGCCGAAGGTGACGTTGAGCAAGCCGCCGATACCGGGCCCCGAGCGAGCCGCCAACTCCTCCGTGGCGCGGCCCATCAGCGCCGCCGTCGGGATGATGCCGAGCGCCGAGGTGGCGAAGACGATGCCGGCGGCCGCGCCGATCAGGTCCAGCACGACCGCCAGCGGAATCAGCGGCGTCAGCAGGTACGGCCAACCATATGGAGTGCGGAGGAACGCGACTACTGGAGCATCCCCACGCAGTTCTGGATCGCGGTCGCGGTGTGCGCTCCCTGCAGGCATTCGAGGTAGTCCTGCTGACCGCTGCCCGAGCCCCCGCCCCCGCCTGATGACGAGCCGCCGATGCCGTTGAGGCCTTCGAGCAGGCCCCCGAGCCCGGCAGCGCCCTGGCCTTCGAAGGCGCCGAGCAGTTCGATCGGGTTGATGCCCAGCTTGAGGAAGAGATCGCTGAGCGGCTTCGACGACTGCGGCGCCGAGATCGCCTGATCTTCGTTGACCCCGGTGAGCTTCAGGTCGAAGTCAAGGGCGACGGTGCTCACTGCTTCGCGGTCGGAGCCTGCCGGCGGTTCAACCGTCGCCCGCGCCGAGATCTGCCGCACGATGTGGTCGTCGCCGACGTAGAGATCGACGTGGGCATCCTTCACCGAGTCCCGAACCATTCCCTTCGCGGCGTCGAGTTCGGCCGAGGATGGAAGTGGGCCAGCGGCCTTCAGCTGTTCGCTGCAGGCAGGGTCTTCGATCAGTTCGCTGACCGTGTCGAGCGCAGCGGAGGCATTGAGATCGCCGCTGACCTTGGTCGTGCTCGTGCCCCCAACTTCTGCACTGCCGCCTTCTTTGAGGTTTTCCATGAAGTCGGAGATCTTCAGCTTGCCGGCCGCATCCGTGCATGCGCTTGCTTCGCTTGACTGGCCGCCGCCCTGTTTCTTGATCGCCGATTTGACGAAGCTGAACGTGGTCGGATCGACTTCGTACTCGGCGCCTTCGTAACCGACGTAGGCCTTGTTGCCACCGAGCAGCGTGAAGCCACCGTTGAAGTCGACGTCTTCGCCGCCGATCGAGCCCTTGGCCGTGGCGCTCAGGTCGAGTTCGGGCAGTTCCGCTTCGCTTTCACTCTGAAACGGACCGGACAGGCTGACGTCGACGTGGCCGCTTTTTTCGCCCTTGACCCCGATCGCCAGCGCGAGGTCGATTTCGCCACTTTCGATCCCCTGAAGAGTCGCTTCGTCGACGACGCTCTGCGGGCTGTCGCTGCTGCTCCCACCGCAGGCGGCAAACGCGGATGTCAGCGCGATCAGCGCCAGCAAGACAGTGAGGATGCGAACTCGGTTCAAAGCGATGGGCCTCCTGAGCGAGAGCGGGATGGGCGTAGCCTTAAAGCTAGCGTGTGGCGAGCGGCTTGGGCGGCATCGCTCAGGGGACCGCTTCGAGCGGCTGCACGCTTTCTTTTGGAGCGTCGAGTGAGCGGGGGCTTTCCTCGGTCAGGTTCAGCGCCAGCGGGAAGAGCAAGGCGCCGAGGAAGATCAGGATCACGCCGGCGGCGACCAGCCAGCGAGCCGAGCTGAGGTGGCCGAGGATGCCGACGGCGAAGCCGATCAAGACCAGCGCGATGTAGGGACCGGCGCTGTGCGGCAGCAGGGAGGCAAGTGGCAGGACGAGGTCGAGCACAGCGCCGATTATCATCGCCTCCATGGCCGACGGCTCCGTGGCAGAGGTGAAGGACGCACTGGCCCAGGCCGGCTACCTCGCCGACGAGTCCGCGGCGCTGGTCTCCTTCCTCGCCCAGCGCCTCGGCAAGCCGGTCCTGGTCGAGGGCCCGGCTGGCGTCGGCAAGACCGAGCTGGCCAAGGCGCTCTCCCGCGCAACGGGTCGGCAGCTGGTTCGCCTGCAGTGCTACGAGGGCCTCGACGAGGCGAAGGCGCTGTACGAGTGGAACTACCGCAAGCAGCTGCTGCGCATCCAGGCCGGTGGCGAGGACGGTTGGGAGGACGTCCACGGCGACATCTTCGACAAGGAGTTCCTGCTCGAGCGGCCGCTGATGCAGGCAATCGCAAGCCCCGAGCCGGTGGTGCTGCTGATCGACGAGATCGACAAGACCGACCAGGAGTTCGAGGCGATGCTGCTCGAGCTGCTCTCCGACTTCCAGATCACGATCCCCGAGTTGGGCCAGGTCTCGGCGACGACGATGCCGATCGTCGTCCTCACCTCGAACAACTCGCGCGAGCTGACCGAGGCGCTGAAGCGGCGCTGCCTCTATCTCTGGCTCGACTACCCCGGCCTCGAGCGGGAGATGGAGATCGTCCGGCTGCACACACCGGAGCTGCCCGAGACGCTGGCGCGGCGCCTGGTCGAGGTGGTCGAGATGATCCGCGCCCTCGATCTGAAGAAGCCGCCGTCGATCGCCGAGTCGATCGACTGGGCGCGCACCCTGCTGCTGATGGGAGCCGAGGACATCGACCGCAAGACCTTCGAACAGTCGATGTCGATCATCGTCAAGCACCGCACCGACATCGATCTGGTCGCGGAGCGAGTCGGGGTGAAGCTTGCCGAGCCCGTACGGCCCCAAAGCTGAGGCCGGCCCGCCGGGGCTGGCGGCAAAGCTGCTCGGCTTCTGCGAGGAGCTGCGCAGCGAGGGCGTCGCCGTCGGCACCTCGGAGATCCTCGACGCCTTCGCCGCCCTGGAACAGGTGCCATGGACCTCGCAGGACGACTTTCGCGAGGCGCTGGCAGCGACGATCGCCAAGTCCCAGGAGGACCGCCGCCTCTTCGAACTGCTCTTCGAGCGCTGGTTCTTCCGCGCCGCCGAGGCGGCGGCGATCGAGCGTGGGATAGACGAGACGGCGCAGCGCCAGGCCGGCGGCGAGCGGCTCGACATCGACGAGCTTCGCGAGCAGGTGCGCCAGGCGATCATCGAGGGCAACGAGGGAGAGATGCGCGACCTGGCGCGGCTGGCGATCGCCGCCTTCGGTCGCCAGGGCGAGGGCTCGGGCGTGGTCGGCGTCGACGTGCAGCGGATCCGCCGCACCCTCGGGCTCTCGACCGGCACCCAGGCGCCCGCCGAGGACGGCGCCGCCGAGCAGGTGCCGATCGACCGCGACCAGCTCAACCGCTTCGAGCGCCACCTGCGCCGTGAGCTCGAGCGCGACCTGATCGAGCGCACCTCGACCCTGCCTCCCTCCCGGCCGCTCGCCGAGCTCGACCGCGCCCTGCCGACCAACCCGACCCAGGACCTCGCCGCCGTGCACCGCGCCGTCTCGCAGATGAAGCGGCGCCTGGCGACGCTCGGACACGAGCAGCGCGGCCGTCGCCAGGGCCGAAGCATCGACGTGCGGCGGACGATGCGCGCCTCGCTGGAGACCGGCGGCGTGCCAATGCACCTGCGCTACCGGCCGAAGCGCCCGCGCCGGCCCGAGATCTACGTCCTCTGCGACGTCTCGACCTCGGTCACCTCGGCCAGCGTCTTCTTCCTCTCCGTCCTGCACGCTCTACACGACTCGTTCCGCAAGCTGCGCAGCTTCGTCTTCATCGAGCGCATCTCCGAGGTCACCGACGTCTTCGAGCACGAGCGCGACTTCCGCGTCATCGCCCAGAAAATCTCCAGCGAGGGCGGCGTCGCCGACATCTCCGGCTACACCGACTACGGTCGGGTCTGGCTCGAGTTCCTCGGGCAGATCTCCGACGAGCTTGACCCTCGCTCGACCGTGATCGTGCTCGGCGACGCCCGCACCAACGGCCGCGAGCCCCACGCCGACGTCTTCGCCGAAGTCGCTGAGCGGGCCGGTCGCCTCTTCTGGCTCAACCCCGAGCCGAAGCTCTACTGGAACTACGGCGACTCGGTGATGGCCGCCTACGAGCGCTATTGCGACGGCGCCTTCGAGTGCTGGACGACCAAGCACCTGGAGAACTTCGTCGACGTCGTCGCCGGCGGCACCCGCCGGCCAGGAT
>DASWQV010000101.1:0-2883 GCA_036403515.1 Solirubrobacterales bacterium
CGTCGCCGAGCTTGGTCGTGCGGGCGTCGATCTCGTACTCCTCGATGTGGATCGAGGTGAGCTCGTCGTCCTTGACCAGGCGCTCGGAGAGGATGATCGCGTCCTCGAAGTTGTAGCCCTCCCAGGACATGAAGGCGACCAGGCAGTTCTTGCCCAGGGCGATCTCACCGCCGCCGGTCGAGGAGCCGTCGGCGAGCACGTCGCCCTTCTTCACCTGCTGGCCGCTCTTCACGATCGGGCGCTGGTGGATGATCGTGCCCTGGTTGGAGCGCATGAACTTGTGCAGCGGGTACTCGTCTTTCTTGGCGCCGTGAGCGACGACGATGCGGGTGGCATCGACGTGCTCGACCTCGCCGTCGGTCTCGGCGAGGATGACGTCACCGGTGTCGACTGCGGCACGGCGCTCCATGCCGGTGCCGATCAGCGGCGGGTCGGGCTTCAACAGCGGCACCGCCTGGCGCTGCATGTTGGAGCCCATCAGGGCGCGGTTGGCGTCGTCGTGCTCGAGGAACGGGATCAGCGCCGTCGCCACCGACCAGATCTGGGTCGGCGAGACGTCCATCAGGTCGACCTCTTTCGGGGAAGCCGTCGCGTACTCGTCCTCGCCCGAGCGCACCAGGACCGTCGGTCCCTTCAGCTTCTGGGTTTTGTCGTCGATTTCGGCGTTCGCCTGAGCGATCACCTTGTCTTCCTCCTGGGTCGCGTCCAGGTGGACGATCTCCTCGGTGACGACGCCGTCTTTGACCACCCGGTACGGGGTGGTGACGAAGCCGTGCTCCGATACCTGGGCGTAGGAGGAGAGCGAGCCGATAAGGCCGATGTTCGGTCCCTCCGGCGTCTCGATCGGGCACATCCGGCCGTAGTGGGTCGGGTGCACGTCGCGGACCTCGATCGGCGCCCGCTCGCGGGTCAGGCCGCCAGCGCCGAGGGCAGAGAGGCGGCGCCGGTGGGTCAGGCCCGCCAGCGAGTTGGTCTGGTCCATGAACTGCGAGAGCTGCGAGGAGCCGAAGAACTCCTTCATCGCGGCCACCACGGGGCGGATGTTGATGATCGTCTGCGGCGTGATCGCATCCGAGTCTTCGGTCGTCAGCCGCTCGCGGACGACGCGCTCCATCCGGTAGAGGCCGATGCGGAAGGCCTCCTGGATCAGCTCGCCGACGGTGCGCAGGCGGCGGTTGCCGAAATGCTCGTACTCGTCGAGGTGCTCGCTGACCGGCTCGCGGGGGTAGGAGATCGCCTCCGCGGCATAGTCTTTGATCGGGTTCTCCTCGTCGATCTCCTCGGGGATTCCGAGCAGCTTCGGCAGGCTGACCAGCTCCTTGACCAGGGCGATGATGTCGTCGTGGGTGAGGACCCGGGTGTCGAGGTCGATGTCGAGGTCGAGCCTCGCGTTGAGCTTGTAGCGGCCGACCCGGGTGAGGTCGTAGCGCTTGGGATCGAAGAAGAGCTGCTCGAGCAGGTTGCGGGCAGCGTCGACCGAGGGCGGCTCGCCCGGGCGCTGCTTCTTGAACAGCTCGATCAGGGCGCCCTCCTCGGTCCGGGTCGCCTCGGTGTCGGCCTCGATCGTGTGGCGCATGTAGATCGAGTTGTCGAACATGTCGAGGAGCTGTTTGTCCTCGACATAGCCCATCGCGCGCAGCAGCACGGTGACCGGCAGCTTGCGCTTGCGGTCGATGCGGACGAAGACCTTGCCTTTTTTGTCGATCTCCAGCTCCAGCCAGGAGCCGCGGGCCGGCATCAGGTTGGCGATGAAGACCTGCTTTTCAGCGTCCTTGGGCGCCATCACGTAGGCGCCGGGCGAACGGACGAGCTGGGTGACGACGACACGCTCAGTGCCGTTGATGATGAAGGTGCCGCGATCGGTCATCCATGGGAAATCACCCATGAAGACGGCCTGCTCACGGATCTCGCCGGTCTCTTTGTTCTGGAAGGCGACCGTGGCGGAGAGCGGCCGCGAGTAGGTCATGTCCTTCTCGCGGCACTCCTCGATCGTGTGTGGGGGCTCCTCGAATTTGAACTCGCCAAAGACGATCGCCAAGTTCCCCGTGTAGTCCTCAATCGGGGAGATGTCATTGATCGTCTCTCGCAGTCCACCCTTTTTCGGATCCGTCAGCTCTTCGAAAGAGCGACGTTGAATATCGATCAGATGGGGGACTTCGAGGGGGTTCTGTAGTCGGGAAAAACTCCTGCGGGTTACGGGGGCAGCGTTCGAACGTGCCAAGACGGGCGACTCCTCAGAAGGTCAGAGGGACGTTAGGGACAGCGCAGATATCGGGCAGGGAACTCAACTGGGCGCGACCGCGAAAAATAACACACGGCCGCGCTCTACCGCAGATTTGGCTCCCTGCCGGGATTCCAACCGCGGTCAATGCGAAGTTTACTTGAGCTCGACTGTGGCGCCGGCCTCCTCGAGCTCGGCCTTCAGTTTGTCGGCCTCCTCGCGTTCGATGCCCTCCTTGATTGCCTTCGGAGCCTCATCGACCATCGCCTTGGCCTCTTTCAGGCCGAGCCCGGTCGCCGCGCGGACGACCTTGATGACCGGCACCTTCTGGCCGCCGACCTCGGTCAGCACGACGTCGACCGTGGAGGCTTCCTCCGCGGCACCGCCTGCGTCGCCGTTGGGAGCGCCGGCTGCGGCCGGGGCGGCAGCGGCGACGGCGGTCGCGGAGACGCCGAACTCCTCCTCCAAAGCTTTGATCCGCTCGGAGAGCTCGAGCACCGAGATGCTCTTCAGCTCCTCGATCCAGTCCTCGGTTGAAATCTTGGTAGCCATCTACTCCTCTTCCTTGCTCGCATCGTCGTTAGAAGTCGTGTCCTCAGAAGTCTCGCCCTCGGCCTCCTGGGCCGCGGGCCCCGTCGCCGCAGGGGACCCACCGCCCCCTC
>DASWQV010000102.1:0-6243 GCA_036403515.1 Solirubrobacterales bacterium
CGACTGCCTGTTGGTCGAGGCGCTGGGGGTCAGTTCGCTGGTCCTGCTCGGCACTGGCTATCTCGCCGGGCTCTTCCGCGAGCGCTTTGAGATCCACAGCTCCGTCGTCCCGGCTTTGCTATGCATGGGTCTGACTTTCAGCGCCGAGTTGGGTTTTGGCCTGATCCAGGTCCTGCTCGGCCTCGATGCCCCGCTCAGCACCCTGATCATTCGCGACCTGCTTCTCAAGAGCGTTTACGCCTTCTTCCTCGGCTGGCCGATCTACCTCGGCGTGCGCCGGGCCCTGCGCCCGGCGCTGGTCGAGGAGCCGAAGGTGCAGCGGCGCCGCCAGCCGAGGGTGCTGGGGGTCTGAGGAGGGCGATGTATCTCCGTTCCGACGAGCGCGGCCCGGCGATGAGCAACCGGCTGGCCCTGCGCATCGCACTCTTCGGCGGCATCGGGGTGGTCCTCTTCGCCGTCCTCTTCTTCCGGCTTTGGCTGCTCCAGGTGCTCGACGGCGAAAAGTACCTGGCCGAAGCGAAGAACAACCGCACTCGCTCATACCGGGTCAGCGCTCCCCGCGGTGAGATTCTCGATCGCAACGGCAAGGTCCTGGTGGCCAACCGCACCAGCCTGGCGCTGCAGGTCAATCCGCGCAAGCTGCCGGTCGATCCGGCCCAGAGGCGAGCCGAGCTGGCCCGTCTGGCCGATCTCACCCACACGACCCTGCGGCGCCTGCGCCGGACGATGCACGAAGAGCTGAAGCTCGCCCCCGCCGCGCCGGTGACGCTGCGGCGCGACGTCGGTCACTACCTCGTCTTCTACCTGCAGGAGAACCAGGACCGCTTCCCCGGCGTCGAGACGCAGCGCGTCTTCGTTCGCGCCTATCCGGACGGGACCCTGGTCGCCCACATCCTCGGCAACGTCGGCGAGATCTCCCCGGAACAGTTGAAGGAGTCACGCTTCCGCGGTCTGCAGCCCGGCGACGAAATCGGTCAGGACGGGGTCGAGGACACATACGACCGCTTTCTGCGCGGCCAGCCGGGCCTGACCAGGGTGCAGGTCGACGCCTTCGGCGAGCCGACTCCGAACGGTCGCCTGGTCAGCAAGCCCCCTTCGCCCGGCGACAGCCTCAAGCTCTCGATCGACACAGACGTGCAGGCGGCAGGCGAGGCGGCGATGTCGGAACGGGGCCTTCCAGGCGGCTTCATCACGATGGACGTGCACAGCGGCGAAATTCTCGGTCTGGGCTCGTTCCCGACCTTCGAGCCGGCCCTCTTCACCCGGCCGCTGACCCAGACGCAGGTCGACGAAACGTATCTGAACCCACAGGCGCCGCTGCTCGACCGGCCGATAGCCGGCCTCTATCCCACCGGCTCAACCTTCAAGCTCATAACGGCGATCGCGGCGCTCGAAAGCGGCAAACTGTCGCTGGGTGAAGTGATCGACGATCCCGGCCAGTTGGAAATCGGCGAACAGGTATTCAAAAACGCGGGCGAAGCCGCCAACGGCGCGGTCAGCCTCGTCTCGGCGCTCGAAGTGTCCTCAGACGTCTTCTTCTACACGCTCGGATATCGGATGTGGAATACCGGCCAGCTTCAGCACTGGGCGCACGCGCTCGGCATCGGCCGCCCCACCGGCATCGACCTGCCCGGCGCCGAAGAAGGCCTGCTGCCCTCAAAGCACTGGCGCGACCAGCTCTACAAGGAAGGCGGTACCGACCGGCCCTGGTCGGCCGGGGACAACGTGCAGCTCGCGACCGGGCAGGGCGATCTGCAGACCAACCCGCTGCAGATGGCGATCGCTTACGCGACGCTGGCCAACGGCGGAACCGTCGTCACCCCGCACCTCGGTAAGGAAATCGACGATCCCCGCGGCCGGGTGCTCAGGGAATTCGATCCCAAGCCGCGCCGGCACGTCCACATCGACCCCGAATACCGCGCCGCGATCCTGGAAGGGCTGCACGACGCCGCGCAGAACGGCGGCGGCACCTCATTCGACGTCTTCGGCGACTTTCCGATCCCGGTTGCCGGCAAGACCGGCACTGCCCAGCGCAATGGGCACCTGGACCAGTCTTGGTACGGAGTCCTCGCTCCATATCCGAATCCGCGTATCGTCACCTTCGTGACCATGGAGGAAGGTGGCTTCGGGGCTGAATCAGCGGCCCCCGCGGCGAAGAAGATTCTCGAAGCGTATTTCGCCGGCCGGCTGGCGAAAGAAGCGGGCTCGGCGGAAGGCGAAGGCTGATGTACGCGACCAGGGCACGCCAGGGCAGGCCCGAGCCCTTTGCGGTCCATCCCGGCATCGCCGAGCGCCTTGGCCTGCTCTATATGGATGGCTTTCTGGCGCTTTCCGGCGCTGCCCTCGCCGTTTTCAGCGTCTTTACCCTGAGCCAGGCGACGCTGCACGACGTGCCCGGCGATCCCTATTACTACGCCGACCGCCAGGGCATCTACGCTGCGCTTGGCATCGTCGGCATGTACCTCCTCACCCGTATTGACTATTCACGCTTCCGCGAGCTGCGGGTCGGCATCTACACCTTCCTCTGCGCCAGCGTCTCGCTCGTCTTCGTCTTCGGTTTCGCGGCGCGCGGCTCGCGGCGCTCGTTCGAACTTCCCTTTTTCAGCTTTCAGCCATCTGAGCTCGGCAAGGTCCTGCTTGTGCTGGCCCTCGCCGGGTTCGTCATCGATGGCGCCAGGAGCGGCTCGGCGCGGCAGCGCACGGTGCGCTACCTCTGCCTCGGCCTGGCACCGGCTGCACTCGTTTTCCTGCAGCCGGACCTCGGCACCGCTTTGGTGTTCGGGGCAATCACCCTCGCCGTGATGTACGTGGGGGGCGTCCGCTGGACGCACTTCGCGGTGATCGGCGCGGCCTTCGTCGCATTGACAGCAACGGTCCTCGTGCTGGCGCCCGCGGTTGGGACGCCGATTCTCAAGGAATACCAAGTGCAGAGGCTCACATCCTTTGCGCATCCGAGCGAGGACCCGAGCGACGCGGGCTACCAGCAAAACCAGGCCAAGATCGCGATCGGTTCCGGGGAGAAGACCGGCCGGGGCGATCGGGCCACCCAGACGCGGCTCGACTTCGTCCCTGAGCGGCACACCGACTTCATCTTTGCGGTGATCGGTGAGCGCTACGGATTCGTTGGAGCCGCCCTGGTCCTATCCCTATACGCCCTGCTGATCTGGCGGGCGCTGCGGATTGTGACGCTCTCAAAGAACTCTTACGGGACCCTGGTGGCAGGTGGCATCGCCGCCATGCTGCTCTTCCAGGTCTTCGTAAACGTGGGGATGAACCTCGGGATCATGCCGATCACCGGGATACCCCTGCCGCTGATGAGCTACGGCGGGTCGTCTGTGCTGGCGACCTTCCTGGCGATCGGCGTCCTGCAGAGCATTCACATGCAAGCGCGGCTCAGCCAGAAAGGCAGGTTCGCCTGGTGATCCCCCGAAAGGGACGCGGGCGTGCGTACCTACTCTGAACTGAGCTAACTCAATGAAAAAGACAATTCTGGTCTCCGCCGATCGTGGCGAGACCCGCGTGGCCGTCCTCGAGTCGAAGACCAAAGGCGGCAATCGCGACGTGGCGGAGCTCTACATAGAGCGCCGTGGCCGGCGCTCTATCGTCGGCAACATCTACAAGGGCAAGGTCGACAACGTCCTGCCCGGCATGGAGGCCGCCTTCGTCGACATCGGCCTCGAGCGCAACGGCTTCCTGCACGTCGACGAGATCGTCCTGCCGGGCGGCGAGCAGGCGCCGAAACGCGGCCGGGGCACCGGCAAGGGCCGCCGCATCGACGAGCTGATCAAGCCCGGTCAGGAGATCGTCGTCCAGGTGGTCAAGGACCCGCTGAAGACCAAGGGCGCGCGGCTCTCGATGAACGTCTCGATCGCCGGGCGCTACCTGGTCTACGCGGCGCAGGGCAGCGGCGTCGGCGTCAGCCGGCGGCTCTCGGACTCCGAGCGCGACCGCCTGCGCAAGATGGTCGACCGCACCTACAAAGGCCCGGGCGGCCTGATCGTCCGCACCGCCGCCCACGGGGCGAAAAAGGCCGACTTCGTGCGCGAGATCGGCTACCTGCACAAGCTCAACGAGGTGCTGGAGCGCCGCACCGAGCTGACCAAGGCCCCGGACCTCGTCTTCCAGGAGGCCGACCTGCCGGTGCGGGTCCTGCGCGACGTCTTCCTCAGCGACTTCGAGAAAGCGATCATCGATTCCCCGAAGCAGTTCGAACGCGTCACCAGCTTCTTCCAGCGCACCGCGCCGGAGCTGGTCGGCGGGGTCGAGCTCTACGAGGAGAAGAAGCCGCTGTTCGAGAAGTGGGGGATCGACAAGGAAATCCAGTCGACCCTGGGCCGCCGCGTCGATCTCTCCTCGGGCGGATACCTGATCATCGACTACACCGAGGCGCTGACCGTGATCGACGTCAACAGCGGCAGCTTCACCGGCCGCGGCAAAGGCGGCCTCGAGGAGACGATCACCCGGGTCAACACCGAGGCGGCCGACGAGGCCGTGCGGCAACTGCGGCTGCGCGACATCGGCGGCATCATCGTCATCGACTTCATCGACATGGCGCGCGCCCGCAACCGCGACAAAGTGCTGAAAACGCTGCGCAAAGCGCTCGACACCGACAAGTCGAAGAGCTACGTGGTCGAGGTCTCGCCGCTGGGCCTGGTCGAGATGACGCGCCAGAATGTCACCGACGGCGTGCGCGAGATCCTCACCGCTCCCTGTCCCACCTGCGAGGGGGAAGGCGTCGTGCTCTCGGCCGAGACGGTCGCGCTCGACGCGATGCGTCGCCTGCCCGACATCGCCACCGGTGCCAGGGACGCCGAGGCGCTGCTGATCCGCGTCCACCCGAAGGTGGCCGCGGAGCTGATCGACCCCGAGAGCGGCCTGACCGAGCTCGAGGCCGAGACCGGCAAGCAGTTCCACTTCGAAGGCGGCGATGCGCTCCCGATCGCGACCTTCGATTTGATCGAGGCCGGCACCCGGGCCGAGATCGAGGAGCGGGCGCTGCCCTTCAAGGTCGGCGAGGAGGTGCTGGTCAAAATCGACGAGCCGCACATGTACAACGCCGACGATGCCGTCGCCCGCGTTGACTCCTACATCGTCAGCGTTACCGGCGGCGGTCGCTTCGTCGGCGAGCGCAAGCTGGTGCGGATCGAGCGAGTCGAGCGGGCCGCCGCGGTGGCCTCACTGCCGGGGGTCGAGGCGAGCAACGGCGCCGCGGGCGGCGAGGAGAACGGCTCCCAGCTAGAATCCTCGCCCTCGCGCAGTAGCCGTCGCGGCCGCAGGGGCGGTCGGGGCCGGTCAAGCTCAACCCAGAGCAAGGACGAATGAACACGTACGCAGTCATAGAGAGCGGTGGCAAGCAGTACAAGGTCGAGAAGGGCACCTCCCTGCTCGTCGATCGGCTAAGCGCGAAAGAGGGCGACAAAGTCGCCCTGCGCCCGGTGATGTTCCGCGACACAGAGATCGTCGCCGGGGGCAAGGAGCTGGAGAAGGTCAAGGTCGAGGCGACCGTGACCGAGCACCTGCGCGGCGAGAAGATCAAGGTCTTCAAATACAAGCCGAAGAAGGGCTACCGCCGCCGCGCCGGCCACCGTTCCGAGCTGACCAAGCTCGAGGTCACCGAGGTCAAACTGCTGACCCGCAAACCGGCCGCGGCGAAAAAAGAGGAGCCGGCGGAGAAAAAACCGGCTGCCGAGAAACCGGTCGAGAAAAAAGAGCCGGCGAAAAAACCGGCCGCCGCCAAAAAACCAGCGGCGAAAAAAGAGGCCGACAAAGCCTCGTCAACAAAATCAGCTGCCAAAAAAGCTGGCGCTAAAAAAGCCGCGGAGAAAAAACCAGCTTTCAAAGCGAAAGCCAAAAAAGCCAAACCGGCTGCTAAAAAGGATTCTGACGATGGCTCATAAGAAGGGACTCGGCTCAAGCCGCAACGGACGCGAATCCAACCCCAAGATGCTTGGGGTGAAGGTCTTCGCGGGCCAGAAGGTCTCCGGCGGCGAGATCATCGTGCGCCAGCGGGGGACGCGGTTCTGGCCTGGCGACGGGACTGGGCTTGGGCGGGATCACACGATCTTCGCCAAGCGGGCCGGGGTCGTTGAGTTCAAATCGGCTCGTAAGGGCCGGACGATTTCGGTTC
Organism: Solirubrobacterales bacterium; assembly: GCA_036403515.1. Taxonomy (GTDB): domain Bacteria; phylum Actinomycetota; class Thermoleophilia; order Solirubrobacterales; family 70-9; genus VRUE01. The sequence continues at coordinate 6,128 of DASWQV010000102.1, forward strand.
TTCAGGACTCTTAGGGATCAGCGGGGGGAGCGTCGGGTGCCGCTCCTGGGGCGCTGCCTTTTTCGCCGGGCGCGTCCCTGCTCTCCCTGAGTGGTCTGTGCGAAAAAGAGACCGCC
>DASWQV010000103.1:0-29001 GCA_036403515.1 Solirubrobacterales bacterium
CACCTCTCCCGCCTGGCGGGCGCCCTGCTCGGTGGCCATGATCGTCGCGTTGGTCTCATCGCGCACCCCGGCGACGATCTCGCGGATCTCCTCGGTGGAGCGGATCGAGCGCTCGGCGAGCTTGCGGACCTCGGCGGCGACAACCGCAAAGCCCTTGCCTGCGTCGCCTGCGCGGGCGGCCTCGATCGCCGCGTTCAGGGCCAGCAGGTTGGTCTGCTCGGCGATCTCGTTGATCAGCTCGAGCACCTCGCCGATCTTTTGGCTGCGCTCGCCGAGGGCAAGCGAGCGCTCCGAGATCGCCTGCACCTGCTCCTGCATGTCGCGCATCAGATCGCCGGTCTGCTCGGCTGCCGCCGAGCCTGCCTTGGCGTTGTCGGCGATCGAGGTCGCGGTCGCGGTCAGCTCTTCTGCCGTGGTCGCCGCCTCGGCCACCGCCGAGGACTGCTCGCTGGTGGCGGTGGCGGTCTCGGCGATCGCCGCCTCCATCTCCCTTGCCATCGGCGCCAGGACGGCGGCCGCGGCGCTAATTTGATTCAGCAGCCTGTTGACCAAGCGCACCACGTAGACGCCGATCGCGATCGCGAGGGCGGCCGCCAGCAGGGCTGCGACGATTGCCGCGGTGCCGGCGCTCGAGGCGGTGCTATCGGCGTTGGCCGAAGCGTCCGCCGCCCGCGCGGCCAGCCGACGGTTGAAGGCGTCGACGCGGCGCTCGACCTTCTCGACCTGGGCCTCGTAGGGGAGCACGCCTTCGTCGAAGCCGGCGGTCCCGGCGACCGGCGCCAGCTGGTTGCGGAAGATCGATTCGAGCTGGCGCTGTTCGCCTCTGATCGCCGCGACGACTCCAGCTTCGCCGGCATCGAGGCCCGGGCTTTCCTTGAGCGAGTTGAGGCTCTGGAAGAGGCTCTTCTTCACCTGGGCGAGGTCGGCCAGGTCGGCCGGGTCGGCATCGCCGCCGTAGGCGTCGGCGATCCCTCCCTCGTCGGTTATGTCGGTGCGGACCTGCTGGGCGAGGAACTGGGTCTGACTCTCGGCGAGCGCCTCCTTGTCGGCGTCGTTGGCCGCGCCGTAGCGCCAGACCGCTATACCGACCGCGAGGGCGACCAGGAGCACGAGCGCGGTGACCGCGACCGCTATCCGCTTTGCGGGCCCCTGGAGTCGCGCGTCCACGAGGTCGCCATCGTAGTCGCGGTCCCCGACGTTTCCGCCGGCTGTGGCGGATTACGGACGGAGGTTCGAGCTATGCGCCGGCGGCGATCTCATAGGTGGTGTCCGAGCGCCGCTTGGCCGCGTACATCGCCTTGTCGGCTCGCTCGAGCAGGCGCTCGGGCTTCTCGCCGCTCTCACCGAGGGCGATTCCGATGCTGGGAGTGAGCGAGACCTGCTCCCCCTCGAGGCTGGCTGGGCTGCGTACGGCCTCGGTCAATCGCTCGGCGATGTCGGCGGCCTCCTCGGGCCCGCCGACCTCCCTGACCAAGACGGTGAACTCGTCCCCGCCAAAGCGGCTGACGGTGTCGCCGGGGCGAACCCAGGAGAGCAGGCGGCCGGCCATGTCGCGCAGCAGCGCGTCTCCAGCCAGGTGCCCCAGCCGGTCGTTGACTCCCTTGAAACCGTCCAGATCGATGAAGAAGATCCCGACGAACGACTCCTGGCGCTCGCTCTGGGCCAGCGCGTAGGTCAGCCGGTCGGTGAAGAGCATGCGATTGGGCAAGCCGGTGAGCGAATCGTGCAGGGCGCGATGGGCGAGCTGCTGCTCCGAGCGGCCGCGCTCGATCGCGAAGCGGACCGAGCGGCAGAGCTGGGCGCTGTCCATCTGGCCCTTCATCAGGTAGTCCTGCGCCCCAGCCTGAACTGCCTTGATCCCACGCCCGGCGTCGTTGTCGGCCGTGACGACCACAACCGGCGCCTCCGGCGCAACGTTTTTGATCTCCATCAGGCCCTCGAGCCGGTCGGCATCGGGCAGCGTCAGGTCGAGCAGGATGCAGGCGACCCTTTCGGTCCCCAGGTGCTCCTTCGCCTCAGCCAGCGTCCCGACGTGGACAACCTCGAACTCGGCGCCGCCATCCTGAAGCATCCGCTCCACGATCATCGCCTGAGACCGGTTGTCCTCCACCAGCAGGACCTGGGCCGGGGGAGCCTGAGCAGTTTGGGAAGCGAACATCAGCGGAGTGGCGAAGTGCCGTTACGACGAAGAGCGAAATGCTACTGCGCAGCCGAGTCGAGCCCCGGGCAACGGTCGTGAAACCGCGCTAACGCTGCGTGGGCCAGCGTCGATCATGCGCCTTTCGATGCAACTCAGGTTACGTCGGAGTGTCGGAGCCGAACCGATTGACCGCCCGCTGCATCTTCTCGAGACCGTAGAAACGGCGCGCCCACCACCGTATTGAGTCGACTAGCTCAGGCCAAACAGTTCTGAGAATTCCCGCTCAGTCCTCGGCTTCGCGAGGTTGGCCGTGAAGGTCGGGCCGGTGAGGGCAGTGCTTTCGACCCCGGGAAGAGCAACGCTCAGCGTCCCCGACCATTCTGTCGAGCCATCCGCGTTGCGTTTGAAGGAGGCGGTGCCAGCGAAAGGCCTGGGAGGGCTGACCGTCGCGGAGCTGAGATCCTCCAAAGCATCAAAGCTCTTTGGCTTGCCTTCGGCCAGAGCCGATCGACTAATGCGCAGTGCTCCATGTCGCTCCGATGTTCCAGCAATGAAGAACCGCAATGGAAGTAGCTCAGAACCAATGGCGATAAAGACGACCTGGCTGTGCGGCGTAAAGGCGCCCAGAGCGGTCGGCAGACTGGCGGCGTTCTCGGGATGCCTGTCAGGCACATCCGGACATTTCCATGAGCGCGGAGAAGCCATGGCGCCGTGCACCCGATGTGCGTTGAGTCGCGTGTAATCACTCTCGCCACGAAATTTGATCGACCCAATAAAGGCTCCGCTGCGGACCACCTGCTCGCGGCCTTTGCAGGACTTAGGTGGCCGCAGGCGGTCAACCGATCCATCCGGCTTGAATCGGGCGCTTATCCTGCCAAGTTTCCCAAGGCCGAACTGAATGCGTCCATCTACAAGCGAACCCCCGCCGCTGTAGGTCACCGTCCCTTCGCCGCTCCGTGCTGTGAGACTGGCCCTTCCCCGGTTTACTTCGAAGTGAATCGAATAGCCATTACTTGCCTTCCGTGAGAACTCAGCTTGTGCTTCAGGCCCGTCAAAGCTGACGCTCGACGCCGGATCACTCGCAAGACACACTCCAGGACAAGCGCCAAAGATCAGCAAGCCCACGATAGGCATGGTGAGATGACGCAACAAGACGAGCAACCTTCGCCGAGCCGCGGAAAGGCCGAGGGAATGTCCCCGACAGATGCTCACCGCTTTACCGAGGAGGCGGAAAATTCCGCTGGTCACGTTTCGGCTCATGCCAAAGGATTTCCGCATCCCATATAAAGAGCTCCGCCAAGATGAGGGCCGCACCCGCGACTGCCAACACGAGATCGATCATTCTTTTCGGAGCATACGGCTTTTCGAACCTTCGGCTCAGCCGTGCCGTGCCAACGAGCGCCGCATAAGTAACTGTGGCCTCGCGCCACCATTGGACGCTCCGGCAACTCATCGTAAGCCTGCGGCTCACCGGTAGGCCCTTGAAATAGTTATTGCGGCCGGCGGCCGGCGTTTCTAGCTTTCCGAGTCCAAAGCGGTCCAGCAGGCCATTCCCCGAAGCTGGTGACCAGTGCGCAGGCTGGCACGAAACGCAGACCTCCAGCCGAATTCTCCCGGAACCAAGGTCGAGCCGCTAAAAGTCAGACGACAGCTACATGCACAAGCGCCGACTTCTGCGCAGAATCATCGACCGAATCAGCACACGTCCCCGCCGGCCACCCTTGGCCACGGCGATGGTCATCAGAATTACGCCAACCACCGAGCGAATTGAGTCATATGCGGGGTCCTTGATGACTCTCATCTCCTTTTAAGCGAAGCGGTCTTGTCCTTCCTTGAGGAACTATGGCCAAAGGCGCCTAAGCCCGTGACGGTACACGCCGTAGATGTAGGGACCTGGCTTTTTCGCTTGGCGCAGGATGCGATGTCGGTTTTCAGCGAAACGCGCGGTCTGCTCGCTGCCTCGAAGCTTGGCGGTCGTCAAGCAGAAGACGCGGACCGCTGCATCATTTAGGGCGTCGCGCTCTGCTGGTCGACGCCGAATCGCGTCGTCCTTGGTCAAGACAACCCAGTCGTTCTTGCCGGCGTCACGGAGCCAGGTCTCGTCGGCGAGGCGCTGTGCCTGCTTCTCGCCGTAAATATCTGCCATTGAATGGACTGTCAGGCCGACAGCACGCAGTCCCCCAACGATGCTCTTGCCGAGACTGCGGTCAACGAAGAACTCGACCGACTTTTCGCTTCGAGGGGGCATTGCCGCCAACTATCTGACGCGGCGTCCCCGTGGCGGCGGTTCAGGCCGCCGCTCGGGTTGCGACCCGGATTACGTCCTCGACCTGTTCAGGGGGGACGCTGAAATCGACCGCGATCTCTTTGACCGAATCACCGGCCTGGAATCGATCGACGAGGTCCTCGACGCGCGCTCCACCGTGAACGACAAGCGGCAGACCAAACGCGACTTTTGGATCGACGACTACCTCGGCATTTGCGTAGGTAGGCAGGCGCATCGAGTCAGCCCACCCGTCGCCTCCGTAATGGATTCGCTTGAGGTAGTCCTTGACGACTCCGGAGAACTGCCGTTGCTGGGTGCGCACGACCACGAGCTCCATTACCTCGCGTTCGCCCCGCTTGTTCGCATAGTCGAAAAGCACCTCGGCCCCATCGGTGAAGAGACGCTTCGAGGCAAGGGCGTGCTCGACGCCGATCTCCTTTGCGAGGACATCGACAGCAGGGCGAATCCGCTGGAGTGGCACGCCGGCTCGCCTGAAGCTAGAGAGGACAAAGGCCTCAGCGAAGCCGATGAAAGGCACGGTGGCTTGGCGTCCATGAGCCGGAAAGCAGGTGATCAGGGGGTGCTTCGCCTCCGGAGGGCGTGCCCACCAGTGGACGGTCGACTTCGGGACGTCCAGGTAGGCGGCCGTCTCTCGCAGCGTGAAAATGGCGCGGGCGATCCTCGGGTCGTCTGTGCCAATTTGCGCTTTCTGTCTTCTGGACATCTTGATCGGAGCCCCTTGGACCGGTCGAAGTCGTTCGCCAGCGATCGTATCGGCACCCGCGGTCGCGGGATGAGCTGGACTTAGTCCTAGTCCTGAGCTTGTGGGCTGGTCGCTACGGGTGGGGGATCGGTGCATCGGACTTGACGTGCCGCTCGCATCTGGGGCCGCCGGCGAAATCTCGGCTCTCCACGAGGACTCTGTGCCAATAGCCGATATCCAGCACCCGAACTGCGATACCTGCCCAACAGGCCTCGGAAGCCTGAGCTCACCGAGGATTGGTTGCGGCGAGAGCCCAAACGAGAACTAAAAGACCCGCGATAAGTGAGTTCCAAAATAGCCTTGAGGTGCTTGAGCGGACGATCGAGGATCGTCATCTCAACTCGGTCGAGCGCGAGGAACTTATCGCCGCGGCGGCGATGTTGGGAATCGACGAGCAGGGACTTCATCGTCTTCATGGCGACTACCTAGATCACCTCATCTCCGTGGCCAGGCGCGACGGCGAAATCACCGCCCGGGAGCGCGAGGACCTCTGCCTCGTCGGTCAGACTCTCGGAAGTCTCCGACCTCGACATGCGGATGGACCAGCCGCGTGCCTCAGTTCCGGTGTACGGCGGAGGAGCGGCACGGGCAACCGGGCTCGCCGGGCAAACCGTCTGCTTCACGGGTGCCCTTACCTGTCACCACGACGGCGAGTTGATGACCCGCCAGAAGGCAAACCGACCTAGCAACCGACGCCGGGCTGACGGTGTTACCCCGAGTCACTAAGAAGCTCGACCTCCTCGTCATGGCCGACCCCGACTCGATATCCGGCAAGGCCAAACAAGCTCGCGAGTACGGCATGAGACTGATCGCCGAGACGGCGTTCTGGGAGATGATCGGCGTCGAAGTTCGTTAGACCCCGTGCTCACGGTCAAGCGCGCCGGCGATCATGCGGCAGTCGATCCGCCAGCAAATCGAAGTACCGCTGACGCCGCCACGCCTCCAGGTCGCCGATCACATACAGCCGCCTCCGCGCCCGGCTGACCGCGACGTTCAGCAGGTTCGGCTTGCTCGCCGCCCAGGCCCGGGCTCCCTCGCGGGCGGGTTCTGAGCCAAGCACGAGAATCACGATGTCGGCCTCCTTGCCCTGGGCGGTGTGAATGGTCCCCGCGCGCAAGCCGCGGTGTCGCCAGCGACGTTGCTCAAGCTGGCGGGCGACGTCGCGGAAGGGGCCGATCGCCATCACCTGCGTGAGGTCGAAGTCGATCTCGTCGAGATGGGCGAGGATCCGGTCGACCTCCTCGCCCTCGGCGGGGATCCAGTTTCCTTGCGAGGCGTCTGAGCTGACATCGATCCACTTGCTTTGGGGAAGGGTCGGATGGCGGGTGGCGAAGTCCCGGCCGAGCGCCGGGTCGGTGGCCTCGATCATCAGCCCGTCGTAGGCGATCTGGTTGGAGAGGCCGAACATCGGCTCGTCGCAGCGGCGGTGGACGGTCAGGGGCGCACCGACCCAGAGTGGCCGCTCTGCCCCCGGCAGCGTCGTGCCGAAGCGGTTGAGGCGATCGGCGACGCCCTGTACCGAGGTACGGCCGGTCAGCCACTCTTCCTCGACGCCGTAGTGCTCTCGAATCGCCTGCTCGGCCCTGAACGGGACCGTCGTGATCGGCTCCAGCTGCTGGGGGTCGCCGACGATCACCGCCCGCTGGCAGCGCCACAGCGCTCCGACCGCGCTCTGCGGCGTGGCTTGGCCGGCCTCATCGACCGCCAGCCAGCCGAGCGCCTCGCGGCCGAGCCGCCCGAACAGCCGCCCCACCGAGGCAAAGGTCGTCGAGACAACCGGGACGAGCAGGAAGAGCGCCTGCCATGCGGCTCGCGCCGCATCCGCGGATAGGTCCGCCGGGGCCCTGCCAGAGAGGATGTCCATCGCCCCGTCGAGAGTTTGGCGCATCGGCTTCGCGGCGTGAACGAGAAACGCCCTGTGGAGGTCGAGCGCCGCCAGGAACAGCTCGGTGCGGGCTTCGTTCAACTCGGTATCGGTCCACGGCGCCTGCCGCTCACGCGCCACGCGTTCACCCCGCCACCCCTCGTCAGGCATGAGGGCACCGGTCCGCTCGCGGTAGCGCGCCAGAACCCGACCAGCCGCGTCGTGCTCCTTCTCGATCGCCGCGAGCACAGCGCCTGCTTCGGTGTGCGCCCGCACCTCACTCTCCAGCACCCGCAGCTCCTCGCCGACCTCATCCAAGGTCGTGTCCAGCGCGGCGATCGCGGCGGCGAGCTCCTCGTCGCGCTCGCGCCAGGCGGCCCGGGCGCGGAACCTGATCACCGAGGGGCGCCTGCGCAGCTCCGCCTCGCGAGCCTCGACGCGGCGGCGGCGCTCGTCCTCGCGCGTGCGCTGCAGAGATGAAAGCTCCTCGCGCCGCGGCAGCGATGCCTGGACCCGCTCGCCTGCTGCCCGCTCCCCGGCACGGGCCCCCTCGAGGTCTGACTCAAGCCCGGCAACCCGGTGGAGCGCCGCTGCCACCTGGAGGCGGTCCTCGCGGATCGCTCTCGCCCGATCACGAGCCCGCTCGAACGCCGCCACGGCCTCCGCCCAGGACGGTCCCTCAGGGTTGTCCTCCCAGTTGTCGAGGAGGTCGCGCAGACCCGTAGGCGGCGGCGGGCGGTTGTCGCCCTCTTTGCGTCGTTCGGTCCACCAGACCGCGTTGACGAAGTCCTTGCGATTCTGGCTGTTGCCGAGCCGCGCGGCGACCAGCGCCCAGGCGCCGCCCGAGGGCCGCCCGGCGCTCATCGCCCGCTCGGCCAGGGCCGGGAAGTAATCGATCCCCTCCGCCCGCTCGCGCCAGTGACCGTCGACAGCCTCGCTCGACGGGATCTCGAGCGTGACGTTCTCGACCGCCCCGTTGTTGCTGGACGCCAAGACCAGCTCGAACCCGGTCAGCTCGGGCCTCAGCCGATGGATCACGCGCCGATAGGAGTCGTCTCCCAGCGATCGGGGTCGTCCATGAAAGCCTCCGCGGGATCGGCCAGCGCCGCCAGCCGCTCCGCCCGTTCGGTGACCAGCGCCGCGACCAGGTCGCGCAGCATCGTCGTCTTGCCGGTGCCGGGCGGTCCGTTGACGGCGAACAGGTGCCCACCGGCGCGGGGCATCGCGATCGCCTCGTCGATGGCGAGCTGCTGGCCGAGGGCCAACGGCTGCCGCGGCCCCGCCGGCCAACGACCGAGGGGCAGCCGCTCGGGATCGGTAGCGCGGCGAACATCGTCGAGGCGCGGGCGCACGTCGATGCGGCGGTCGACGTCGATCTCGGCGCTGGGCTGTAGGTAGTCGCGCAGGGCAGCGCCGACCTCGCCCGCGCCCGCCGCAGCGGTAACGCGGGCGAGGTCGTCGGCGATGAAGCTGTTGAGGAAGTCGTGCTCGACCGCGCCGCCGCTCCGCCGCCTGTCGATTTCACTGCTGACCCGGACGCCCGAGATGGGCAGCACACCGTCCACCCCCAAAGCCGCGATCGCTCCCTCGCGGCACTCGGTGAGGATGCCCCAATCGAGGATGACCGGCTTACGTTGCTCCTCGGTCCTGCCAAGAAGCGTTTCCTCCAGACCTGAGGCAAAACCACGTTCGATGTCGGCGAAGCCGTCGAGCCATCCGGCAGCCGCCGGTCCCGGATCGAGGGCACGCGCCGTCGCCCAGGCGCAGGCCGAGAGCACCGCAGAGCTCTCGAGCAGGATGCCCTTCTCCGAAACCGCGAAACCCAGCAGGGCGCTCTGGCCCGAGGGTTGCTCCTCGTAGCTGTCGGGGGCGGGAGGAAAGACGTCCTTCAACGCTGAGAAGACCGCTCCGCGCGGGTAGAGGCCGACGTAGACAGTGTGCCGCCACGCCTGGTCCTTGGTGAGCCGGGTGGCCTGGACGGGGTGCCCGGGATTCCAGGGCAGCGGCTCGGCGGGAGCGACGTCGAACACCTGCTGCGCCGGGCGTTTCTGTGGGATCGCCGGCGGGCTGAACATCTCCACCGCCCGCCAGAACTCAAGGATCGCCCGCATGAAGCGCTCGACGATACTTGCGCGCTTAGCGCGCGAGCGGCTCATACCTGGCCCATTGCCAGAAAGACAGGAGTGGCGGGGGCCGGATTTGAACCGACGACACCTCGATTTCAGTCGCAGGCTTCACCAGGGCGTCTGTTCCTCGGCGAGTTACGTGGGAGTGTCGGAACCGAACCGATTGATCGCCCGCTGCATCTTCTTCGGGCCGTAAAAGCGACGCGCCCACCAGGAGGATGGGGCTGCGAGTCGACACGCCATCGCCGTCCAGATCAATCCCGGAAATAGGAATCCGACAGCAAATGCGAGTCTCTGGCCCTTTAGCCACGTTATGGTTGCAGGAAGGACGAACAAACTGAACAATATGATCCCCGCCTGAAGTCGCTCAGGCACATCTCCCCCCTTCATCGAGCCGAAGCCGGCGGTTCTCCATTCCATATCTCCCACGGATCGCAATCCCCAAACGCCCGCCCAGAGCCAGCGACATATTCTCCGCATTGCCAGGCCTGGATTAGCCTATCCGGAGACCATGCCTCTGCCAACGTAAATGCCTTGCCGGCAGCCCTGTACTCAGGACCAGAGAGAGTGAGGGTGCCAATACCATTCTTTATCTTCTCTACTCCACCACCAACTCCGTGCTAGCCTCACCAGCACCCTTGTACCATCTGACTCAGCTCTGGCTTGGCGGTGCTTCCTGTTGTCACTCGGTTGGGTTGCCACGCCTTTGGCACCAGCGAGAGCAACGACGCCTTCGCAGCTTCATTATCTTACTTATAGCTGGGGTCATGGTCGTTCTACCAGTCAGGGCCACCGCCTCTCCGGGTTACGAAGTGCACCCTGGTGGTATCCGACTCGTACTCCCTGTGCAGCATTCAGGCCAAGTACCCCCGGAGCACAACGGCGACTACGTAATCGCAATCTCTGCTAATGACCGACGGCATGTGCAACTCTCCGTGGAAACTCCTTCGTCAAGGACCGAATATTCGACAATAGGGCGTGCCAGCGGCAGCCGCCTCATAGCGAGCTTCGGTACGCTTGGTCGAGTTGACCTCCGCTTGCATCTAACACCCCGTGCAATGGACGTCCACACCGGAGGGCGCTGCAAAGGCCACGTCCCCCTTTATATGGAAGGCACATATAGCGGCACGATCGCGTTCGCCCCAGTAGATAGCCTACCCAGGTTGTCTGTGAAGCGTGGTCACGTTTATTTCACGCACCAATTCGAACATATATGCAAACGACGCCGGCCATCGCCCCTTCCCAGCAACGAAACTACGCTGGCTCACAAGGCTGACGTCGGCTTTCTCGCTGTGCATGGCCGTGTCCCGGGTCGTACAGTGTCTCTCGAAGGCTCTGTGCTCACCTTGAAGGGACATCCGGCGCACACTACTGGGCGACTCATCGTCGTCACCCGCAAAGGAAGTGAAGGGGTAAGAGTCACGAAAACGACAAATCTTCCACTCAGCCATGACTCATTTGCGATGAGCGAACTCGGGATAATCCCAGAAACTGTTGAACTTGCGCCGCCAATGCCGTTTGCCGGTCGCGCTCTGTACGTGCGCAGCCCGGGTTCTTCTCCGAGCTGGACAGGCGACCTGAGGCTTAGCCTGTCGGATTCTGACAGGCTAAGCCTCACTGGCCCTAGCTTCAGCGCAACTATGTGTCGCAGCTCCTGGCTGAACAGGTTCACGCGCTGTCGTGTGCCGTAACGCGTCCCGCTGTGCTTCTCAAAAGGTGCGCAAAAGGACGGGCCTGGGAGGTCAGCTACCACCAAATGGCTGCACGCCGCCTTCAAACATGGGGACGGCCCAAGCCGCTTCGCGAGCCCCCCGCTCAGACTCAGGAAATGCCGTCACGAATTTTCGTGGCATAAAGCGACGCTTGGACACGACGTCTACAACTCTACCCGTCTCCGCGACTTCCCTAGCCCACTCAATAGCGAGATCACGGTCATCGAACGTCCCCTGCCACTGACCGTCAAAGCCAACTTCATACTTAGCCATAACCTTTATGGTAACACAAATCACTGTCCGGCCCGCAGCAATGCAAGAGTACGTCTAGCGAACCAAACGCTTAGCCGACAAACGCAACGCCACACTTCACAGCCATGTAGAGACCTAGGGCTCCCGCGCCGGCCTCTCCACCAATGAGGAGGTAGCGATTGTAGATAAATCCTTCCGCGGCTCCATACATACAACTATAAATCTGTTCTTGGTGATCTGCCGCCCAGCTATAAGCGGCTTTCATTCCCGCCATGGCACGCGTCACAATTTCCCTCGCGGTCACAAATTGTGGGCTTTTTTCAGCTGCTTGCCTCACGAACTTAAATGCAGCACTAGCCAGCCCGCCAGCCGTGCTGCCAACCTTGCCCGCGACATCCTTTCCGGGCCTGAATGCCAAGCTAGGACTTGGCAAACTAATGGAGGCACGAGCGCTTCCTCCCCTACGGGCGAGGCGCTGTAGGCCGTGTGACCTCGCCGTACGGCGGGAACGATGATTTAGCTTCGCCGCGTTTCGTCGTGCACAGCTTCGGCTCCGCCGCGAGCATTCACCGGTAAGATCGAAACTATTGACCGGATCTTGATCAGCGTAGTCATATGCATTCGCTGACCCACCTTGCACAGGATCGGGAGTGAGAAAACGGCCTAGAGAGGGCACGTAGCTGCGCAGCCCCATCTGAATGATGCCGGAAGGGAGTTGCGTGCGGCGCGCCTTGCCTCCGACCGAGTGGTGTTGATTGGCTGCATCGTCGGCAAGGCACTCGTTCTTCACGCTTAACGCCATCAAGAGTCGACCCTAGGGAAAGTTCGGATTGCACGGGTAGGGAAGCAAGTGCAGGCCCCTTGCAGTTCCGACCCGACGGCCCTGAGCGTCGAAGGCGACAACGCGAATTCCTTTTGGCGGCACACAGCCGGGTAGTGTCATCGCGTACGCGCCAAACGGTTCGGTCTGGTGAAGCTCTGCGAGGATCGCGCCGGTGACGTAGGCCGTCGTCGGCGTCCTGGACACGCGCCGGTGCTCGCCTCGGTGGTGGAATATCACCTCTACGCTAGCCACGTTCGCCGCGAGCACTCCATAGGCTCGACTGCGTGCAGGTGGCCCGCCCCAGCCACTTGAAACGGTGACCACCGGTTCCGGAAAGTCCATGAGCTGCGGGTCCCGAATTACTGCGCCTTCCGAGAAGGACGGACCGTCGGCGTAGATGAAGAGGCCCTCACTGGTATCCAGGGCAACGATCTCAAATGGCCCAGCGAGGCGGTTCCCGCAAGCGATGGTCACAACCGAAGAGAGACGCTTGACCGGCCGCACCACATGCAGATAGCGCCAAGCTGGTGGCCCTCCCACCTTGCAATGGTGCTCGCCGCTTCGAGAAACGGCCGATGCGCTGCCGATGGCCGTGACGCCCGCGACCAGGCAAACGGCAATGACAAGCGCTCCCATTCTCCGCCCTGCTCTCATCGGACAAAGCATAGGTGCCGTCCGTGACTCCTAATCATCAGCGTGGCGAGATCCTCAAGGCTGCGCACGAGGAAGCCGCGCGACGCTCCCCTCCGGACTGATGCACCTCGCCGGCGACCCACTCGCTACCGCGGGGGGGTAGATCAGCGGCGAGACGACGCCGGCGTATCGGCGCTGCTGATCTGCCAGCGAACGCCGGGTCCGAACTCCAAGAGGACGCCCCCCGGCGTGATCAACTCCCAATTCGGGGGATCGTTGTCTGCCTCATGGGCGCTTCCCGGTCGTACGTCAAGAATAGATCCGCCGGACAGCTTGCAGCGCAGCTCGCCAGAGTCCTCATCGATTTCCGCATCCTCAATCGCCTGGCCGATCAGCTCGGGAGGGTCGGTGGGAGACCACTCGGCGTCCTGGGTCGCGAGTCGCCACAGCTCGCCAGCGGAATCCCGGATCTCTACATGAAGCACGTCGGGATACGCCTTTTTGACATCGACAATCGACCCACGCATCGAGCGCAGGACATTGATGGGCGAGGTATCTAGATCTACGACAGTTGCCATTAGCGCTGTCTCCATTGTCGCAGCCAGGCCAACAGCTCGCCATAGCTCCTATGTGAATGCACGCCCGACTCCCCCTTCTCCGCATGTAAATCCTCACTTGCTTCATAGCGCTCCCGGGGCGTTAGCCCGACCTCTTTGCAGGCTTGCCTGAACTGCTTGATGTCACGCTTGCGAGCCACCGTCGCGCGAGTCTATGGCGGCGCGGAACGCTCACTCAGCCGCCGCGCCAAGCTCGTCAAGCAAGCGGGATGCTCGCCCGCTCTCTTCTCTCCGCACGACGCTCCGCGAATTCCCCCTCTCGCGCGAGCCGGAGCAGCGCATCCTCGCCCAGGACGACCGCCTCAACGGCGCCTTTTACTTCGCGATCAGCGTCGGGTGTGCGCTGATCGCCGCCTTCAGATATAGGTTGGGTGGCGCGCCCGGCTCCGGTCTTAGTCGAGTCGATGTGGATTTTCTGCGACGACTGAGCGCCTCGCCTTCCAGCCTCGTGGCACTCAAGTCCCCCGGGCTTTCCCTTCCGCATAAAGCGGAAGCAACCTCAATAGGCCGGCTCGAGTCCAGTAAGCATCGGAAAGTGACGCATGTTCGTGGTCAGCAGGTCGGCCTCGAGCAAAAGCGCGGTGGCGGCGATCAGATAGTCGGCATCGTCGATCCCACTGTAAGCACGGCGGTGGCTTTGGGCGAGCGCGCCGGCGGTCCGTACCACCTCCTCTCCGATGGGCACCCAGGAGAGCGCCGAGAAGAACTGCTCGAGCGCCTCGACCTCGTCTTTGCGAACACCGGCCAAGAGCTCGAAGCGGACGACCTCGCTTGCGAGAAGGACCTCTTCGACTTCGATCAAGCCGCTGAGCAGGTCGACTGCAGACTGAACGCCGCGGAGATGGTCGATCGCGACGCTCGTGTCGAGCAGCTTCACTTGACGCCGAGACGAGTCAAGCGCTCGTTCAGGTCGCCGCTGCGCATGGCGTCGACATACCCGGCCCCGCTGCGCTTGCGACCCCGCCACGAGCCGGCGCTTGCGCGAAGCCCGCTGAGCCTCTCATCCATGCCCTGCTGCCCAAAGGTCGCGCGCACCGCGCGGCGGATCAGCTCTGAGCGCGATGCTCCCGTCTCTTGCGAGGCGCGCTCCAGAAGCTCCAGCTCGTCTTCGCCAAGGTAAACCTGGGTTCGACCCACGACATTACTATACACCTAGTGGTGTCCCTTTTACGAAGCGACCGGTTAGGCGCTTCGTCGGCGAAGCCGAGCGCATCTGCGGGGGAAGAACGATGGCGAGGGTGGGAATCGAACCCACGACACCACGATTTTCAGGCAAGTGTCCGGGCCGGCAATGCACCGACCCGGATATGTCCCCAAATCGCTCTAACAAGGGAATCGGGGCGATCTCACGTTCAGGGTAGCAGACCGTTTTCGAGCCCCAATTACCCATAGTTTCCGGGGGATTCTGGGTGGTTTGGGCGACGAAGCCGATTTCGTCGCCCAAACAAACCGGCAGCGCTCTCTTCCACAGAGACGCCTAGCCAGACAAGCCCAGCAATGGGCGAAGGGTGGCCGCGAAGCTGGGAACGTTGGCTCGCTCGAAGGCAGCCACCAGCTCCTCGAGTGGTCGACCGCCACTCCAGACTTCGGCCTGGGCTTCGACAATCCGCGTGAAGGCCTGCGGCTGCTCCTCACATCGCTCGACGAGGAAGAGATCGAGGTCGGGAACTTCGACACCGTGGCGATGAAGCGACTCTTTCAGATAGTCGCGATCGAAGGTAAAGAGCAAATCCGCCGAGCCGGCTACCGCCAGAGCGCAGACATGAACGTCGTCGGGGTCCCGCGTCATAGACGCGAGGTCGAGATCCTCGGGGACCGCGGAGACGTCGACGCAGCCGTCAGGGAATTCGCGACGCATGTGGCCAACCCAGGTCTCGGCAACTTCAGTAGAGAGTCCCTTGCGTTCGATCAACGAGGACCTGGCCTCGTTGAGCAGCTCCTCGCTCCAGATCAAGTCGAAGAGGCGGGCACCGGCGGCAAGCCGGCCCATCAGCTCGTGCAGGACCCGCGAGAAGATGACGTCCGCGTCGAGGACGGCGCGCGGAACGCTCACTCAGCTGGAGCGCCGAGCTCGTCGAGCGAGCGGGAGTGCTGGTCTGCTCGCTCTTCTGCCGCTGCGCGCCGCTCCTCGAAAGCCAAGACAGCCCGCAGCGGGATCTTCCAATGAGTGGAGTTGGGCAGCTGCTGTGCCTCCAGCTCGCCGGCCTCGATCAAACGACGGACATGCTGACGAGAGAAGCCAAGCCGATCCGCTGCCTGCTGGGGAGAAAGCGTTGAATCCTCGTCGGCAACCGTCACCGTGATCGTCTTGTCGGAATCGAGCAGCCCCTCGATCGCATCCTTGATCGTCGAGATCTGCTGCTCGGTGTTCCCCTCGGCGGGATCAATGTGGATCGTCTTCATCATCAGCGACCTGACAGCAGGCTACCATGAACTGTCCTAACTGCACGTAGTCGGGCTGAAGCTGCAGTCGGTCGTGATGTCAATTACACCGCCCCCGAACATCGTAGATCTCCCGGCCGCATGCCGCTTCTGGCCCGACAAACAAGTCAAGCGGGCGGCAGGAGCCCTCATCACGCAGATCGGCCCAGGCCGGCGAGATCCTCTCCACCCTGCCGACGAATATGCGAGACCTATCGCTGCCCGACGGCCACTGGCCCTCGCAGTGGGAGTACTCCGAGTGGGCGGAGGACAAGCGCCGCTCTCTCGGGAGGGCCGCCACGGATCCCGGGCCTCAAGCAAATTCGGAAGGCGTTCGGGGACTACGACAGCGGTCGAGGCCGCGGGCTGGCACTTCGACAGTAGGTAGCTGAGCTGTGTCACGGTTCCCCAATGGCACCGAAGAGTCATTCCGCCCCGGATACTCACCTACCAAAACTGTTGCGCCTCCATACTGCGCAGGAGTTCGACGCACTCCTCGCCGAGGAGCCGTGTTTGCTCGATCCGACAGTCGCTTCTCGGCTAAGAGAGACCGAGGCGCTGCCAGGCCTTGGGCGGATATATCAAGCGCTCGCACAGCTGCTCGAGGATGCTCGGGGAGACTCCCACCGGGCTTGGGCCCGATACCAGTGCGCCGTTGAGGAGTCCCAGAGGCATGGACGTGAGCTAACTAAGCAGACCCTTGAGATTGAGAAGGCGCTGCGGGCAGGCCGTTACGAGGAGGTCCTCGAGCAGGTCGAGGAGACGTTGCCGCGGGCAGACGAAACGGGCAACGTTGAAGTTTGTGGCGTCCTGCTCCGTCAACGAGGTCGGGCCTTGATGAAGGCTCACAGCAAGGACAGGATTGAGAGTCAAGAGGCCGGGCTGGCAGATCTAGTCGTCGCAGCCAATCTCCTGGCCGGGGACCCGATGGCTGAAGCCCTTGCGACGATGGAGTTGGGGGCGGCGTCGCTCGAACGCATCGAGTGGGACAGGACCTGGAACCTCGAGCACGGACTGGCGATGCTCCGTCTCGCGGAAGAGTTGCTTCGCGGCACCGAGTTCGAGGCAGCCTTCGACGACCACCTGATTGATGCCCTCGTCGTTCAGGAGAGCGGCGACCTCGCCGCCCACGTGCGGGAGGCAGAGCAATTGGCGCGGAGGGCTCTCGCCGCTACTTCGCGCGGGAAGGAGGTCGACCGTTGGGCCTGGGCACAGCTCCGCCTGGGCCAGGCTCTAGAGCGCTCCGCCGAGATCGGTGAGGGAAATGGGGCGGAGGCAGAACTTGCTTTCTCCGCGATCCTCGCAGAGTCCGATCGAATCTCTCTTCCCTTCTGGCTCGGTGCGGCCAGTTCATCGCTCGGCCAGATGCTCTTGCGCGCAACGGATCACGGGCCGGACGAGGCGCTTGAGGAGCTAGTCGCATGGCTCATTCCTCCAGACGACGACACCGCTGCTAAGACGACTCTGGCAGAGGCAAGGTCCCACTTGGAATTCGCCGTCGAGTACCTAGGGGACACTCACCCATTGGACCTGGGAACTGCGCTGGACAGCCTGGCCGAAGTGCTTCATAGGCTCGACGAAATCGACGATGCAATCTCGCGCAATCGGGAAGCGCTGGAGATTTTGCGCCCACGTACATACCCAGAACAGTGCCGACCCTGCGGCGAGAGGCTCGGACGAATGCTGGCCGAACGCGCGGACTGGCAGGGGGCGGCCACAGCTTTCGAACTTGCGGTTGAAGCAATCGAAATCCTTTACCACCGGCGCAAAGACCCCGCCGGTCGCGACCTAGAGGCGCGGAAGTCGGTCAGCCTGGGACGTTGGGCAGCGTTTGCGATAGCCAAGAATGGCGACCCCGCGAATGCTGCCTTGGTCTTGGAGCGCGGGCGAAACAGGGAGCTTCGACGTCGGCTTGAGGCGGAAGGTGAGATTGAGGAGCTGCCTGGGCTCGAAATCTTCGATAAGGCTCTGTCCGATGACTTCTCCTTGATCTACGTGGACCCGACCCCTTTCGGCACGATGCTCTTGCGCGGGACTCGAGCGCAGGACGACACCCGATTTGACGCGATCTTCCTCGACGGACCGACGGGCATGGAGGTATATCGGCACTTTTTTCTTGGCGATGCCGCGGAGGCCACTGACCCGAAGGAAGTCTTGGAAAGCGGTGCCTCATACCTCCTCGGCATCTCACTGTTCGAAGAGGATCCGCTGACAAGCGAACAGGAGCGCGAACAGCTCGAAGAAAAGCGTGTACGCCAGCTCCGTGACGGGCTCGACGAGATCGTTCCATGGCTTGGCGAGGCAATCGCCAAAGCTATTGCCGAGGCCGCATCGGATGTCGGAGCGGAAGGTGTGACTCTCGTTCCCTGCGGGATCGTCGCACTCGCGCCGCTTCATGCAGCCGAGTGGTCAGAGGAAGGTGGTACTCGCTGCCTGCTCGACGCCTTCCCGGTGCGCTACGCACCATCGGCGCTGTTGCTCGGGCTTGCAATCTCTCGTGCCAGGGAGCGGGACGAGGATGAGTCCCACTTGGTCGCCCTGGCCGACCCTTGTGGAGATCTCGAAGCTTCGGTTCCAGAGATGGAGGCAATTGCAGCTCGGTTCCACCCCGACCGCAGCACCTTCGCCAGCGGGGGAGAGGCGACTACAGACTTCCTGCGCGAACACCTCAGTGAGGCCACCCATGTTCACTTGGCCGGTCACGCTCAAGCGTCACTCAACACTCAGCAGACGGGCGTCCAACTCGCTGACCGCTTTCTCCCCGCCCTCGACTTCGACGAATTGGGAGAAGTACGGGCACGCCTGATTGTGGTGTCAGCCTGCCAAGGAGCGACCCAGGAGACGGCCTTCCGCCCAGATGAGTCCTTCTCCGTCAGCACGGCCCTCCTTGAGCGTGGCGCCGCCTGCGCTATTGCAGCTCTGTGGCCGGTTGACGACCGCGCGACTGCTCTCCTCATGGCCCGCTTTTACGAGGAGATGATCGATCAGCGCGTGTCACCGGCAGTCGCCCTGGGGCGTGCCCAGATTTGGATGCGTGGCTTGTCGGAGCAGGATGTCTCTAAGTTCCTCACTGCCTACCCATCCCTCGAGGCCGTCCTTCGGCGACAGGCCGCGAACGGCATAGAGAAGAGGCGTGGGACGGGAGGAGCGAAGCTTCAGGCCCTAACCCGGCCCTACTCTCACCCCGACTTCTGGGCAGCCTTTGTAGCAGTCGGGGTGTGAGGCTTGGGCGACAATGCGGTGTCCGCATCTCTCGGGAGACTGGCCCCATGTCTTCAGACTTGCTGATCGGACTCGCCGGCGGAGCCATCGGTGCTGTAGTCGCAGGAGCGTTCGTCCAAGCCGGTCGCGCCTGGCTCGCTTGGGGAGAGGTAACGCTGCACGACTTCGAAGCCTCAGAGCGGAATCGACGGCTGCGAATTTGGGTTGACGATCGAACTCGAGAGTTGGCTCAAGAGATCAGCGGCATAAGCAACCGGCTCGCCTCTGACGGGCTGCTCTACAGCGGAGCCCATGGCGCCGCTGTCACCGGGGCGAAGGCAAAGGCTCTGCATCAGTACAGAGATGAGGAGGAAGCCACCACGATCGACCTGATGACGCTGCGAGCAAGTGAGGGAGCATGGCACTCTTTCTGGCGCGTGCTGCGACGGCGTGGCGCGCCAACCCTGACTGCCGGTGCGGAAGTCGAACCCTTCCTGGACCGCTGGCGGGAGCCGGTCTCGCGTCATGGCAGTGACGCGGTTACTCCACTTGACCGCACCCGGCGGACTTTCGACGATGCACTAGCTGAACTGCCTCGGCTTGACCTGATCTAGCCTTTAGGAAGGCGAACGATTTCGGGCAGGCCCATGCCTCCGGGGAAATACATATCAAGGGTTCCTCGACGCTTGAGCTCTTGGAAGGCCCAGTAGATCTCGTTCTCGGGTCGCTCGATCTCACCCGCCGCGTCCTTGCCCTCAATTTCCCCGGTCTTGCTAGCGCTTATCAGCCTCAGAGAAACCCCGGCAACCTCGTCTACGAGATCAGCGTCTGGCATCAGATGGACGCCACGTCAGATATCTCACCGAGAAGAGAACGCTTAACTCCATGCCCATTGGGCGTCAGCTTCCAGTGGCCCGGCTGGAACTCCTCGACATAACCCTTGAGTTGTAGATCCTCAAGGGCAGCTTCGACCTCATCGGTAGACAACTCCACGCCGCGGGTCAACTCGATCCGGATCTCCTCGACGGAATCTTTAGGCCACTCGTGCAAGAGGGAGCTAAAGACTCGACGCTCGGCTCCCTGCAATGGCGTTGCCATGTCTCGACAGTAGCGAGCCCCCCCGGCGTCTGTTCAGGGTTTGTCAGTAGTTCAGGAGCAATGACCGATCAATCTTGACTTGGATCTGGCCGCTTTGACTGCGCCAGCATCGCCAGATGGCAAGCCACATGAATCATCAGGGCAGCATCATCGACACCGACTTCGGATCGGAGACCATGCGCGATGACGTTGCGAAGGTTGAGGCCAAGCGGATCCGCCAAGAGGCTCGTGAAGTAGGCGTGCCAGCCAGGGGTGGCCAAGTGACCTTTCAACCCATCGAGAATCTCGCCCAGCCCGCGTACTCGGCCCGGTCGATTGGCGACCGGCTCGCGAACGATCGGCAATCCCACCAACCGTGCCATCTCGCGAATCACCGCCTCCAAGCGGGGCGCGAGTATGTGTGCGCTTTGATCGACTTTGTGGTCCCACCAAAGCTCGAGGGCTTCCGCGATGCGCTCGGCGTTTGAGGCGTCGATCAGCTCAGTTGAAAAGAACTCAGTCAGCTCCTCGTGGCCAGGCCGACCACATTCGCTCTCGATTCTCTGCAGGATCTGCATCGCGAACATTCCCCAAAGGCGCATCGCAAACATTCGTTGCTGAGCACGTGCAGCGCGACGGTGCGAAGCCTCGTCAGAAGCTTCGAAGATTGGGATCCCCGTATCAGGATCGAGCACCATCTTCGTAACCAGAAACTGGAATGGGTGATCCTGCATTTGTTTCGATACGTCTTCATCTAGCTTCTCCGGCTCCCCTCCCGGCGGCCCATGCAAGGCAAATCGCTGCAAACTCTTGCGCCAGTCCTCCGGGTAAACAAAAGAGCTGACGTAGCGCTCGATTTCCTCGCTGGACACCTGAATCTCTGAGGAGATCGCCTTGAGGCCGAGATCCTCCTCGGCGATTTGGGCCAGCTCAACGCGCATCTTCTCGGCCTCGGCCGTAAGGCCATGGGTCCGAGCAAGATCCAGCGCGTTCCGCAAGAAGCTGAGTCGCAAGATCCCGTCAGCGTCTGCGGCCCGTTTTCGCCAGATCTGTACCTGACGTTGCCGCAGTTCTCGGCGCTCATCAGGCGGGACCAACTGCGTACGCAGATCGATTGCGGTATCGAGCTGGAAGGTGTCTTGGCCATAGCGCTCTTCACAAAGACCGATCAGCTCGCCGAGATCCTCTGGCCGCATTGACCCAGGCAAATCGACAAGAGCACGAAGCAGCGTGAATGGGATGCCTGGACGCTCCTCCTCAACTGCCATCTCCTCCCGAATCAAAGACCCCATGCGCGCGATCACCTGCTGGGCCAGTTGCTGATCGGAGAGCCGCTGAGAGAGCTCCAGTGCCCGAACCAGACCATCGGTCGACTCCATTGGCTCCCAATCCTCGGCCTCGCTGAGCTCTACCAGCGCCTCAACCGCCGAGCGCGCCTTCAAGTCTGGCCGCGGCTCAACGTGAGCCTCCCAGAGCAGATCTCCGAGCCGAGCACGCGATCTCGGCTCGGAGATGGCCTCATAGGCTTCCGCCCACACCTCGGTGGTTCCCTCGGGCACTTCTGCCAACTTCGGCGGGATTCGGCCCTCCTCACCAAACTCCATCATCGCCCCGAAAGCAGACCCCTCCCGCTCGCGGCGCTCCACCTCCTCTGGACCGAGGAGATCGAAGGCGAAAGCCCAGATCAGTGGCCGGTACCGCTCCTCCGCCCCTTTGGGAACCAGCGGCAGGAGAGCGCTGTAAACCGAAAACCACGAGCTCGCCCCCGTGAGCGCCTGCTCCAGGTGATCCCACATCTCCTGGTCAACATGGAGCGTCAAGCTTCCGATTCGTTTGACGGCCGAGAGTCCGCGACCGACCGCACACGCAGAACGGCGTGGATCGTGGCGAGGTAGACGTAGAAGGCCCATCGGAGCCAGATGATGCGGTCATAGTCTCCGCGCTGCTCGCGGTTGTTGTGTCGGATTGCGAAGCCATTGGCAACATTGAAAAGCGCCTTCTCATCGGCGGTCAGCATTGACTCCTTGACATCAGCTCGGATCGCCTCGAGCACGTCGGCAAGGTCGCGGACGGCATGACGACGATCATCGATCGTCGCGCCCCTGGCGCGGAACTCACTCACGGCAGCATCGATCTTTAACGTAACGAGATCATGTTCCGTCCCCTCTGGGACCGGCGCATCGAGAAGTTGGTCAAATTCGGGGGCTCCGCTCTCAACAACCTGGCCATGCCCGTCGAGCTTGTAGGGCGGATCGTTGAGCATCAGAACTACATTGAGCTCCTGGCGATAATCCGCCTGGCCTTCCGTGCGGTTGAAGGTGGTGTAGTGCCAGCCACAGTCGTTGTACGTGTGATGGCGACCGTCGACTCCCTTTGAGACGAGGTCATGAAGAACCTCGACAACATCGAACAGCGTGTCTGCGTCCCAGTCCTCGTAGTAGGGAAGTGAAGAGTCTCCACCGCCCCAAGTTGGCGCTTGCGACCAATACGGCCAGATGTTTTCCCGCATGATTACGCGCTCAAAGTAAGAATCCGGATTCCAGCCGAGCGTGCCGGCGCTGTCCCCGTCTACGCACTCAATGCCGAGAGCCTCCTGGAAGTAGCCACGCTCTCGAAGGCTGTCGAAGGCAGAGATCACGAGCTTCCGCAGCTTCTCGAACGGCAGGGGCTCGACCTTCGGGCCTCGCCCCTGTCGCTCGGAGAAATATCGGCGTGGTTCCGGGATATCAGACATGGAGTTGACGATAATCGCGGCCGCGGCGGGCCTAGACCTCGGAGAATGCAGTCCGAGCGTCGATCACAGCGAATGCCGACAGATCCCGTAGAAGGCCGGTCCACGGCTCTACGTTCGCCAGGGCGTAGGCCGCTCGGCTCCCCTTTGCCACCAGTCCGAGACTGCTTGGCGGGTCGACGTGCCGTGTTCGCGCAGTGGGCCTCCCGTCGGCGAAGGAAATCTCGGCTTCACGATGACTCTGTGCCAATGCCCAGCGCTCCGAACCGGACGCCCAACAGAGCAATCGGAAGCCTGAAGCTCACCGAGCATTTGGTTTGCCCGCCGGGGCGGCGAATTTGGCTCTGCAGTGCGACGACTTGGCGTCAAGCATCGAATTGGGGACCACACGATTCAGGCCTTGTGGAACCAAAGTTCGAAGCCCGCGTCATTCCGCGGGAACCCGTCTGTGAAGCCAAATACGCTCGAAAGCGAGCAACAATTTCGACCTCAGATGCCGCCAGAAAGTCTCGTGAATGGGCGACGATTGGGCGACGAGAGCCCAAACGAGAACTAAAAGACCCGCAATAAGCGAGTTCGGAAATAACCGCAATTGCAGGGAGAAAGTTGAATGGCGAGGGTGGGAATCGAACCCACGACACCACGATTTTCAGTCGTGTGCTCTACCAACTGAGCTACCTCGCCTGGCACGCCCATGGAGCTGCGCAGAGCGAAGGCTAGCGACCGGGAGGCAACGGGGCTGCTTGCATTCGGCCGATGAGATGGCTGTGGAGAGCGGTGGGATTGGTGGCGCTTCTCGCGATTGCTGCCGCGCTTGCCTCGGGAGGCTCGGAGGCCGACTCGGTCCGGCAGCGCTATCTGCCTGACGCCAACGCGCTGTGGACGATGGCCCACTTCGGCAGCTCGCGCCAGGTGACGGTCCGCTCGCTCGGCGATCCCGACCTGCTCCGTGCGCAACCTGAGTGGCTTGCGGCGGCCCGGCCGCTGGGGGCCGGCGCCCCGCGGTGGGCGCGACGGATGTACATCCGCTCGCTGCTCGTCCTGCACGCCCTCACCTACCAGCGCAGCGGAGCGGTTCTCGCCGGCGCGCGTGAGGGCTGGGCCTACGTCTGGCCCCGTGACGCCAGCACGGTCGCGATCGCGCTTGCGGCGGCGGGCTACCGTGGCGAGGCGAAGCGCATCGTGCACTTCCTCCACAGGCTCGATCTCGGCGCCGCCGCTCGATTCCACCGCAATGGCACGCCCGTCGAGGGACGTGCCGCCCAGGGCGACGCAACCGGATGGCTCGCGGCGGCCGCTCGCGCCGCGGGGTTGCCGAGCGCCGCAGAAAGGCGGCCGTGGCGGGGACTGGCCGACTACCAAGAGAACGGCAGCGGCGATCTCCTCGCCGACGCGATCGCGTCGGGCGCGCCGCAGATCCGCGAGCTGTTCGAGACGCCAGCGAGGATGCTGTCGCGGCGCGCGGGCGATCCAGCTTCGGGCCTCGATTCCGCCGCCGCCTGGGCGGTGCGGCCCTTCCCGCACCCTGCGCTCTATCCGCCCGCCCGTCGCACTCTGCTGCGGCTGGCGGCGACGAGTGGTCGCTTCGGCATCGTCCCGTCCGAAGGCTGGGACGGCGGCGTCGATCCGTGGACGGCGCCCACGGCGTGGACGGCCTGGAGCCTTGCCGCGCTTGGCGAGCGCTCAGCCGCCCTACGGCTGATGGGCGAGCTGCGCCGTGCGGCAACGCCGGCCGGAATGCTTCCCGAGCGGGTCAACGCCCGCACCGGCATCCCCACTTCGACCACTCCCCTCGCCTGGTCGCACGCCTTCGCGATCCTTGCCATACGGCAGCTCTGGCCGCAAGGAGAAACCGGCTCCTCAAACTCCCTCGACAGGGAGTGAGTATTGGCTGGCCCGTGCCCTAACCGGGGCGGCGCCAGCGGCAGAGCCAGTAGTCCTGCTGAAGTCGCCGGCCGCCCTCTCCGTCAAGGACGCGAAAGCTCTGGGCGCCGGCCGGCTGCTCGTCGACGAGCCGCGCTACCAAGCCGGCGGCGGCGCGCCCGCCCGAACCTCGCGCGAGCCACTCGTCGAAGTCGATGTCGACCCGCGCCGACTCCTCATGCTCGACGACGAGGCCCGCGGCCGCGCCCATCCTCCTCAGCCGCTCCGGCGTCTGGCAAGCCCAGTGGGACGGATCGCGCAGGCGCTCGATCTCCTCGCGCCAGGCGGCCGCTTCGCCGTCCTCATCGGCGGCGATGTCGCTGACCACGATCCGGCCTCCCGGCCGGACCACGCGCGCCATCTCCGCCACGACCCTTCCCGGCGCAGGGATGTGGTGCAGGCTGAGACGGGTGATCGCTCCGTCGAACGACGCGTCGGCAAAGTCGAGCGCGGTGGCGTCGCCGACGGCAAAGCTGACGTTGCCGATCCCCTCCTCGCGCGCGCGCCGCCCGGCCTCCTCGACCATCGCCGGGGTCAGGTCGACGGCGACCACCGAGCCCACCCGGGCCGCCATCGCCCGCGAGATCACCCCCGGCCCGCAGGCAACGTCGATCCAGCGGGACCGCCGGTCCTCCGGCGCCAGCTCGATCAGCGCGCCCAAAGTCTGCGCCGACGTCATCGCGGCCGAGCTCCCGAACGACCTCGACTGGCGAGTGAACTCCTCGCGGACCGAGTCCTCGTACATCGCGGCAGCCTACCTAGAGCGATTCGAGCGCGAGGGCAACCGCCTCGCGGGCCGACTCGGCCGTCACGACGCCGGGGGCTCCCTCCATCTTCTCGCGCCCGTTTAGCTGCCAGCTGCGCAGGGCGATCACGGTGCGCCCGATCGTCCGCGCGAAGCCGATCTCAGAGAGCGTGCCCCACTCGCCGCCGATCGCGATCACGGCCTCGCCCGAGGCAACCACCGCCAGGTTGCGAGCGTGACCGATGCCCGTCGCGACGACATGGGTGCAGAACTCGTTCGCTTCGCCAACCTCATGGCCAGGAACGATGCCGATCGCCTCGCCGCCCGCCTGACTCGCGCCACGGCAGGCCGCCGCCATCGTCCCACCCATCCCGCCGCAGACCACCGTCACGCCTGCCTCGGCCAGCAACCTCCCGACTTCCTCGCCCAAAACCGCCGCCTCGGACCCCAGCTCAGCACCAGAAGGACCAATGACGGCCACCTGACGCGTGCGCTCGGAACGAAGGGAGTGGGCCTCACCGGAACCTCCCTGCTGTTCGTGACGGTGAGGCCCACTCCCTTCGTTCATTGCCCACCCTTCATCTGCCGCATCAGCTCCAAGGCGCCCTGCTTGTGCAGCGGTTCATTGAGGTTGCCGCACTTGGGGCTCTGCACGCAGGAGGGGCAACCGGACTCGCAGGGGCACTCGGAGATCAGCCGCTCGGCGTCGCCGAGCAGGCGCTCGAACTGCTCGTAGCCGCGCAGTGTGATGCCGACCCCGCCGGGATGGCCGTCGTAGATGAAGATCGTCGAGCGGCCGGTCTGGAAGTGGACGTTGGTCGAGAGGCCGCCGATGTCCCAGCGGTCGCACATCGCGATCAGCGGCAGGACCGCGATCTGGCCGTGCTCGGTCGCGTGCAGGGAGCCGAGCAGGACGTCGGGCGGCAGCGCCCCGGCGAGCCGATCGGGCAGCACGTACCAGAGCGCCTGGGTGACGAAGTGCTGCTCGGGCAGCTCGAGGGCGACGATGTCGAACGGCTCCTGGTCGGCGATCGAGACCCGCTGGTAGGCGATCACCCGCTCGGTCACGGAGACCTCGCCGAAGTGCAGCTCGACCCCGGAGGTGGTGCGCTGCTCGCGGATCCGCTCGATGTAGATCTCGGTCTCCTTCTTCGGCCGCGTGTACCAGTCGCCGTCGAAGGCCGAGACGACCGCCCGCCGCCCGGCGACGTCGAGCTGCTCGACCTCGTAGGAGCGGCCGAGGTGGAGGTAGATCGCGCCGGGGTGGATCGTCGTGAAGGCCCGCTCGGACTCGACCAGGCCGAGCATCTCGCCCGAGTCGCGCTCGATCACGGCGATCGAGTCGGTCGAGGCCGAGCGCAGCGGGATCTTCGCGGCGACGAACTCGGCGCGGCGCGGCATCATCCGCCCCCCCGCCCGGCGCAGCTCCCCCGCCGCGGCCAGCCGCTCGGAGCGCTCACGCCAGCCCTCGCCGAAGAACTCCTCGTCCCCGTCGCCCAGGGGCAGCTCGTAGGCCGCCGCGATCAAGTGCCGCGAGGCGATCTGCTCGTTTTCGTGGTCGAGGATCGCCGCCTCGACCGGCCGACCGATGAACTCGTCTGGGTGGCGGCAGAAGAACTGGTCGAGCGCATCCTGGCCGGCGACGTAGACCGCGAGGCCGCGCCGGCGGCGGCCCGCCCGTCCCCACATCTGGCGCAGGCTGGCGACGGTCCCCGGGAAGGTGACGCAGATCGCCGCGTCGAGCTCGCCGATGTCGATGCCAAGCTCCAGCGCATCGGTGGCGACGACCGCGAGCAGCTCGCCGGCCGAGAGCCGCGCCTCGATCTCGCGCCGCTGCTGGGAGGTGTAGCCGCCGCGGTAGGGCGCGATCCGCGCCGCCAGCTCGGGCTTGCCGCGCGCCTCGAGCGACTCGCGGGCGAAGCGCTGGATCAGCTCGATTCCCCGCCGGCTCTTGAGGAAGCAGATCGTCCGCACGCCGTGGCTGACCAGCTCGGCGAGCAGGTCCGCCGCCTCGCCCAGCGCCGAGCGCCGCGTCCCGGTCGCCTTGTCGATCAGCGGCGGGTTCCACATCGCGATCTCGCGTCCGGCCCCCGGCGCGCCGTCGTCGTCGATCAGCTCGAAGGGCGTGCCGACCAGCTCCTCGGCGAGGCCGACCGGGTTGGCGATCGTCGCCGAGGCGAGCAGGAAGCGCGGCTCGGCCCCGTAGGCCCGCGCCACCCGGCGCAGCCGCCGCAGCACGTTGGCGACGTGGGAGCCGAAGACGCCGCGGTAGGTGTGGGCCTCGTCGACCACGACCCAGCCGAGGTTGGCGATGAAGTCTCCCCAGCTCTTGTGGTTGGGCAGGATGCCGACATGCAGCATGTCCGGGTTGGTGAGGACGAGGTTGCTGCGGCGGCGGATCGCCGGCCGCTCTTCGCGCGGCGTGTCGCCGTCGTAGATCGCCTCGCGCAGGCCCGGCGGGCGCAGCGCGCCGAGCTTGCGCGCCTGATCCTGGGCCAGCGCCTTGGTCGGGTAGAGGTAGAGGGCGCGGCGCTTGGAGTCGCGGGCGATGCCGTCGAGCACCGGCAGGTTGAAGGCGAGGCTCTTGCCAGAGGCGGTGCCGCTGGTGATCACCAGGTCCGACGAGGCGGACGCCTCCAGCGCCTGGCGCTGGTGCGAGTAGAGCCGCTCCACCCCGGCCCGCTTCAGCGCCTCGACGAAAACCGGATCGAGCGAGCGTGGCAATGCCACCGTCCGCGCCCTGCGCTCCTCCTCGCTCGACTCGGCGACGATGCGACCATCGCGGCGGGCGGGATCGATCGCCACCGACCAGGGCGCCTCCAGAAGGCTCTTCGTCATCTGGCGACCCGCCCGGCGACCCTCATCGCTTGCAATGAGCTGCGGTCGTGGATGCGGAGAACGTCGGCGCCGCCGCGGACCGCCAAGGCGACCGCGGCAACCGTTCCCCACTCGCGCTCGCCCGGCGGCAGTCGCTTCTCCCAAGATCCCGCCAGCACGGCGCCGATGAAGTCCTTGCGCGAGAGCGAGAGGTAGAGCGGCAGGCCGAGAGCGCGCAGCTCAGGCAGCCGGCGCAGGATCTCCAGATCCTGCTCGGTGCTGAGGTCGAAGTCGAGTCCTGGGTCGATCGCGATCTGCTCCTCAGCCACCCCAAGTCTTTGAGCGGCCTCGATTCTCCCCCCGAACCAAGACTTCAGGTGCTCGACCACGTCGCCGTAGTCCCCCGGCGCCCGATCGACCCGAGGCGGGCCCTCTATGTGCATCAGCACGTACCCACAGCCGGACTCAGCGACCAGCTCGAACATCTCCTCCGACCCCCCGGAGATGTCGTTGACAGCGACCGCCCCAGCCTCCAGCGCCCCCCGTGCAACCTCGACCGAAAAGGTGTCAGCCGAAATCGGCACCCCCGTCCCAACCAATCCTTCGATCGCAGGAATCAGAGCCGCGGTCTCGGTCTCAGAATCGACAGGCGGCCCACTCTTAGCCGCCACAGCTCCCACGTCGAGCATGTCGAACCCCTCATCAACCAACCTCTTCCCATCCTCAACAGCGCCCTCAGGAGAACCACTACGAGCCCCCTCAAACATCGAGTCGGTGGTCACGTTGACAATCCCAGCCGCCAAAGGCTGGCCAAGCTCCAACACCCGGTCGGACAGTCGCCACCTCATGCGGCTCCTCGCGCGGGTGGCGCGGGGGAGGGGGGTCGAGGA
>DASWQV010000104.1:0-9276 GCA_036403515.1 Solirubrobacterales bacterium
GCCCGCAGGCCCCCCCGAGACCACGACAGGACCCGCGGCCGAGACCACCGAGGTAATGACGGTCAACATCGGTCCCCACCACCCGGCTACGCACGGAGTTTTGCGCTTGGTCGTCGACCTAGAGGGCGAGGTTGTCAAGGAGCTGAAGCCAGTCATCGGCTACGTCCACACGGGGATCGAAAAGTCTTGCGAGGCGCACTCCTACTGGAAGGTCATCCCCTTCGTCGAGCGGATGGACTACGTCTCCTACTTCTTCCAGATGGAGGCGTTCTGCGGCGCGGTCGAGCGGCTGGTCGAGCTGGAGATCCCGGAGCGGGCCAAGCACCTGCGGGTGATCTTCCTCGAGCTCAACCGCATCCACTCGCACCTGGTCTGGCTGGGGACGACGGCGCTCGACCTCGGCGCGATCTCGATGCTCTGGTACTGCTTCCGCGAGCGCGACAAGATCCTCGATCTCTTCGAGATGGCGACCGGCCAGCGGATGCACACGCGCTACTTCCAGGTCGGCGGCGTGATCGAAGACATCCCGCTCGGCTTCGAGGCGAAGCTGCGCTCCTTCATCGCCGATATGCCCGTGCGGGTCGAACAGTACGAGGCGCTGCTCGACCGCAACGAGGTCTTCCTGCAGCGCACCAAGAACGTCGGCATCGTCCCTCGCGAGCGGCTGCTGGAGCTGGGCGTCACCGGGCCGCTGCTGCGCGCCGCCGGCGAGCCCTGGGACCTGCGCAAGGCCTTTGACTACCTCTCCTACCCGCAGTTCGACTTCAAGGTGCCGGTCGGCACGGTCGGCGACAACTACGACCGCTACCGGGTGCGCCTGGCCGAGATGGTCGAGTCGGTGCGGATCGTCGAGCAGGCGCTCGACGGCCTGCCGGAAGGCCCCTACATCGCCGACGACCGCAAGTACGTGCTGCCGCCGCGCTCGGAGCTCTCGACCTCGATGGAGTCGCTGATCCACCACTTCAAGCTGGTCACCGAGGGCTACCGCGTCGGCCCGGCCGAGATCTACTACTCGATCGAGTCGCCGCGCGGCGAGCTCGGTTGCTTCGTCCTCGCCGACGGCTCCTCGAAGCCGGCTCGGGTCCACTTTCGCGATCCGTCGTTCGTCAACCTGCAGGCGTTTCGAGACATGTCGGTGGGGGGCTACATCGCCGACATGATCGCCTCGCTGGGGATGCTCGACCCGATCTTGGGCGGGGTGGATCGATGACTGCTGGGACTCTGCGCGTCGGCCAGCGGGTCCCGTCCCAGGGGGAGGGGGGCCTGCGGGCGGGGGCTACGCCTCCGTTCTCGGCCCCCCTCCCCCTGCGCCACCCGCTGGAGGTGCGTTGTGGCTGAGCTGCCCGTCGATCCAGCGCTCACGGAGGGCCGAGTGCCCGACCGCTCGCCGCAGGAGATTCCTGAGCTTCATGAAATGGACTGTCCTCGCGAGTTGCGTGAGCGGATCGAGGAGCTGATGTCGCGGTATCCGGATAGGAGGTCTGCCTCTATTCCGGCGCTTTGGGCTGTGCAGAGGCTGTATGGGTGGTGCACGCCGGAGGGGATCCGCCAGGCGGCCGCGGTGATGCGGGTTTCTCCCGCCTACCTGGAGTCGGTGGCCAGTTTCTACGACCTGCTGCACACCGATCCGGTTGGCGCCCACCAGATCCACGTCTGCACGAACATCAGCTGCTGGATGCGGGGTGGCGATGAGCTGCTGGATGCCTTCCGGGCCGCCGCGGGGGATGACGAGGATTTTTTCGTTACGGGATTCGAGTGCTTGGGGGCCTGCGACATCGCCCCGATGGCCTCGATCGACGAGCGCTACTTCGGCCCTCTGGAAACGGCCGAGGCGGAGACGGTGATCGGCCAGCTGCGCTCCGGCGCCGAGGTGCTGCCCGAGAAGGCGCTGGAGAAGCGGGCGCTGCCGGGAGGATCCGATGCCTGAGACACGGCTGCTGCTGAAGAACGCTGAAGATCCGGGGCTGCGCACGCTGGACGGCTACAAGGGCTTCGGCGGCTACGCGACGCTGGAAAAGGCCTACCGGGAGATGGAGGCCGGCGAGGTCCTCAAAGAGCTCGAAGACTCGGGCCTGCGCGGGCGCGGCGGCGCCGGCTTCTCGATGGGCAAGAAGGCCTCCTTCCTGCCGCGCGGCGATATGGACAAGTACCTCTGCTGCAATGCGGACGAGTCCGAGCCGGGGGCATTCAAGGACCGCGAGCTGATGCAGCGCAACCCGCACCAGCTGATCGAGGGCATCGCGATCGCCGCCCTCGCCGCCGGCGCCGGCCACGCCTTCATCTTCATCCGCGGCGAGTACGACTCCCAGGCCGACATCCTCGACGCCGCCGTCGCCGAAGCGTACGAGGCCGGATACCTCGGCGAGGACATCTGCGGCAGTCACTGCAACCTCGAGCTGGTCGTCCACCGCGGCGCCGGCGCCTACATCTGCGGCGAGGAGACGGCGCTGCTCGACGCGCTCGAAGGCAAGCGCGGCAACCCGCGCCTGAAGCCGCCCTTCCCAGCCGTGCAGGGCCTCTACGGCGGGCCGACGCTGATCAACAACGTCGAGACGCTCTCCAACGTCCCCCACATCGTCAACCACGGCGCCGAGTGGTTCAAGGGCTTCGGCACCGAGCAGTCGCCCGGCACCAAGGTCGTCTCGATCTCAGGCTGCGTGCGGCGGCCCGGCAACTACGAGGTCGAGCTGGGGATCCCGACCCGGGAGCTGATCATGGACCTCGCGGGCGGCCCGCTCGAGGGACGCGAGATCAAGGCGTTCTACCCCGGCGGCTCCTCCTCCCCGGTCCTCAAGGCCGAGGAAGGCCTGGACCTTCCCTACTCGTTCGAGGCGATGGCCGAGGCCGGCTCGATGCTCGGCTCGGGCTCGATCATCGTCGCCGACGACCGCGTCTCGATCCCCCACATGGCGCTGCGCACGGCGCGCTTCTACCACCACGAGTCCTGCGGCAAGTGCACGCCCTGCCGCGAGGGCACCAACTGGACGGTGAAGATGCTCGAACGGGTGGTCCGCGGCGAGGCAACCCCGATGGACCTCGACATCATCTCCTCGGTACAGGAGAACATCATCGGCCACTGCCTCTGCGTCCTCGGCGACTCGATGGCGATGCCGGTGAGCGCAATGGTGAAGAAGTTCAGAGACGAGTTCGAGACGGTCATCGAAAACGCCCAGGCCGAGGCGGTGGCCGCATGAGCTTCCGGTGCGCCTTTCCCCCCCTATTCGGGGATAAAGCGCACCGGAAGGAAGGGGCGTGGGCGTGAGTCGCGAGGTGACGCTGATCATCGACGGGCGCGAGGTCAGCGCGAGGGAGGGCGAGATGCTTCACGACGCCGCCAAGCGGGGCGACGTCGAGATTCCGGTCTTTTGTTACGAGCCGAAACTTGGCGACCCGGTCGGCGCCTGCCGGATGTGCCTGGTCGAGATCGAGGGGATCCCGAAGCTGCAGACCTCCTGCTCGACCCCGGTCCGCGACGGCATGGTCGTCCATACGCGGACCGACCAGGTCAAGCACGCGCAGAGCGCCGTGGTCGAGTTCCTGCTCGTCAACCACCCGCTCGACTGCCCGGTCTGCGACAAGGGCGGGGAGTGCCCGCTGCAGGACATCTCCTACGGGTGGGGGCCCGGCAAGAGCCGCTTCACCGACCCCAAGCGCCACTTCGAGAAGCCGGTCGAGCTCTCGCCGCTGGTCGCGATCGACCGCGAGCGCTGCATCCTCTGCTACCGCTGCGTGCGCTTCAGCCAAGAGATCTCCGAGGACGAGCAGCTGCAGCTGCTCGAGCGCGGCGACCGCACCTTCGTCGGCACTTTCGACGACCGCCCCTATGTCTCTCCCTTCCACGGCAACATCACCGACCTCTGCCCGGTCGGGGCGCTGACCAACTACACCTACCGCTTCCGCGCCCGGCCCTGGGACATCGAGCACGGCGGCTCGATCTGCACGATCTGCCCGAGCCAGTGCAACGTCAGCTTCACCGTCCGCGACGAGCGGGTGAAGCGGGTGCTCGCCCGCGACAACGCCGAGGTCGACGACGGCTGGCTCTGCGACCGCGGCCGCTATGGCTTCGAGATGTTCGACGCCGAGGAGCGCGTGCGCGGGCCGCGGCTGCGCGGCGGGGTCGAGGCGAGCTGGGAGGACGCGATCGCCAAGGCCGCGGCGGCGCTGAAGGCCGGCGGCGCCGAAAGCGCCGCGATCGTTGGCGACGCCTCCAACGAGGAGGGCTACATGGTCCAGCGGATCATGCGCGAGGCGCTCGGCTCGTCGCACATCGACTCGCGCCCCTCGCGGGGCCCATCCCGCGAGGCCCAACTCCGGCTCGACCACCCGGACCTCGCCGCCAGGGTCCGCGACATCGACGACGCCGGCGCGATCCTCGTCGTCGGCACCGACCCGCTGCACAGCTCCCCGATCCTCGACCTGCGCATCCGCAAGGCGATCCGCCGCAACGGGGCCAAGCTGGCGGTGGCGACCGAAGCGCCGACGACGTTGGACGGTGGCGCGGCAGCGGTGGCGCGCTACGCGCCCGGTGGCGCCGGCGCCTTCCTCGCCGAGCTGACCGGGGCGCTGGCCAGTGCCGATACCCCCTCCTCACTCGGAGATCGGCGAGAAGAGCCAGAGTTGTCCCCTGAGGCTGATGGCGCCGACTCCGCAAAACGTTCGGAGGGGGTATCGGCACTGGCCGACGTGCTCCAAGGCGCTGGACGCGTGGTCGTTGTCTGGGGCGAGCGGATCGGCCGGGGCGAGGGCGCAGTCGAGGCGCTTCTCGACGTTGCCACGGCGCTTGGCCTAGCCAGTGAGAAGGGCTCTGGCCTGCTCGAAGTCCCCGAGTTCACGAACGCGCGCGGCCTGCGCGAGGCCGGCTGCCTCCCAGACGCAGGTCCGGGCCTCACCGAGACCCAAGCCCCTTTGACCACCTCGGCGGTGGCGAACGGGGGGAGCGTCGCGGAGGCGAATGGAGCGAGCGTAGGGATGGCAACCGAGGAGATCCGCGCCGCCCTGGAGTCGGGGGAGCTGAAGACCCTCCTCCTCTTCGGCGTCGACCCCCTGCGCGACTTCCCGGACACCGAAGCTTGGAAAAAGGCCCTTGCGGCCGCCGACCAGGTCATTTGCTTCTCCACCTTCGAGACCGCCACCACCGCGATGGCCGACGTGATCCTCCCGTTGGAGACCCACGCCGAGAAAGACGGCACGGTTTCGCATCCCGAGGGCCGCCTGCAGCGCGTCCGTCCGAGCGCCGCCCGCCCCGGAGACATCCGCCCGAACTGGGGCGTCCTCGCCGAGCTTTCTCTCGCTCTGGGCCACGACACCGGCATCTCGTCCCAGCCCTCAGCTTTCAAAGCGCTAACCGAAGCCGTCCCTTTCTACGCCGGAATCTCCGATGCTGACATTGGTGGCCGCGGCATTCGCTGGCAAGAGGCGGGGGGGTCCTTGGGACCCGACTCGGCGGACGCCGCTCGGCGAGAGGCGGATGCAGTCTCCGCGAGTGGAGTAGGGGCCTCGGGCAGAGTGTCCGGCGAGTCGGGTCCCAAGGACCTTTCAGATCTGAAAAGCGCGAGTGCCCCGGGGTCGCAGGACACTCAGCGCGGAGCGCCTACCGATAGCACGGAGATCGAGGGCGAAGCTCGCGGAGTCGCGTCCGCCGACCCCGGGGCACTCGCGCTCTCCACCTATCGGGATTTGTGGGCTGGTCCGATCACCGAGTTGAATCCGCCACTCAGGTTCCTTGCACCACAGCAGCGGGTGGAGCTTTCCGTTGCTGACGCCGAGCAGCTTGAGTTGAGCACCGGAGACGAGGTGCGGGTCTCCCAGAACGGCACCAGCTTGCGAGCGCGGGTTTCGGTCCGGGAACGGATTCCCGAGGGCGTCTGCTTCCTGCTCGAGGGCACGGCCGAGTCCAACGCCAACGCCCTGCTGGGCGGCTCGCCGGTCAACGTGACGATCGAGAAGACTGCCGGCTGATGCTGCCGATCGCCGACACGACCGTGGTGGAAGCGACCTGGGTCATGGTCGTCAAGAGCCTGGTCATCTTCGGCGTGATCTTCGGCATCCTGCCGCTGATGACGGTGCTCGAGCGCAAGCTGATCGGCCGCTTCCAGCATCGTTATGGCCCCAACCGGGTCGGCCCCTTCGGCATCCTGCAGCCGCTCGCCGACGTCGGCAAGCTGCTCAGCAAGGAGGCGTTCCGGCCGGCCAACGCGATCGGCACGCTCTTCATCCTCGGTCCTCTGCTGCCAGTGCTCTCAGGAGTCCTGGCACTGGCGATCATCCCGTGGGGCGACGTCCAGGACGGCGTCGGCCTCTACGGGATCGACGTCCCGATCGGCATCCTCTACTTCTTCGCCGTCGGCTCGATCGCCTTCTACGGCCTGCTGCTCGGCGGCTGGTCCTCGGGCTCGAAGTACAGCCTGCTGGGGGCGATGCGCGGCGCGGCGCAGTTGATCTCCTACGAGGTCGCGATGGGCCTCTCGCTGCTCGGCGTGATCATGATGGGCGGCTCGCTCTCGCTGGTCGACATCGTCCACGCCCAGGGCGGTCTCTGGTTCATCTTCCCCCAGTTCGTCGGCTTCCTGATCTTCATGCTGGCCGGCTTCGCCGAGACCAACCGCACCCCCTTCGACATGCCGGAGGCCGACGCCGAACTGGTCCAGGGCTTCATGACCGAGTACGGCGGCATGCGCTTCGGCAGCTTCCTGCTGGTCGAATACATGGAGATCCTCGTCGTCTCCGGGGTCGCCGCGGCGATGTTCCTCGGCGGCTGGATGGGCCCAGGGCCGGGCTGGCTGGACCCAATCTGGATGCTGGCGAAGATGCTCGGCCTGGTTCTGCTCTTCATCTGGGTGCGGGCGACACTGCCACGGCTGCGCTACGACCAGCTGATGGGCCTCGGCTGGAAGATCCTTCTGCCGCTGGCGACCCTGAACGTCCTGGTCACCGCGGTACTGGTGGTGATCACCTGATGGGTGCAACGCGTTGTGTCGCTGTGGGAACCGCAAAGCGTTGCACCTGGCGTGGGCGGACCGGGCTCGGCCGAGGTGCAACGCGTTACGGCGCTCAGAGGAACACAAAACGTTGCACCTGGGGAGGGGACTGTGGCTGAGTTCCCGTACCTGAAGGATCAGGACGTGGTCGAGGTTCAGCGCGGGCCCGAGCCTGGCGGCGTCGGCGGCGCCTACCGTGCCTTCGGCGAGACGCTGCGCGGCCTGAAGACGACGATGGCGCGGCTGATCGAGGGGCCGATGACGATCGAGTACCCCGAGGAGAAGACACCCGTCTACCCGCGCTTCCGCGGTCGCCACAAGCTGCACAAGTTCGAGGACACGGATCTCGAGAAGTGCGTCGGCTGCTCACTTTGCGCCGCCGCCTGCCCGGCCGACTGCATCCGCGTCGTCGCCGCCGAGAACATCCCCGGCGAACGGGTCTCGGCCGGGGAGCGCTACGCCGCCGTCTATGAGATCAACCTCTCGCGCTGCATATTCTGCGGCTATTGCGAGATCGCCTGCCCCTTCGACGCGATCACGATGGGCCATGACTACGAGATGGCCGACTACGACCGCGCGGACCTGATCTTCACCAAGGAGATGCTGCTCGCCGAGCCGATCGAGCGCACCCCGCTGCGGGCGGAGGGCGAGTAAGTGGAAGCAGTCCTCTTCTTCGCCGCAGCCCTCGGCGCCCTCGGCGGCGCGATCGGCGTGGTCGCCCTGCGCAATCCATTCTACGGCGTCCTCGCCCTGATCGTCCACCTCTTCTCCCTGGCCGTCCTCTTCCTCCTGCTCAGCGCCGCCTTCGTGGCCGCCGCCCAGGTGGTCGTCTACGCCGGCGCGGTAATGGTCCTCTACGTATTCGTCACCGCCTACGTGGGCGGCTACACCGAGTCCGCCTGGGAGCCGATCCCAGGCCAGCGCTTCCTGGCCCCCCTGATGGGCGCCGCCCTATTCATAGAGCTCTCAATAGCCGTCCTCGGCTCCTCGCTCCTCGCCCTCGGAACCCACGGCCCGCACGTCAACCCAAGCTTCGGCAACCCGGCGGCCATCGGTCGCCTCCTCCTCGAACGCTTCCTGCTCGCCTTCGAGGCCTCGTCCATCCTGCTGCTTCTAGCCGCAGTAGGCGCCGTAGTGCTCGCCGGTCGCAATCGGGAGTCTGGGGAGCTGAAGGAGGGCGTGAGCCCCTCCTCGGAACACTCAGCGCCGAAGGCGCGTTCCGAGGAGGGGCTCACGCCCTCCCACACCACCACCCCAGGTCTCACGTCATGAACATCGAGTGGTACATCGTGCTCTCCAGCCTGCTCTTCGCCGTAGGCGCAATGGGCATCCTGATCCGCCGCAGCCCAGTGGTGATCCTTCTCTGCCTCGAGCTGATGTTGAACGCCGGCAACCTGTCCCTGGTCGCCTTCAGCAAGATGGTCGGCAACCAGCAGGGGCAGATATTCGCGATCATCGTGATGGTCGTCGCCGCCTGCGAGGTCGTCGTCGGCCTCGGCCTGATCGTGGCGATCTTCCGGCGCAAGCTGCCTCTTGACGTCGATGAGCTGCGGGAGCTGCGCGGGTGAGCGCCACCGCCTGGGCCTGGCTGGTCCTGCTCTTCCCGATGCTCGGCTCGGTCGCGATCGCGCTTGGCTACAAGGCCCTGCCGGCGAAGGTCGCCGGGGCGATCGGCACTGCCGCCATCGGCCTCGCCTTCGTCTGCGGCGTTGCCGCGCTGATCAGCCTGCTCGGCGAATCGCCCGAGGCGCGCCACCACGCCTCCTCGCTGTGGGACTATGCGTCGGTCGCGGGACTCGACATCAAGCTGGGCATCTTCGTCGACCCGCTCTCGGTCTTCATGGTCCTGGTCGTGACCGGCGTCTCGACCCTGATCCACCTCTACTCGTTTGGCTACATGCTCTCCGACGAGGGCTACCACCGCTTCTTCAGCTACCTCAACTTCTTCGTCTTCTCGATGCTGCTGCTCGTCCTCGCCGGCAACTTCGTGCTGCTGATCGTCGGCTGGGCCTTCGTCGGCTTCGCCTCCTACGCGCTGATCAGCTTCTGGTACCGGCGCCAGACGGCGACGCGCGCCGGGATGAAGGCCTTCGTGATCAACGTCGTCGGCGATATCGGCCTCGTCCTCGCCGCCTTCCTGATCTTCCGCGAACTGGGGACCTTCGAATACAGCGAGGTCTTCGCCAAGGCGCCGCAGGTCTTCAGCACCAACGAGTGGACCGTCACCGCGATCTGCCTGCTGCTCCTCGTCGGCGCCTTCGCCAAGTCGGCGCAGCTGCCCTTCCACACCTGGCTGCCC
>DASWQV010000105.1:0-62899 GCA_036403515.1 Solirubrobacterales bacterium
CACTGCTTATGGCCGTCCCGAAGAAGAGAACTTCCAGTGCGCGCCGCGATAAGCGCCGCGCCAATCACAAGGCCGGCAAGGCACGACTCAATCAGTGCCCCAAATGCCACAGCCCGCGCTTGCCCCATCGCGTCTGCCCGACCTGCGGTACCTACGCCGGGCGCGAAGTGATCAAACACACCGTCGCTGAGCCTTCAGCGGCGCCCACCGACTCGGAGTAGCTCTTGGGTCGCGGCGCGACCGTGGCCCTGGACGGATTTGGGGCCGAGCAGGGCTTCAACGTGCTCGCCGAGGGTGCGCGAATGGCGGCTGCGGACGGGATTCAGCTGCGAGTTTTCGGTCCGACCAACCAGCTTGGTCTCAAAGGCGTCGAGGGAATCGAGGTCGTTTCCACGACGGCGTGGATCGGCAACGGGGAGGACCCCGTCTCCGCGGTGCGCGCCAAAAAAGAGTCCTCCGTCGTCCGCGCCGCGGCCGATGTTGCCGAGGGTCGCGCAGACGCGATGGTCAGCGCCGGCTCGACCGGAGCCGCCATGGCCGCTGCCACCCTTGGCCTGCGCCGCCTGAAGGGCGTGCAGCGGCCGGCCCTTGCCGTGCAGCTGCCCGTTCCCGGCAAGGCCGTGCTCTTCCTCGATGTCGGCGCCAACGTCGAGGTGCGCGCCCAGCATTTGGTCCAGTTCGCCTTCCTCGGCACCTCCTTCAGCGCCGCCGTGCTCGGGGTCGAGCGCCCGCGCGTGGGCCTACTCTCGGTCGGCGAGGAGGCGGGCAAGGGACGGGAGGAAGTTGTCGCCGCGCACGAGATCCTTGCCGCCGCGCCGGGAATCGATTTTGCCGGCAACGTCGAGGGGCGCGACTTGCCGACCGGCGTCGCCGACGTCGTCGTCACCGACGGTTTCACCGGCAACGTCGCGCTGAAGCTTATGGAGGGCACCGCGAAGACGGTCACCGGGGCGATCCGTGGCGCGGCTCGCTCGAACCCGCTGGCGGCGCTCGGGGGGTTGCTGATGCGCCCGGCGCTCTCCGGCGTGCGTCGCGAGCTGCACCCCGACACGACAGGCGGCGCGATTCTGCTCGGCCTGCGCGGCGTCGCCGTGGTCGGCCACGGCAACTCCGGTGCCGAGGGGATCGCCAACGCCGTGCGACTGGCGGCACGCTGTGTCGAGGCCGACACGGTCGGCCGCACCGCCGCCCTGCTCGAGGAGGGCGGCGCCGGCCGCGGCGAGCTTGCCGCGGATCGTGCCGAGCGGGGTGGGTCGTGATAGGAACCCCGACCATGAGCGCTGCAATCGCAACGGTGATCCCGGTCATTCGAATCCGGGGAGGTTGGAGCGCGAGTGGAAGGTTCTGCCTTGACCCATGAGGAGGTCCTCACCCTGGTTCGCGAGCACCTCGCCGAGGAGCTCGAGGTCGATGTCGCCAAGATCGGTGAGGGCAGCCGCTTCAAGGAGGACCTCGATGCCGATTCGCTCGACCTCTACGAGCTGGTCATGGAGCTCGAGGACACCTACGGTGTCGCCGTTTCCGAGGAGCAGGCCGCGAAGATCGCGACGGTCGGCGACGCAGTGACGTTCGTCCTCGAGCACGCTCCGGCGTGAGTGCGGCGGCGCTCTCCGAGCTGATCGAGGAGCTTCCCGAGGGCCTGCGCCGCCAGGCGCTGACTCACTCGTCATGGACCGAGGACCGCACAGAGTCTTACGAGCGCCTCGCCTACCTCGGCGACAGCGTCCTCGCTTTGGCGGTCGCGGGTCACCTGATCGATCACTTCACCGAAGTCGACGCCGGCGGGCTGACCAAGGTCCACAACCAGGCGGTCAGCGGTGTCTCGTGCGCCGAGGTCGGGCGCGAGCTCGACGTGCCGACGATGTTGCGCGAAAACGAGCCGGAGGAGATGCCGGTGGGAATACCCGCCGACGTCCTGCTGAGCGGCGAGCGCCCGTTGCCAGAGGCGACTGAGGCGCTGATCGGCGCCTGCTTCTTAGCCTTTGGCTTCGAGCGCGTTGCGGGCGCCGTGGCCGCCGCCTTCGAGCCGCGGATCGAACACGCGAGCGAGACCAGGATCGACTTCAAGTCGGCGCTGCAGGAGCTGCTGGCGCGCCGTCGGGCCCGCGTAAGCTACGAGGTCAGCGCCGAATCCGGGCCGCCGCACCGGCGCCGTTTCGAGGTGTCGGCGGTCGTCGACTCCGAAACGATCGGCGAAGGGGTGGGCCGGAGCAAGAAGGCGGCCGAGCAGGCCGCGGCTGAGCAGGCGCTGAAGCGCTTGGGGGGTTGAAAATGGCGTTGCGTCCGACTCAACCGAGAGCCTTGGCGGTCGCAGGGTCGAGGGACCGCAACCGGAGAAGCCACGCATGTATCTGAGATCAATCGAGATGAAGGGGTTCAAGTCGTTCCCCGAGCGGGCGAGGCTCGAGTTCTCTCCGGGCGTCAGCGTGATCGTCGGGCCCAACGGCTCCGGCAAGTCGAACATCACCGACGCGGTGCTCTGGGCCTTGGGCGAGCAGAGCCCGGGGGCGATTCGCGGCGCCTCCATGCAGGACGTGATTTCGGCCGGCGGCAAGGGCATCGGACAGCGCCGCGCCGCCGAAGTCGAGGTGGTGATCGACAATTCAGAGGGCCGCGCGGCGACCGAGCTCTCCGAAGTCGCGGTCAAGCGCACGCTCGACCGCTCTGGCGAGGGGTCCTACCGCCTCAATGGCGCCCGCTGCCGCCTCGTCGACGTCAGCGAGGTGCTCTCCGACACCAATCTCGGCCGCGAGATGCACTCGGTGATCAGCCAGGGCCGGGTCGAGTCGATCGTCCACTCCAAGCCGCGCGAGCGCCGCCTGCTGGTCGAGGAGGCCGCCGGCCTCGGCAAGCACCGCAAGCGCCGCCGCCGTTCGGAGCTGAAGCTGCGCGCGGCGCGCGACAACCTCGACCGCGCTCTCGACCTCGAGCGCGAGGCCCGCGCCCGCCTGCGGCCCCTGAAGCGCCAGGCCCAGGCCGCAGAGCTCGGCGCCCGGATCGAGCGCGAGGAACTGGGCCTGCGCGGTCAGTTCGCGGCCGAGGAGCTGCGTTTTGGCGCCGACCGGG
This sequence comes from Solirubrobacterales bacterium, assembly GCA_036403515.1. GTDB lineage: Bacteria > Actinomycetota > Thermoleophilia > Solirubrobacterales > 70-9 > VRUE01. The sequence continues at coordinate 3,067 of DASWQV010000105.1, forward strand.
CGGCGGCGGCGGAGAAGGCCGCGGCTGAGGCGCGCGCGCAGCGGACCGCGATCGAGAAGCGCCTGGCCGAGGTGAGCGAGAAGCGCCGCGCCGCCGAGGAGCGCTTCGCCGCCCGCGACCGCGATCGAACCCAGGCATGGGGCGTGCTGACCAAGCTGCGCGGCGAGCAGCAGCGCGTCGCGATCCGCGCTTCGGGCCTCGGTGACCGTGAGGGCGAGCTCTTCGGCGCGCTGGAGTCGCTGCGCACCGAGCTCGGCCCTTTGACCCTGGACGTCGGCGGCTCCGCTGCCCCCGGTGAACGGGTGCGCAAACTCGAAGAGGAGCTGGGCGAGATCGACGCCGGCCTCGCCGGCGCCGGCGAGGGCCTTTCCCGCGCCCGGTCGGCCAACGCCAGCGAGGCGGCCCGCGAGGCGGCGCTGGGCGCCGTGCGGAGCGGCGCCGAGCGATCCATCCGACACGCCCGCCGGGCCGAGGGGCTGCTGGGCGAGCGCCACCGCGAGGTGCTGCGCAAGCGGCTCAGCGCCGGCGAGGAACTGCTCGACGACGTCCGCGCGGCCGCCGCTGCGGTGACCGCGGGCGAGGCCGCGATTCGCGCCCGGGTCGAGCGGATCGAGCAGCGCGTCGTCGGCGGCGAGGGCGACGGCGACGAGATCGCCGAGGAGATGCGCGCTTGCTCGCAGCGCGAGTACGAGTTGCAGACGGAGATGACGGCAGCCTCCGACCGGCTGACCGAGGTTGAGGTCGAGGCTGCCCACCTCGGCGATCGCCGCGCCGAGGCCGCCAAGGAGTTGGCCTCGATCGCCGAGCGCCTGGGGGAAGAGGTGGCGCCGGCCGAGCAGGCGCTGAGCGACGAGGAGCGGGAGGAGATCGACCGTCGGCTCGAGCGGCTCGAGCGCCGCCGCGCCCAGATCGGTCCGGTCAATCCGCTCGCCGAGCGGGAGTACGAGGAGGCGCGCGAGCACGTCGAGTCGCTGCAGGCCCAGCGCGAGGACACCGAGCGGGGGATGCGTGAGCTGGAGGCGCTGATCCGCGACATCGACCGCGAGATCGAGCGTGCCTTCGAGCAGACCTTCGAGGCAACCGCGAAGAACTTCGAGGAGATGGTCGAGCACCTCTTCCCCGGCGGTCGGGGCACCCTGCGCCGCGTCGCCCTGCGGCCGGTCCGGGAGGCTGAGGCGGACGGTGCAGAGACGAACGAGGAGCCGGCGGCCGAGGACGAGGACGGCGAGGAAGCGCGCGAGGAGCTCGGCGTCGAGATCGAGGTCACCCCGGCCGGCAAGTCGACCCGCAAGCTCTCCCTTCTCTCCGGTGGTGAGAAGTCTCTGGTCGCGATCGCCTTCGTCTTCGCCGTCTTCCTGGCCAGGCCGTGCCCCTTCTACATCCTCGACGAGGTCGAGGCGGCCCTCGACGACGCCAACATCGACCGCTTCCTGCAGCTGATCCGGCGCTTCTCGGACCGCGCCCAGTTCGTCATCGTCACCCACCAGAAACGGACGATGGATGCCGCCGACGTGCTCTATGGCGTCAGCATGGGCGGCGACGGTGTGACCAAGGTCGTTTCCCGCAAGCTGCCGCGAGAAGTCGCGGAAGACGCTGACGGAGGCGAGAGCGCGGCGGCGCCCCCGCCCTTCGCCGGCCTGGCCGAGGATGAGTCGGGTGAGGCCGCGGGCGAGGAACCGGCGTCCCCGGGCCTGATCGGCGAGCAGCCTCCCGCGGCCGCGCCGTCTCGCGGATCCGTCGAAGCCGCCTAGGAGGGACTAGCGAAACTCGCTAGGCCAGTTGGGGCGCGGGTTCGCGGGACCAGCGCTTTCGGCGATACCTCCATTCCCCGCAATTTTTACCCCAACCGCGCGACGCGGAACGATTCTGTTCGGTGGGAGCGGGATTTAGGGCGGTCGATGTCTGGTTCTGTCCGACAACGGTGTAAGGGTGCGATCAGCTTCAACCCACCCGATCAGGGACGCCGAAAGGAACCAATGCCCGCACCGCGCCGCCCAGAAGACCAAACCCGCATATCTATTCGACTACCCACCGCCCAAGTTGAGGTTTTGCAGAAACGTGCGGTTGAGGAAGATCGCACCATTTCTGCGGAAATCAGGCGGCTGGTTCGGCGGGCAACCGAAGGCCAGGGGGCAGCCGCCGCCTAAACATCTTCGACAACGCAAGAGGGGGAGCCAACTGGCTCCCCCTCTTGTCTCAGACTTCCTGGGCCTGCCGTTAGCTGGGGAGTGCCGGGCTTGACATCCGCGCTCCGAGGGTGCAATTCCCTCCAGGTCCACTCTGTCCTCTTTTTATATACCCCACTCCGGACGAAACGTGTCTGCAAATCGCCCATTTTTAACAACCCGTAACGCGACCTTTTCCGTCCGAGCCATGGTCTAAATTCCCCTCTAGAAAGCCAAAAAGCGACCCCCGCGAGGCTGGAACCTCCGGGGGTCTGGACCAAGGAGATTGTGGCTCCGTGGCCTCGTCAAACGTAGCAAGGTGCTCGGCATCCTCCGAGCTTGCGGGATTGCTCGACTCGCCCGAGATAGGGCAGTTGATCGAGCGGCTGGAAGCGACCCGCTGGACGGGTCGGCCGGGCTATCCCGTCAGGGCAATGGTCGGGCTGGCGCTGGTCAAGTCCCTCTACGCCGTGCCGACTTGGACGAAGACCGTGGCCTTGGTCCGCGAGCATTGGGCGCTGCAACGTGCGCTCGGTTGCGAAGGGAACCCGCCGAGCGTCTATGCCGCCTATCGCTTCGCGGAAAAGCTCCGCAAGCATGGCTCGATGGTCGAGCGCTGCATCGACGCCGTGATCGAGGGACTGCGCTCCAAGCTGCCGAGCTACGGCCGCAACCTCTCCATCGACGCGAGCGATATGCCCGCCTACGCGAACGGCCAGCGCTACGTCTCCAAGGGCGGGCGGGAACGCGAGCGCTACTCGGACCCCGACGCGACTTGGGGGCATCGTTCCGCCGTCTCGACTCGGAAGGGCGGCGGGTTCTACGGCTACCGCCTTCATGCCGCTGTCTGCTCCTCCACCGGCCTGCCGGTCGCATGGGCGGTCGAGACGGCGAAGGCAAACGAATCGAAGACGGTGGCTCCGCTGCTCGACGCCGTGAAGCGGCGTGGCCTGATGGCGGCGACGGCGGCGATGGACAAGGGCTATGACGTTGGCCCGGTCTACGAGAATTGCGCCGAGCGCGACTGCCTGCCGATCATCCCCCTGCGCCAAACGACCGGCGTGAAGCGCGGCGACCACTTGCCGCCGCGCTGCGAGCATGGCGAGTGGCAGTTCGGCGGGTCCGACCGCAAGCGCGGCGCATCGAAGTGGCGCTGCCCGACCGGGGAGTGCAAGCCCGCCTCAATGTGGGTCAAGGCCGACCGCCTGCACCCGCTGGTCCCCCGCGAGACGAAGCGCTGGAAAGGTCTCTACCGAAAGCGCGCCTCAGTGGAGCGGGAGTTCGGCCGCTTGAAGAACGAATGGGGATTGAAGCCACTCCGCGTCCGTGGCTTGGAGAGGGTGCGGCTCCATACCGACCTGACGGTGCTGGCGAAGCTGGCCTGCACCCTCTCGCGGGCGCGGGTTACGTCTCCTCCCCTGCGGACTTGAACGCACCGCGCCGTATCTGTCCCGGCTCCCAACGGATGCCGTCGAGCAGGTCGGCCGGTTCGACCCCGAGCGCACCGGCCAGCTTGACCAGTGTGTCGATGCGCGGAATCCGGCCACCGCGCTCCAACAACCCAATCTCGGTGCGGTGCAATCCGGCTCGAAACGCAATCTCCTCCTGCGTTACGTCCACCCGCTCGCGAGCCGCTGCGAGGTTTGCGCCGAAGCGCTGAGCGACCATCACGGCAGGTCCAGATGCTCGAAGCGCAGCGCGGCGGCGGTCGGCCGAACCGTGATCCCGCTGCACTCCAATAGGCCGACGCCGACGAGTTCGCGCACGGCGCACTCTACGGCGTCGCCTCTGTCTATCTCACGGGCGAGGTCGGGGATCGTGAGGGACTTCGGGTGGGCGTTCAGCGCAAGGCTTAGAACGGCCCGCTGAGTAGGCTGGTCCTGCATCGGAAGGTGTCCCCTTTCGGTGCCGGGCGGGGGGCTGTTAGCGCAGCGCCCCCGCCGCTTTGGTTATTGACCAGCCGACCGTAGAATCACTCAGCGATGCAGGGCAAGACTTTCGCTAGCCGTTTCGCTAGGGCCTCCTAGTCGCCGCGAGACGTGCGCTCCCCGCCCTGTGGCGGGGCCAATGCACGCCTCCTTGCCCTCGCTGCCGCTTAAGGAAAAGAGAACTTCCCGGGCGGGGGAGCGCGCTAGGCTGTCCGCGGGACGGAAAGGAGGGGCTGTGGGACAACGCCACATGGACAGGCTGACGTCGTTTGACACGTCGTTCCTGGCCAACGAGAAGTCCAACGGGCACATGGCGATCGGCGCCGTGTTGGTCTGCGAGGGGGAGCCGCCCAGCCACGAGGAGTTCCTTGCCAGCATCCGCAGCCGCCTGCACCTGCTGCCGCGCCTGCGCCAGAGGCTGGCGATGCCGCCGTTGCAGCTCGGCCGTCCCTTCTGGGTCGACTACCCCGACTTCGACGTCCACGACCACGTGCGGCGCACCGTTCTCGCCCCGCCCGGTAGCCAAGAGCAGTTCCACGAGGCCGTTGCGGAAACCTTCGCTCCGCCGTTGGATCGCTCGCGGCCGCTTTGGGAGCTGAACCTGGTCGAGGGGCTCGAGCGGGACCGCTTCGCGATCGTCTACAAGACCCATCACGCGCTCGCCGACGGCATTTCGGTGGTTGACATCGGCGTCTTGCTCTTCGACGTCGAGCCGGTCAGCGGGCCGATCCCCGAGGGGGCGCCGTGGGCCCCGAAGACGCCGCCCTCGCGGCTCGGCTTGGTCGGCCGCGCGGTTGCCGGCATCGGCGAAACAGCCGTGCGCGGCGTTCGCTGGCTGGCGGCGGCGCTGCGCCGCCCACGGCGGGCGGGCAGGCGCGCCTCGAACGGCGCCGCGGGACTCTGGGAGGTCACCTGGAACCTCTTCAGGCCGGCGCCGAAGGTGCCGCTCAACGTCGAGATCTCGCCGCACCGCTGCTTCTATGGCACCCGCGGCGACCTCGACGAGTTCAAACAGATCAAGAACGTCCTCGGCGGGACCGTCAATGACGTCTCACTCGCCGTCGCCGCCGGCGCCCTTCGCAACTGGATGCTCGACCGCGGTCTCGAGACCGACGGGGTCGAGCTGCAGGCTCTTGTCCCAGTCTCGGTCCGGGCCGAGAACCAGCACGGCGAGCTGGGCAACATGCTGACTGCGATGCGGGGGCCGCTGCCGGTCGGGATCGCCGATCCGGTCGGACGCCTGCGGCGGATCTCAGAAGCGATGGATGCGCTGAAGTCCTCCAAGCAGCCGCTGGGCGCGGAAGCGATCTGGGGCCTCAACGACTGGTTCCGCGACTTCGCCCCGCCGTTGCTGCTCGGCCCCACCGCGGCGATCAACTTCTCCACGCGGCTCTTCAACGTGCTGGTCACCAACTTTCCCGGCCCCCAAGTTCCCTTTTACGTGCGCGGCCGCGAGCTGGTCGAGGTCTACCCGGTCGGCTTCCTCGCCAAGCGCCACGCGCTGGCGATTGCGATCTTCAGCTACAACGGTTCGATTGGCTTCGGCCTGCTCGGCGACCGGGAATCGCTCGGCGACCTCGATCGGCTTGGCTCCCACATCGAGGGAGCCGTGGAGGAGCTCCGGGTCGCGGCCGGGATAGCCTCCCCGAATGGCAACCAGCTGGCAGGAGATCCTCGACCTGGGGTCGCGGACGGCGATGGAGGCCTCGTCCGAGGCTGAGTCAGAGGGCGAGCGCCGCGGCGTTTTCCGCCGCCTGAGGGAGAGCCTCTCCAAGAGCCGCAAAGCGCTGGGCGAGGAGATCTCGGCCAGCCTCTTCGATCGCATCGACGAGGAGACCTGGGAGCGGCTGGAGGAGGCGCTGATCCTCGCTGACGCCGGCGCGATGACGACGGCCAAGGTGGTCGAACGGCTCGAGCACGAGGTCGAGGGGGGCAGCGTCGCCGCCGACGGCGAGGCGGTGCGGGGCCGCCTGATCGAGATCCTCGCTGAGGTCGCCGCGACCGCGCGAGCGCCGATCGACCTCAGCGGCGAGCCGGCGGTGCTGCTCATGGTCGGCGTCAACGGCACCGGCAAGACGACCACGATCGGCAAGATCGCCTGGCATCTCTCGAAGGAATTCGGCCTCTCGGTCGTCCTTGCCGCCGCCGACACCTACCGCGCCGCGGCCGCCGAGCAGCTCGCCGAGTGGGCCGACCGCGCCGGAGCGGAACTGGTGCGCTCAGCGGAGGGCGGCGATCCGGGCGCGGTCGCCTTCGACGCGATCGCCGCAGCGCGCGCCCGCGGCGCCGATGTCGTCATCGTCGACACCGCCGGGCGCCTGCACACCCAGAGCAACCTGATGGACGAGCTGGCGAAGGTGCGGCGGGTGATCGCCAAGCAGCTGCCCGGCGCCCCCCACGAGACCCTGCTCTCGATCGACGCGACCACCGGCCAGAACGGCCTCCGCCAGGCCAAGGTCTTCGCCGAGGCGGCCGAGGTCGACGGCGTCGTCCTGACCAAGCTCGACGGGACCGCCAAGGGCGGCATCGTGCTGGCGATCGCCGCCGAGCTGGAGATCCCAGTGAAGCTGATCGGTACCGGCGAGCAGCTGGAGGACCTGCGCCCCTTCGACCCAACGGACTTCGCCAACGCCCTCCTAGCCGACTGACCCTGCGGTCGTATTTCTTTCCGCATAGCGAGGGGAAGTACGACCGCAACAGTGCTGACGGTCGGGCTGTCGCTTGCGGTCGTATTTCTTTCCGCTATGCGGAAAGAAATACGACCGCAGGGGGCGCGGCTAAGCTGGCGTGGTGTTCGATCAACTCTCAGACCGGCTGCAGGCGACCCTCTCCGAGGTGCGCTCGCGCGGCAAGCTGAACGAGTCTGACGTCGATGCGGCCATGCGCGAGATCCGGCTTGCGCTGCTTGAGGCCGACGTCAACTTCAAAGTTGTCAAATCCTTTACGGCGACGCTGAAGGAGCGCTGTCTCGGCGCTGAGGTGCTGAACAGCCTCGATCCGGGCCAGCAGGTGGTCAAGATCGTCAACGAGGAGTTGACCGGGCTGATGGGTGGGACCGGGCGCGAGCTCGCCTTCTCCTCCGCTGGCCCGACCGTGATCCTGATGGCCGGCCTGCAGGGCTCCGGCAAGACGACCGCCTGCGCCAAGCTCGCCCGCCACCTGCGCGAGTCCGGCAAGAAGAACGTCGCCCTCGCCGCCTGCGACGTCTACCGCCCCGCCGCGGTCGACCAACTGGTTACGGTCGGCAGGCGGGCCGGCGCCCACGTCTACGAGAAAGGCACAGACGCCGACCCGGTCGAGATCGCCGGCTGGGCGCTCGATCGCGCCCGTGAAGAGAACCGCGACGTGTTGATCGTCGACACCGCCGGCCGCCTCCACATCGATGAGGACCTGATGGAGGAGCTCGCGAAGATCCGCAAGCGGGTCAAGCCGCACGACGTGCTGCTCGTCGTCGATGCGATGACCGGCCAGGACGCCGTCGGCGTCGCCGAGTCCTTCGCCGAGGCGGCCGAGTTCGACGGCGTCGTGATGACCAAGCTCGACGGCGACGCCCGTGGCGGCGCCGCGCTCTCGGTCAAGGCGGTGACCGGCAAGCCGATCCTCTTTGCCTCGACCGGGGAGAAAATCGAGGCTTTCGATCGCTTCCACCCCGACCGCATGGCGTCCCGCATCCTCGGCATGGGCGACGTGCTCAGCCTGATCGAGAAAGCCGAGCAGCAGATCGACGAGAAGCAGGCGCTCGACCTCGAACAGAAAATGAAGAGCAACCAGTTCACGCTCGAGGACTTCCTCCAGCAGTTGAAGCAGGTGCGCAAAATGGGCCCGATCAGCGGCCTGCTGGGGATGCTGCCGGGCATGGGGGCGATGAAGCAGCTGAAGAATGCCGACGTCGACGAGCGTGAGCTCGACCGGGTCGAGGCCATCATCCTCTCGATGACGCCGGAAGAGCGGGCAAACCCGGGGCTGATCAAGGGCTCGCGCCGCAAACGCATCGCAAACGGCTCCGGGACCAAAATCCAGCACGTCAACCAGCTGGTCAAGCAGTTCGACCAGATGCGCAAGATGATGCGCCACATGGCCTCCGGCAAGATGCCCGACCCGCAACAGTTGGCGCAGATGACCGGGGCCGCGCCGCGCCCGAAGATACGCAGGCGCTAACCTGCCGCAGTCCAGATGGCCGTACGAATCAGACTAAGACGCGTCGGGTCGAAGAAGAACCCGATCTGGCGGATCGTCGTCGCCGACAAGCGCTCGCCGCGCGACGGGCGCACGATCGAGACGATCGGTCGCTACAACCCGCAGACCGAGCCCTCGACGATTGAGTTCGACGAGGAGCGCGCCAAGCACTGGCTCGAACACGGCGCCCAGCCCTCGGAGACCGTCGCCACCTTGCTGCGCACCAAGGGCATCGCCGCTTCCGGCAGCTAGGACGGCTGGTCGATGACCGAGCTGCTGGAGTTCCTGGTCAGGTCACTGGTCGAGGACCCCGCCGCGGTTGTGGTCGAGGAGATGGAAGAGGACGGCGATCTCGTCTACGAGATCACGGTTGCCGAGGACGATCTCGGGCGTGTGATCGGCAAGGGCGGGCGTGTGGCCAATGCGATCAGGACGATCGCGAAGGCAGCGGCAGTGCGGTTGGATCGACGCGTGATCGTCGACATCCTTGATTGAGGACCGTTTGGGCGGCGTCCAGGGTAGGAAGCGCTGATGAAGCTCGACATCTTCACCTTGTTCCCCGAGGCATTCGACTGGTTCCAGTCGCAGCGGTCGGTGCAGAACGCGTTGGCCGAAGGGAATGAGCTTCGGCTCTTCAACTACCGCGATACGACTCCGTTGGGGGCCGGGCAGGTTGACGATGCGCCATATGGGGGCGGGGCCGGGATGGTTCTCCGCGTCGACGTCGTCGACGCAGCGCTTCAGGCGGCGTATCCAAACGGGGAGCGTCCGCGGGTTGTCTTGCTCTCGCCGACCGGGAGATTGTTGGACGATGAGTTGGCCGATGAGCTGACACAGGAGCCACACGTGGCGCTCCTCTGCGGTCGCTACGAGGGCTTCGACGAGCGGGTGCACGAGCACTTTGCCGATGACGAGGTTTCGATTGGGAGGTACGTGCTGGCTGGGGGGGAGATGCCGGCGATGGTGGTCGCAGACGTCGTGATGCGGAAGCTGCCGGGCGCCCTGGGGCATGAGCACAGCGCGGTGGAGGAGTCGTTCAGTCAGGTGCTGGAGGGGATGCCCGAGTACCCGCACTACACGCGCCCCGCCTCCTATCGGGGCTGGCAGGTTCCCGACGTGCTGGTCTCCGGCGACCACGAGCGAGTGCGCCGCTGGCGCATGGAGCAGAGCAGGGGGCGGGCCGAGCAGTTCGAAAAAAACCCGGAGTAGCTACCATTCCGCCACCGCGCGGCGCCCTGCCCGGGCACGGCGGTTTCTTTTTGCCAATGAGCAGCGTCATCGACGACATCGAGCGCAGTCAGCTGAGGAAGGGACTCCCTTCCTTTGACTCTGGCGATCGCGTCCGCGTCCACTTCCAGGTTGTCGAGGGCACCCGCCGCCGCACCCAGGTCTTCGAGGGAATCGTCCTCCGGCGGCAGGGCTCGGGCGCGCGGGAGACCTTCACCGTGCGCAAGCAGTCTTTCGGTGTCGGCGTGGAGCGGACGTTTCCGCTGCACTCGCCGAAGATCGAGAAGTTGGAGATCGCGGCACGCGGAGCCGTGCGTCGCGCGAAGCTGTACTACCTGCGCGGCCGTATCGGCAAGGCCGCACGCGTCGCCGAGCGGCGCTGGGGCATCGACGACGAGCTGATCTCGGCGCCTACGGCGGCTGCTGAGCCCGAGGCGGTTGATGCTGACGGGGTCTCCCAAGCCGAGGAAGATGCAGCTACTCAGGATGAGGGCGCCGGGGCCGCGGGCCCTGTCGCGGAGGACGGCGAGGCCGCCGGGGCTGCGGGTCCTGTCGCGGAGGTGGGCTCCTCGTCCTCGCAAGCTGCGGGCGAGGAGCCCACCTCCACGCCACCCGCTGCAGAGGCGTCCGCATCTGACGAGGCTGCGCCTGAGGCGGCTCGGGCGGACGAGGTCGAGTCCGAAGCGGCTGAGGCAGAGCCCGAGGCTGTAGCTGAGGAGGCTGCCCAGGAGCCGGTAGCTGCTGAGGCTGAGCCGGAGACTGCAAGTGAGACAGCGGCAGAGACGGACGCTGAGGCGACTGAGGCGGGGGAGACCGAGGACAACGCCGCGGCTGAGGATGCCGAGGATGAGGCGCCGGACGAGAAGTCCGACGCTTCCGGCGGGGACTCGGCCTGAAACTCGCGATCCCGAAGCCGAAAAGTCGAGGCGGCGGGTTCGTAGAGCTGGTCGTCATCGTCGCCCTGGCCCTGGGCCTTGCGCTTGCGATCCAGGCTTGGCTGATCAAGCCCTACCAGATCCCTTCGCAGTCGATGGAACCGACCCTGGACGTCGGTCAGCGGGTCCTCGTCAATCGCTTTCTCTACCATTTCACCGATCCCAGCCCCGGGGACATCGTCGTTTTCCACCCCCCCAAGGGCGCTGACAACGGCGCCCCCCAGTGCGGCGCTCCGCATGGGCAGCGGCAGGCCTGCGCGCGTCCGACCCGGTCCGAGTCCGACCAGAACTTCATCAAGCGCATAGTTGCCGGCCCTGGCGACACGCTCAGCGTCCGCGAAGGGCATCCGGTCGTCAATGGGGTCGAGAAGAGCGAAGAGCCCTATATCCGGCCCTGCGGCGCGGCCACTGCCTGCAATTTGCCGAAGCCGATCAAGGTTCCACCCGGCTATTACTTCATGATGGGCGACAACCGTGGCGAAAGCGACGACAGCCGTTTCTGGGGACCCGTACCGCGCGGATGGATCATCGGCAAGGCCTTCGCCACCTACTGGCCGCCTGACCGCATCGGAATCCTCTAAGCCTCCCGCCAAAGGGAAGGCGCACCGGCGCAGGCTGGCACGGACCCGCCGCCTCTTTGCCTTCGACCGTGGCTTGGACAGCCGCCTCGTTGCCGGCGCCGACGAGGCGGGACGGGGCTGTCTTGCCGGCCCGCTGGTCGCCGCCGCGGTGCTGATCGACTACGAGGCGCTGTCCCACGTCGACCGCCGCTCGCTCGCCGGCCTGCACGACTCAAAGCAGATGAGCGTCGAGAAGCGGGCCGAGCTCTTCCCCTGCGTGCTCAGCGCCGCCTCGCGGGTCAGCGTCGTCATCCGCTGCGCTCGCGGAATCGACCAGCGCGGCCTCCACGTGACCAACATCGAAGCCCTTGCAAACGCACTGGAGCGGCTGCGCCCGGAGGCGGACGCGACCTGCCTCGTCGATGGTTTCTCGCTGCGCAACTGCGCGGTGCCACACCGCGCCGTGATCGGCGGCGACGGCACCAGCGCCGCGATCGCGGCCGCCTCAGTGATCGCCAAGGTCACCCGCGACCGCTACATGCACAGCGCCGCCAACGACCATCCTGGCTGGGGGTTTGAGGAGCACGTCGGCTACTCGACCCCGGAGCACCGCGAGGCGATTGAGCGGATCGGCATCTCGCCGCTGCATCGCCGCTCATTTCAGTCTGTGGCTTACTCGCAACTGGGCCTCGGCACGCTCTGACGGGCGCATCTCGGCGCCCTCGGTCGCTCGCGTGCGGAGCGCGCCAGGTTCTGCGTCCCCGACCTGCTTGACCTGCGCCACACCCAGTCAAAATGCACCTTTGATGTGCTCCAGGTCGACCAGGCGACCGGCGTTGTCAAAGGTGACGCCGATGGCGTCAAAGCGGATCTCCGTGTAATGCGGAGCGTCGCGGCGTTCGCCCATCCAAGCGGTTGCGAGCCGCCGCACTCGCTGTTGCTTGCGGCGGTCGACGCCGAGGATCGGCCGCTCGGGGCCGAACGCGGCGTGCTCGCGGCCCGCCTTCACCTCAACGAAGACAAGCGTATGGCCGTCGAGGGCGACGATGTCGAGCTCGCCGAAGCGGGTGCGGGCATTTCGCTCGACGATCTGCCAGCCCGAGCCGACGAGTTGGGCGGCGGCCAGATCCTCGGCAGCACGGCCGATCCGCTGTCGTTGGACGGTCATCGCGGTCGACGATAGGGCCGATCCAGGCCGTTTAGGGCGGTCGCGCGTTTTCCGTGACAGAGGCGGTATGACCTCGTGAACATCTGCGCACCACGCGTCGGATTCAGCTCCCTAGCGTGGTTTCCATGCTCGCCACGGCCCAGACATTCACCCTCGACGGGATCTCCGCACGCCCGGTTCGTGTCGAGGTCGACGTGCACCGTGGATTGCCGGCCTTCTCGGTCGTCGGCCTGCCTGACGCGGCGGTGCGGGAGGCGAGGGAGCGGGTCCGCTCGGCACTGACCAACTGCGGCTTCGAATTCCCCTTGCGGCGGATCGTCGCCAACCTGGCGCCGGCCAGCCTGCGCAAGGTCGGTCCCGGGATGGACCTGGCGATCGCTGCCGCATTGCTGATCGCCTCCGATCAACTCGACCTTGGGCATCTCCCCAACCTCGCCTTGGTCGGCGAGCTGGCGCTGGACGGTTCGATTCGTCCTGTGCCGGGGGTTCTGGCGATCGCTGAGGCGGCGCGCGAGCGTGGCGTGGAGGCAATCGTCGTTCCGGCCGAGAACGGTGCTGAGGCCGCATTGGCGGGAGAGATCGAGGTGATTTGTCTCGAGAACCTCGGCCAGCTTTCAGCTCTTGCCAGCGGCGACTGGAAGCCGGAGCGGCCAAAGCCAATGCCGCTCGCGCTCGCCGCCGCTGCCGGCGGCCCGGATTTGGCCGACCTGCGAGGTCAGCGCCATCTTCGCTACGCGCTCGAGGTCGCGGCGGCCGGCGGTCACAGCCTGCTGATGGTCGGGCCACCCGGCGCCGGGAAGTCGCTTGCCGCCAGTCGACTGCCGTCGATTTTGCCGGGACTGGCCGCGACCGAGGCGCTGGAGGTTGCCAGGATCGCCAGCGCCTGCGGGCGGCTCGGAGAGGCCGGTGCGGGCGGCAGGCCGTTCCGGGCGCCGCACCACACCGTCAGCCCGGCGGGCCTCGTTGGCGGCGGCAACCCGCCAAATCCTGGCGAGGCGACGCTCGCCCATCGCGGCGTCCTCTTTCTCGATGAGCTCTGCGAGTTCCGCCGCGACACGCTTGAGGCTTTGCGGGCGCCACTCGAGACCGGCTGGGTCTCTATCGCCCGGGCTGGCTCCTGGCGACAGCTGCCCTGCCGCTTCATGCTCGTCGCCGCGGCCAACCCATGCCCCTGCGGCCGCGGTGAGACTGACCCCGAGTGCGGCTGCCCGCCGCTGGCGGTCCGCCGCTACCAGGCGCGGCTCAGCGGCGCGCTTGCCGACCGCATCGATGTGCTCGCAGCGATCAGCCAACCGAGCGCAGAGGAGATCGGCGGCCCTCCCGGCGAGCCGTCCGCCACGGTGCGCGCGAGGGTCAGCGACGCTCGCGAGCGCCAGGAAGGTCGTCTCGGCGGCGGCCGTTGCAACGCTGAGATGACCCCGGGCGAGGTGCGGGAGTGCGGGCTGGAGCAGGGCGCCGCCTCGCTGCTCGCGGACGCCTATTCGCGCCGTCGTCTCAGCGGGCGCGCCCATGACCGCGTGCTGCGCCTGGCCCAGACGGTGGCCGACCTTGCCGGCAGCGAAACGATCGGGCGCGAGCAGATGGCCCAGGCACTGCAACTGCGCCGGAGGGATCAGGAATGAGCGCGCCAACCGCCTGCCCCGACTGCCTGCGCCGTTCGCGCTTGCTCGCCCATCTCGCTCCTTACATCGAGAAGGTCGCGACGGGCGCGCCCGGATCGCGTTCCCCTGAACTGCTGCGGCTCTCGAACGAGGACCTCGCCGAGGCGGTGGCGCCGAAGGTCGCGACGCAGGTGCTGTCTCAGATCGCGGCGGTGCCGGAGGGCCGGCTCACCGCCGACCTGCTGGCGGCGCAGTGCTGGGCCTGCTGCCGGCACGATCGACGTTTCCCGGTCGGCCTGAACGACGCCGCCGATGCCCCGTGGGCGCTGATCGGACGCGGCGACCCGGCCCTGCTCGAGCGGCTCCAGCCGGAGGCGACGGTCACGATCGTTGGCGCCCGGCGGGCCAGCGCTTACGGCCGTGAGGTGGCCCGCGAGCTGGGCCGGGAGGTGAGTGCGGCTGGTCTTCTGGTCACCAGCGGTCTCGCCTTCGGCATCGACGCTTGCGTCCATCGCGGCGCCCTCGACACGGGCACGACCGTCGCGGTCCTCGGCTGTGGAGCCGATATCGCCTATCCGGCATCGCACCGCTCGCTGTGGCGGCGAATCTCTGAGATCGGTCTGGTTCTCTCAGAGCTTCCGCCGGGCACCGGCGCTTGGCGCTGGACTTTCCCAGCCCGCAATCGGATCATGGCGGCGCTGGCCGGGATGACTGTCGTGGTCGAGGCTGCCAAGCGTTCGGGCTCTCTGATCACCGCCGATCTCGCCGCCGATCTTGGCCGCGACCTCGGCGCGGTGCCCGGTCCGGTCAACTCGCGCGGCTCGGCGGGAACCAACGATCTACTCGCCGGCGGCGCCTGCCTGGTGCGCGATGCCCAGGATGTGCTCGACGCGATGCTCGGCCCCGGCGTGCGCAAGGCCGAGCGCGTCGGGGCAGGCCTCGGGCCGGGCCTCCTGGGTGTCCTCTCGGCCGTTGAGCGGGGCGCGCAGAGCTGCGACGCGGTCGCCGTCGCGCTCGACCTTTCCGGCGCTGAGGCCGCCTCCATGCTCGCGACCCTTGAGGCCCTCGGCTACGTCTCCTGTTCGCTGGTCGGCACCTACGCGCGGACGCTCCTGGCGGTGCCCGGTGTCTAGGCTGCGCGGAGTGCACTCGGAGCGCATCCCCGCGGTTCTCTCGATCGCCGGCTCGGACTCGGGCGGCGGCGCCGGTATCCAGGCGGACCTGAAGGCATTTGCCCGCTGCGGCGTGCACGGAATGACCGCGATCACCGCGATCACGGCACAGAACACGGTCGGAGTCGAGGCGATCGAGGCGGTTTCGCCGGAGATGATCATCGCTCAGATCGGGGCGGTCGCCGACGACATCGGGGTCGCGGCGGTGAAGGTCGGAATGCTGGGAAGCGCCGAAACCATCGAGGCGGTGGTCGCCGCGCTGAGCCTGCTCGTCGACGAAGTTCCGATCGTGGTCGATCCGGTGATGGTGGCCGAGAGCGGCGCCGTTCTACTCGACCCCGAGGCGCATGAAGCGTTGACCGTACGGCTGCTTCCCCTGGCCACGATCGTCACGCCGAACATCCCCGAGGCTCGGGCGCTGAGCGGGGGTGAGGACCGCGACTCACAGGAGGATCTCGCCCGGGAGGTCCTCGCTCTGGGGCCCCGCGCGGTGGTCGTCACTGGCGGGCACAGCGAGCGGCTCGTCGACCTCTTCTTCGACGGTCGGGAATCGGCGGAGATCGCGGGCGAGCGCCATCCCGGTCGCTCCTCGCATGGATCGGGCTGTACCCACTCGTCGGCCCTGGCGGCCTTCCTCGCGCTGGGCGAGACACCACTCGAAGCCGCGCGCAAGGCTCGCGAGGTTGCTTCGGCCGCGGTCGCCGCGGGCCTGCAGGATTTGGGCGAGGGCCCGGGGCCGGTTGACGTCTTCGGCCTGGCCGCTGCTCGACCGCCTCAGTAGATTTGGGTCGATGAACTCGAACAGCGTCGCTACCGGCCTCCCCCGTCCCCGCTCGAGCGTCGTCTTCGACGGTCCCGACCGCGCCCACGCCCGCGCCTACATGAAGGGCATCGGCTTCGATGACGATGCGCTCAGCCGGCCGACGATCGGGATCGCCAACACCTGGACCGAGGCGATGCCCTGCAACTTTCACCTGCGCGGCCTCGCCGAGCACGTCAAGGAGGGCGTGCGCGCAGCGGGTGGCACGCCGATGGAGTTCAACACCGTCGCTGTCTCCGACGGCGTCACGATGGGCACCCAGGGGATGAAGGCCTCCCTGATCAGCCGTGAGGTGATCGCCGACTCGATCGAGCTGATGGCGCGTGGCTACCAGTTCGACGCGATCGTCGCCCTCTGTGCCTGCGACAAGACGATTCCCGGCTGCGCGATGGCGCTCGCTCGTCTCGACGTCCCCTCCGTAGTCCTCTACGGCGGCTCGATCGCCCCCGGCCATTGGCACGGCCGCGACGTGACGATCCTCGACGTCTTCGAGGCGATCGGCGCCCACAATGCCGGCGACATGAGCGACGAGGAACTGAATGAGCTCGAGGGCGTCGCCAGCCCCGGCGCCGGCGCCTGCGGCGGGCAGTTCACCGCGAACACGATGGCGTGCGCCTTCGAGGCACTCGGGATCAGCGCCGGAGGTTCGGCGATGGTGCCGGCCGAAGATGGCGAGAAGGGCACCGTGGCGGAGCGGATCGGCAACTTGGTGCTCAAGGTCCTGGTCGATGACGTGAGGCCGAGCAAGGTGATCACCCGGGAGTCGCTGGAGAACGCGATCGCCTGCGTCTGCGCCTCTGGTGGCTCGACCAACGCGGTTCTGCACCTGATCGCGCTCGCCCATGAGCTGCAGATCGAGCTGACGATGGACGACTTCGAGCGCATTTCCCGCGCGACCCCGCTTCTCGCCGACCTCAAGCCGGGCGGGCGCTTCGTCGCCACCGACCTCTATGCGGCCGGCGGTGTGCCGGTGATCCTCAAGCGCCTCGCCGAGTCCGGCAACCTCCACGAGAATGCGATCACCGTCACCGGCAAGACAATCGGCGAAGTCGCCGAGGGGGCGACCGAGGCGCCGGGCCAGGAGGTCGTGCGCTCGCTTGCCGATCCGGTCAAGAGCGAAGGCGGCCTGGCGATTCTGGGCGGCAACCTCGCCCCTGAGGGGGCAGTGGTCAAGCTGGCCGGCACCGAGCGGACCCAGCAGACCGGGCCGGCGCGGGTCTTCGAGTCCGAGGAGGAATGCTTCCGCGCGGTCAAGGCACAGCAGATCAATGCCGGCGATGTCGTCGTGATCCGCAACGAGGGCCCGGCCGGAGGCCCCGGCATGCGGGAGATGCTCCAGGTCACCGCGGCGATCGTCGGCGAGGGGTTGGGCGAGACCGTCGCAATGGTCACCGACGGCCGCTTCTCAGGCGCCACCCGCGGCCTGATGATCGGCCATGTGGCCCCCGAGGCAGCAAAGGGCGGCCCGATCGCGGCAATTCAGGAGGGCGATCAGATCACCGTCGACATCACAGGCCGCCGCCTCGACGTGGATCTCTCAGACGATGAGATCACCGAGCGCATCAGCCAATACAAAGCTCCACCGTCTCCATTCGGCCGCGGCGTGATGTCCAAGTACGCGGCGACGGTTTCGTCGGCCTCCCGAGGGGCGATAACGGGGTAGCGAGACCGGGGCAGGGGTTCCGCTTAACTTTTTCGATGGAGAACGCAATTGCTTGCGCCGCTTGCGGGGCGCCGAAAAGTACAAGACGCTCGATCCCTGCCCCGGTCTCGCTGGTCGAGCCGGCGGGGGAGGACGACGAGTTGAGCGCGTCAGCTCAGGAAATCGTCTAGCAGAGCGTTGAACCGCGCCGGGCGCTCCATCTGCGGTACGTGACCCGTGTCCTCAAAGATCTCCAGGCGGGAATGTGGGATGCGTCGGTTGTAGCTGAAGGCCGCCATCGAAGGGATGACCCAGTCAGCGGTGCCCCAGACGATCATCGTCGGGATCTCGATCTCTTCGAGGCGGTCGCGGGCGTCGTATTCGATCACCGCGTCGAGGGCGTCGGCGAAGCCCGGGCACGGCACTCCAGAGGCCATCTGCTCCCAGAGGAGCTCCTTGCGCAGCCGGCTCGGGTAGCGGATGACGAAGCGAAACATCGCGTAGCGGGCCCGCCGGTGTGTGACGACGAAGCGCGCGGCGGCCCCAAAAGGGCGGCCGAATGTGTTCCAGGCCCGCGAAGTGGCCTTGCCGCGCTGGTGCGGCAGCCAGGTGTTGATGAATCCGGCGGCGGAGACGAGGACCAGGCGGTCGAAACGCCCTGGCGCCGAGAGAATCGCCTCCGCCGCGACCAAGCCGCCCATCGAGTTGCCGACGAGGGTGGCGCCGCTGCCGCTGCCGACCCCGAGCTTCTCGCAGAAGTCGTGCAGGAGCTGGCCATAGGCTGGCATGTCGATCGGCCAGGAGGGCATCGGGCTGGCGCCGAAGCCGGGCAGGTCAAGGGCGATGGCGCGGCGGTTGCGGCCAAAGTGAGGCAGGTTTTCGAGCCAGTTCTGCCAGGAGCCGGAGATGCCATGGACGAAGACGATCGGCTCACCTTCGCCGATTTCGGCGTAGTTGACCTCGCCACCGGGCAATTGCACCCGGTGCAGGTGCTGCCGCCAATCGAGCTTCAGCCAGTCCGGATCTGGGTTGCCGTAATCGTCACGCATAGCCCATACGTTCGAGTATGGGTATTTCGCGTATCTGCGGCGGCTGCAGGTGATCCCAGAGGATCCCCCGCGGACGCTCGTACTGGCGCTCGACCTCGATTACGGCGCGCGGGGTTGCGATCACGTCGACCGGCAGGTCGTGGGAGGTCATCATCAGGTGGCTGCGCACGACCTGTGTCGGGTGAACGGTCGTGGCCACGGTGGTGTGGCCGTCGATCTTGCCGGCGTCGATCAAAACTCCGTACTCGAGGTCGGAGTAGCCGCCACCCTTTCCCACCCTCGCCCCACTGAGGTTGACCGCTACCGAGCCGCAGAGCACGAAGTCGATCTCGGGCAGCTCGTCGAGTGCGATCACCCTGCCGTGTTTGAGCGCGCCCTTGATCGTCGCCGCCTCTTTCACGGCCCGTTTGGAGAGCTCCTTCGGGTCGAGAACACGGAAGGGATGGGGGTCGCGCAAGCGCGGGACCGCCATGATCACGGTCTTGCCCTCCTCGAGCGCGATGCGGCGCGCGTAGGTCTGCGGAGAGTCGGGGTTGGCCTTGATCACCCTGGCGCGCTTCCAGAGCCGTTGCCCGGCCAGCTTCTCGGCTGCCATCTTGGCCCCGGCGAAGTTGGGGATTCGCCCCTCGGCGCCGGGGAACCGGGCGACACCCGCCCGGTCCATCGCCTTCCAGACCTCCTTGCGGACATCGTCCTTGGAACGCATTGCGCTGAAAGATATCCGCCGGGAACGACCGGAGCGTGTGCCTAAACTCTGGCCATGGGGCGCGGAGCCAAAATCGCGATAGTCGCCGTCGTGGCTTTTCTCGTCCTGATCGTCGGGGTGGGCTACGCCTACGACAGCTCGCAGAAGGACAAGATCGCCGATGGCGTCACGATCGGCGGCGTCGACGTCGGCGGCATGGACGAAGCCGAAGCGAAGCGGGAAGTACGTCGCGCGCTGCTCGGCCCGCTGCGCCACTCGCTGCGCGTCGGCTACGACGGGCACAGCTGGGAGCTGCGTGGCAAGAAGCTCGAGGTGCACGCCGACATCGATGCCGCTGTCGAAAAGGCGCTCAGCGAAAGCCGTGACGGCGGCCTGCCCGGTCGCCTCGTCCGCTACGTCACCGGCGGCAATCTCGATAAGCAGATCGCCGCCGATGTCACCTACTCACAACCAGCGATCAATCGGTTCGTGCGTCGCGTCGCTCATGCCGTCGACCGCGAAGCGCAGGACGCGACGGTCGAACCGACAGCCGATTCGCTCGAAGTCGTGGCGGCCAAAAACGGCCGCAAGCTACGCGACAGGCTGCTCACTCGCCAGCTCCAGGCGGCCGTGTTGAACGCCGACGCCGATCACACGATCGCTGCCCGCACCCACTTCACCAAACCGGACGTGACCACGAAGGAAGTTGCCTCCGCCTACCCGTCCTACCTGACGCTCGATCGGGAAACCTTCACCCTGCGCCTCTGGAAGGACCTGAAGCTGGCGAAAACGTACACCGTCGCGGTCGGCCAGGAAGGGCTTGAAACCCCGGAAGGGCTCTACCACATCGAAGAAAAGCAGGAAAATCCCTCCTGGCACGTGCCCGACTCAGCTTGGGCCGGCGACCTCGCCGGTCAGGTGATCCCGCCCGGCCCCGAAGACCCGATCAAGGCGCGCTGGATGGCGATCTTCGAAGGCGCCGGGATCCACGGCACCGAAGAGACCGAATCACTCGGCTCCGCCGCCTCGCACGGCTGCGTGCGGATGTCCATTCCTGACGTCGAAGAGCTGTACGACCAGGTTGAAGTAGGCACCCCGATCTACATCGGCTAGCGAGCGGCGCGAGAACCGGCGCATATCGGCGTCCTCAGTCGCTCGCGTGCGGAGCACGCCACGCTCCCTGCGTCCTTGATCTGCTTGGTTCTCGCGCCGCTCGCAGGACGTGAAGGGACTAGGACGAACTCATCTTTGTGACTTGGGCAGAATCTTTGACCGCCTATGACCGCGACCTGAGCGGGCGCGGGGCGGCAGAGAGGACGCGGAAGGCATACGCAGTTGATCTCGGCCAGTTCGTCGAGTGGGCGGGGGATCGCAATCCCGGAGACCTTCGCCATCGCGATGTGCGCCGCTACGCGGCAGGGCTCTCCTCCGCCGGCGCCGCCCCCGCGACCGTCGCCCGAAAGCTGGCCGCGATCCGCGGTCTCTTCGACTTCCTCGTCCGCACCGAGCGGGTCGGCCAAAACCCGGCCGATCTCGTCTCCAGCCCGAAGCGGGAAGAAAAGCTGCCTCAGGTGCTCTCGGTCGAGCAGATGCGGGGACTGCTCGAGGGAATCCCGGCGCGCACGCCGCTGCAGTTGCGCGACCGGGCGATGCTAGAGCTTGCCTACTCGTGTGGGCTGCGCTGCGAGGAGATCGTCAACCTCGACCTCGGCGCGCTCGACTTCGAGACCGAGCAGCTGCGCGTGCTCGGCAAGGGCTCCAAGGAGCGACTGCTGCCGGTCGGCGAGCCCGCCCAGCGGGCGCTGCAGCGCTACGCCGAGCGGGGCCGGCACGCTCTGGCCGCCGATCCGCGCGAGCGGGCCCTCTTCCTCTCAAAGAGCGGCCGCCGCCTCTCCAACTCCGACGTCACCCGCCGTCTCGGCCTCTGGGTGCGCGAGGCGTCCCTGGCCGCCGGCGTCTCCCCGCACTCGCTGCGTCACAGCTTCGCCACCCACCTTCTGGAGGGTGGCGCCGACCTGCGCACGATCCAGGAGCTGCTCGGCCACGCATCGATCTCGACCACACAGGTCTACACTCGCGTCGACGCGGCCCGTCTGCGCGACGCGTACGCTGCCACCCACCCGCGCGCATGAGCCGCAATAACTTGTCAGCGAGCATAGAATCGGGCGAAGGGGCATGGAAACCGGCGTAAAAGAGGTAGAGCTGCGCGATCTGTGGCGCCGCTACAAGGAGGAGGGCGACGCGAGCGCGCGCGAGCGCCTGGTGGTCGCCTACTCGCCGATGGTCAAGTTCGTCGCTGGCCGACTCGGCGCTGGCCTGCCGTCGCACGTGGACGACGCGGACCTGATCTCCTACGGCCTGATGGGCCTGATCGGCGCGATCGAGCGCTTCGAGCCCGAGCGCGGGATCAAGTTCGAGACCTTCGCAATGACCCGCATCCGCGGCGCGATCATCGACGAGCTGCGCTCGCTCGACTGGGTGCCGCGTTCGGTCCGTTCCCGCGCCCGCGAAATCGAGGCCGCCCAGGCCGCCCTCGAGCACCAGCTGCAGCGGGCGCCGAGCGAGGCCGAGCTGGCGGCGAAACTGGGCATCAGCGAGGACGAACTGCAGACCTCCCTGCTGGAGATCGCCAATTCCTCCGTCTACGCGCTCGACGAGCTCTGGACCGTCTCCGATTCCTCTGGCGATCAGGTCTCATTGCTGGACACGATCTCCGACCCGCGTGCCGCCGATCCGCAGGAGTCGCTTGCCAGTAGCGAGGTCAAGGACCGCCTCACCGAGGCGATCGGCTCCCTGCCCGAGCGCGAGCAGCTCGTCGTCGCCCTCTACTACTACGAGAATCTCACCCTGCGTGAGATCGGCGAGGTGCTTGGCGTCACCGAGTCGCGCGTCTCGCAGCTGCACACCAAGGCGGTCATGCGCTTGAAGTCGGGCCTCCAGGCCGCCGCCTGAAACCCGTACTTCGCCCCGTTTGAGATACGGCCGGCTGGGTGTACCTTCAAATGCGTGCCTCATAAGGCCGCCGATCGGATTCGCAACGTCGCCCTGGTAGGGCACCGGGGTTGCGGCAAGACGAGCCTGCACGAGGCGATGCTGTTCGAGGCGGGGGCGGTCAAGCGGCTGGGCAGCGTCGGCGACGGGACGACGGTCTCCGATCACGAGCCAGATGAGCAGGAGCGGGCGATGTCGATCAACGCGGCCCTCGCCTGCTTCGAGCATGACGGGCGTGAGATCAACCTGATCGACACGCCGGGTGAGCCGAGCTTCGTCGCCGACGCGGTCGCTGCCCTGCGCGTCGTCGACGCGGCCGTCGTCGTGGTCAACGGCGTCAGCGGGGTGGAGGTCCACACCGAGCGGCTCTGGCAGCGGGCCGACGCCGCTGGGCTCCCGCGACTGATCTTCGTCAACATGCTCGACCGCGAGCGCGCCGACTTCTTCCGCAGCCTCGACTCGCTCAAGTCGGCCTTCGGCCCGCACGTCGTCGCCACCGAGATCCCGGTCGGCGCCGAGCACGACGTGCGCGGCGTGATCGACCTGATCGACCAGAGGGCGTTCCTCTACGAGGGGACCGGTCCGGGGGCGGCCGAGGAGGTGGAGATTCCGGTCGAGCAGCAAGCCCAGGCCGACGAGTACCGCGAGAAGCTGATGGACGAGGTGGCGGAGGGCTCCGACGAGCTGATGGAGCGCTACCTCGAGGGCGAGCAGATCGACCACGACGAGATCGTGCGGGTGCTCAAGCAGGGCGTTACCGCCGGCCGGATCTTCCCCGTCACCTGCGGGGTGGCGACGCGTAACCTCGGCACCGGCCGCCTGCTCGAGGCGCTGGTCGAGGATCTCCCTTCGCCGGCCATGCGCGGCGCCGTGACGGCGACCGGAGGGGGCGGTGAGGCGCTGGAGATCGAGCCCGACGAGGGTGGGCCGCTGGTCGCCTATGTCTTCAAGACGCTTGCCGATCCCTACACCGGCCGGGTCAATCTCTTCCGCATCTATCGCGGCACGGTCAGCTCCGACTCCCAGGCTGTCAACGTCACCCGGGCCGCGAAGGAGCGGATCGGCCTACTCAGCCAACCGCTAGGCGGCAAGCTGGAGCCCGCAGCCGAGCTCGGCGCGGGGGATATCGGCGCCGTCGCCAAGCTGAAGGAGACCCGCGCCGGCGACGTGCTCTGCGCCGCCCAGGAGGAGGTCGCCTTCGCGCCGCTCGAGTTGCCAAAGCCGGTAATGGCCTTTGCCTACGAACCGAAGTCCAAGGGCGACGAGGAGAAGGCGGCGGCCGCGGTGCGCCGCCTCACCGAGGAGGATCCCACCCTGGGCGTTCACCGCGATGCCCAGACCGGGGAGCAGATCATCGCCGGCCTGACCCAGATCCACGTCGAGGTGATCGTCGCCCGGCTGAAGCGGCGTTTCGGGGTCGAGATCGAGCTGCATCCCCCGCGCGTCCCCTATCAGGAGTCGATCCGCCGGCCTGCAAGCGCCCACGCCCGCTACAAGAAGCAGTCGGGCGGCCGCGGCCAGTTCGCCGATTGCCTGCTCGAGATCGAGCCGGCCGAGGACGGCGTCAGGTTCGACTTCGTCAACCAAATCAAGGGCGCCTCGATTCCCGGTGGCTTCATCCCGGCGGTCGAGAAGGGCGTCGAAGAAGCGATGGCGCACGGCACCGTTGGGGGCTATCCGGTCAAGGGGGTGCGGGTGCGTCTCGTCGACGGCAAGCACCACGACGTCGACTCCTCAGAGATGGCCTTCAAGATCGCCGGCGCGATGGCGTTCAAGGAGGCGATGGAAGGGGCTGACCCGGTCTTGCTGGAGCCGATCGTGAGGCTTTTGGTCAGCTGCCCCGGCGACGTCGTCGGCGACGTGATCGGCGACCTCAACTCGCGCCGCGGCCATCCGCTGGGAATGGAGCCGAAGGGCACGATGACCGAAGTGACGGCCGAGGTGCCGATGGCCGAGGTGCTCGACTACACGCCGCACCTGCGCTCGATCAGTGGTGGCCGCGCCGATTTCGAGATCGAGTTCGACCACTACCAGGAGGTTCCCGCGCACCTCGCTGAGAAGGTCCTCACGGCTGGGTGACTAAGGCCGGTCGGCCGATCATCTAAGTTGGGGCCGTGAGCCCCGACGAGAGCTGTGGCATCTGCGGCCGGACGATCTTGGCCGGGGAGCGGACACGGACCTACATGAGCCCCAAAAATGGGCCGCGGTTGGTTTGCGAGCTCTGCCGCGAGCGTGCCGAGCGGCTCGGTTGGGTCGATCCGGCGGCGCCTGGAGCCAACGTCGGAAAGCCGCATCCGGAGGCGGGCGAGGCGCCTCACACGCGGCTCGATCGCGCCGTCTCTCGCTTCAACGCCAGCGAGGCCGCTCGCACCGTCGCCGGCCTGATGCGCAGCCTGGGGGAGCCTTGGGTATCGGTCGGCGCCGCAGCCGGCTCGCCGAGCGAGGTGCGGATCACGGTCGCCTGGGAGCTCTCCTGGTACCAGTGGGGAATCGATCTCGGCGATGAGCTGCGTCCCGCCTTTCAGATCGACAAGGGCAATGAGGTGGAGCAGCTGGATCGTTCGGCCCGGCAATGGAACGCGAGCGCGATCGAGGGCGGACGGCTCATCCTCGGCGCGCCGGCGGGCGGTCGCCAGCGCAACGGGGAAGCAGTTGGTTGAAGCTCCCAAGAAGCTCGTCGTCAATGTCGACGGTGGCGCTCGCGGCAATCCCGGCCCGGCCGCGATCGCCGCGGTGGTGCAGGCGCCGGACGGCGCCGTGCTCGAGGAGCACGGTGAACGGATCGGCCATGCGACCAACAATGTCGCCGAGTACCGGGCGGTGCTGCTCGGCATCGATCGGGCGGCCGCGCTGGGCGCACGCGAGCTCGAGCTGGTCGGCGACTCCGAGCTGATCGTCAAGCAGGTCAAGGGTGAATACAAGGTCAAGGACTCGACCATGCGCGAGCTTCACGCCGAGGTGAAGCAAGCCCTGGGCGACTTTGAGCGTTGGTCGATCCGCCACGTTCGCCGCGAGCACAACAGTGAGGCCGACCGGCTCGTCAACCGCGCCCTGGACGGTCAGCTGGATGGCGTCGAAGCGCCTTCCCGATCGCCGGAAACGCCGCGAGGGCCGGCCGGGACGATCGATCCGGGCGTGGATATCGGCCACGTCCACCTCAAGGTCGCTGACATTGAGCGCTCGCTTGAGTTCTACTGCGGCGTGCTCGGCTTCGAGCTTCAGCAGCGCTACGGAGACGAGGCCGCCTTCGTCTCGGCGGGGGGATACCACCATCACATAGGGCTCAACACCTGGCAATCGAAGGGCGGCTCAGCGCCGCCACCCGGCACTACCGGGCTCTTTCACTTCGCGATCCGCTACCCCAGCCGCGCCGCTCTCGCCGATGCGCTTCGGCGTCTGGTCGAGGCCGGTGTCCGCCTCGGCGGCGCCTCCGACCACGGCGTCAGCGAGGCGCTCTACCTCGATGACCCCGACGGCAACGGCATCGAGCTCTACTGGGACCGGCCCAGGCAGGAGTGGCCGGAGCCCCGGCCGGGTCAGAGGGTCGAGATGTACACGCGGCCCCTGGATCTCGAGGGCCTGCTTGCCGAGGCGCAGCCCTAGGCGGACGGCCAGGCACCTGGATGGACGGTCGCCTGGCCCTGGAACGCCCCCAGTCATAGCGGCAGAGGGAGGGACCACCGAGCCGAGGAGCGCCAGGAGCAACGAGACGAGGATGCGAACTTGGACATTGTCCGCGCCTCCACTTGTCTCGTCAAAGCCAGGCGACCGCCCTCCAAGCTCCGATAACCTACCAAATAATGGGTACGACCTCCGAAACCATCGGCATAAGGCTAGAATCCGCCCCCGTGCGGCTGTAGCTCAGCTGGCTAGAGCGTCTGCTTGCCATGCAGAAGGTCGAGGGTTCGAATCCCTTCAGCCGCTTTTCGAGAATGCCCTGCACGTGGGCGGGCTGTGTCCGGTGCGGGACGAGCGTCCCACGGTCGGATGAGGAAAAGCCTGAGCGCGGATACAGAGAGGTGGGTGCAGCACCGTGCTACACTTGCCATGTGCCCACCACGCGTCCTCGCCACACGATCACCGAGACCCCGCCGGTTCAGGCGGCGCTCGACGCGTTGCGGGCCAGGCTCGGGGGAGACGAGCGGATCGACTTTGCGGAGCTCGTGACGCTCGGAGCCGAAGTCAAGGCGCGCCGGATGGCCACCGAGGACGCTGCCGCCGCCACAGCCCGTAGGAGGCTGGCCGAGATGATCCGCACCGGCTCGTTCCGCTATGCCGTGGATGTAGAGGCTGCCGACGAGGTCAAGCGCCTCGGTCTGATTGCCAACTACGACTCCTAGGGTGTTGCTACTAGACAACTCCGCTTGGTCGCGGGTGGTCGCTGGGGGACTGCCAGACGACCGCGCCGAGGCGGTGGCCGGCTGGCTCGAGCAGAGTCAGCTTGCGATCTGCCTGCCTTTTTTGCTTGAGGCCGGATACTCGGCTCGCGCAAGCGCCGATTACCAGGAGATGATGGATGAATTCGATCTTCTGTTTCCCCGTGTCGAGATAGCAGCCGTGATGGAAGATCGTGCCTTGCTGGGCCAACGGGAGCTGGCTGCCCGCGGCCATCACCGCCTGGCGCCGATCGACGTCATGATCGCGGCCTGCGCGCACGAGACCGGAGGTGGTGTCCTTCACTACGACCGCGACTACGACCTGATCGCCGAACACACGAGCCTGAGCTTCGAGAGTGTCTGGCTCGCCCCAGCTGGAACCCTGTGAGTGCTCGCTGACTGGGCGGCTCTGAGTCACTCAAACCGGCCTCCGTGACCTGCGAATTGCCATGCAGAAGGTCGTGGGGTTCGAATCCCGGCCGCTGCGCTCATCGTTCCGCTCGGCGCTTTTCGGGGGCGGCGGCCGATATCAGCGGCTGCACGGTGAGTTTCCACTTGGCCCTCGAGGTTGTGACGACCACGGGCTTCCCGTCCTGGACGCCCATACCCAAGGTGTAGCCGGGTAGCGGCTTACGCCGCCCGGAAGGGATCAGCGTGCGCTCGAACCGCCCGGTCCGTGAGTAGACGAGGGCCCCCGACGCCCACTGGCCAGACACCAGGATCCGGTCGTGCCAGAGGATGACCCGTTCCGCCGCAGTCAGGTTTCCCCTTCCCGGCGACGGGAGGGTGCGAATGGCGCGACGTCCGAACCCCCGGTCGAGGCGGCCGCGGGCGGAGAAGCGGTCGATCACCGGCAGTTCTTCCTGGACAAGCGTGTGCGGGCCAGCCTTCCTCAATCTCCTCCAGGTGCCGCCGGCGGTGAGGATTTCGCCCCGGGGGCCGAGGGCCATCGAGGCGAACGTGCTCCCCCACCTGCACGAAGGAACTGTCGTCAGCCCGCCATGACCGAATGACGGGTCAGGGCTCCCGTCGGATCGCAGTCGCATCAGCGCCGCGCTCCGCCCCGAATATTCCGACCCACAGGGGGACCGGACGGCGCCGCCGAGAAGGATCTTCCCTCCGGAAAGGGTGACCATCGCGCTCGCGTCAAACTTGCCGCCGACGCCGCCCGCGATCACCGCCACACCCCGATGTCCGAAAGAGCGGTCGAGCCTGCCGCGCTTCGTCAGCCGGATCAACGCGGGATAGAGCCTCGCCCCAAAGTTGTGCCCTGCTCTGGCGTACACCAGACTGCCGCCGCCCGGCAGCGCAGTGATCAGTCTCGCGAGAAGGTTGAGTCGGAGTCGGACCTTGCGAGCTCCAACCTCCACCGACGCATACCTGGGGAGCGGCGCGATCCCGTCGATGCCGAAGCGCCGGTCAGGCCGCCCGTTCGTGCCGATCCGCGTAACCGTCGCCCAGTAGGAGGCGAAATCGGCGCCGAGAGCCAACGCCCGGCCCTGTGCGTCGAGGGAGATGCCCGGCGGGGTTTTCGGCGGTTCCGGTGCTATCAGCGGTTCCGGCACCCTGACGAACCCCTGGCCGCCGGCGAAGCCGCGATCGACGGCACCGTCCGCCCGGAAGCGGAAGACCGCGCCGCTGAGCTCACTGATGCCGGCGTCGGTGTAACCCGAAAGGACGATCCTCCCTCTCCGGTCGACGGCCATCGACCCCAGCTCGGTCGTCGACAGGCGTGGATTCGTCCGGGTGACGGTCCCGCCCTCCCCGAAGCCGCTTTCGAGGCGCCCGTCGTCCCCCAGCTCGGCGAGAAAGGCGCCGACTTCGGTGCCCCCACCGGCAAGAACCGCGCCTTCGGGTAGCTCGCGAAGGAAGAGCACCCCCAGGGGTTCGACGGTCCCGGAATGGCGGAACATCGCGAATTCGTAGGCAAGCGACCCCAGAGGGAGGACGCCTTCGCGCCCGAAGCCGCGATCGAGCACTCCACTCGCCGTAAAGGCGGAGAGCACCGGGGTTTCCGTGCAGAACGTACTTTCATAGAGGAGACAACGAGGTGACAGCAACGTGGTTCCGCCGCCGACGAGCGCCGAGCCATCCGGCCGCAGCAGCAGGGCATGTGCGACGTCGACGCCACCGAAGTCGATGGTCGTCCGTCCCTGCTGTTCGCCGTAGGTCGGGTCCGGGGCGCCCAACGGGGTGAGGCGCTCCAGGTAGACGTCGCTGTGATGGGCCTGCCCGCCTCTGCTCAAGGCGGCGCCCCACCGTGTGCCGGCGAGGAGAAGGGCGCCGTCCGGCGTACCCTCGACGGCGGCGATCGGATCGGGTGAGCCATGCACACCGCCGCTGGCGAAGCCCGGATCGAGCGCGCCTTTCAGGTTGAGCGCCACGATCCGCGAACCGCTTCCGCCCATCAAGGGCGCTCCCCCGGCCCAACTCTTCTCATTGAGGGAGACCAGCACGTCTTCGGCCGGGCCGGGGGAGAGGCCGACGAATTCTTCACCTTCGATCCCGCTTTCTTCAGTCAGCCTGACGATGCCTTCCGAGCCGAAGCCTGAGTCGATCAGGCCAGATTCTTCATAGAGGGCAACCCTGACTTCGTACCTGCTCGATTCTTCAATTCTTCTCAACACCTGCCCCGCAGCGGCAACCTTTCCCGAGGTCAGTGGCAGGATCGCTTCGATCCGAAAGTCCGACCGGCCGCCTGGCGATTCGCGCACGGGCGGAGTGAAGGAGGTTTCGAAGCTGCCGTCCGGCTTCAGCCGTTCGATGCCACCTCCGGCGGAAAGTCTCAAGGTGCGGCCCTGCGAATCGACGACCTCCATCCTCCCTGGCCGTTCGGGCTCAAACGACCGGTCAAGCTGTCCATCCGGGAGGTAACGAGTGGTCATGGAATGCCTCGTGTCCCTTGCGTCCTCTTCGAGGTTGACGAGGATCGAGCCATCCGCGCCGATGCTCGCCGAGGTGAACGCGGGGTGGAGCGCAAAGGTCGGCGGATAGGGAGCCGCACCGGCGTTCGGCACGACGACCAGCAGCGCCAGGACAAGGACAAGGGCAAGGGCAAGGGTCGAGCGCAGTCGTAGCGTCATCGCCTAGATGCTGGCGCATACCTGCGTCGACCAGCGAGCCGGCGGGGGCCGGGACCGGGACATATCCGGCCCGTGTCGGGCCACCCGGAGTCGCCGGCGGATTCCTAGCCGGACTCGCTGTTGCTGGCGCCTTCGCCAGTCTCGCCGAGATTCAGGGGAGCGTTCGCTCGAGCTTCACCTCGCACATGTCAACTGACGTTCGGGTGCCTGGCGTCTCAGAGGGATCCATCGCACTGAACACTTGAGCCCCCGCCTCCATGTCCTCCGCGCTCTCGAAGTACTGAAGGACCACCGTTGTGCCCTGCGAGCCATCGGACAAGACCGTGATGCCCTTGGCAGGCACGCCCGGGGGCGGTCCGTCGGACTCCTCGACGCGGGAAAGGAGCTCCTGCATCCGCTCGGCAGAAACGTCGGTGAACCTGACGACGCGTACATACATGACGGCATCCTCCTCGGTTTGTCTTGGATATCGACCGACCATAGTCGGTTGCCTCCGACCTACAGGCCGAGCAAACCGCCTCTCCCGACACATCGAGAGGCATACACCAAAGCTAAGAGCGCTTTTTGTCCTAACGGTTCTCCGGGAGCAAAACGCATCGGGGCAGTGGCGTTTCCCTGGCCGGATCTGCCGCGGAGATCGGCTCCTCACCCCGCCCGCCGGTAGCGGATGTGCGTGGCGAGCGGTGAGTGGAGCACCTCGACCGGCTCGAACTCGAAGGACTCGACTCCGTCGAACAGCCGCTCGCCGGACCCGAACAGGACGGGGGCCACGTCGAGCGTGAGCTCGTCGATCACTCCGGCGGCGAGCGCCTGGCGGACGGTCGAGGCGCCACCCGCGATGTCGACGCCATCCTCGCCGGCCGTCTCACGCGCCTGCGCGTAGGCGGCCTCGAAGCCCTCGGTGACGAAGTGGAAGCTCGTGCCGCCCTCCATCTCGATCGGCTCGCGGGCGTGGTGGGTGAGCACGAAGACCGGCGCGTGGTAGGGCGGCTCGGAGCCCCACCATCCGTCCCAGTCCTCATCCCACTCGCCACGGATCGGCCCGAACATGTTGCGGCCCATGACGTAGGCCCCCCGCGGTCGCATCAGCCAGCCCTCTGCCGTCGCGTCGGCGTCGTTCGCGCGCTCGTCGCCGAGGTGCCAGCCATGGACCTCCTTGCCCCGCTTCCCCAGCGGATTCTCCCGGCTCTGGTCCGGACCGGCGGCGAAGCCGTCGAGCGAGATCGACATGTGGCAGGTGGTGTCTGGCATCGGCGTCCTCCCCGGTGATTGCGATTTGCAAGCGTCGCCACCGTAACGCACGGCCCCCGGCGGAAATCGAACTAGGCGGTCGCCGAGGCGAGCAGCACCACGTTCGAGAAGCTCAGCGGCTTCGAGCCGCCCCCCGCGTCCGCCGCCGCCTGGGTGATCGCGTCCCAGGCCTCTTCCTGGGCCTCGCCTGCGTGCTGCTCGATCATCGCCCGGATCGGGGCGGCGATCGCCCTGACGTAGGCGGTGAAGCGCTCCGGAGAGTCGAACTCGAAGGTGACCTCGTCCTGCTCCACGGTGACCTCCGAGAACCCACCTCCTTCGAGCAACCCGCCAATCGCAGCGGGGGTGGGCCGGGAGAGGGGCCCGGGCGTCCCGGGCGGGGGCGGCGGCACGTCGAACCGCTCCATGGTCGTCCTGATCGGAATCGAGAGAAACGGGACCTGATCGGGCTGACCCCATGAGCTGATCGCGATCCGCGCGCCCGGCTTGAGGAAGCTTCGGATTCGGCCCGCGGCAGCCTCCGCGTCGGGCTCGAAGATGATTCCCCAGCGTGAGACGGCGGCGTCGAAGCTCGCGGGCGGAAAATCGAGGCTCGAGGCGTCCGACTCCACGAACTCGACCTTCCCCAAGCCCGCTGCCGTCGCGCGTTCGCGTCCGAACGCGAGCATCTCCGCGGAGATGTCAGTGGCCACCACGCTGCCCCCTGCGCCGGCCACCCGCGCGGCGGTGAGTGCCGGCTCGCCATAGCCGGCGGCGACGTCGAGGACCCGGCTTCCCGACCGCACGCCAGCGAGCTCCACCAGCCGGCTGCTGATGTGCCCGTCTGCGCGGTCGTTGAACCCGCTCCACTCCTTCCATCCCACCGCGGCAGAGTCCCAGTGCTTGTGCTGTGCCTCGCGGAAGTGGGCCGGGTCGGTCGCCTTGGATTCCATGCTTGCTCCTCTTTACCACTCCATCGCAGCGCACACCGACGCCAATCGAGCCGGGTCGCTCACCGCCACAGCTCGCGGCGCAGCAGCGCGTTGCCGCGCTCGAGCTGGTCGATCGTGGCGCCGGCGACCGAGCGCGTCCGGGTGTCTCGATTGATGCGAGCCTGCACCTCTCGGTGCGACTTGTTGGTGCGGCGGGCGACGGCGGCGACCAGGCGGCTGCGCTCGCCGCGCAGCCGCTCTCGGGTCGCATAGGCCGACTCGCGCTCGGGCTCGAGATCCTTCGATGCCGTTTCTGGGCCGGCGCGGGCGGTCGCCTTCTTCGCCCCAGACTTGGGGCCATCGGTCGGGAAGAGCTGAAGCGCGGTCTCGCTCATGATCGCCTCGTCCAGCTCGGCGTCGCCAGAGCTCAGGGCGGCAAAGCCACTGCCCGGCTCGGGTCGCTCCGGGTCGAAGTCGTCGATCTCGACCTCTTCCTCCTCGGCGTCCTCTGAGAGGTCGAGCGCGTGACGGCGCTCCAGCTCTATCTCGTGGGCTAGCGCCTTCAACCGCGGGTCGGCCGGCATCAGCAGGTAGCTCATCTGGCGGCCCAGCCCCGGGATGGTCCGGATGAAGCGACCGACCACCTGGCGGAAGAAGAGCTCGGTCCGGGCCGCCGTCGCGTAGACGCCGACGCGCAGGCGGGGGATGTCGACGCCCTCGGAAACCATCAGGACCGAGACCAGCCAGCGCTGGTCGGAGGAGGCGAAATCGGCGATGCGCCGGCTGGCACCGGGCTCGTCGCTCATCACCAGCTCGGGCCGCTCCCCAGAGACCGACTCGAGCCGCGCCGCGATCGCCCGCGCGTGATCCTGGTCCGAGGCGATGACCAGGCCGCCCGCGTCGGGGTGGCCGCCGTCCCGCACCTCACTCAGCCTGGCATCGCCGTCGCGCAGCACCTCGCCCATCCACTCGCCCTCCGGGCTGAGCGCCGTCCGCAGGCGCCGGGCCGCCTCAGCTGCCGGCAGGACGAGGTCGAAGTCGGCGCTGCGCAACCGGCCGTCCGAGGCCCACTCCATCTCGCCGTCATAGGGCAGGAAGGTGATCGGGCGGCACACGCGGTCGACCAGGGCCTGCGGGTAGCCGTAGGCATAGTCGGCCCGGCTGATGCCGTCCTCGTCGTAGGTGACCCAGGGAATGGCCGAGTTGTCGGAGCGGAAGGGCGTGCCGGAGAGAAGCAGCCGGAAGCGGGCGCCGTCGAAGGCCTTGCGCGCTTGCAGGCCCCAGGCCGCCTGATCGCCCATGTGGTGCGGCTCGTCGGCGATCAGCAGGGTCGGCCGGCGGCTGGCGGTCAGCCGGTGGACATCGGGCCCGGCCGCGATCGTCTGGTAGGTGACGGCGACGCCGTGGAAGTCGGCCGACTCCGGCCCGTCCGAGTTCGGCCTGTTCGGCTCGAGGTCGATGCCGTAGCGGCCCGCGTCGGCGGCCCACTGGCGGCAGATGTGGGTGGTCGGGTCGGCTACGACAACGCGCGAGACGAACCTGGCGCTCAGCATCCGGTGGGCGATGTGCAGGCCAAAGGTGGTCTTGCCTGCCGCCGGCGTGGCCGAGGCAAGGAAGCTGGCGGCCGAGTGCGCCCGCACGGCCTCCGTCGCCTCCTCCTGCCAGGAGCGCAGAGGTCTGGCATCGGGCCAATCCGGAAGCGATCTGGCGAGCGCCCTGTCGCCGGTCGGGTGCTGAGAAGCGTCGTACAAGGGCGGGCCACAATAGGGTCGCCAGCGGTCGGAGGACGGCCGATGCCGCGCACGGCTCGACAACTCGACCGATCCGATCAAACCGGCCTCCTCGTGTTCGGGCAATGCTGGCCGAAGGGATGCTTCGCGTCGTCTCCAGGCCACCGCGGATAGGCTGAGTTGAAAGCGTCGCCGTAGCGTCGTTGTCAGTTTGTCATCGGCGCATCGCGCGAGGACGAGAAGCACTCCAAAGGAGCATTCCATTGTCGGCTGAGCAGCGCGACACGCACCGGCTGGCCGCGCTCATGGCGCTTGCGAGCACGATGGTCCTCGCGGTTCTCAGCATCGACATCGTCCTTTCTCAGTTTCCCCGTGGCCTGGTAGTCGTTGCCGGCCTGGTCCTCGCGCTTGCGGCGGCTTGGTACGGCCTGACGCGCACCGGGGTGGCAAGGCTTCTCGGCTCGGCAATCGCGATCCTGGCAGCGGCGATGATCGTCGCCCTGCTGATCGCTGACGGCGATCACGTCGCCCAGGCTCTCGTGATCGTGATCGGTCTGGGGGTGATGCTCCTCGCGACGCGCTCGGCTTTCAGGATCCACGTCCCACTGCGCCGAGCACCGGACCCCCGTCGCCCCGTGCTCTTCTACAACCCCAAGTCGGGCGGAGGCAAGGCCGAGAAGCTCCACCTTGCCGAGGAGGCGCGGGCCCGCGGCGTCGAACCGATCGAGCTGAAGCTCGGTACCGACCTCGAGCAGCTCGTGCGCGGCGCGGTGGCCAATGGCGCCGACGCGCTGGCGATGGCCGGCGGCGACGGCTCCCAGGCCGTCGTCGCCATGGTTGCCGCCGAGCAGGGCCTGCCCTATGCCTGCATTCCGGCCGGGACCCGCAACCACTTCGCCCTCGACCTCGGGGTCGACCGCGACGACGTCGTCGGCGCGCTCGACGCCTTCGTCGGCGGTCGCGAAAGGCGGGTCGACCTGGCCGAGGTCAACGGCCGCGTATTCGTCAACAACGCCTCGATCGGCCTCTACGCCGAGGCGGTCCAGCGAGAGGGCTACCGAGAGGCGAAGCTGCGGACGATCCTCGACACGCTGCCGGAGGTGCTTGGGCCCGAGGGCAAGGGGGTGGATCTGCGCTGGACCGGGCCCGAAGGGCCGGAGCACTCCTCCGGCGCAGCGATCCTCGTCTCCAACAATCGCTACCGGCTCGGCCGCGCGGTCGGCTCTGGCACCCGGCCGAGGATCGACGAAAAGGTGCTGGGGATAGCCGTTGCCTCGGCGCCGGATGCCGGCCGGCGCTTCTTCCAACGGCCCTGGCGCGAGTGGTCCACACCCGTTTTCGAGGTCGACGCAGACGGCCCGATCGCCGCGGGCATCGACGGCGAGGGCGTAACTTTGGACGCGCCGCTGCGTTTCAGGATCCTGCCGGCGGCGCTGGGGGTGCGGATCGCAGCCGCGCATCCCGGCGCCTCTCCGTCGGCGGCGATGCCCGAGGGCGCTTGGGAGACCGTTGGCGCGCTGGCCCGGATCACCATCGGCAAGGCGCCGAGGCCAAGCATCGACCGGAGGGAGGCGTGATCGGCACCTTCGGGGTCGAGCTGAGATCATCGCCCGATGGCCGGGTCGCTTGACGAGGCAAAGGCAGTCGATACTGCCGTCTATGGAGCGATCGCTGCCAGCGACACGCCGTCGCTGGACCTCGTCATGCGCCGTCTCTCCCGCGCCGCCGACCACGGCAAGCTCTGGTTCGCCGCCGCCGCCGGGTTGGCGCTTCTTGGCGGGCACAACGGTCGGCTTGCGGCTCGGAAGGGTCTCGTCTCGCTCGGCATCGCCTCCGCCTTCGCCAACCTCGTCGCAAAGCCGCTGACCGCCCGGCGGCGCCCGACGAGGAGGGAGGCAGAGGAGCTCGTGAGCCGCCACGTCGAGATGCCGCGCTCGAGCTCCTTCCCGTCCGGCCACGCCGCATCCGCCTTTGCCTTCGCCACCGGCGCAGCGAGCGCACAGCCGGTTCTCTCGGCGCCGCTCCGGGGTCTGGCGACCCTGGTCGGATACTCCCGAGTCCATACGGGTGTCCATTTTCCCGCCGACGTCCTAGCGGGCGCGTTCATTGGGGTCAGCGCGGCGGAGCTCGCCGGCCTCATCGTTCCTCGCGGCGGACGATGAACATCCGGATCGCCTGGCGTGCCCTGCTCGTTCTACTGCTGGACGCCGTCTCGCTGCTGCTGCTCTCCGCGCTTCTGTCTGGCTTCGTTCTCGATGGCGCCCTTGCCGCGCTGGGCGCCGCGTCGGCGATCGGCTTGCTCAACGCGCTGATCTGGCCGGTCCTGGCGCGGATCGCGCTGCCGCTCACGGTGCTCACCCTCGGCGGCGCGGCCCTGCTCCTCAACGGCGTTCTCGTCACCTTCGCCGTCAACCTCCTGCCTGGCGCTCACCTCGACGGGGTGCTCGAGGGGATCGTCGTCACGGTGGCGATGACGGCGCTCACCGCCGGCTTCTACTCACTGCTGGCGATCGACGAAGACGACTCCTGGTACCGCAACGTCGTCCGCCGGCAGATGCGGCGGCGGGGACAGCACCTGCAGAGCGAGGTGCCGGGCGTCCTCTTCCTCGAGATCGACGGCCTAGCCCACGACGTACTGCACCGGGCGCTGGCCGCCGGCGACGCGCCGAACCTCGCCGCCTGGCTGCGCGGCGGCTCCCACCGGCTGAGCAGGTGGGAGACCGACTGGTCCTCGCAGACCGGCGCCTGCCAGGCGGGCCTGCTGCACGGCTCCAACGAGGACATGCCGGCCTTCCGCTGGTGGGAGAAGGACCGCGGCGCGGCGATCGTCACCAACCACCCGCGCGACGCTGAAGAGCTGGAGCGGCGGCACTCCGACGGGCGCGGGCTGCTGCACGCTGGCGGTGCCAGCCGCGCCAACATCCTCTCCGGCGACGCGCCGCACTCGATGCTGACGATGAGCACGGTGCTGCACCGCCGCCGCCCGATCGGGGTCGACTACGCCGCCTACTTCGCTCGTCCCTACGCGGTCGCGCGCACGCTCGTGCTGGCGCTCGTCGACGTCTTTCGCGAGCGCCGGGCGGTGCGCCGGCAGCTGCGCGACGACGTCCGCCCGCGGATCGCCCGCCCGCGCTCCTACGCCGCCGTCCGCGCCTGGGCAACCGTCGTCCAGCGCGACCTCCAGGTCGCCAGCGTCGTCGGCGACATCCTCGCCGGTCGCCCGCTCGTCTACACCACCTTCCTCGCCTACGACGAGGTGGCCCACCACTCCGGGATCGAACGCGACGACGCCCTCGCCGTGCTGCGCGACCTCGACCGCCAGGTCGCCAGGATCGCCCTCGCCTGCGCCGATGCTCCGCGCCCCTACCGGCTGGTCGTTCTCTCCGATCACGGCCAGTCGCAGGGGGAAACCTTCCGCGACCGCTACGGGGAAACGCTCGAGGACCTGGTGCGATCGGCCTGTGACCCGGAGAGCACGATCGCGGTCGAGGAGGGCGAGGACGACGCGCTCGCCTACCTCAGCGCCGGCCTGACCGAGGTCGCCCGCGATGACACGATCGCGGCGCGTACGGTTCGCACGGCGACCCGCGGCCGCCGCGACGACGGCGTGGTCACGCTCGACGCCGACGTCCGCGAGGAGGTGGATCGGGCACACGGGGGAGAGGTGCCCGAGCTCTCGGTGATGGCCTCGGGCTGCCTCGGCCTGATCAGCTTTCCCCGCGAGCCCGGCCGGGTGTCCCTGGAGCGGCTCGAAGCGATCTACCCGCTGTTGGTCCCGGCGCTCTGCGACCACCCCGGGATCGGTTTCGTCCTGGTCCGCTCGGAGCGCTTCGGCGCGCTCGCGATCGGCGCCGAAGGCACCCACTTCCTCGACCAGGACCGGGCCGAGGGAGACGACCCGCTCGAGCCGTTCGGCCCGCACGCGGCCGACCACCTGCGCCGCACCGACGGCTTCGTCCACTGCGCCGACCTGATGGTCAACAGCACCTACTGGCCGCAGTTCGGCGAGGTCGCCGCTTTCGAGGAGCTGGTCGGATCGCACGGCGGAATGGGGGGGACCCAGGCGCACCCATTTGTGCTGCACCCGGCCGAGCTCGCCTGGCCGGAGGAGGACGTGGTCGGCGCCGAGCGGGTCCACCGGGTGTTCCGGAGCTGGCTCGCCGGCCTCGGCCACGACGGCTACGCGAGCGAGGTCGTCTCGCCTGGCGCCAGCACCCGCAGCTCCGACTGAGGCGCCAGCTCGCGCATCCAGCGGGCAAACGCGCGCGGGGGAGCGCGCAGGGGAT
The DNA here is from genome assembly GCA_036403515.1 of Solirubrobacterales bacterium. GTDB lineage: Bacteria > Actinomycetota > Thermoleophilia > Solirubrobacterales > 70-9 > VRUE01. The sequence continues at coordinate 40,823 of DASWQV010000105.1, forward strand.
CGGGCCGCAGTCGCGCGAGCCCGAGCGGGTAGAGCGTTCCCCAGTGGATCGGAATCACCGTCCGGGGCGAGAGCAGCGCCGCGGCCTGCGCAGCCCGCTCGGGGTCGAGGTGCCCGGCGCCGATGCTCGTGCCCCAGCCCCAGATCGGCAGCAGGGCAAGGTCGAGCTTGCCACCGCCGATCGTCTCCATGCCGTCGAAGAGGTCGGTGTCCCCGGCGAAATAGATGCGTCGTTGGCCGATGAGTTCGAAGCCGACCGCCCGCGAGGCGCGCTCGAAGCGCCGCCCGCCCGGAGGGTGGTTCGCCTCGGTGGCGGTGACGCGGACGCCGCCGACATCGCCGGAGTCGCCCGGGGCGAGCTCGCGGACGTTGCCGAAGCCCAGCCGCGCGAGGAAGTCCCCCGCTCCCGGCGGGGCAAGCACCGGCACCGTCCTGCGCAGTCGCCGCAGCGAGGGCACGTCGGCGTGGTCGTGGTGGAGGTGGGAGATCAGCACCGCGTCGGCGCCCTCCGCCAGCCGCGGCTCGGGCGGGGCCCCGTGCCGGCGCAGCGGGCCGACCCGCCGCCGCAGCACCGGATCGGTGAGCAGGCGGACGCCGTCGATCTCGACCAGGACGGTCGCGTGGCCGACGTAGGAGACCCGAGCTGCCGTGCTCACCGGGTGGCTCCACCGCGGCCATGTCGGGGGCGCCGCGTATCGTGCCACGCTCCGATGAGTCCAAGGCGCACGATCCGAGGACGGCTGTCGCGGCCCCAGAGCGCACCCGCCGAGGAGGAAGTGATCGAGATCGATCCAGCCGAGCTGAGCGGGATGTTCTCGGCGCCAGCATGGCTGCGCGACCTCGGCTTCAGCGCCTGGCTGCTGGTCGGGGTCGGCGCGGCGCTGGTCGGCGCGATCTTCCTGCTCGCGCAGACGCAGACGATCGTGATGCCGGTGGTGACGGCGGCGATCATCGCCTCGGTCACCGTGCCCCTGGTCGACTGGCTGAAGCGGCGCGGCGCGCCGAGGGCGGCCGGTGCGGTGCTCGTCTTCCTGGCAATCGTCCTGATCGGCGTCGGCGTCGGCGTCATCGTGATGAGCGGCATCGCCAGTCAGGCTGACAGCCTCAGCGGCAGACTTCATGCTGGGGCGGACGAGATCGAGTCGTGGGTAAGGGATCTCGGCGTGGCTTCGTCCACCGCCGCGGACGCCAATCAGCACGCCGGCGCTTCGATCAGCGCTGGCTTCAAGGCCCTGACCGGCGGCCTGCTCGGCGGTGTCGACAAGCTGGCCTCGCTGGCCGTCTTCCTCTCCTTTGCCGCGATCAGCCTCTTCTTCATGCTCAAGGACGCGCCGACGCTCGGCAGGTTCGTCGAGCGTCATCTCGGCATGCCGGTCCCGCTCGCCCGCACCGTGCTGGCGCAGGTGTCGCGCTCCCTGCGCGGCTACTTCGTCGGGGTCACGATCGTCGCTGCCTGGAGCGCGCTGCTGGTCGGCGCCGGGGCCCTGCTGCTCGGGGTGCCGCTGCCGGGGACGATCGCCGTCGTCACCTTCCTTGGCGGCTACGTCCCCTATCTCGGCGCCTGGACGGCGGGGGCGTTTGCGGTTCTGATCGCCCTGGGCGGCCAGGGGCCCGAGGCGGCCCTGGCGATCGCGGTAGTCGTCCTCCTCGCCAACGGCGTGCTCCAGCAGCTGGTCCAGCCGATCGCCTACGGCGCCGCCCTCGACCTCCATCCCCTGGCGGTTCTGATCGCCACGATTGCCGGCGGCTGCCTCTTCGGGACGATCGGCCTCATCCTCGCTGCTCCTCTCGTCTCCGCGGCGGTCAGGATCTCCGCCGAGCTCACTGCCTCCCGCTCCTCGGCCGAGCGAGCCGAGCCTGCGCCTGGCAAGTGAGAGAAGACGGCTGCCAGGAGCAGGCGCTTGGATTTTGGATCAGGAATCTTTTGCCTGTATGCCGGGAGGCGATTAGAGTGATGCGGCGAGCAGCCGCCGAGCTGCCGGCCCCGAATGAAAACGGAGCCGTACTGCGTTGGGAAGGAGAGTTCGATGGAGGCCAGTCGGAGTTCAAGGCCACCGGTTGGAGGCCAGCGTTCCACCTGGATCGCATTCGCCGGAGTGATGATGGTGATCCTCGGTTCGCTCGATGCGATCTGGGGGCTAGCGGCGATCCTCAACGACGAAGTCGTCGTGGTCGGCGGTCACGGCGCCCTCATCTTCGATATCACCGCCTGGGGCTGGTTTCAGTTGATTCTCGGCGCCGTCATCGGACTCACCGGCTTCGGCCTTCTCGTCGGCAATGAAGCAGCTCGCCTCTTCGGAATCTTTCTCTTGGCGATCAACGCGGTCCTGCAGGTCGTCTGGTTCCCGGCAGCGCCTCTGTGGGCGTTCCTGATGATCGTCCTCGACGTCGTGATCATCTACCAGTTGACGGTCAACTGGACCGAGCAGGACGGATGACCGTGCCGCTCGCGGACATCAGCTTCGGCCAGCAGGCACAGGCCGGCTCTCCCGCAGAGGAGCTCCACAAGCTCGCCGAGCTGAAAGACAAAGGGGCGCTTTCCGCCGAGGAGTTCGAACGGGCAAAGTCGAAGCTGCTTGCCTGATTGCTTGTGACCCCAGGGTCTGCTCCTGCCGGTTCGGAGGGAGCCAGTAGCACGCGGTTGGCCTTCGTGCTCGCGATGGCCATGTTCGTGCTCGTCGTCGACACCTCGTTGATGAACGTCACCAACATGACCGAAGCGAGCACGGTGTCCCAGCCGGCCAGCAGCAGCAGATTGCGAAAACGCTCGACGAAGACGCGGAAGTGACGAGCAATGCGAGACTCGAACAGCTCCTCGCCGAAGAGCCAGAGGCGGTTCGGGAGGAAGTCGTCCGCATCAACACGGACGCGACGAACCGCCCCTTGCAGGTGGCGCTGTTGGTTCCGGTCGTCGCCGGCCTGATCGGGCTCTTCAATTCCTTCCGGATCATGCGGCTGCGGGAAATCGAGCCAAGTGCCTCGATCGAGGGGGCGACGTTGGGCTGAGCGGCTCCCATCGCCGACCTCGTTTGCGCCTGTATTGGACACCAAGGCAGAGACAAGCAGTCTGCTTTTCCCATCTGGACTAGCAGCTTTGGCGCGCTTCCTGTTTTGGTACTGACGAATTGTCAACTCGGAACGGGTCTAACTCATCGCGAGGCGCACGAAGGCGGAGCGCTCGTTATCCGCCGCTGAAGCCGGGGCCGGGACTTTCGGCGACGGAGGTCGCCGCACACCAGCGCGGCCGCCTGCACGAGGCGATGGTCGAGCTCGTTGCTGAGCACGGCTACAACGCCGTCTCCGTGGAGAAGTTGACCAGCCGCGCCCGGGTCTCGAAGCGAGATTTCTACAAGGTCTTCGCCGGCAAGGAGGAGTGTTTCCTCGCCGCCTACGAGATAATCGTCAGTCACTCTGTGCGCGGGATCATCGCCGCCGCGGAGGGTGGAGAGGAGTGGCGCGAGCGGCTGCGGCTCGGGTTTCTCGCCTTCGCCGAACAGATCACCGGCAGCCCGGAGAAGGCGCGGCTGGCCCTGGTCGAGGTCTTTACTGCCGGCGCCGTCGCGGTCGAGCGGATGCAGCGTACGAACCTGCTCTTCGAGGCCTTGGTGGCCAAAAACCTCGTCCTCGCCGACGGCGCCCGGCTGCCGCCGCTGGTGGTGAAGGGCATCGTCGCCGGTGGCAGCCGATTGGCCCGGGCGCGGCTGCTCTCCGGCCACCCGCGGCAACTGGCGCTCGACGGGGATGAGCTGCTGCAGTGGGCACTCTCTTTCTGTGACGACGACGTCGTCCGGCTGCGGGGGCTCGGGGCCGCGGGGGCGCCGCCGTTACTCGAAACCGCTTCCGTCCTGCCGCTGGAGGATGAGCGCGCGTTGATTCTCGCGGCCACCGCAAAGCTGGCGAGCAAGGAGGGGTACGCGACGCTGACGGTGCCGCGGGTGCGCGCCGCAGCCGGTGTCTCCAGGCGCAGCTTCGACACCCACTTCGAGGGCGTGGCGGATTGCTTCCTGGCGACGCTCGAGACACTCAGCGATCGCACCCTCGCCGCAGCGGCCTCCTTCTACCTCGCGGCCGATGACTGGGCGAGCGGCGTCCACCGGATCATTGCGGACCTCTGCCGGCGCCTTGCGCGCGATTCCACATTCACCGGCCTTGCCTTCCTCGAGGTCTTCTCGCCGGGCCCCGAGGCGATCCAATGGCGCAGCGAGATGATCGCCGAGCTGGCGACAAGGCTTCGACGGGGAGCACCGCTGGCGCAGCAGCCGAGCGAGTTCGCGGCGGAAGCGTCGATTGGGGCGATGTGGGGCGTGATCCACCACTTCGTCGCCAGCGGGCGCGGCGCGCAGCTGCCGATCGCAGCACCGGCGCTTTCCTACCTCGCGCTCGCCCCGGCGCTCGGAGCGGCGGCGGCGGTCGACGTGATCGTCGCCGAGGTCGGTGAGGGCAGCGGTGCCGCTGGCGCGCCGCGAGTCCAGCGTGCGCTGGGCGCATAGATAGGAACCACTTTTCCTAAGTGCTTGTGCAGCTCTGCGTAGAGCTGGATGCTCGCTGGTGCAGGGGCCAGGGGGGATCGAGCAAGGGAGAGCGGGGGCCGGAGTCTGAAGGGATGCAGGCGACGGCCCCCGACAACACCTCGAACAAGGAGATTTGGGAAATGGCGTACATGAAGATGCTCAGCCTGGTGGTTCTCGCCAGCGCCAAAGGAGTCTCTTTGGCTGGTGAAAAGCACCCGGCGAACACGACCCTCGATACCAAATCGGGACGGTCCGCGACGGCAGGAGAAGCGAAATGTCCGAGTTGACCATTCCAAGCATCGCCCTGCACGACGGCGTCGAGATTCCACAGCTGGGCCTTGGTGTCTTTCAGGCGCCCCCGGAGGAAGCTCAGAGCGTCGTCGAGTACGCCCTCGACGTCGGCTACCGCCACATCGACATCGCTGCGTCCCGCCGTTGCGAGGCAGCGGTCGGTGCGGCTCTCGCTGTCTGCGATCTGCCCCGCGAGGAGGTGTTCGTCACGACCAAGCTGTGGAACGCCGAGCAGGGGTACGACTCCACGCTCAAGGCCTTCGAGGCGACACTTGGCCGCATAGGCCTCGAGTACGTCGACCTTTGCCTGGTCCATTGGCCGGTACTGAGCGAGAACCGTTTTCTCGACACTTGGCGGGCCTCGGAACGAATCCTCGAGGAAAGGCGCGCGCGCACGATCGGCGTCTCGAACTGTCAGATCGAGGACCTGGAAAGGCTTGAGGTGGAAACCGACACGCGGCCCACGGTCCACCAGATAGGGCTACATTCGCGCCTACCGCAGGTCGAGCTGCGTAGGTTGCATGCGGAATACCGCATCGCCACGGAGATTTGGAGCCCGCTCGCCCATGATGATCTACTTGCCGACGAGGCGATCGGCGAAATTGCCGCACGTCACGGTAGGTCCTCCGCCCAGGCGATCCTGCGTTGGCAGGTCCAGATCGGCAATATCGCGATTCCGAAGTCGGTGACGGCAGAGGGGATTCGCGAGAGCATTGAGATCTTCGATTTCGAGTTGAGCGACGAGGAGATGGCGACGATCGGCAAAACTGTCGCATCTGATGGAGCCAGCGGGGATCGAACCGCGGGTTAGCTTCTTCCGGTGCCGCCTTCCGTTCGAATCGCGGCAACGGCCGCCTCGATGGAGGGATAGAAGTGATCTCTGTCGAGCGTGTCCATCAGGCCGTAGCGCAGCGTCAGCTCTTTGAGGCGGTCGCGCAGCTCGACGAAGGCGAGGTGTATCCCGGCTGCGTTCAGCTCGCGGTCGAGCTGCTCGAGTATCTCCGCCGCGGTCACGTCGACGTCAGTGATCGCCTCACATTGCAGGACGATCCAGTTGGGCTTTCGCTCGCGCACGAGCCGCCTGATCTCGTCGCGGAAGCGTCCCGAATTGGCGAAGAACAGCGGTGCCTCCCAGCGGTAGACGACGACGCCGGGCAGCTCCGCTGCGGCGGGATAGGCGGTGACGTCGTGCCACTCCTCCGATCCCTCGGGCCGCCCCAGAACCGCGCCATGGGGCCACCAGTTGCGACGGAAGAAGAGGATGATCGCCAGCAGGACCGCGATCACGATTCCCTGTAGAACGCCGAGCAGCACGACCCCGGCGGTGGCGACGAGGGACACGCCGAGCGCGCTTCTGCGCACATCGTAGTAGCGGCGAAGCAGAGGCAGGTTCATCAGCGATATCGCCGCCGCGATCACCACCGCCGCAAGCGCCGCCTGCGGCAGGTCTGCGAGCAATGAATTGAAGAACAGAAGGAGGGCCGCGACCAGTCCGGCCCCGACCAGTCCGGCCAGCTGGGTCTTCGCTCCAGACTGCTCGGCGACGGCTGTTCTCGAGCCGCTCGTCGAGACCGCGAACCCCTGGAAGAAGCCGGCCGCCAGATTCGCTACCCCGATGCCGATCATCTCCTGATCGGGTTTGATCTCATCGCCGCGTCGGGCCGCGAAGCTGGTCGCGGTGGCGATCGTGTCGGTCAGCGAGACCAGCGTGATGCCGAGCGCCGCCAGCAGCAGGGCCGGGACGTCGCCGGTGTCCGTCCAGGGGAGTCCGGGAGTCGGAACTCCCTGGGGCAGGGAGCCGACCGTCGCGACCCCGTGGTCGGCCAGCCCGAAGACGGCCGAGACGACGGTGGCCGCCACGACTCCCACGAGGATCGCCGGCAGGCGCTTGGTGAAGATCGGCAGCACGAGAAGGATGCCCAGGACCGCGAGCCCGAGCACGAGCGTGGCGGTGTGTGTCTGGCCGAGCCCCTCCACGAACGCCTTGACCTCGCTGAGGAACGAGTCGGCATCGGTCGAGAAGCCAAACAGCTTCGGCAGCTGTCCGACGATGATCGTGATCCCGAGGCCGTTCATGTAGCCGACCTGCACCTCCTTTGAGAGCAGGTCGGCGACGAAACCGAGCTTGCCGAGGCCAAGACCGATCTCGATCAGGCCGACGAAGATCGCAAGCATCCCCGCCAGAGCGATCGCCGACCCGGGGTCTCCCGCGACCAGCAGGGGCGTGATCGAAGCGAGGATCAAAGGGGAAATCGAGGAGTCGGGGCCGAGCACGAGGACGCGCGAAGGACCGAAGACGGCGTAGCCGACCAGACAGGCGATCGTCGTGTAGAGGCCCGTGACGGCCGGTAGGCCGGCGAGCTCTGCGTAGGCCATTCCCTGTGGCACGAGGATCGCGGCCAGCACGACTCCCGCAACCAGGTCCGGCCGAGCCGTCCGACCGGGATACCGCTGGATGAGTCCGACCCCGGGGGCCCAGCGCTGCAGGCGGGTGGAGCGGTGAAGTTGCCTTCCTGAACTCACGGATCTGCTCCTCTGCGTCCTGCCCCGGCGGTTGTGCCCCTGAACAAGGGAGCGATCATGCAGCATCTTCCGCCCTGCGGCGGGAAGAGCGACGGGCGGAATCTGTTTTTCCGCCGTGCCGGTGTCTTCAGGTCACGTCGAGAGCCTTCGCGAGATCGGTCCGCCTTGCCACGTCGAGCTTCTGGTAGGCGTGGCGCAGATGGGTCTCGACCGTCTTCTCGGAGACGAAGAGGCCCTGGGCGATCTCGCGGTTGGTCATTCCCTCCGTCGCCATTCGGGCGACGCCGCCGTGCCCAGCAGCCGCTCGATCGTGGCGAGCTCGTCATTCCTCTCCAGCAGTTCGGTGCAGGCCGGCATCGGTTCGGCGCCGATCGTACGCCGCTTCGCCGCGTCAGCCGTTGAGGACGGCGCTCTCGACGCTGGGTGCGACGAGCAGCGCCAGCGCCAACGCCATCGCCCACGGGGCCTGCGGCGTGGCCGCGGCCCCTTCGTCGAGGAGGCCGGACACCAGCGCGCCAGGCTGACCGAGCGCGGCGCCGTCGTTGCCCACCGCGAGTCGTGCCAGCTCGAATATCTGGTTGGGTCGCCGCCGGCGAACTTGACTGACCCCGCCGCGGTGATCGCGGTCGCCGCCCGGCTCGCCGCCGGCGAGGGCGCCACTCGAGGCGGGCCAGGAGGAGGCCCGGCGTCGACTGCATCCTCCCCTGCCAGGAGGTTCTCGAGCTGGCCGCCCGCCACCAGGCCGATGGCCTCCGGGGAGAGCCCCGCGTAGCGGGCGCAACGCAGATTGATCGCCAGCACCATCTCGGGATCCATACAGGGGGCGTCGCTGCCGTAGAGGACGCGCCCGGGCGGCACGGTCGAGTAGAGGGCGATCAGGTCGCTCGGGTTCCACCACGACGTGTCGAAGAAGAGGTTCGGGTGGGCCGGGATCTCCTCCGCGAGCCAGCAGAGGTCGGAGATCGCGGCTGACTTGGCGCACTCGTCCAGGACCCGCCGGTTCTCCGGGCCATATTCGGTGTCCACGCAGAGGGGAAAGATCACGGAGCGGCCAGCGACAGCCTCGATGTCGCGCAGGTGCTCCTCGCTGCTGCGTGTCGTCCCGTCGACGTCGGCGCCCGTGTGGGCATGGACGTCGAAGGCCGCGACGCCGTCGAGGGTTGCGAGCTCGGCCTGGATCGCCGCGCGCAGGCTCACCGCTTCGGCGTCGCTCCGTGTCGAGAATGCTCGCGGCTGCCGGCAAGCTCGCGCTTGGCCCAGGCATCCATGCCCGACGGATAGAGCAGAGCCATCTGCGAGGCGAGCGAAAGGGTCTGAGCCAGCCCTATGCCGGCACGCCTCGTCCGCCGGCCGTTTTTCTTGCTGAGCGGGTTGACTCACGACCCTGATTTTTTGCGCCTCTCGGCCGCAGCCGCATTCGAATGCCCCCGGCGTTGGCGGCCTCGCGCCCCATTCCTTACCATCGAGCAGATGACGATCCAGCGGATGGACCATGTCGGCATCGTGGTAGACGACCTCGCGGCCGCAACCGAGTTCTTCGTCGAGCTCGGCCTCGAGCTGCAGGGCGGGGGGCCGGTGGAGGGCCAGTGGGTGGACCGTGTCGTTGGGCTCGACGGCGTCCGGGCGGAGATCGCGATGCTGCGGACACCGGACGGCCACGGACGGGTCGAGCTGGCGAAGTTCCACTCGCCACGGGCTTCGGGCGGCAACGGAGACGCGCCGGCGAACACACCGGGCATCCGCCACATCACCTTCGCCGTCGAAGACATCGACGGCGTCATCGCCGGCCTGCGAGCGCATGGCTCCGAGCTCGTCGGCGAGTTGGAGCGCTACGAGGACAGCTACCGGCTCTGCTACGTCCGCGGCCCCGAGGGGATCATCGTCGAGCTGGCAGAAGAAATCGGCTGAGGGGTATCGGGCCCAGCCGGCGGCAACCTCCATCAGCCGCTTCGATTGTGACCCGCATGCGCCGCTAAACTGCCCGCGAAGACGAGTTTTCCCGGGGCTGTAGCTCAGCTGGAAGAGCGTCGCGCTGGCAGCGCGAAGGTCAGGGGTTCGAGCCCCCTCAGCTCCACTGCTCAAATCGGTGCCCGAAGTTGCCGATGGTTGAGCGATGGATACCGCCAACTCGCACGTCTTCTCGCACGGGATGCGGGATACACGGTCGGCGCTGGAGGCCTGGAACGGGCGGCGTTGGGCCGTCCTGCGCGGCTGGCTGGCGCTGAGCGTGGCGATTGCCCTTGCCCTGCTGGCCGCGGTTTGGGTCGTCGCCGGAATGCTCACGCCCGACATTACGCCGATCCACCTGGCCGGCCTTACCGAACCATCCGATCCCGGCGATCTGCTGCCGATCCTCTGGCGCAACTCGCTTGTCCTGGCACTGCACGCCACCGCTTGCGTTGCCGGCTTCATCGCCGGCGCCTCGATGCCGATCGCCGCCGCCCAGCGCAGCGGCTTCTCGCGCTGGATCCACGTCAAGGCCGGGGAGCTGGCGATCCTCTTCGTCTGCGCCGTCACCCTCTTCTCGCTCTCGACCCAGGCCCTCTACCTCGGTTTCCAGGGCTCGACGATCTCCTTCCAGCTCCACGTCCCGATTAGCGTCCTGCTGCTCACCGTCCTTCCGCACGCTCTGCTCGAGCTGACCGCGCTCTTCCTGCCGCTCGCTGCCTGGCTGATCGCCAGCCGCCGCGGCGAGTGGAGCCAGCTCCTCGCCGCGACCTTCGTCACCGTGCTGATCGCGATCCCATGTCTCGTCGTCGCGGCGACGATCGAGGTCTACGTCTGGCCCCATATTCTCGCGGCCGTCTCGCCGATGTTCTGAGCGCCGCCTGCCGGCCAGTACGCTCGGCCGGTGGAGCAGCTCGTACAAGTGGTCGGCGCGCTCTTGATTCTGACCGCCTTCGCGGCGGCGCAGTTTGGCGCCATGGATCCGCACTCGCGGACCTACCTCGTCCTCAACTTCTTCGGCTCGCTGATTCTCGCTGTCCTGGCCTGGCACGAACGCCAGTGGGGCTTTCTCTTGCTCGAGTCCGTTTGGGCGTTGGTCTCCGGCTGGGGCCTGCGCTCGACGCTTCGCAGCGCGCGCCCCTCATAAGATCGCGCGACGCATGGCCGGTTATGACCCAAAAGAGATCGAGCGCAAGTGGCAGCGGGTTTGGGCTGAGGAGAAGACCTGGGAGGTCGCCAATCCGGGCCAGTCCGGCCACCAGCCGTCGAAGCCGAAGTCCTACGTGCTGGAGATGCTGCCCTACCCGTCTGGCGAACCCCATGTCGGTCACCTGAAGACCTACGCGGTCGGCGATGCGATCGCTCACTTCCGCCGCCGCCATGGCTTCGAGGTGATCCACCCGATGGGCTATGACTCCTTCGGCCTGCCTGCCGAGAACAACGCGATCAAGACCGGCGAGCCGCCGCGAGCGGCGACCGAGCGCTCGATCGAGTCCTTCCGGCGCCAGTTTCGCGAGTGGGGTATCTCGATCGATTGGTCGCGCGAACTCGCCACGCACACGCCCGAGTACTACCGCTGGACCCAGTGGATCTTCCTGCGGCTCTTCGAGCACGGGCTCGCCTACCGCACCGAAGCGCCGGTGCAGTGGTGTCCCAAGGACGCCACGGTTCTCGCCAACGAGCAGGTCGTCGACGGCCGCTGCGAGCGCTGCGGGACCGAGGTCGTGCAGCGCAAGCTCGAGCAGTGGTTCTTCAAGATCACCGACTACGCCGAGCGCCTGCTCGCCGACTTCGAGCGCCTCGAGACCTGGCCCGAGCACGTGATCACGATGCAGCGCAACTGGATCGGCCGCTCGGAGGGCGCCGAGGTCGTCTTCCGCAACGAGGAGCTCGGCATCGACTTCCCCGTCTTCACGACCCGTCCCGACACCCTCTTCGGGGCCACCTTCTTCGTCCTCGCCCCCGAGCATCCGGAGTTGGACCGGCTGGTTGCCGGCACGCCCGCCGAGGGCGCGGTGCGCGAATACGTTTCCAACGCCGCCCGCGAGTCGGCCGAGGATCGCGGCGCCGAGGACCGCGAGAAGACCGGCGTGGCGCTCGGGCGCAGCGTCGTCAACCCGGTCAACGGCGAGGAGATCCCGATGTTCGTCGCCGACTACGTGCTGATGGAGTACGGCACCGGGGCGATCATGGCGGTGCCGGGGCATGACGAGCGCGACTACGCGTTTGCCAAGCGCTTCGAGTTGCCGGTTCGCCGCGTGATCGAGGGCTCCGACCCCGAGAGCGCCCGCGACGATGAGGGCCTTCCCTATCCGGGCGACGGCCCGATGACCGGCTCGGGGCGCTTCGACGGCAAGGACAATCGCGACGCCTACGCGGAAATCGTCGCCTGGCTCGCCGAGGAGGGTCGCGGTCGGACATCGGTCAATTACCGCCTGCGCGATTGGCTCGTCTCCCGCCAGCGCTACTGGGGCGCGCCGATTCCGGTCGTCTACTGCGAGGAGTGCGGGATCGTCCCTGTGCCCGACGATCAGCTCCCGGTCGAGCTTCCCGAGATCGACGATTACGCCCCGCAGGGCAAAAGCCCCCTGGCGGCGGCCGAGGACTGGGTCGCGACCGAGTGTCCCCGCTGTGGGAAGCCGGCCCGCCGCGAGACCGACACGATGGACACCTTCGTCGATTCCTCCTGGTATTTCGTCCGCTACCTCGATCCGCGCAACGAGAGCGCTCCTTGGGACCGCGATGCGGCCGATCACTGGCTGCCGGTCGACCAGTACATCGGTGGGGTCGAGCACGCGATCCTGCACCTGATGTACGCGCGCTTCTTCGCCAAGGCGCTTGCCGACATCGGCGTGCTCGGTGTGCAGGAGCCCTTCGCCAACCTCTTCGCGCAGGGAATGATTACCCGCGATGGGGCGAAGATGTCGAAGTCGCGCGGCAACACGGTCAGCCCCGCCGAGTACGTCGAGCGCTACGGCGCCGACACCGCCCGAACCTATATCTGCTTCATGGGGCCGCCCGAGCGCGACGCCGATTGGGCCGACGAGGGGGTGGAGGGGGTCAACCGCTTCCTCTCACGGCTCTGGCGCCTCTGCGAGGAGGTCGAGCCAATGCCGATGGTGGAGCTCGACCCAGCCGCTGTGCGTGGCGATGCCCGGACCCTCCTGGCCAAGGCTCACTGGGCGATCGACAAGGCGAGCCGCGATTTCCAACGCGGCTTCCAGTTCAACACGGTGATCGCCGCCGTCATGGAGCTGGTCAACGATTCCTACCGGCTCAAGGGCGGCCTTTACGCGACGCCCGAGGGCGTCGCGGTGGTGCGCTTCGCCGCGGCGACCGCCGCCTCCCTGATCTTCCCCTTTGCTCCCCACCTCGGTGCCGAGATATGGAAGCGACTCAACGGCACGCGGCTATGGGAGGAGCCGTGGCCCGAGGCCGATCCCGCTCTGCTCAGCACCGACACGGTGACGCTGGTGGTCCAGGTCAACGGCAAGTTGCGTGACCGGATCGAGGCCGCGGCTGACACGCCACGGGAGGATCTGCTGCGCCTCGCACGCGAGAGCGAGAAGGTCGGCCGCTTCATCGACGGCAAGGAAGTCGTCAAGGAGGTCGTCGTGCCGGGGAAACTGGTTAACCTCGTTGTTCGCTGAGCGGTCACGGATTCAGTCGACTTATCTGGTACAAAGCGCGCGTGCTCGTCAGAAGACTCACGGAAGCACCGGTCGAGGAGTGGCACCGGCTGCGCACTCGCGTGCTGATGGACGCCGGCGAGCTTGGCTCGCGCAATCTCTCCGTTACCTGGTTGGAGCTTCCCTCCGGCGCCGAGCAGACGCTGCGCTCCGATGAGCAGGCCGAGCAGGTCTACGTCGTCGTCCGCGGCGCCGGCACGATGTCCGTCGCCGGTGACACGCAGCAGGTTGCCGAGGGCGACCTGATCCTCGTCCCACCGGCCACCGATCACTCGGTCGCCAATGACGGCGATGCGGACCTGTCCTGCATCTCGGTTCAGTCTCCGCCCGTGGCCGCCTCGGAGCTCTACAGCGACCAGCTGGCGGAGGTAGCCGGCTACGACGAAGAGGAATGAGCATGCGCCGCGATAAGCGGCGCATCTCGGAGTCCTCGGTCGCTTGCGTGCAGAGCACGCCGCGCTCCCTGCGTCCGCCGAGCTGCTTGCTTCTCGCGGCGCATTCACGTTTTAGTTTCTGAGCATTTAGCGCGCCACGGGTGCGTTGTGACCGGCGAGGCTGCCGGCATGCCCGAGCTTTCTCGCTCTCAGATTGCCGTCTACGGCGCAGTTGCGGTTGCCCTGCTCCTTCTTGGGGCGCGGGCGATTCGCGCCGAGGGCAGCGGCGGCTCCGGCTTTCAGTCGGGCTCGAGCTTCGATCCCGGCTCGACGGGCAGCAGCTTCGCGGTTGACAAGAGCGGCGCTGGGGGTGACGTCGTCGTTGACGTGACCGGCGCGGTCGCCCGGCCCGGTGTGTACCGGCTGCCAGCGGGCGCCCGGGTGACCGATGCGGTTGGGCGGGCCGGCGGGGCGACGGGCGGCGCCTTGCTGGAAGCGATCAACCTTGCCGCCCGGCTCGCCGACGGCCAGCAGGTCGTTGTTCCGAAACGGGGGCCAAGCGGGACCCCGCTGGCAGCCGCCGGGGCAGCTGCCGAAGAGGGGCCGATCAGTCTCGGCTCGGCGACCGCCGAACAGCTCGACACGATCGACGGGATCGGGCCGGTGACGGCCCAGAAGATCGTCGAATACCGCGACCAGCAGGGAGGCCTCGCCTCGGTCGATCAGCTCGATCAGGTGAGCGGCATCGGCCCGGCGACGATGCAATCGCTGCGCGCCCGCCTGCAGCCCTAGGGGCTCGATGCGCAGTGGGCGGCCATCGCGGCTCTTGGTGCTCGGCATCGCCGCCGTGGTCGCGCTGGCGCTGGTCCACCGCGACCAGATCCGGAGTCGCGCCGAGGACGGTCTCGGCAGCGGCATGCCTGCTCGCGAGGCGGCCCTGGCGCGCGGCTTCGTCCTCGGCGAGGACGAAGCGGTGGACGCGACCACGGTCGACGACTTCCGGCGCGCCGGCCTCAGTCACCTGCTTGCTGTTTCAGGCCAGAACGTTGTCCTGCTTGCCCTGCTGGCGATGCCCCTGTTGGCCGCATTTGGTGTCCCGCTGCGAACGCGACTGGTTTGGATTCTCGGCGGGATCGTCGTCTACGTGCCGCTGGCTGGCGCGGGCCCGTCGATCCTGCGTGCCGGGGTGATGGGTGCGATCGGCCTGTTCGCCACGCTGGCGGGACGGCGCGGTTCGCGTCTCTACGCACTCGCGCTGGCGGCCGTCGTCACCCTCGCCGTCGACCCGGGCGTCGCCGCCGACGTCGGCTGGCAGCTCAGCTTCGCTGCGGTGATCGGCATCCTGGCGCTCGCCTCGCATTTGCGGGACGCGATTGCCGCGCGGATCGGCGGCCGCGGTTGGCGTGGCGCGATCGCCGAGGGCGCGGCGGTGACGGTTGCCGCCACCCTGGCCACCGCGCCGCTAATCGCCTACCACTTCGAATCGATCTCGACCACGACTCTTTTTGCCAACCTGCTCGCCCTGCCGGCGGTGGCGCCGGCGATGTGGCTGGGGATGCTCGCCGCTGCGACGGCCCAACTGCCTGGCTTTCCGGTGGGTGCACTCAACGCACTCAATGCGCCGCTGCTCGCCTACATCGCCCAGATCGCCGCCTGGTGTGGCCGGCCCAGCTGGGCCTATCTGCACGTTGAGCTGGGGACGGCCGGCCTGTTCGCGTCGTATCTGGCTATTGCCGCGGTCGCAATGGGTGTCCCGATGCTGTTGCGTCGCCGCCGGATCGCCGCCTTGAGACGAGCTCGAGCTGGAGCCGCCGACAACCGTCGAAGCAGGAACGCCGATCGCGCTTCCGGCGCTCGGCAGCCGAGGTCGGGATGGATCGGACCGGCCGCGCTCGCGGCCGCGGGGCTGCTTGCCCTTGCCTTGGCTTGGCCTGGAAACCGGGAGGGCGCTGAGGCCTCCATCCCGGTTGGCGGGCTGCGCGTTTCAATGCTCGACGTGGGTCAGGGCGATGCGATTCTCTTCCAGCCTGCCCACGCCGCGCCGCTGCTCATCGACGGTGGGCCCCCCGGAGACGGCCTCGAAGCCGAGCTGCGCGCTGCCGGCGTACAGCGTCTCGCGGTCGCGGTTGTCACCCATGAACAGTCCGACCACGCCGGTGGGATCGAGGACCTGCTTGGGCGCTTTCCGGTCGCCCGGCTCGCTTACGCCCGTCTCAGCCGTCGCCTGCGCGGCGAGGCCAAGCTGGCGGGCGCGGTCCCGGTTCGGATCGCCAAGGGGGCGGCGCTGCGTTCCGGGCGGTTGCGGGTGGAAGTCCTCTGGCCGCCGCGAGAGCTGCTGGCGGAGCCGCTTGCCGGCGCCGACCCGAATACGCAGGCGCTGGTCCTCCTCGCCCGCTGGAGCGATTTCTCGATGCTGCTCACCGCTGATGCCGAGGCGGAGGCGGTGCCGCTCGACCCCGGTCCCGTCGACGTGCTCAAGGTCGCACACCACGGCAGCGAGGACGCCGGTCTCGATTCGCTTCTCGATCGCCTCGTGCCGCGGCTGGCGCTGATTTCCGTGGGTGAGGACAACCCCTATGGCCATCCGACACCAACCACGCTCGCGACGCTGGCCGCGCATCACGTACGGACCCTTCGCACCGACAGCTCCGGCACGATCGTCCTCGAGGTCAGCGGTCACTCCGTCGCGCTGAGCACGGACAACTGAGATGGCTCGACAGATCCCCTCCGCAATATTGGGTTTTTCTCCCTTTGCCGCTCTTACCGGTCGCAACAATGGGCGATGGTTACCGAGGTGCTCTTCGTGATGCGACAGCGGGTGCGGGCGGCGGGCCAGAGCCTGGCCGGCGACGGCATGCTGCTGCGCCTTCGCAACGCCTCGATCGCGCTCGTCGCCGCGGTCGCGGCGGTTGGGCTCGGCCTGACCCTGTTCATTGCTCAACTTGGCTTCCCTGGTGTCTTCACCAGTCCGATTCCCGCCGGTCCGACCAAGATCGGCGCCGTCCACGATGCGGTTGCACTTACTCGCAGCCCCGCTGTCTCCCAGTCTTTGCCGGCCGTGGGCGGGCGGCCGGGCGCTGTCGGCGCTGGGCGGCCGCGCCATCCCGGGCGGGCCGCCGTCGAGAAGAACAGCGGTAGCGGCGCGGGTCGCGGGGGCCCCCGTCACCTTGCTGTCTCGCCGGGCACAGTGCGGAGTCCGGCGGGAGAGCAACCGAACGCCTCGGTCCCAGCCCCGGCGCCGGCCGCCCCTCAGGCGCCGCCGGTTGCTTCGGCGCCATCGCCGGCGCCCGTGCCGGCCGCCGTCGAGAGCCCGAAGCCAAGCCCCGGCGGGCAGTCAAAGGAAAGCTCCGATGGCGAGGCCAGTTTGAACAGCGCCTCTGCAAAGGCGATTGGCGACGGCAGCGCCAAGTCCAAAGGCCCGCGGACCGCTGGTTCTGACGGTCACACCGCCTCGGTGGCCAACTCGAACGGCTCCCCAGCCGAAAAGGCGGGGCAGGACCGCAGCTCCGCGGCGGCGCCAAAACCCACTGTCCCGCCACCGCCTCCTGCGGCAAAGCCCGCGCCGGAAACGGCAGGTCCGGCGGCCGCCAAGGAAGCCGCTGACAGCGCCAGGTCGGACGGGCCCCACCACTAGACTCGGCCGCGATGGCCGACAGCTTGGCATCGCTCTATCTGATCGCCGGCACAGACCAGGCGAAGATCGACGCGACACGAGGCCGCCTGCGCGCCCGTGCCGAAGGCGAGGGCGGGGCGGGAGCACTGCAAATCTTCGAGCCCAGCGAGGGTAGGGGCGGGCCCGACCACGAGGCTCTGCTGGCGGCGATTCCGGCGATGTCGTTGACCGAGACGCGGCGCTATCTGCTTGCCGACGGGGTGGAGCGCTGGCGCGATCGCCAGCTGGAGCCGGTGGTCGCGGCGCTTGCATCTCTACCCCCCGACCTGACCGTGGTGCTGATTGCCCGCGCCAAGGCGCCGCCGAAGCTGGTCAAGGCGGTCAGCGAAGGCAAGGGCGAGATCCATGAGTTCGAGGCTGCCAAGGCGCGCGAGATGCCGCGCCTGCTCGTAGCCGATGCGAAGCGCCTCGGCTACGTGCTCGATCCCGCCGCCGCCCGGCTCCTGGTCGAGCGGATGGGCACCAGCCCGGTGCGACTGCGCAACGAGTTGGAGCGGCTGGCGCTCTGGGCTGGAGAGGGCGGCCGGGTTGGCGTCGAGGACCTCGAGGCGATGGTCTCCGATACTTCCGAGGCTGCGGTGTGGGCGCTGTCCGATGCCCTGCTCGAACGGGACCCGGCGCGGGCGGCATCGCTCGCCGAGCGGTTGATCTCCCAGGGAGAGAACGTCACCGGGCTGATCTATGGCCTTGCCTCACGCTTGCGCAAGGCCTGCGCAGCGGCGGCGCAGATCGAGGAGGGAGTGCCCCCAAAGCAGGTTGAGTCGAGTCTTGGCATGCACCCCTACGCTGCGCGCCAACTCGTCGCCCGCCTTGGTCAGACGAGCCTCGATGACCTGCAGGCGGCGACGATCGCGCTGGCGGAGCTGGAGGTCTGGTGCCGCGGCGGGGCGGACTACGGCGACGAGTTGGCGCTCACGCTAACCATCCACACAATCGCCAGCGCCTAAGGCGCGAAAATCAAAGACCAGGACGAGAGAGGGAGTGTGCGTACGCACATGTCCGAACGAGGACGCCGAGATGCGCCGATTTGCAGCCCTTAGGGGCTGGCGATGCGGGCGGCTCGGGACTTCTTGCGTGCGCCCGTGTTCTTGTGCAGGGCGCCCTTCTGGACCGCCTTGTCGACCTTGGAGACGAGCGCCTTGTGCTCAGTCTCGATTTTGCCGGTGTCGCCGCTCTCAACCGCTGCCTCGAGGCGGCGGAAGTAGGTCTTCACCGTGCTCGTGAGCAGACGGTTCTCTGTCCGCTCGCGCTCGCTGCGTAGGATCCGCTTCTTCTGTGAGGCTATGTTGGCCATGAGTCATGTGCCTGAGGGCGCCGAGCCCCTCTGGGCGGCCGCCGACTATAGCGACTGAGACGAAGCTTGGAGACGCCCAAGGCACCCGACAGCCCTGACCGCGACAGAGAGGCGCTCGCCAGCGACTCCGCGGTGCGCGAGGCGGAGGCCTTCGCGCCGGGAGAGGAACCGAGCGGCAACCCGGCTCCGGGACGGCAGGCGGGCCGGATCGCGCGCTCCACCGCCTTCTTCTCGGTCGCGACGGCCGCCTCGCGGATCGCCGGGCTGGTGCGCGAGGTCGTCGCCGCCAGCTACTACGGCATCAACGGCCCGATGTCGGCCTTCACGATTGCCTTCCAGGTGCCCAACCTCGTCCGTGCCCTCTTCGCCGATGCGGCGCTGCAGCCGGCGTTCGTGCCGATCTTCACGGAGCAGCTGGAGCGCAAGAACTATCGCGAGGCGTTTCGCCTTGCCTCGACCCTGCTGCTGCTCGTCACGCTCGTGCTTGGCGCGATCACGGCCCTCTTCGTGCTGCTCGCGCCGGTGATCATGCCGCTCTTCGCGCCTGGCTTCGAAGGCGAGATCCTCGACCTGACGATCACGCTTTCCCAGATCCTCTTCCCGATCTTGATCCTGCTTGGGATCAGCGGCGTCGTCGTCGGCATCCTCAACAGCTACGACCGCTTCGGCGCCTTCGCGATCTCGTCGCTGTTCTGGAACCTGACGATCATCGCCGTCGTCGTCCTGCTCGCTCCGGCCTTCCACGGCCAGGACCGCATCTACGCATACGCGATCGGGATCCTGATCGGAACCCTGGTTCAGCTGATGATCCCCACCTTCGACCTGCGGAACACACCGTTCAAATTCGAATGGAGCTTCGAATGGCGCAATCCGGACGTGCGCCGCGTCCTCCTGCTGATGCTGCCGGTGACGATCAGCCTTGGCCTGATCAACTTCAACCTGCTGATCAACAGCCTCTTCGGCAGCCTCGTCAGCGATCAGTCCCCGGCCGCGATCGACAAGGCGTTCCGCATCTACCAGCTGCCCCAAGGGGTCTTCTCGGTGGCGATCGCCACCGTGCTCTTCCCCACCCTGGCGCGCTTCGCTGCCCGCGGCGAGATCGAGAACCTGCGGGCAACGATGGCCAACGGCATGCGCCAGATCCTCTTCGTCCTCGTCCCGGCCGCCGCCGCGGTGCTCGTCCTCTCGACGCCGATGATCCGCCTCGTCTACCAGCGCGGCGAATTCACCCCCGAGCAGACCGCCCTCGTCGCCACGGCTCTCTTCTGGTTCGCGTTCACGCTGCCGACCAACGGCCTCTACCTGCTGCAGACCCGCACCTTCTTCAGCCTGCAGCGGCCCTGGATGGCGACCGGCCTGGCCGCCATCGACCTCGTCGTCTCGGCCCTCGGCGCGCTGGTCCTCTACAAGCCTTTCGGCACCGGCGGCATCGTCGCCGGCACGGGCATCGGCACCACGGCCGCGGTGATCGCCCAGGCGGTGATTTTGCGCCACGAGTTCGGCGGCCTCGAGCTGGGGCGGCTGCTCGGCACCGCGACCAAGATCACGATTGCCGCGGCGGCGCTCGCCGCCGTCTCGTTTGGCGTCTGGGACTTCCTCGACAACGAGCTCGGGCGCGGGCTCTTCGGCCAGATCGTCTCGCTCAGCGTCGGCCTCGGCCTTGGCGGCTTGACCTACCTGGGGATGGCGAAGCTGCTGAAGATCGCCGAGCTGGAGCAGATGACGCGCCTGCTGCGGCGGCGCTAGATGCTTGGGGTTGGGCGGTACCTGGTCGGCGTCGTGGAGCTGAGCCTGATCGTCGGCTTCGCCTGGCTCGGAGCGGCGAGTGTGCGGCGGAGCCTGGTGCCCGAGTTGGGAGGTGTACCGGGCCGGCTGGCGTCTGCGGTGCTTGCGATCGCGGGGTTGCTGTGGATTGCCGAGGGGCTTGGGACGTTTGGCTGGTTTGAGGCTGGGGCGTATCTGGCTGCCGTGGTCGTTGTTGGGGCGGGTCTCTGGGCGCTGGTTGGGGGACGGCGAGGGGCTCCCTCCCGCTTGCTGGGTTTTTCGCCTTTGAGTGGGCGCCGCTCGCCGAGTGGTCTGTGCGAAAAAGAAGACGCCGCTGCGCGGGAGGGACCCCCTCGCCGTCCCTCGCCGGCCGCTCTGGTTGCCCTGGCTATTGCTGCAGTCGCGGTCGTCAAGTTCGGACTCGATCTGAAGCCGAAGTTGAGCACTGGTATGACCGGGTTCGATTCCACCTGGTACCACGGGCCGTTCGCTGCCGGGTTCTTTCAGAGCGGCGATACCTGGGACCTGCATTTCATCGCGCCGCAGTTTCTGGCCTGGTTCTATCCGGCGAACTCGGAAGTGCTGCATGCCTTGGGGATGGCCGCATTTCACCGGGATCTTCTGTCGCCGCTGCTGAATCTCGGCTGGTTTGCCGGGTGCTTGGTGGCGGGATGGTGCATTGGGCGGCCGTACAAGGTGGCGCCTTGGTCCCTGGCGCTCACCGCGGTGGCATTGAGCATTCCGGCGCTCTCCGATCAGGCGGGGGAGGCGCGTAACGACATCGTTGGGATCTTCTTCCTACTTGCTGCTGTTGCGGTCGCCTTGAACGCCTGGGAGCCCCGAGCTGAGGGAACGCGAGCACTTTCGGCATGGGCTTCGGTGGTCGTAGGGCTTGGGGCTGGCCTCGCCGCCGGGACCAAGCTCAACTTCCTTCTGCCCGCGGTCGTCCTGGTAGCAGGCCTTGCCGTTGCGGCCCCGCCGGGTGGCCGGTGGCGCTCGCTCGCCCCAGCCGGCCTGGCGGCTCTCGCGGGCGGGGGCTACTGGTATCTGCGCAACCTCGTCCACGCCGGAAACCCGTTGCCCTGGATCAGGCACCTCGGTCCGGTCACCCTGCCGGCGCCCGAGCAGGCCCTCGGCGGCCGCGAGGGCCACAGCGTCCTTGGCTACCTCTCCGATGGCTCGGTCTGGTCGGACTGGTTCCTGCCGGGTCTCCATCACGGCCTCGGTGTCTTGTGGCCCCTGCTCGGCGCACTCGCGCTGGCGGGGCTGCTCCTCAGCCTCGGCCGCCGCGCCGACCCACTGCTTCGAGTGGCCGGCCTGGTCGGCCTCGCCGCCGCGCTCGCCTGGCTGATCGCCCCAACCTCAGCCTCCGGCCCCGACGGCACGCCCCACGGCTTCGAGTCGGGCCTCCGCTACCTGGCCCCAGCCCTAGTCCTCGGCCTGGCCCTCCTACCGGCGACGCCTCTCCTCCGTTCCCCCCGAAAGCGCCTCGTCGCCATGCGGTCGTATTTCTTGCCGCATAGCGGAGAGAACTACGACCGGAACGGGCGGGTTGAGCCCAACGCGGCGGTGCGGTCGCATTTCCCATCGGATAGCGGAAAGAAGTACGACCGCTGGGTGGCGGGGGGGTTGGTCTTGCTCGTCGTGGTGATCGGGTATCCGGCCCAGCGCCGCTACCTCCAGCGCCGCTATGGGGATCCCTCCTTCACGACCCCGGGCCTCAACGCCGCTTTCAAGTGGGCTCAAGGAATCACCGACGCCCGCATAGCCACGACCAGCACCCGCCAATACCCGCTCTACGGCAAGGACCTCAGCAACCACGTCGACTACATCGGCATCGAGCAATCCCACGGCGGCTTCACAGCCCCAACCACCTGCCGCGCCTGGCGCCGCCTCCTCAACGCCGGCGACTACGACTACGTAATAGCCAGCCGAGACCGCATCGAATCCCACAAGCCCACGTATCCAGCCACGGCTCGATGGACAGAAGCCCCAAATGCCACCGTCGTCTT
>DASWQV010000106.1:0-2566 GCA_036403515.1 Solirubrobacterales bacterium
GAGACGCTCAACGAGCTCGCCGCGTCGGATCGCTTCGACCTCGTCGTCGCCACGCGCGACTGGCACCCGCCCGAGCACTCGTCGTTCGCCGCGCAGGGTGGGCCGTGGCCACCGCACTGCGTGGCCGGCACCGAGGGCGCCGAGCTGCACCCCGGACTCGACGCCGCGCTCGTCGACGTCGTCGTCGACAAGGGCACCGACCCGGCGACCGAGGGCTACTCGGGCTTCGACGGGACCGACCTGGCGACGCTGTTGCGTGACCGGGGGATCGACCGGATCACGGTCGCCGGACTGGCCACGGACTACTGCGTGCGGGCCACGGCGCTCGATGCCCTGCAGGCCGGCTTCGCGGTCACGGTCGACGGTGCGGCCTCACGTGGGATCGATCCCCAGGGCAGTGCCGGCTCGCTCGCAGAGGTCCGGGCGGCCGGAGCCGATGTCGTGGGTTCGTCCGAAACCTGAACCGCAAAGCGGGAAAACGGGCCTACCTTCGTTCGTACTCTTGACAAACCCCTCCCGAATCGGAGAGGGTCGCGGCAGTGGGTCCACTCCGCACCGGGTCGCTGGAGTCCCTACGTGAGCGCAATCGTCTGCGCGTCATCGACGCGCTGCGCACGCGTGGGGCGATCAGCCGCGCAGACATCGCACGCCAGACAGGTCTGAGCCGCTCGACGGTGTCGAGCCTCGTCGCCGACCTCCAGGCGACGGGGATGGTCATCGAGCGAGCGACCGACGGCGTCGCCGCCACCGCCTCGCAGGGTGGGCGCCCGCCCGTGCTGGTCGCTCTCGACCGCTCGGCCGGCGCCGTCGTCGGCCTCGACTTCGGCCACGACTCCCTGCGCGTCGCCGTCGCCGACCTCTCCTACTCGATCCTGGCCGAGTCCTACGCGGAGCTCGAGGTCGACACCGCCGCCGTGGACGCGCTCGACACCGCCGCGACGCTCGTGTCGGAGCTCATCGACGAGGCGGGCGTCGACCGTGGGCGCGTCGTGGCCGCGGGCATGGGCCTGCCCGGCCCGATCGACCGCGAGAGCGGCCGCGTGCACTCGCAGCCGATCCTGCCCGGCTGGGTGGCCCTCGATCCCGCCGCCGAGATGGAGGAGCGCCTGGGGCTCCCGGTCCACCTGGACAACGACGCCAACGTGGGAGCGTTGGGCGAATCGACCTTCGGCGTCGGCCGCGGCACCCACGTGATGGCCTATCTGCGGCTGTCGGCGGGCATCGGCGCGGGCCTCGTGATCAACGGGCGCCCCTTCCGCGGGGCGCGCGGCATCGCGGGCGAGATCGGCCACGTCCTGGTCGATCCCCAGGGCCCGATCTGCCGTTGCGGCAACCGCGGCTGCCTCGAGACCTTCGTCGCCGGCCCCGCCCTGTGCGAGCTCCTGCGCCGCTCGCACGGCCCCCTCACCGTGCGCCAGCTGCTCGATCTGGCCCAGGAGGGCGACGCCGGCTGCCAGCGCGTCGTCGCCGACGCCGGCCGCGTGGTCGGCCGCGCCGTCGCCGACCTCTGCAACTACCTCAACCCGGACCTCGTCGTCGTGGGCGGCGATCTCAGCGCCGCCGGCGACCTCGTGCTCGAGCCGATGCGCGAGGCCGTGCGGCGCTTCGCCATCCCGGCCGCCGCCGAGGACGTCGAGATCGTCGCCGGCACGCTCGGCGACCGCGCCGAGCTGCTGGGCGCGCTCGCCCTCGCCGGCCATGAGTCCGAGGACCCACTGACCGTTCCCGTACCTCACATGTCCCATCCCACAGGAGGAGGAAGACGGTGATGCACTCACCGATCTCTCGTCGGGCGCTCGCCATCGGCGGTGCGCTCTGCGCTTTGACGTTCGCAGTCGCCGCGTGCGGCTCGAGCGACAACAACAGCACGTCGTCGAGTGGCGGCGGTGCCAGTACCACCAGCGGCAACAAGGCCCAGAAGGTCGGGGTCCTGCTGCCGGACACCAAGTCGTCGGTCCGCTGGGAGTCGTTCGATCGACCGCTGCTGCAGGCAGCGTTCAAGTCCGCCGGCGTGCCGGTGACGATCGACAACGCCCAGGGCGACAAGTCGACCCAGCAGCAGCAGGCCGAGCAGCTCATCACGAACGGGGCGAAGGTGCTCCTGCTCGTGAACCTGGACTCGGGCTCCGGCGCGGCCATCGAGGCCAACGCCGCGTCGCGCGGCGTGAAGGTCATCGACTACGACCGCCTGACCCTCAAGGGCCAGGCCGCGTACTACGTGTCCTTCGACAACGTCAAGGTGGGCGAACTGCAGGGCCAGGGCCTCGTCAAGTGCCTCGGCTCCGCCGCGAAGCCCGCGATCGCCGAGCTCAACGGCTCGCCGACCGACAACAACGCCACGCTGTTCAAGCAGGGCTACGACTCGGTCCTCAAGCCGCTGTACAGCTCCGGCAAGGCCACGAAGGTCGCCGATCAGTCCGTGCCCGACTGGGACAACCAGAAGGCGCTGACGATCTTCGAGCAGATGCTGCAGAAGTCGAGCAACAAGATCGACGGCGTGCTCGCCGCCAACGACGGCCTGGGCAACTCGGCCATCTCGGCGATCAAGGCGCGCAAGCTCAAGCAG
>DASWQV010000107.1:0-11190 GCA_036403515.1 Solirubrobacterales bacterium
TCTACAGGGACTCCGCCCAACGCACCGCAGCCCTATCCGGCTGGCTGGACTTCTATAACTGGCGCAGACCACATGGCTCTCTCAGCCACAGGCCGCCCGGGGCTCGCCTTGCCGAGCTGAACAACGTTGCTGGGTCCTACAGCTAGTGCCATCTCGAGACGATACTGGCCGGCTTCGGCCGCCCCACCTTCGGGCTTATTGCCCCTCGCAGCTTTTTTGACCGGGACCGGCGCTGGCTGAAGAGTCCTTGGATCATCGCCAGCCGACTCAAACCGAGAAGATGGCTGCTCCTGCTCTGGGCAGCTGCGGCGCTGGCTGGCATGTTCGCCTGGAGCAACCTCGACAGCCGCCTCAGCGGCGTCGGGGAAGCCCCCGAATCGGAGTCGCATACAGTCGCCGAGATCGTCGCCCGCGACTTCGGCGAAGCGGGCACAGGCTCGTTCATGGTCGTCTACGAAGCGCCGTCCGTCCGCTGGCGCTCACCGGCCTTCGTCAAGGCCGTGAGGGCCTCGGTGCGGGACGCTGCGCGGGCTGCAGCGGGGCGCTCTTCGCCTCTGGTGACTGTCAGCCCACGGGTGTCCTACGCCGCGCTACCGACCGATCTACCGACGGCGGCTGCGACCGAGCGTGCCTCAGCAATCAAGCAGGCGGCGGGGCAGGTTCCGGGGGCGCGGGTCCAGATAACCGGCTTCCCGATCGTCTCCACGGAGCTGAGCTCGATCATGACCCACGACCTGCGCCGGGCCGAGATGGTGGCGATCCCGATCACGGCCGTGATCCTGCTGCTGCTGTTCGGGTCGCTTCCGGCCGTCGCGGTGCCACTGCTGTTCGCGCTGACGACGATCTCGGTCGCGATGGGGCTCGTCTGGCTCGAGGCCGCCTTCGTCGAAATCCCGGTTTACGCGACGAGCGTCGTCACCCTGGTTGGAATCGCTCTCGCCGTCGACTACTCGATGCTCTACGTCTCCCGCTATCGCGAAGAGGTTCGCTGCCGCGCACCCGACCAGACGGGGGCTCTGCATGCGACCACTCGCACCGCAGGGCGGGCGCTCGCGATCTCCGGCCTGGTCGTCGCCGCCGGCCTTCTGCCCATGGTCCTGATCCCGATCCCCTTCTTCAGCGGTCTGGGGTTGGCGGCGGTCGGAATCCCGGTCACCTCCGTCCTCGCCGCCGCCACTCTCCTGCCGGCGCTCCTAGAGCTGCTCGGCCCCCGCCTCGAGCGGCTGCCCGTGCGGGTCCCGCGCCGACTGCGGCTCGGCTCCAGCAACCGACCGCTCTCCGATCGCCTGGCGACGATGGTGATCGGGCGCCCGCTGTTGTCGGCTATCACCGCCGGCGCAGTCATGGTCCTGATCGCCCTGCCGGCGCTCGGCATCAGCCTCACTGGCGGCAGCGCTGAATTTCTCAGACTCGCCCACCTTCCGTCTGAGTCCAACGGCGCTGACGAGGGAGCGGTGCTGGCACCCTCTGAAGTTCTGATCGATAGCGGCCGCGCCAGCGACGCCTGGGCGGCGTCGACACTCGCGGCAGAGCGGCACCTGGTGGCGCGGCTGGCGGCAGACTCGACCGTAACGACGGTACAGGCGCCGAGCGCACTCGCAGGAGCGCGTCTGCCCGGCGCCTCCGTCAGGCGCCGGGCTGAGCGGCTCGGGCTCGTCAACGGAAATGGGCGCTTCGCGCGGATCCGAATCACCAGCTCGGAGGAAAGCGGCTCGCGGCCGGCTGACGCCCTGGTCGAACGCCTGCGCCGCGTGTACGTACCAGCGGCCGACTTCGGCACGATGGCGGTTCGGGTCGGCGGCGTGGCAGCGCGGGACTACGACTTTGTCCACGCGATTACCGCCAGCGTCCCCCCCTTCGCCTTCGTACTAGCCATCGTCATGTTTCTCCTGCTGGCGGCGATGCTCGGCTCGATGGTATTGCCGCTGAAGGCGATCGCCATGAGCGCTCTTTCCGTCGCTGCAGCCTGTGGCGTCCTCGTCCTCGTCTTCCAACTCGGATGGGGAACAGCCCTTGGGCTCGGCGCCAGCGACCGAATAGTCGCCTGGGTTCCCGTCCTGCTGTTCGCGGCGATGTTTGGGATCTCCACCGACTACGAGATCTTCATGGTCACGCGGATGCGTGAGGAGTGGCGGCACTCGGGCAATAACCGTCGCGCGATCTTGGTGGGCCTGCACCAGATCAGCGGAGTCGTCACTGCCTCTGCCCTGGTGATGATCGTGATCTTCGCCGGCTTCACGACCAGTCGCGTAGTGGCACTGCAGCAGTTCGGTGTAGGGCTGGTTGCCGGAGTGTTCCTTGACGCGACTGTGATCCGACTGGTCCTGGTGCCGTCGCTGATGGTCCTGTTCGGGCGCTGGAATTGGACGTTCGCCGCGCCGGTCCGGACAACGAGCCGCTCTCGGTCGGAGCCCGAGGAGGGTCACGAGTCGCTTACGCGAACGGGCGAAGGCGGTTGAATCGAGGCTTTTATTTGGGTCGCCGCGGCGAGCCGCCATATCGTCGCTTCCAGTAGCGCAAGGAGGACACCCATGCAGCAAAAAACGAACCATCTCTCAGCCGCCTGGGTCCTCACCGCCCCAAGCGCGGAGAAGCTGCGGGAGCGAGCGCGTGCGCTGCTGGAGCACCTCGACGGGACGCCTGCCCCCGAGCTCGCAATGATCTTCTCCGCACTGGCCACCGAGGCGGCGCCACAGCCCCACCGCGCGGTGCTGCTCGGCGGCAGCCGCGACGACCTTAAGCGCGGCCTTGAAGACCTCGCGGCGGGGCGCAGCGGCAACGATCTGATCAGCGGAAAGGCCCGCGATCCGGCCCGGGTCGCGTTCGTCTTCCCTCCCCTGCGCGCCGAGTTCGAGGGGATGGCGCTCGACCTGCTCAACACCTCGGCCGTCTTTCGCGAGCAGATGCGCGCATGCGAAGCGGCGCTGGCACCATTCGCCGAATGGTGCCTGGACGACGTTCTACGCGGACGTCCCGACACCCCCAGCCTCTACCGTCTCGACGTCAGCCAGCATGCACTGTTCGCCACGTGCACCTCGCTGGCCCGGTTCTGGGAAGCCTTGGGAGTGCGGCCCGAAGCAGTCCTTGGCCACAGTCTTGGCGAGGTTCCCGCGGCGGCAATCAGCGGCTCGCTGACTCTCGGGGAAGCGGCCCGGGTCACAAATACCTGGGGACGCTCGGCAATGCGCTTCGAGAACCAGGGCGAGATGGGCGCGATCGCTATGCCGGCAGCTGAGCTCGAGAAGCGCATCGCGCCCTGGCATGGGCGCCTCTGGATCTCAGCCTTCAATAGCCCGGGAATGACCTCGGTCTCCGGTGAGAAGGAGGCGGTCGAAGAGCTGCTCGCTGCGCTTGCCGCCGACGGTATCGCCGGGCGACCGATGGGGATCTCGGCGCCAGGTCACTCGCCGGCCGTGACGGTGATCCACCAGTGGTTTGCCGAAGAGCTCAGTTCAGTCTCGCCGCGACCCGGCACGATCCCGTTCTACTCGGGTGTCGTCGGCCGCGAGGTCGACCAGACCGGCCTCGACGCGCTCTATTGGAGCAGCAACCTGAGCCAGCGGGTCTACTTCGAGTCGGCGCTACGCGCGCTCCTCGCTGATGGCTACGACGTGCTGGTAGAGGTCGGCCCGCGTCGCGTCCTCGCCGACGTGCTCACCGAAACCATCGCTGACGCGGGCGTCGACGCGATCGTCGTTGGGACCCTCGACCAGACCGATCCCGGCTACCTGCTGTGGGCGCTGGCAGAACTTTTCGTCCGCGGCGTTGACGTCGACTGGGAGGCGATCTGCGGAGAGGAGCCGCTGATCCCGGCTGAGTTCTGGCCCGTGCAGCGCGGCGTGAGCGGCGACGGAGTCGCCCTCGCGGCGCTGCTCGCCGACATACCCGACATCGAACGGGAAGCGGTCGCTCTCGGCCTCGTTCGCGAAGAGGTGGCGCGGGTGATTGGACTCAGCTCAGCGGCTGAGATCGATCCCGGGCGCCCTTTCATGGATCTCGGCTTCGACTCGCCGAAAGCAGTCGACCTACGCAACCGGCTGATCGAAGCGACCGGCCTTGATCTCAGCACGACCGTCGCCTTCGACTACCCGACGCCCCGCGATGTCGCACGCAAGCTGCTGCTCGAGCTCGACGGCGAAGACGAATCGACTGCGGCGAAGCCCACCGGCCCAATCCCAGACGAGGAAGCGGTCGAGGCGATCGACGAGCTCGACCTCGCTGGCCTGCTTGAGCTCGGCCAGCGCCAGCGAGATGAGCTCGAGGAAGTCTCCTAGTAGCTCGGAGACTCAGCCGACCTCAACGGGCTGGGCGTCGGACGGCTCACCCTCGCCCTCCTCGGCGCCTTCCTTCTCCTGGCCGCCCATCTTCTCGCAGACGTATTCGGAGACGGCGAGGGGCGTCGGGTAGTCGAAGCCGAGCGTCGTCGGCAGCCTCATCCCAGTCAGCTGGCAAAGGCGGTTGTACAGCTCGACCGCCGCCAACGAGTCGAAGCCGAGGTCCTTGAAGGCGACCTCGGTGTCAATTGCCTCCGCCGAGTCATAGCCGAGTACCGCCGCGACCTCACCGCGCACGGTCTCCAGCACGACCTCGCCCCACTCCTCTTCTCGCAGGCTTGCCAGACGCCGCGCCAGCGAGCGACCGCCAGCACGCTTGCGGCGCACTGGCGCCCGCACAAGCTGGCGCAGAAGCGGCGGCAGAATCCCCGCCTGGGCGAGGGTGCGCAGAGCGGAGTGGTCGAGGTGGATCGGCACCGGCACCCCCTCGTTAATCTCCGCCGCCGCGTCGAGCAGCTGCAGGCCCTCCTCGTCGCCAATCGGAATGATCCCCAGCCGTTCGAGCCTGGCCAGCCCCGCCCGGTCCAGGCCGCCCCCCATCCCGGAGCTGTCCTCCAGAAGCCAGAGACCCCAGGCCAGCGATTGGCCCGCCAGGCCTTCGCTCTGGCGGCGTTGAGCGAGCGCGTCGAGGAACGCGTTCGCCGCCGCGTAGTTGCCCTGGCCGGGGTTGCCGAACGTCGCCGCGGCCGAGGAGAAAAGGACGAACCGCTTCAGATCGAGGCCCTTGGTCAGTTCGTGCAGGTGGAGCGCGGCATCGACCTTCGGCGCCAGCACGCGGTCGATTTGCTCGGCGTCGAGCGACTCGATCGCGGCGTCGTCGACGACGCCGGCGGCATGGATCACCGCGGTCAGCGGGTACTCCTTGGGGACAGTCGCGAGCACCGCTTCGAGCTGGCTGCGGTCGGCGGCGTCGCAGGCGACGATCCGCGCGTCGCAGCCCGCCTCGGCAAGTTCCGCCCGCAAGCGCCTTGCGCTCTCGGAGTCGGGACCGCTGCGGCTCAGCAGCAGCAGGTGGCGAGCGCCCTGGGCCACCAGGTGCCGGGCGACAAGGCCTCCCAGCGCCCCGGTCCCGCCGGTGATCAGGGTCGTGCCCTCGGGGTCCGGCGGGCGCGGGATCGTTAGTACGACCTTGCCGATATTGCGCCCATCGCGCAGGTAGCGGAACGCCTCGCGCCCGCGCCGCACGTCCCAGGTCACAATCGGCGGCGGGGTCAGGGTGCCTGCTTCGAAGGGGCCGATCAGCTCCTTGAGGATCTCCCCGACCCGGGCGATCCCCGCCTCCTGTACGTCGAAAACGTGGTAGGCGACACCGGCGTGCTCGGCAGCGATTGTGTCGGCGTCGCGGATGTCGGCCTTCCCCATCTCCATGAACCGGCCGCCCCGCGGCAGCAGCTCGAGCGAGGTGTCGATGAAGTCGCCGGCGAGCGCGTTGAGGACGACGTCGACACCCTCGCCGCCAGTCGTTGCCAACAGCTTCTCGCGGAACTCGAGGTCGCGCGAGGAGGCGATGTGGTCCTCGTTGATCCCCATCTCCCGCAGTGCCCCCCACTTGCTGGGACTGGCGGTTGCGAAGACCTCGGCGCCGAGGTGGTGTGCGACCTGGATCGCCGCCATGCCGACGCCGCCGGCGCCGGCATGGATCAGGACCCGCTCGCCGGGTTGCAGCTTGGCGAGGTCGACGAGCCCATAGAAGGCGGTGATGTAGGCGAGCGGAACCGAGGCGGCGCGCGCGAACATCCAGTCGTCGGGCATCTTGACCAGCCAGCGCTCATCCACCACCGAGACCGGGCCGAAGGCGTCGCCGATCAGTCCCATCACCCGGTCGCCGACCGCAAGGTTCTCCGCCGCGGGGCCGACCTCAGTAACGATCCCGGCACCCTCGGCGCCGATCACCGCGACCCCGGGGTAGGTACCGAGCGAGAGCAGGACGTCGCGGAAGTTGAGACCGGCGGCGTGGAGGGCGACCCGCACTTGCCTGCCTTCGAGTGGCTCGGCCATCTTCGGGTTGGGCACCAGGGAGAGGCTGTCCAGCGTCCCCTGCTCGCCCTTCGCCAGCTTCCAGACCTTCTCCCCCTCGGGCGTCGTGAGGAAGGAGCCGGCCTCGACGCTCGCCAGCCGCGGGGCGTAGACCGACCTCTGGCGAACGGCGAGCTGCGACTCCCCGGCGGCAAGCAGACCCTGCAGGTCGAACTCGGCGCCGCTCGCCGTCGGATCGAGGTCGAGCAACACGATTCGCCCCAGGTACTCGGACTGGGCGCTGCGCAGCAGGCCCATGGCCGCGGCCTGCGCCGGCTCCGGCGCCTCGCCTTCGACCGCTTTTACCGCTCCTCGGGTGATGAACACAAGGCGGGTATCAGCGAGGAACTTCTGTTCGACCATGGCCTGGAGTCTCACCAGGGTCTCGCCGACCACGGTGTGGACGGCGGCCCCGGGATCGTCTCCGGCCGCGGCGTCGACCGCCACGAGGACAAAGTCGGGCGCGGCCTCGCCACTCTCGACAGCTGCAACGAGCGCGTCGAGGTTGGCGTGGCGCTGCTCGACCTCGGGCAGCTCGAGGTCACCGAGCAGGGCCAAGCGGGCCGGCCCCTCGGCCGGCGCCGGCGTCGCCAGGATCACCCAGTTGACCTTGTAGAGGGAGCTGTGGACCGTCTCGCCGGCGCCGCGCAGGCCGTCGACGTCGATCGGCCGCGCGATCAGGCCCTCGACGCTGAGCACCGAGGCGCCATCGTCATCGTCATCGTAGGCCTCAAGCCGCAGGGCGTCGTTGTCTCCGGGGGTGAGCCGGACCCGCAGCGCCGTCGTGCCGCGGTTGCGCAGCCGCACACCGCGGACCGAGAACGGCACCACCAGCTTCCCCTCCTCCCCGGCAAGGGCGGCGTGCAGCGCCGCGTGCAAAGCCGAGTCGAACAGCGCCGGGTGAGCACCGAAGCGCTCGGCTTCCCGCGCCTGCTGGTCGTCGAGTGCGACTTCCGCAAACAGCTCCTCGCCGCGGTGCCAGGCGGCGTGCAGCCCCTGGAATGCGGGCCCGTAGTCGTAGCCGGCCTCGGCCAGGCGGTCGTAGAGGAACTCGATGTCGACCGGCTCCGCCTCCTCGGGGGGCCAATCCGACAACGCCTCCTCGGCCTCTACCTCGGCTTCGGCCGAAGCCGAGGAAAGAGTGCCGCTGGCGTGGCGCACCCAGACGGTGTCGCCGTCCTCCTGCGGACGCGAGTAGATCGCGATCCGGCGGGTCCCGTCCTCCTCGCGCTCGTCGACCACCACCTGGATCTGGGCGGCGGCGTCCTCGGGCAGGATCATCGGCGCCTCGAAGGCCAGCTCCTCAACCACCTCGGCACCGACCTGCCGGCCAGCCGCCAGGGCCAGCTCGATGAAGCCGGTGCCGGGCAGCAGCACGACTCCCATCACCGCGTGATCGCCGAGCCAGGGCTGGGCCTTCAGCGAGAGCCGACCGGTGAGGATCCAGCCATCGTCGTCGGCCCGGCGCACGGCGGCGCCGAGCAGTCCGTGCTCGGTCGGCGCCTGGCCGACGAGGGCGACGTCGCCGACCATGCCCGGGTCCTCGAGCCAGTAGCGCTCGCGCTGGAAGGCGTAGGTCGGAAGCTCGACCAGACGTGGCTCGTGCGGCGCGAGGAAGGCTTCCCAGTCGACCGCGATGCCGTGGGCGTGGAGGGCAGCGAGGAAGGTCATGAACGAGGCCGGCTCGTCCTCGTCATTGGCGCGCAGGGTAGGCACCACGAGGACATCGGCCGCGACCTCGGGAGTGAGCGACTGCTGAGTCATCGCCGCCAGGACACCGTCGG
Source organism: Solirubrobacterales bacterium (assembly GCA_036403515.1). Taxonomy (GTDB): domain Bacteria; phylum Actinomycetota; class Thermoleophilia; order Solirubrobacterales; family 70-9; genus VRUE01. The sequence goes on from DASWQV010000107.1 coordinate 8,135, forward strand.
GGCCGAGCTCTAGGAAGCGCGTCGCCCCGATCCGCTCAAGGGCGGCGACGCCGTCGGCGTAGCGAACCGTGGAGCGGACGTGGCGGACCCAGTAGTCGGGCTGTGAGAGCTCCTCACCGGCGAGCTCGCCGGTGACGTTGGAGACGATCGGGATCCGCGCCGGCCCGAGCTCGAAGCCGGCCGCGATCGCGCCGAACTCCTCCAGCATCGGCTCCATCAGCGCCGAGTGGAAAGCGTGGCTGACGCGGAGGCGGTTAGTGCGGCGGCCCCGCTCCTCCCAGACCTCCTCGAAGCGCTCGATCTCCGCCGCCGAACCTGAGACGACGCTCGCCAGCGGGGCGTTGAGGCCAGCGATCGCGAGCTCGCCCTCGAACTCTTCGATCGCCGTCGCGACTTCCTCCTCGGAGGCCTCGACCGCCAGCATCGCGCCGCCCTCGGGCAGAGCCCCCATCAGGCGCCCGCGGGCGGCGACCAGCGCCGCCGCGTCGGGCAGAGAGAGGATGCCCGCAACATGGGCGGCTGAGATCTCACCGATCGAATGGCCGATCAGCACGTCGGGCTTCACCCCGAGGCCCTCGAGCAGCCGGAAGAGCGCGACCTCGAGTGCGAACAGCGCCGGCTGCGCGAACTCGGTGCCGTCGAGCAGCTCCGCCTCGGGGCTGTCTTCAGCGGCGAACATCACCTCTTTCAACGGCCGCGTGAGGTGCGGATCGAGCGCGGCGCAGATCTCGTCGAGGGAGGCAGCGAAAGCCGGGAAGCCGTCGTAGAGGCCCTGCCCCATGCCGGCCCGCTGGGCGCCCTGGCCGGTGAACAGAAACGCGGTCTTGCCCTCGCCGACGGTGTTGCGCACGACGCTGTTGCTGGGAGCGCCGATCCGGATCACGTCGAGCGCCCGCATCAGCTCGTCGCGGTCGGACGCAAGGCCCACGGCCCGGTGCTCGAGCTGAGCGCGCCCGCGTGCCAGCGTGAAGGCGAGGTCGGCCTGGTCGATCTCCGGGTTCGCCTGCAGGTGCGTGTGCAGCCGCTGGGCCTGCGCCTTCAGCGCCTCTTCGCTCTTTGCCGAAACCAGGAACGGGAGGGGACTGGTCCCGCCCTCGCGCTCGCGCTCGGGCGCGGCGGAGGCAAGCTCGGCCGGCGCTTCTTCGATGATCGCGTGCGAGTTGGTGCCGCTGATCCCAAACGAGGAGACCGCCGCCCGCCGCGGACTCTCACCGCGCGGCCATGACTCTGCCTCGCTGAGCAGCTTCACGTCCCCCTTCGACCAGTCGACGTGAGGGGTCGGCTGATCGAGGTGCAGCGTGCGCGGGAGGGACCCCTCGCGCATCGCCAGGATCGTCTTGATGATCCCGGCGGCCCCGGCCGCGCAGACAGTGTGGCCGATGTTTGACTTGACCGAGCCCAGCTTCACGGGACCGTCGCGACGGTCCTGTCCGTAGGTGGCAAGCAGCGCTTGGCCCTCTATCGGATCGCCGAGCGCCGTCCCCGTCCCGTGTGCCTCGACCACTTCGATGTCAGCCGGGGCGAAGCCGGCATTCGCGAGTGCGTCACGGATCACCCGTTCCTGCGCCGGACCGTTGGGGGCGCTGAGCCCGTTGCTGGCACCATCCTGATTGACCGCCGTGCCGCGGACCACGCCCAGGACCCGATGCCCTCTCGCTTCCGCGTCGGAGAGCCGCTCCAGGGCCAGCAGCGCCGCACCCTCGGCCCAACCGACGCCGTCGGCGCTAGCCGCAAACGACTTGCAGCGCCCGTCCTCCGCGAGACCACGCTGGCGGGAGAAGGAGATGAACAGCTCCGGCGTCGCATAGATCGTCGCCCCACCAGCGAGCGCGAGGCTGCATTCGCCCTGCCGCAGCGCCTGGCAGGCGAGGTGGAGGGCGACGAGCGAGGACGAGCAGGCGGTATCGATCGAAATCGTCGGTCCCTCCAACCCGAAGGTGTAGGCGATCCGGCCCGAGGCGACGCTGGTCGTCGTCCCGGTCAGGAGGTGACCCTCGAGCTCCTCCGGCGTGTCGAAGTAGAGGCCGTAGTTGGTCGCCGTGATCCCGGCGAAGACGCCGGTGGCGCTGCCGCGCAGGTCTTCGGGGTCGATGCCGGCGCTCTCGAACGCCTCCCAAGCGGTTTCGAGCAAGACCCGCTGCTGAGGGTCCATCGCCAACGCCTCGCGCGGGCCGATCGAGAAGAAGGGGGCGTCGAACATGTGGGGCTCGCGCATGAAGCCGGCCTCGTGAGCGTAGACCGTGCGCGGGTGCTCGGGGTCGGGGTGAAAGAGCGTCTCCAGCGGCCAACCGCGATCGGTCGGGAACTCACATACGGCGTCGCCCTCGGCGGCAACCAGGTCCCAGAGCTCCTGCGGGCTCCGCACTCCACCTGGGAATCGGCAGCTCATGCCGACGATCGCGATCGGCTCGCTCTGGCGCGCGCGCAGCCGTTCGTTTTCCTGCCGCAGGCGTTCAGACGTCTTCAGTGACTCCCGCAGGGCCTTCTCGACGTGCTCCGGATCGGTTGTTTTGTCCTCCGTTGCCATTCGACTCTCCCACTCGTTCGGGATCGCGGAGCATTGAAGTGATTGGTCTGGGGAGAGGCAAATTCCGGTCAGGATCAAGGGCGAACCGCGGCGGGCTCCCTTGCCGATTTCCATACGCTCAGACCAGCAAACGGAACGCTCCTGAGTTCTCGAAGTAGCCCGGCACCGGCTCACTTGAGGCGCCGGCGGCGGCCTCGACCCCGACCTCAAGGAAGCCAGCAACGGCGGCGATCGTCTCTGCCGGGCTCTCCCAGAGGACGTTGTGCCCGTTAGGCACCGTCGTCACCGTCAGCCGCGCCCCCAGCTCTTCGCGGTAGCGCTGTTCGACGCCGAAGTTGACCAGCGACGCCTCGGTGCGGACGATCAGCGTCGACACTGAGGCGATCGGCGGCGCCGGCAGAGCCATCTCGCTCCAAGCAGTGACTGCGGCGCCGGGACAGAAACGAAAGCGATAGCGCCCGTCGGGGCCCTGGCGGACGTCATCGCGGACGTAGCTCTCGGCAACCTCGCGCGGGGTTGCTGCCGCAGC
>DASWQV010000108.1:0-6406 GCA_036403515.1 Solirubrobacterales bacterium
GGGGCTCCCCTCCGGTAGTGGGTGGGAGGATGGGGGTTGGTGTGGGTCGCGAGTTCCCGCCGCAGGGGTCCCGCTCGACCTCGTAGCTGTCAGCCTCCGAGGAGCTTGCTTACGAGGGTTGGGAGCTCGCGGGACATTCGGGAGCGGGGGACTGCCAGGTCGATTCCGGCTGCTTCGGAGGCTTCCTTGGCCTCGGCGTTGAGGTGGGAGTAGTAGCCGAGGATTGGGACGCCCAGGCCGACCAGGGCTTCGGGGTTGATGGCTTCGAGGTCGGCGACGATCAGCTCGACGTCGTCCATCGACGCCTCCTGCAGCGATGGCGCCAGGGTTGTGTCGTGACCTGCGGCCTTGAGTATGGCCTCGACCTTGCTGCCCAGCAGTAGGTCGGAGGAGAGGGCGAGGATTTTGGCCATCGGGCTGAACCCTTAGAGCGAGCGGCGTTCGCGGAACTCTTCGCGAACGCTCTCCGGACGGCCCCACATTTGCACGATCTCGGAGCGTCCCTCGCGAACCTCCCGAACGACCATCTCGCCGCGGGTGCCATCGGTGTCGAGCTTCCACAGCACGCCCTTGACCGTCTCCGGCGCAGCGGCGTGCCCGAAGCTGTGAGCGACGATCAAGCGCCAGTCCCAATCCGCCTGCGAGTAGGGCTGGGCATTGACCTGACTCAGCGCGACGGCCGTATCGACGTACCGACTCTCATCCTCGATCCGCAGGTCCAGCTCCAGATCCGTCCAATCGGGCGGCAAAGAATCGAGGACCTGCTGAAAGTCATCGGCCAAGCTCACGAAGCAGAGCGTATCTGGAAGGGTCGGTGGCGGCCTCGCCTGCGCGCGGCGTCCGTTTTTCGCACAGACACTCTGCGACAGAAGCGAAGCTGCGGCGAAAAACCCAGCGCGCAGGCGAGGCCGCCACCGACCCACCCGGCCTAGGGTTCAGCGAACGCCGCCCCAACGTCGAGCGGTCGTTCAAGCAAGCCGTGTTTCAGGTCCCACGCGGCCCATTGCTTCAGCACCGCGGCGTCGAACGGCAGCGGATCGAGATCCGGCAGCAGCGCCTGCAACTGCGCTTTTTGGTCGGCCCGGTCAAGGCTGGGCACTTCGGCGAGCAGATCATCGAGTCCCTGCGCCGGGCTCTCAACCGTGAATTCGTAGCCACGCCTGGTCGCATCGACCATCGATCGAACCACGTCCGGCTTGCGGGCCAGCGTCGTGCGGGTCGTGGTCAGGATCAGCTCTGGATAAGGAGGGGCGCCGTATTCGTCGACTTTGAAGATCCGGATCGGAGCACCCTGTTGCCGCAGTGCCACTCCCTCGGCATTCCAGAACCCGGTCGCCGCATCCACCTTGCCTGCCGCCAGGGAGCTGATCGCGTTGAAGCCGATCGTCACCCGCTTGACCTTGGCCGGATCGCCGCCGTCGGCGCTGACCTCGGAGTCGACCACCGCTTCGTCGGAAGGCAGACCGGTCACTCCCACGCTGTGGTCTTCGAGCTCGGCCGGTCGCTTCACGCCACTGCCGCTTCGCGCGATCACCGCGGCGAGTGGGCGCTGCACGAGGGGCATCACGCCGACCAGGTCAAGGCCGCGCTCGCGAGCGATGCCGAGGTCGTGGATGTCGAGGATGGCGAAGTCGGTGCGGCCCGCCGCAAGCAGCTTCGGGGCGTCGGTCGATTCGCCGGGCTGGCGGACGGTCAGGTTGATCCCCGCGTCGCCGTAGTAGCCCTGTCGCTTCGCGGCGTAGATGCCGGAGTGGACCGCGTTCGGCGTGAAGTCGAGCACGAGCGTCGCGCCGACAGGCGCGCCCGGTTCAGCGCCGCTCCCGCCGCAACCGGCGGCGCCGGTGAGCAACAGGGCGGCCGCCAGCAGCGCGGCAACCAACTTCATAGAGCGGGGAACCTATTTCATTCGCTCAATATGGGTAGACTGGCGCCGCCCCAGTCGAATTCAGGGAACTAGGAGGAGAGAGAGTGCAGGAACGAGGAGTTGCGGCATATCTTGCTGAGCTGATCGGCACCTTCCTGCTGGTGTTCTTCATCACCAGCGTTGTGGTGCTATTTGTCTCAACTGGCGAACAGGCCACATTCGGCTCGGATTTCGCCGTCATCGGTCTCGTCCACGCCTTCCTGCTCTTCGGCCTCATCGTCATGTTCGGCGTGGTCAGCGGTGGGCACTTCAACCCAGCGGTAACGCTCGCGGCCTGGGTGATCAAACGGATCGGCTCCGTCGATGCGCTGATCTTCATGCTCGCCCAGCTCATCGGTGGTATCGTCGGCGCCTTCCTATGTAAGGGGCTGCTGCTCGACGAGGGCCGTGCCACTCACTACGGCGCCGCGACCGTGAGCCCGATTCTCGGCAGCAACTTCCGTGGCTCGATCGTCGAGGCGATCGGCACCTTCTGCCTCGTCCTCGTCATCCTCGCCGCGGTCTACTCGCGAAAGAGCTTCAAGGAGTGGGCCCCCCTGGCGATCGGCACGACCCTGGGCTTCATCGTCATGGTCGGCGGCCCGTTGACCGGCGGTTCCTTCAACCCGGCCCGCTGGTTCGGCCCGGCGCTGGTCGGCAACGAGTGGGGCGGCGTTTGGCCCTACCTCCTCGGCCCGATCGTCGGCTCGTTGCTTGCCGCAGTCGTCTTCCGCTTCGTGCTCGAAGGTCGCGGCCTGCCGCCGACCGAGCCGGCAGAGCCGGTCCGGCCTCCGGTGGAAAAGTACTCCGAGGGCGCTCGCTAGCCCCTGATTCGGCTTGGGTAATCCGCCGGGCCAAGCTGGCCCGGCGGATCGTTGCAGTAGCTTGGCACTGTGCGAAGAGTCACCTTCTCGCGGAACTACACGCTCTCCCTCTCGCGCACCTGCCAGTGCTACTGCAAGTACTGCGCATTCGCGACTCACCAGGCGCATATTCGCTCGCCAGAGGAGGTTGAGAAGCTTCTCGACAAGGCGCTGAAGCGCAACGCCAAGGAGCTTCTCGTGCTAACCGGTGAGCGGCCTGAGGTCAACCCCGTCGTTGCCGCCAAGCTGGCGGATTGGGGCCATGACGACTTCACGTCTTACGTGGTCTGGTCATGCGAACGCGCGCTTGAGAGGGGGATGCTCCCCCATACGAATATCGGGGTCCTTGATCGTGCCGACCTTGCACGACTACGGGAGGTCACCGCTTCTCAAGGATTGATGCTCGAGTCTGTGTCCGAGCGCTTGATGGAGACGGTTCACGCGGGCTCGCCGACCAAGCACCCGGCGCAGCGGCTGGGGACCATCGAGGCCGCTGGTGAGCTGAGGATTCCGTTTACGAGCGGGATTCTCGTGGGCATCGGTGAGAGCGAGGAGGAGCAGGTGGCTTCTTTGGAAGCCCTGGCTGAGGTGCACAACCGCTATGGCCACCTTCAGGAGGTCATCCTGCAGAACTTCGTTGCGCATCCGAAGTACTACGGGCAGGAAGTGGCTGACATTGCCGATGACGCGGCGCGCGAGCGGTGGGAGACCGCCGGGGCCCCCTCCGGCGTGACCGCCGGGGCCCCCTCCGGCGGGGCTCCCCTCCGGGAGCTGGGTGAAGGGGCTGGCCGTGTTGTGGGTCGCGAATTCCCATCGGAGGGGGCCCCGGCGGTCGCTCCCGATTGGGCTATGCCTGTGTCGGTGGGTGACATCAAGCGGCTGATTCAGGAGTGCAAGAGGTTGATGCCGGATGTCGGGATTCAGGTGCCGCCGAATCTCTCCGATGCTTGGGGAGAGCTTGTTGCGGCTGGAGCTACTGACTTGGGCGGGCTCTCGGCGAACGGGGACCACATCTCCCCTGAGCACGCGTTTCCGAGTCCGCATGAGGTTCGCAAGGAGCTGGCTCCGAAAGGCTTTGCGCTAACCGAGAGGCTCTGTGTCTACCCGCAGTACATGGATCCCGAGTGGATGGAGCAGGGTGTTCTCGATGTGATCAAGCTGAAGTACTGGAGCTTCATTCCCCGCAGTGGGTCCGGGCGGCGGAACGACGAGACGATCGACGGGGAGCTTGCGCCACAGGCGATTGAGAAAGGTCGCGAGGGGCGTGAGCTAAGTGAGGATGAGCTGACGGCGCTCTTCTCCGAGGGGCGGCCCGAGGTGATCGAGGAGATGCGGGTCGCTGCGGATGAGCTTCGGCGGGAGCTTGCAGGGGACAGGGTTACGTTCGTCGTCAACCGCAACATCAACTTCACCAACATCTGCGTGGTCGGCTGCGCGTTCTGCGGGTTTGGGCAGGGCAAGCGTTCGCCTGATGCCTATGAGGTATCCGAGGAGGACTTCGCTGCTCGGATTGACGATGCGGTGGCGTTTGGGGCGACGGAGCTCTGCATGCAGGGGGGGATCCATCCGGATCTGACCTTGGAGGAGTACGGGAAGTGGCTGAAGCTGGCCAAGGACGTGGCGCCGCAGCTGCATCTCCATGCCTACTCGCCGATGGAGGTCCACTACATGTGCGAGCGCTCGGGGAAAGGGCCCGATGAGGTCTTTGAGTACCTGATCGAATGCGGGCTGGGGTCGACCCCCGGAACGGCGGCAGAGGTGCTCGACGATGGGGTTCGACAGCGAATCTCGCCGAACAAGCTGCCCGCCGAGCGCTGGGTCGAGATCATCGAGGCTTCCCATCGGGCCGGGCTGCGCTCGACCTCGACCGTGATGTTCGGCCATATCGAGGAGCCGCGCGAGCTGGCCCGCCACATGCGGGTAATCCGCGCCCTGCAGGAGCGCACCGGTGGCATCACCGAGTTCGTCCCGCTCAGCTTCATCCCGTTCAACACGATGCTCGGCCGCACCCACGGCATCGAGGAGATCTCCGACGCAGAGAACCTCAAGCACACCGCCGCCTTCCGCCTGGCGCTCGGCAAGACGATTCCGAATTTGCAGGCGAGCTGGGTGAAGATGGGGCTTGGCGCGGCCACCGAGGCGCTGCGCTGGGGCGTCAACGACCTCGGCGGCACGCTGATGGAGGAGAACATCTCCCGCATGGCCGGCTCTCAGCACGGGGTGCGGCTGGAGCCCGAGCAGCTGATCGCGGCCGCTCGTGCCGGTGGCCGCGAGCCGGCCCAGCGCACCACCCTCTACGAGATAGTTGAGACCTACTGAGCCAGCGGTATGGTGGGGCATCGCTTCGCGCTCGTCAGAAGCAAGGGGAGGGTTTCCGGGGATTGCAGTGTTCTCACTGCTCGGCCTGCTGCTCGTTCTCGGCGCCGTCGCCCTGGCTGGCCTGCGGCCGTGGGCGAGCTCCGCTGTGGCGCCTGACCTGAGCGTCGCGCCTGAGATTGGCGTGGCGCTGGGCGACTCGACCGTGGTTGCCCGAGCGGATTCTCCGCGAGTTGCGAGCGGATCACCCGCTGTCGGGACCGGCGGTATCGCCGCTCCCGGCGCGCCGGCGGCAGTGTCCGTGCCGGCAGTCGTAACGGCTCCCGGGGAGAGCGCCTCTCGGCCGACCCTGGCTGTCTCACCCGCCCGACCGCTGCAGGCCGTCCCAGCCGCGCCAACCAGCTCGCCGCCTGCTGCCGGACCGGTGCCGGCGCCCGAGCCCGTCGCCGCCACGCCAGCGCCCCAATCCCCTGCGGCGCAGCCGGTCGTGGCCACCGTTCCGGGCGGCGGCCAGGGGACTTCGGGCGGACCAGTTTCCTCCGGCGTCGGGAGCGGCCAGCCCGGGCCCGGCTGCGAAGGAGACGCGTACCGCATCACCGTCAGCTTCGACGAAGGCGAAGATGCCGACGCCCAGGAAGGCCCAGAAGCTGAAGGCGGCGAGGAGGAAGCCGAAGGCGGCGAAGAAGGTCAGCCTGAAGCCGACATTCTCATTCAGCGTCTCGGCTCAGATGGAAGCGAAGCTGAAGTGCAGCTTCGCGGCGACATCAACGATGTTCGCGAGCTGGTTGCGACGCTCGTCTCGGAAGGCAACTGTGTGGAGGTCGACATCCGGCCTTCGGCCGAAGGGGATCCCGAAGAGGAAGCTTCCAACCCCGGCACCGTGACCGCGGAACCCGGCGAGACGCCCGAGTCTCAATCCCGCTTGCCCTGAGTCGGCACGAGCGATCGTCTCGCCGGTGCGGCTGAACTCGGGTTGGGACTCGAGGTCAGCGGAAGAGGTCTTCATGGGGCTGGCGGCGGAGGGCGGCGGCGCCGGGGCCGTCGTCGGAGGTGACGAAGCGATCGAGGCCACGCACGACCACGGCGGGGACACGGCTGTCCTTGCTTCGCACCAGGTCGGCCGCGGCCGCGGCCTCGTCGGCTATCGCGATCTGGGTAGCTTCCAGCTCACGGCCGCTGGCGTCCATGCGGCCACGCCAGTCGTCGAGGGGGATCAGGCCGGCGCAGCCGATCGCGACCTCGGCTTGGCCGAGCCGCCAGGCGCGGCCAAAGCTGTCGCCGATCACAACGGCAATGGTGGGGGGGAGCCAGGGGTGGGACTCGG
>DASWQV010000109.1:0-1897 GCA_036403515.1 Solirubrobacterales bacterium
GCGCAGAAGTGAAGATCCGCTACTCGGGTTGGTGGTTCGGGGCCGATCGGCAACGCCAACGCCTCGACGGCAGCACCGTGAAGCGGCTGGTCATCAGCCGCTGGTCGGTCTTCACTGCGCGCCTCCAGATCCGGGTGACGAACGACACGGCGGTCATCTACGTCGTCGAGGCCGGTGACGTCGCCAACCTGCCCCCCGGAATCTCCTTCTGATCCGCCCCGTTGGCCTTCGGGGCGATGGATGTCGCGAACCGGCGGCATCCTTCGGATTTGAGCTAGAGCCTTCGCCGCCTCGGTGCCGTCGCGGAGGTGGTTGGAATTGGGTGGCGTAGTCTCCGGGGTTCGCAACCCTGATTCCGGCGTTGGAGCGCCGGTGGAGACCACGCCATGATCAGCAATATCACGTCGGCTCGAGCTGGTGAGGCCGAGGGCCTGCTTTTCGACAGCTGGTTCGATCCGATTGAGGACGGCCTACGCGCAAAGGTGCGCGGCTTCATCGAGACGATGATCGAGGAGGAGCTCACCACGGCTCTATCGCGCCCGCGCTACGGCCGGCGGCAAGATGGCAAGGAAGCTGCGGTGGGGGTTGTGGGCTACCGGCATGGCCGCCGCATGCGGCGGCTGACCGGCACGTTCGGGTCGACCGACATCGTGGTGCCGCGCGCCCATCTCGTTGGCGCAAACGGCGTGAGGAGCGAGTGGAAGAGCGCGGCGTTGCGAGCCTACCAGCGCCGAACGCTTGCGGCTGATGCGCTGATCGCCTCGACGTATCTGGCCGGCACCAACACGCGGCGGGTGCGCCGGGCGCTCGCGGCCGTGTTCGCCGAGGGGGTCGGAAAGGACGTGGTCAGCCGAGTGTGGCGGAAGGTGAAGACGGACTGGGAAGCTTGGAACGCCCGCTCGCTGCAGGAGGAGCCGATCGTCCGGCTCATCCTCGATGGGACGGTGGTCCGTGTGCGGCTCGACCGCAAGGCGACCTCGATCTCGCTCCTCGTGGTCATTGGGGTGCGCGAGGACGGCCAGAAGGTGCTGCTCGCGGTCAAGAACATGGGCGGGGAAACGACCGAGGCCTGGCGTGCCGTTCTCGACGACCTCATCGGCCGGGGCCTTCGCAGGCCGCAGTTCCTCATTGTGGACGGCGCACCGGGGCTTGAGAGGGCGCTCGCCGCCGTGTGGGATGGGGTGCCGACGCAACGGTGCACGGTTCACAAGCACAGAAACGTCCTGGCCCATGCGCCCCAACGGCTCCACGACGAGATCTCGGCCGACTACACCGACATGATCTACGCCGCGACGGCTGAGGACATCGAGGAGCGCCGGAAGGCCTTCCTGCGCAAATGGCGGCTGCGGCACCGGGCCGTCGCCGACAGCCTGGAGGAGGCTGGCGACAAGCTGTTCGCCTTTACGCGCCTGCCGCCGAGCCAATGGAAGAGCGCGAGGACCACCAACGCTATCGAACGTCTGCACGAGGAGTTCAAGCGAAGGGTCAAGACCCAAACCGTCCTGCCCTCGGCAGAGACCGCTGCCATGCTGTTCTGGGCGCTGCTTGCCTCGTGCCAGATCCAGATGCGGAAGGTCGACGGCTGGCAATCCCTCGAGACGCCCCTCAACGATCAACCCGTTGCGCTCGCGGCCTGACCCGATAACTTCGTGACGCTCGGAGCTGCATCACGCATTCCAACACGACCCGCTACGGCACCCTTGTCTGGCAAACGGATTGCTATCTTGACCGAAGTTCTTGGACGGGAACCACGCCACCTTGCCTATATCTTGAATCCCGCAAGCGTAAACACTGGGCAAGTGTGGGCCGAAGCGGCTGAGGCGGCCGCAAGGAGCAGGGCAGAGATCAAGCGTGTTGATCTCAGTGCTCGTGAGAGGTGAACGTCACGATCAACGCG
>DASWQV010000110.1:0-18998 GCA_036403515.1 Solirubrobacterales bacterium
ATCGCCTTCATCCGCGACGTCGTCCGCCGGAGCGGCGCAGCGGCCGACGAGCTGCGGATCCTCTACGGCGGCTCGGTGAAGCCCGCAAACGCCGCCGAGCTGCTCGGACGGCCGGAGATCGACGGAGCCCTGGTCGGCGGCGCAAGCCTCGACCCGGCCGAATTCGCCGCGATCGTCGAGGCCGCCGGGTGACACTGGTCCCCTCGCTGGCGTTGGTCATCCTCGACGGCTGGGGACTGGCCGAGCCGGGCCCTGGCAACGCGATCTCGCTGGCCAGGACGCCGGTCTTCGACAGTCTCTGGAAGCGCTACCCACACACCCAGCTCTCCGCCCAGGGCCCCGACGTCGGCCTCCCCGAGGGGCAGATGGGCAACTCCGAGGTCGGCCACCTCAACCTCGGCGCCGGCGCGATCGTCAAGCAGGACCTGGCGCGGATCGACGACGCCGTCGCCGACGGCAGCTTCTTCGAGAACGAGGCGCTGCTCGCCGCCTGCGAGCGCGCCCGCAACAGCCCTCGCGGGCGCCTGCACCTGCTCGGCCTCGTCTCCGACGGTGGCGTGCACTCCGGCTGGGAGCACATCGAGGCGACGATCGAGCTGGCCTCGCAGGAGGGCGTCCCTGACCTCGTCTTCCACGCCTTCACCGACGGCCGCGACACACTGCCGCATGGCGGCAAGGGGTACCTGCACGAGCTCGAGCGCTGGCTGCGCCAGGCCGGCCGCGTCGGCACGGTCAGTGGCCGCTACTACGCGATGGATCGAGACACGCGCTGGGAGCGGATCAAGCTGGCCTACGACGCGATTGTCCACGGGGCAGGACTGCGCGCCGCCAGCGGCGAGGAGGCGATTGAGCTCTCCTACGAGCGTGGCGAGACCGACGAGTTCGTCAAGCCGACCGTGATCGGCGATTACGACGGCGTCGCCGCGGGCGACGTCGGGATCTTCGTCAACTTCCGTCCCGACCGGGCGCGAGAGATGACCAGCGCCCTGGCCGAGCCCGGCTTCGATGAGTTCTCGCGCGCCGGCGGTCCGCCGCTCGAGCTGACCACGATGACCGTCTACCGCAAGGGCTGGCCCTACCCGGTCGCCTTTCCCGAGGCGCGGCCGCAGACGACGCTGGCGGAGATGATCTCCGAGGCGGGCGGCCGCCAGCTGCATGTCGCCGAGACCGAGAAGTACGCCCACGTCACCTATTTCTTCAACGGCGGTCGCGAGCAGGAGTGGGAGGGCGAGGAGCGCTATCTGGTCGACTCCCCCCGCGACGTGCCGACCTACGATCACAAGCCGGAGATGAGCGCCCGCGCCGCCGCCGATGCTTTCGCCAGTCACTGGCGAGCTGGGCACTACCGCTTCGGCATCATCAACTTCGCCAACCCCGACATGGTTGGCCACACTGGCGTGATCCCGGCCGCGGTGGCCGCGGTGGAGGAGGTCGACAGTTGCCTGGGTGATGTGGTCGAGGCAGTTACTGCGGGCGGCGGCGCCTGCATCGTCACCGCCGATCACGGCAATTGCGACCACATGCTCGAGTCAGATGGCTCTCCGAACACGGCTCATTCGCTCAACCCGGTGCCGCTCATCGTCACCGCTGACGGGCTTGCCCTTCGCGACCACGGGATCCTTGCCGATGTTGCGCCCACGGCCCTCGATCTGCTGGGAATTCCGCAGCCCAGAGCCATGACGGGGGCATCGCTCGTCACTGATAAAGGTTGACAACGAGCGACTTAGATCGCATAATTTCTTGACATGCAATCGAGACGATCCTCGCTAAGGAGGCGGGGGATGCAGGAGGTGAGCAAGATGGCACTGGTCAGATGGGATCCGGGCCGCGAGTTGGACACCTTCCAGTCCGATATGAACCGGCTCTTCGACAGCTTCTTTGGCCGGCGGGAGGCGGCAAACGGCAACGGCTACGGACGCCGCTGGGTCCCCGCGATGGACCTGGTCGAGACCGACGAGGAGCTCGTCCTGAGGGCCGATCTGCCGGGCCTCGATCGGGAGGACATCGAGATCGAGGTGAAGGACAACACCCTCACCGTCGCCGGCGAGCGCAGGGCCGAGCACGAGGAAAAGGGCGAGGGGTTCCACCGGGTCGAGCGCGCCTCGGGGCACTTCTCCCGCTCGCTGGACCTTCCGCGCGGAATCGACGCAGACAATGTCAGCGCTAACTTCGAGCGCGGGGTGCTCGAGGTGCGGATCCCAAAGCCGGAGGAGCGCAAGCCGACTCGGATCGAGGTTCGCGCCGGCGGAGGCCCTGAGCTCGATGCCGGCGGGAACGGCGAGTAGTCCCAGCGCCCGCATACGCTTCGGCCGGTGAGAGACGAGCCGAAGCGCCTCAGGTTTGAGATCGACGCCCGCGATGGCTCGGCCCGCGCGGGCGTCCTCCATACCGCTCATGGCGCGGTCGAGACGCCGGCTTTCATCCCGCTCGCGACCAAAGGCACCGTGCGCGGCCTCGAATCGAACGAGGTGGCCGCCCTCGGCTACGAGATGGTCCTGGGCAACACCTACCACCTCTTCGTCTCGCCGGGCACGGAACGGATCGCCAAGGCGGATGGGCTGCATGGGTTCATGGGCTGGGAGGGGGCGTTGATCACCGACTCCGGCGGCTTCCAGGTCTTCTCGCTCGCCCACGGAGGCGTCGCCAACGAGGTCAAGGGCAGCGGCCGGCAGGGGGGAGGCCATGAGTCGGTGGTCCTGATCGAGGAGGAGGGCGTCAGCTTCCGCTCCTACCGGGACGGCGCTGAGCTCTTCATCTCGCCGGAGGTCTCGATGCAGGTGCAGGCGGCGCTCGGCTCAGACATCGCGCTGGTCTTCGACGAGTGCACGCCTTTCCACGCGGATCGCGATTACACGGCGCGCTCGACCGAGCGGACGCACCGCTGGCTGGATCGCTGTCTTGCCTGGCATGGAGAAAGCGGCCCGGAGCGCCAGGCGGTCTTCGGGATCGTCCAGGGCGGCGTCTACGAGGACCTGCGGCGCGAATCGGCTGAATACATCTCGACGGCCGGCGTCGACGGCTTGGCGATCGGTGGCACCCTGGGGCGCGACAAGGCGGAGATGCGCGAGGTTCTCGCGATGACGGCGCCGATGCTGCCCGAGACTGCGCCCAAGCACCTGCTCGGCATCGGCGAGGTCGACGATCTGCTCGCCGGCATCGCCATCGGCCTCGACGTCTTCGACTGCGCGGTCCCCACTCGCCTCGCCCGCCACGGCGTCGCCCTCGTCCCCAACCCGGACAATCGTTTCCGCCTCGACCTGCGCAAGTCCGGCCACGAAGGCGACCGCAACCCGATCGCCGAGGGCTGTCCCTGCCCCGCCTGCCAGCACCACGACCGCGACTACCTCAGCTACCTCTCCCGCGCCGAGGAGCTGACCGCGGTCCGCCTCCTCTGCCTCCACAACCTCACCTATCTGAAGGAGCTGATGAGCGGCGCCCGGGCGGCCATCGAGGCTCGCACCTTCAGCGACTACGCCGCAAAAGTCCTGGCCGGCTCACCACCCTGGCTTCGCCCTTAACGCTCAACCGAGCGACTTCTCGCGGGGGTGGCGCCGATCTGGGGGACCATCCTGAGGAGCTACTGCACCGCAGGGATGGTGGAACCAGATCGGTGACAGGACCCGCCGCGCCACCACCGCTATTCGGTGTTGCTTTTGAGCAGGTCGTCAAATTCTTCGACGACCTTGTCAACGGTGTTCCCGGCGACTTCCCTGACTTTGACGCCGCTCGCTTTGTCAGTCGTGTAGATCACCGTCGCTGCTACGGCGGCGGCGATCAGGACCAGGGCGACGAGGGCCATGACGAAGCGGGCGAAGCGGGAGAATGCACCGCGCCTTTGCTGAGCTTGGACTGGGGGCGGGGCCGTCGGCGGCGGCTGCGGAGCTCGGGCCGCTGGCCGTCTGGTCTGCGAGGGCGCCGGCCGGTACTCGGTCTGGGCAGTCCGGTCGAGGCGGCGGGTCGCGGTCTCGCCGCCGAGCATCTGGGTTGGCGTGTTGTCGTCGTCGAAGGGCAGGGTCACGTCCTCGCCCTGCAGGCCGAGTTGAAGGCCGCCGGCCAGCTCGCTGGCGCTGGCGTAGCGGCGGTTGGGATCGCCCTCGAGCGCTCGCAGCACCGCCGCGCCGAGCGCCTCCGGCACTTCATCGTTATAGGTGCTGGGTGGCAACGGACGCTCGTTTTGTTGGCGCACAGCCAGCTCGGCCAGGCTCGAGCCCTCGTAGGGCAGGCGACCGGTGAGGAATTGGTAGAGGACGACGCCGAGGGCGTAGACGTCAGTCGCCGGCGTTGCCTCCTCGCCGCGCACCTGCTCAGGGGAGAGGTAGGCGGCGGTGCCGACCACCGAGCCGACCTGGGTGATGCGGGTCTGTTCAACCGCCCGGGCAATGCCGAAATCGGTCAGCTTCACGGTCATCTCGCCGCCACCCACGGGGCCGCCGAAGACCATCAGGTTGCCCGGCTTGACGTCGCGGTGGATGATCCCGCGCCGGTGCGCGTAGTCGAGGCCGGCGCATGCCTGGGCGCCGATCTCCGCCGTCGTCTCGCCGTCCAGCGGCCCCTGTCGCTGCAGGATCTGCGCGCCCGAGCGGCCCTCCACGTACTCCATGACGATGTAGTGGCGCCCGTCGTCGATGCCGGTGTCGTAGACCTGGACGATGTTGGGATGGATCAGCTTGGCGACCGCAAGTGCCTCGCGGCGAAAGCGGGCGACGAAGCGCTCGTCGTCGGAGAGGTGCTCGGCGAGGATCTTGACCGCGACCGTGCGCTCGAGGATCAGGTCGGTCGCCTGGTGGACGCTCGACATGCCGCCGGAGCCGAGCCGGTCGCCGATCTCATAGCGACCCGAGAGGATTCCGCTCGCCACTATTGCCCTTCTTCCACGGGCGCGGCCGGGCCGACCCCGCCTGGCGCGCCGGTCCCGCCGCCTTCACTCGGTGGCGGCTCGGCTGGCGTCGTTTCCGTTGGGGCCGGGGGCGGTACCGAGGCTTCTTTTTCCTCTTTCTTTTCCTGCTTCTCCTCTTCCTTTTCCAGCGCCTTTTCTTCTTTTTCGCGCTCCTTTTCCGCCTTCTTTTCGAGCCCTGGCGGCAGTTCGTCTTCTTCCTCACTCGGTTCTTCGTCGGCCGGCGCGACAGTTTCGGTTTCCGTTTCTTCACAGCTGACGACCACTTCGTCCAGCTTTTCAGCGCCCCGCTGCAGCGCCTGCTTCAGCTTTGCGTCGACCCCGTTGAGATCTTCCACCTGGGCGCTGACTTCCTGCGCGGCGTTTTCGGCCCCGACGCATTCGCCTTCGCCGACGAATTGCTTGACGCTGTCGAGGTTTTCCGAGATTTCTTCGGCAGTGGCGCCGGGCAGCAGCTTCGCATCTTCGCCTTCGCCGCAGGAGGCAAACGTGAACGCGGCCGCGACACCGAGAACGAGGACGAGGATGAGGGCGGGCGGACGCACGGTTGCGAGTCTAGAGAACGACCTCTGGCGCGGATTTTGCCTGCATTTGAGCGTCACTGGCCGGTGTAGAGCCGGTCGGCGAGGCGGCTTGGCAGGCCTGCGGCGGCGATCGGCGCCGCGGCGCGCTCGATCTCGTAGCTGACGCGATGGAAGCAGGCGCTCTGCGCTTCGGTGTCGAGCTCGAGCCAGGCGGCGCGCGGGTCGCCGTCGCGAGGCTGGCCGACGCTGCCGGGATTGACCAGCCAGCTTCCCTTGCCGAGGTCGAGCAGGGCGCCGTCGCTGGCCTGGGCGCCGCGGGTCTCGCCGTCTTCGTCGGCTGCCGGCCTGGTGAAGAAGAGGGCGACGTGAGAGTGGCCGATCAGGCCGATCCGCTGTGCGTTGGCGTCCATGCCGGCGTCGGCCTGTTCGCCGGAGAGCACGTACTCCCAGACCGGGTCACGCGGAGAGGCGTGGAAGAGCCCGATGCCGGAGCGCTCGCCGTCCGGGGCCAGGTCACGCAGGAATTCGAGCGTTCTGTCAGCGACGTTGTCGCGGGTCCACTCGACCGCCACCGCGGCCGCCTCAGAGAAGGAGGAGATGTCAAGGCCGCCGAGCACGGCGAGGTCGTGATTGCCGACCAGGCACACCTCGCATCGCTCTTGAACCAGGTCGGCGCAGGCGTCGGGCTCGACGCCGTAGCCGAGCACATCGCCGAGGCACCAGATCTCCTCGACCTCGGATGCCTCGATCGCCTCCAGGACCGCTTCGAGGGCGGGCAGGTTGGAGTGGATATCGGTGATTGCGGCGACGCGCACGCCGGCCAGCGTACTCAGGGGGCACTTTGCGTTCGCCCCTCCATACGATGAGCGCGATGACGGTTGCAACTGACCCGATCGCCGAGCTTCGCTCCGCGGTGAGCCGAGCGGCGCTTGCCCTGCGCGACGGCGAGCCGACCGGCCCGGAGCCGACGCTGGAGCGCCCGCCCAAGGCCGAGCTCGGCGACTACAGCTCCAACGCGGCGATGCTGCTTGCCGCGCCGCTGGGCGAAAACCCGCGCGACGTCGCCGCCCGGCTCTCCGCCGAGCTCACCGAGCAGCTTGGGCCCGACACCGTTGATCGGATCGAGGTCGCCGGGCCGGGCTTCGTCAACCTCTTCCTGGCCGATCCCTGGTACCGGCGTGCGATGGCGAGCCTCGCCGCGGCGGGGGAGACGCTCGGGCCGGTCCCAGTCGATTCACCGGAGCGGATCCTGGTTGAGTTCGTCTCCGCCAACCCGACTGGGCCCCTGCACGTCGGCGGCGGTCGTCACGCCGCTTACGGCGATTCTTTGGTGCGCCTGCTCGAGGCGGTCGGGCACGAGGTTCAGCGCGAGTTCTACGTAAACGACGCCGGCGGCCAGATTGGTCGCTTTGCCGCCTCGATCGTTGCCCGCATGCTCGGCAGGGAGATTCCCGAGGACGGTTACGAAGGCGCTTACATCGCCGAGCTGGGTGAGCGGATCGCGGCTGAGCAGATCGACCCCGCCGACCTCGAGGCGGTTGGCAGTCGCGGAATCGAGCTGATACTCGAGAGTGTGCGGGGAACGCTCGATCGCTTTGGCGTGCGCTTCGACAACTGGTTCTCCGAGCGTGACCTCTACAGCCGCGGCGAGGTCGACGCCGCGCTCGCCCAGCTCGATCAGCAGGGGCACACCTATCGCAGCGACGAGGCGCTCTGGCTGCGCACCACGACTTTTGGCGACGACAAGGACCGGGTGCTGATCCGGGCCAACGGCGAACCGACCTACCTTGCCGCGGACGTCGCTTACCACTGGGACAAGCTCGAGCGCGGCTTCGAGCGGCTGATCGACATCCTCGGCGCCGACCATCACGGCTACGTCGCCCGCTTGCAGGCAGCGATCGCCGGCCTCGGGGCGGACCCGGAGCGCTTCGAGGCGCTGATCATGCGCCTCGTTCACATCGTCGAAAGCGGCGAGCGGGCGCAGATGTCGAAGCGCAGCGGCGACTTCGTCGCCCTCGACGAACTGCTCGACGACATCGGCGTCGACGCGACACGCTGGTTCATGCTCTGGCGCAGCCACGACACGACCGTCGATCTCGACCTCGAGCTGGCTCGGCGCCAGTCCAACGACAACCCCGTCTATTACGTCCAGTACGCCCATGCCCGCATTGCCAGCATTCTCCGCAAGGCGGGCGCCGAGTCCGGTCAGGTCGCCGTCGCGGCCGGTGTCGAGACGCCGGACACCGCGCTCGAGCCGACCGAGCGAGAGCTGATCAAGCGCCTGCTCGAATTCCCCGGCGAGGTGTGCGAGGCCGCCGAGCGCCGAGCGCCGCATCGGATCTGCACCTATTCGACCGCGGTCGCCGCCGATTTTCACGGCTTCTACCGCGACTGCCAGGTCCTCGGCGCCGAGGGCGACGGGGTCGAGCGCTCGCGGCTGGCACTTGCCCTGCTCACCAAGCGCACGATTGCCGGCGCCCTGGGCCTGCTTGGTATTTCGGCGCCCGAGCGGATGTGATGCTGCGCCGCCGGGCCAAGCATCGGGTGTTGGCCAGGGTGCCGGCGCCGAGGGGGCCCGCCACGCGGCTCGGCGCCCTCCGCCGCGCCGAGCTCGATGCCTACTCGGAGCTGGCCCTGGCCTTGGCGGAGTTCCGAGCGGTGCTCACCACAGGCCCGGCGCGCTTGGGAGTGGCGCTCGGCCTTGCCGCGGCGGCGACCGCGCAGGGCCGCCGCGTCGCCTTGTTGGAGTGCGACCTCGCCTCCCCGGCGCTGGCCGATTTAGTTGGCCTCGCGGCGAGTCCCGGCCTTCGCGAGTACCTGCTCGGGGAGGTCGACGCCGCACGAATCCTGCAACCGTTGGTCCTTGCCGGCCCGGCCTCTGGCCGTGCCACCGAGCCGCTCGCCTGCATCGTCGCCGGGGAAGCCGAGGCCGAGCCGGCGGCGCTGCTCGATTCCGACCGTTGCCTCGACGCGACCGGCAAGCTGCGCCGCGCCTATGACCTCCTCGTTGTCAGCGGTCCCGCCGCAGGCCCAAGCACGGGTCCGCTGAGGGCTCTCGCCGATCAGGTCGACACGACGATCGTCTGCGGCGAAAAGCGCGAGATTCCGAAGCGCCTGCCGATCTCGGTCGACGGGCTGGTGCTCTCAGGCGAGGGCCCTCAGAGGTCGTAACGGCCGAGGTCCGCCTCGAGGCGCTTCGCGTCCTCGCCCTGCGGGCCCCGCCCGGCGTCCTCGTCATCCGGCGAGTCCCGGCCGTCACGGCGCCAGCGGCTGACGCTGAAGGCGAGGATGATCGCCGCGACGACGGTTGCGACGATCGGCACGAGATAGGCCGAGAGATTGAAGCCGGAGCCCTCCGGCAGGGCGAGCACCGACGGGCCGTACTGGGCGACCAGGGCGTCCTTGATCTCGGCCTTCGTCTTGCCGGCGTCGACCAGCTTGGCGACGTAGACCTTCTCCCGTTTGGCCTGCGGCGAGTCGGCCAGCTCGAGCAGGGTGCCGCAGATCGGGCACATCACTTCGTCTTCGATGTCGTGCGCCGTCGTCTGCCGGGCCGGCGAGGCGATCGCCGGAGGCGCAAGCGCCAGCAGGGCCAGGGCGAGGATTGCCAGCGCCGCCGTTCGCCTCACGGCGAGCCCTCGATCAGCGGTTCGACCCGGTCGCGCAGGAAGCGATCGTCGACCGGCCCTCGCCAGATCAGCGCCAGCCGCCCCCGCGGATCGACGAGAAAGTTCTCCGGCACGCCGGTTGAGCCAAAGGCCGAGCTGCGCTCGTCACCGACCGAGCGCAGCTGCGCATAGGTGGTCGGATGCTCGCGCAGGAAGGCAATGGCGTCGTCGCCGTTGTCCTGCACGTTGATGCCGACGACCGTCGTGTCGTCGGCTCGCTGGCGGCGGTAGAAGCGCTCCAGCGTCGGCGCCTCCTGGCGGCAGGGAATGCACCAGGAGGCCCAGAGGTTGACCAGCACCCATTCGCCGCGGTGCTGGGCGATCGAGCCGTGACCGGGCCCGGGAAGGGCCGGCAGGACCCGGTCGGGAACCGGGTCGCCGACGGCCAGCGTCGTCGCGCCCTTGCTGAGCAGGCCGTAGGCGAGCAGACCGACGACTGCCAGCACAGCGAGGAAGGCCAGAAACGATCGCGCGCTCACGGCGCGGACTCTAGACAGCGCCCGCCCCCGGCAACCGGGCGACGGCCCTAGAATCAGCGCCTGACGCGGACGTAGCTCAGTTGGTAGAGCGCGAGCTTCCCAAGCTCGAGGTCGCGGGTTCGAGACCCGTCGTCCGCTTTGGTCGTCGTCTAGCTGGCAAGGGCAGCTCTGCTGCGGACTCGCGGCGCCCTCTTGCGCCCGTGATCGTTGCGCGCCCGCTGGCTCCTGCTGGGCTTCTTCTCCTTGACTTCACGATAAAAGTGCTCTGTGGCGCCGCGCACGGGGCGCTCTCCGACCAGCTCGATGAGACCGGTCCGGTGCAGCTCGGTGACGTGGTAGTTGACATTGCTCAGTGGGGTCCGCAGCTCATAGCTGAGGTCGCTGGGGGAAAGGGTCCGGCCGCCGTCGAGTGCCAGCACCTCGAGGATTGAGATCCGCAGCGGGTGGGTATTTGCCCGAGCTAGGAGCTGCCAATTCATGGGATTCCTCCGTCTATTTCAATTGGGTGTACCAACTTCTAGGATCATTGATACCAAAATTTGATGATCTAAAACCTGAAAATTGGGTAACCTAGGCAGATAGATGGTTATGGGAAGGGAGAGATCGATGGGGCAGGGCACGCGGATTTGGCTTGCGGCAATGGTTTCGGCGATTCTGATCGCGCTGGGGGCGGCCGCCCCGGCGGGCGCCGTCGACATCATCGAAGACAAGCCGGAAACCGTTGAAGCGGGCTGGCAAGCCGGTACGTGCACGAAAGACACGCCGGAATGCAGCGTCGAAACGCCCGATCAGTTCTTCACCCAGGCAGCCGGCCATCCGCCGGTTGGCTTCACCCAGATCATCGTCAAGCACAACGGCTCCAACGAACCAGCCGGAGAACTGAAGACGGTTCTCGTCGACCTCCCCCAGGGGCTCAGCGTCAACCCCGAGGCCACTCCGAAGTGCACCCTCGAAGGAGGCCATTTCCCCGTCGCAGGTTGCGAAGCGACGGCTCCGGGCTCCAAAGTCGGCTACAGCGTCGTCACCGCGTTCGTCCCGCTCGTCGGGGTCGTGGGCCCGCTCCAGTTCCCGGTTTACAACATTGCGCCGCGGCCGGGCGAACCGGCGCGGTTCGGCTTCAACCTCACCCTCGCGGGCATCCTCGAAATCGGCGAAGTCTTCCTCAACGCAGGGGTCAAATGGGATGGCGATTACCACGAGTACTTCACCATCCATGTCCCCCCGCCGCCGCCGGGCGTGAAAATTCTCAGGAATCGACTCGTCTTCGACGGAACGATCGGGGGCCACGGGCTCCCGGGCGAAACCGGCGGCGCATTCATAACCACCCCCAGCACCTGCTTCAACCCCAACGAACCGGCTTTCGCGACGATCTACAACACGCTCCTCCACGCCGACTCGGTCGAGGAACCGGCGCCAGAAGACGAATACGACGTCAAAGAACCGAAGCCACCCCCGCCTGCGTTTCTCGCCGGCTCGGAGTTCGTCGAATCGCCGCTGCCGCACAGCAAAGCTGGTCCCCGGGTGATGCCCACCGGTTGCGACAAAGTGCCCTTCGAACCGTCGACCTCCGGCTCGCCAAGCACGACTCAGACCGATTCGCCGACGGGCGGGACGGTTGAGGTCAAAGTTCCCTTTGACCCATCTGCGCCGATCTATCAGTCGAACGTGAGGACGGCAGACGTCTCCTTGCCGCCCGGCATGGGCGTCAACCCCTCGGCTGCGCCAGGGCTCCAGGCTTGCAGTGACGCCCAGTTCGGCAAGGGGACCCGCAACCCGGTCGCCTGTCCGCCCGGCTCGAAAATCGGAACGGTGGCGATCGACACGCCACCGCTGCCAAACGGGACCTTGACCGGCGACGTCTTCGTTGCCACCCAGCAGAGCCGCGATCCCGAATCAGGCAACGAGTACCGGATCTTCATCGACGCCGAGTCAGCAAGCCGCGGCCTCTCGATCCGCCTGGTCGGCAACGTCAGCGCCAATGCTCAGACAGGCCAGCTGACCGCCCGTGTGCACGAAGCGCCGCAGCTGCCCTTCGACTCGGTCCGCGTCACGCTCGACAGCGCAAAAGGGACGCTCACCACTCCACCGACATGCGGGCCGAACAAAACCAGCCATGCGATGACGGCGTGGTCCGGAACGCCCGATCACGGGCCGGCGGACAAAGGCTTCACGCTGAGCACGGCTCCCGGTGGCGGTCCCTGCGCCAAGACCTTGGCCGAAAGGCCATTCGCCCCCAGCTTCGGCACACATGACAGCAACCCGAAGGGCGGAGCCTTCACACAGTTCGCGACGAACATCGCCCGCAACGACGGCAATCAGGAGCTGAAGGGCGTCGACGTCACGCTTCCCCCCGGGCTGACCGCCAAGCTCGCCGGCGTCCGCTACTGCCCGCCGTCGGCCCTCGCGGCCGCCGCCGCCAACAGTGGAGCCGCCGAGGCGGCGAACTCGAGCTGCCCGGACAGGAGCCTGATCGGCAGCGCAGCGGTCAGCGCCGGCACCGGGTCAAAACCCTTCCAGACGACGGGCAAGGTCTTTCTCACGGGTCCCTATCACGGGGCCCCCCTTTCCCTGGCAGTGATCACCCCCGCCACGGCCGGGCCGTTCGATCTCGGAGCGGTTGTGGTGCGGGTGGCGCTGTTCGTCGATCCCGAAACGGCTCAGGTTCATGCCGTCTCCGATCCGATTCCCCATGTCTTCGGTGGGGCGCTGCTCGACATTCGCTCCGTCGCGGTCAAGCTCGATCGTCCGAAGTTCGCTCTCAACCCGACGAACTGCTCGGCCTTCGCGGCAAGTGGAGCGCTGCGTGGTGGTGGCGCGAACCCGCTCGACCCGGCGGCTTTCAGCTCCTTCCCGGTCTCCTCGCCGTTCAAGGTGAACGGCTGCGAGAGCCTGGACTTCAAGCCGAAGCTCTTCATGCGGGTCTTCGGCGGGACGCGCCGGGCCAAGAGCCCGAAGCTGAGGGCGGTCCTCGTCGCCCGCGACGGCGACGCCAACATCGGCCGGGCGGCTGTGAAGCTGCCCAAGCCGCTGATCCTCGAACAGGCCAGCCTGGCCAACGTCTGCACTCGCGTGCAGTTCTCGGCGCATGACTGCCCGCGGGACTCGATCTACGGGTTCGCCGAAGCGACCACTCCGCTGCTCGACGGGCCGCTGAAAGGCCCGGTGTTCCTGCGCTCGTCCAATCACGAACTGCCGGACATGGTGGCTTCCCTCAACGGCCAGGTCGATGTCGTCCTCGACGGGCGCATCGACAGCATCAAGGGCCGTCTGCGCACCACCTTCGACACGGTGCCCGACGTGCCGGTCTCCAAGTTCGTCCTCACCGTCCGCGGCGGCAAGAAGCGCGGCCTGCTGGTCAACTCGAGCAACCTCTGCGCGAAGAAGTACAAGGTCATCGCCCGCTTCACCGGCCAAAACGGCAAGAAGGCGAACCAGAAGCCGAAGCTGCGCACCCCCTGCAAGAAGCATCGGGGGAAGCACCACAAGAAGCGCGGGAAACGCTAGGTCGGCTGGCTGGTCGGGCGGATCAGGATCTCGTTGACGTCGACGCCGGGACGCTGTTCGAGCGCATAGAGGACTGCTTTGGCGATGTCGTCGTCTTGTAGCGCCCACTCGCCGGGACGGTTGTCGAAGAAGGGCGTGTCGGTCATTCCAGGCTCGATCAGGGTGACCTTGATGTCGCGGTTCTCGTGCATCTGGCGAAGTTCCGCGCGCAGTGCCTCGCCGATCGCGGTCGCCGCCCACTTGGTCGCCGAGTAGAGCGAGCCGGGGAGCGCCCGTCGCCCGGCCACTGAGCTGGTGATCACAAAATGGCCATCGCCGCGCTCCAGCAGATGGGGGAGGGTGGCGCGGATGGTCAGGCCGACGCCGTAGACATTGGTCAAGACCATCGAGCGCCAGTGCTCGGGCGACTCCTCGAGGAAGCCGCGCGAGGCGCCGAAGCCGGCGTTGGCGAAAACCACGTCGATGCGGCCGAAGCCCTCAAGGGCGGCGGCGGCCATCGCCTCGACCTGATCCCACTCGGTGACGTCGCAGCGCACGGCGAGCGCCCGTTCCTCACCACCGAGCTCCTCCACCAGCTCATCCAACGGCTCGAGTCGCCGAGCGGCCAAGACCAGCCGGTATTTGGAGGCCGCGGCTCGCGCCGTCGCAGCCCCAATCCCACTGGAAGCTCCGGTAATGAGCAGCACTGGGTCATCGCTCATGCGCGGATTCTCTCAGCTCGTCTGAACGGGGCGAGTGCCCCAGGGTCGCCGGACACTCAGCGCGAAGCGCGTCCGCCGACCCTGGGGCACTCGCCCCTCTCGGCCGGTTGCGATAATCCCCCCGTGGATCCCCAGCGCAAGCGGAAGATCCGGCTCGTCGTGGCCCTCAGCGTCGCCGTGCTGCTGGCGGCGGCGCTCGTCTACACCTCCTTCAGCGCCGCCAGCGAGGCGAAGGAGCCCTCGCAGCTGCTCAGCGCCCCGTCCGGGACCAGCTATGACCTCACCGGCAAGGTCGTGCCGGGGTCGATCCGGCACGACGGCCAGGAGCTGAGCTTCCGCGTCGTCGACCGCGAGGGAGGCGGCCCGTCGCTGCCGGTCACCTACAGCGGCACGGTCCCCGACCCCTTCCGCGGCGGCCGCGAGATCGTCCTCACCGGGGAAGTCGAGCACGGCACCTTCATCGGCGAACGCGACACGCTTGTGACCAAGTGCCCGTCGAAGTTCACCACCTCGAATGACGGCTAGCCTCGGCAGCGCCGTCCTGGCGCTGGCCTTTCTGGCAATGCTCTTTGCCGCGGTGGCGGCGCTGATCGGCCGCAATGGCGACGAGCGCTGGGTTCTGGCCTCGCGGCGCGCCGTATACGGCGCCTGCGGCCTGCTCACCCTCTGCGTCGTCCTGATCGAGATCGCCTTCGCCAGCGACGACTTCTCCTTCAACATCGTCCAGCAGCACTCCTCGATCGAGACGCCGGCCTTCTACAAGCTGGCGGCGATGTGGTCGAGCCAGGAAGGGTCGCTGCTGCTCTGGGCATGGGTGCTCTCGATCGCCTCCTCGCTGGCGCTCTACGCGACCCGCAACCGCCTGCGCGAGATCGTCCCCTACGCGACTGCGGTGATGGCCGGGATCGCCAGCTTTTTCACCGGCTTGATGTTGTTCGCGGGCGGCGTCAACCCCTTCGCCAAGCTGAGCCCCGCGCCGGCCGACGGGATCGGCCTCAACCCGCTGCTGCAGCACCCGAGCATGATGATCCACCCGCCGATGCTCTACTCGGGCTACGTCGCCTTCACGATCCCCTTCGCCTTCGCGATCGGCGCCCTGATCACCCGCCGCCTCGACGCTTCCTGGATCCGCGCCACCCGCCGTTTCGCACTGATCGCCTGGGCGTTCCTCGGCTTCGGCCTGCTGCTCGGCGCCCGCTGGTCCTACACCGAGCTCGGTTGGGGCGGCTACTGGGCCTGGGACCCGGTCGAGAACGCGGCGCTGATGCCGTGGCTAATCGGCACCGCCTTCCTGCACTCGATCATGGTCCAGGAGAAGCGCGGCATGCTGAAGGTCTGGAACGCCTGCCTGATCGTCGCCACCTTCTCGCTGGCGCTGCTCGGCACCTTCCTCGTCCGCTCCGGCGTCCTGCAGTCGATCCACGCCTTCGGCGACAGCACGGTCGGCCCCTACATCCTCGGCCTGATCGCGGTCGTCCTGATCGGCTCGACGGCGCTGATCGTCTCCCGCCTCGACGACCTGAGATCGGAGAAGAGGATCGACTCGCTGGCCTCGCGCGAGGCCGTCTTCGTCGTCAACAACCTGCTCCTCGTGGCGCTCTGCGCGACGATCTTTTGGGGCACGTTCTTCCCGCTGATCTCCGAACTCTTCACCGGCACCAAGTCCTCGCTGGCAGCGCCCTGGTTCGACCGCTACACGACGCCGCTGGCGATCGGGTTGGTGCTCTTCACCGGCATCGGGCCGCTGCTCGCCTGGCGGCGGGTTAGCTGGAAGACGGCCAAGCGGGTCTTCCTCGTGCCCTCGTTGGTCGCGGCCCTGGCAGGCATCGCCCTGGTTCTGTTCACCGACGCCGCCCACAAGCCCTGGGCATTCGCGCTCTTCGTCTTTGCCAGCTTCGCCCTCGTCGGCCTGGCGCAGGAGTTCTGGCGCGGCGCCTCGGCCCGCCGCACGCTCAAGGGCGGCTCGATGCCGGCGGCGCTGGTCGGCGTCGTCTCACGCAACAGGCGCCGCTATGGCGGCTACATCGTCCACATGGGGATCGCCGTGCTGCTGATCGGGATCGCGGCCTCCTCTAGCTTCCAGACCAACCGCGACGTTGACCTCAGGCCGGGTGAAAGCGCCGTGATCGACGGCTATAAGGTCACCTACAAGCGCGCGACCGCCAGCGTCGACCGCCTGGCCTTCACCGCCGGGGCGGTGCTGCTTGTGGAGAAGGACGGCAAGACGTTCACCCTGCACCCGGACCGTCGCTTCTACCGTCCGACCGCAGCCTCGAGGCCGTCGATCTCCAATTACTTCGGTGGCGAATCGGACAGCGATATCGGCTTGAGGGCGGGTGTCCTGCGCGACTTCTGGACCGCGATCCAGCCCAGCATCACCGGCGTGCAGGCGGCGGCGCGGGCGGCCGACAAGGAGTTCGAAGCGTGCGTGGGCGGGCGCAAGGGCACGCCCCCCCAGTGCCGGGCGGTTGCGGCGACGATGCGGGCGGCCGCGGCCAATCCGCGCCTGGCCCCTGCTGCCTTCGCTCAGATCGAAGCGCTGCAGGTGGCGACGGCGAAGCAGATCGCGCAGCGCTACGTCGCTGAAGGCGCGCCGGCCACCTTCCGCGTGATCGTCAACCCGCTCGTCACCTGGATGTGGATCGGCGGCTTGATCGCTCTCGCCGGGGCGCTGATCGGGCTCTGGCCTACCCGCGGCGCCCGGCGTGCGCTCGCCGCCGACTCGGAGTTGGAGGCCCAGAAGGAAGCCAAGTACCGGGAGATCCGCGACGCTGAGCTCGACCACGCGGCCGGCAAGCTCTCCGACGAGGACTTCGCCCTGCTCGACGCAGAGTTGCGCAACGAGGCGGTTGAGATCCTCGACAGCGGCAACGGCTCGCTCGGCAACGGCGCAAACGGCCGAAACGGGGCAGCCGCTGCCAAGCGTCCCGCCGAGCCGGTCTAGCCGCTGCCTAGACCTTCAGCAGGACGATCGTGTTGACCGCGAAGAGGACTGCGAAGAAGATCGTCGCGCGGTCGAGGTTGCGCTCGACCATCGAGCCGCCGCCGAAGGAGCTGCCGCCGCCACCGATGCCAAAGGCGCCGGAGAGGCCGGTGTCTTTGCCGGAGTGCAGCAGGATCAAGAAGATCAGCACGCCGGAGATGATCACCTGCAGGAAGCCGAGGAAAGTTTCCACGCGGCGGATGGTAGCGGCCCGAATGCAGACGCGTCGCTGACATTCGGCCATCTCTTGTTGCGCCAGTTGACAAATACCGCTATGGTGTAAAGCACGGAGACGTTCTCGGGTTATTTGACAAGGAGGATACAGCGATGGAGGCGGCGACGCATAACCACGATCATGGGCCGGCGATCGAGCTCAATCCGGCAACCTGGAAGGACGCCAAGCGCTACGCCTGGTTGCTGGGGCTCGTCATTCCCTTCGCTCCCTTCCTCGCCTGGGCCAGCGTTCAAGTCAGCGGCTTCGAGGCGTTCTGGTTCTTCGGGCCGCTGCTCGTCTTCGTCGCCTTCCCGTTGCTCGACATCGTGATCGGGGTCGACCCGAGCAACCCGCCCGACAGCATCCTCAAGTGGCTCGAGCAGGACCGGTACTACCGCTGGTGCACCTACCTCTTCATCCCGGTCCAGTACGCGGGGCTCGTCTTCGCCTGCTGGCTCTGGTCCAGCGGCGACCTCTCGGTCATCGAGAGCCTCGGCCTGGCGGTGACGATGGGGGTGGTCGGCGGCATCGCGATCAACACCGCCCACGAGCTCGGTCACAAGCGCGACAACTCGGAGCGTTGGCTGAGTCGGGTGGCGCTGGCGCAGACTGGCTACGGCCACTTCTTCATCGAGCACAACCGCGGCCACCACGTTCGAGTCGCCACCCCCGAGGACCCGGCCAGCTCGCGCCTGGGGGAGAGCTTCTGGGCCTTCCTGCCGCGCACCGTCGCCGGCAGCCTGCGCTCTGCTTGGGGGATAGAGGCCGCCCGCCTCGACCGCATGGGCAAGTCGCACTGGACGCTGCGCAACGACGTGCTCGGCGCCTGGGCGATGACGGTGGCGCTGTTCGCGGTGCTGGCGATCGCCTTCGGACCGGTCGTCCTGCCCTACCTGCTGATCCAGGCCGTGCTCGGCTTCTCGCTGCTGGAGGTCGTCAACTACCTCGAGCACTACGGCCTGCTGCGCCAGAAACGAGAGGACGGCCGCTACGAGCGCTGCCGTCCCGAGCACAGCTGGAACAGCAACAACGTCGCCTCCAACGTGCTGCTCTACCACCTGCAGCGCCACAGCGATCATCACGCCAATCCGACCCGGCGCTACCAGGCGCTGCGCCACGTCGACGAGGCGCCGCAGCTGCCCACCGGCTACGCTGGGATGATCGTGCTCGCCTGGGTCCCGCCGTTGTGGCGGCGGGTGATGGACCCGCGCCTGATCGAGCACTTCGACGGCGACCTGACCCGGGCAAACATCCAGCCACGCAAGCGCGCCCGCATCCTCGCCCGCCACGGAGCCCCCGCATGAGCTTCCGGTGCGCCTTTGCCCCCATATACCTGGATAAAGCGCACCGGGAAGGGGCTGTGGGATGAGTCGCTGGCGCTGTCCGTCCTGCGGCTACGTCTATGACGAGCAGGCGGGACACCCGCGCGAGGGCTTTCCGGCCGGGACCGCCTGGAGCGAGGTCCCCGACGATTGGGCCTGCCCCGACTGCGGCGTGCGCGACAAGGTCGACTTCGAGCCCGATGCCGGTGGCGGGGACGAGTGACCGCTTCCACTGCGACGATCCCCGCGGTGACCACCGCCCGCACGCCCTACCCGCAGGCCGCGCGTGAGCTGCTCCGCCAGACGCTCTTCGGCGCCGCCCGCGACGAGCTGCAGAGCCGCGCCTGGTCGGAGATCACGATGTCGGCGATTGCAGGCGCCGCGGGCGTCAGCCGCCAGACCCTCTACAAGGAGTTCGGCAGCCGCGATGAGTTCGGCCAGGCCTTCGTCATCCACGAGGGCGAACGCTTCCTCGACGACGTCGAGGCGGCGGTGCGCGAGCATCTCGACGACCCCCGCGCCGCGGTCGGCGCCGCGCTGAAAGCCTTCCTCCTCACCGCCGGAGAAGACCCCCTCGTCCGCATCCTGCTCAGCGATGATGGCACCGGCGGCATGCTTCCCTTCGTCACCACCCAGGGCGTCCCGGTGGTCCAGTGGGCGACGGCCCGCCTCTCCGCGACGATCGAGCAGGGCTGGCCACAGGCGCCCG
>DASWQV010000111.1:0-21586 GCA_036403515.1 Solirubrobacterales bacterium
CCTACGCCGCCACCCGCGGCAGAAGCGTCGGCGTCCTGCGCCTCGTCCTGAGAAGCTTCCGGGGACTCCTCGGCGGGACGGTCGTCGGCTGGCTTCTCCTCAGCTTGTGGGGCTTCGGCGGCGGCTGGTGCCTCGCCGGTAACAAGGCCCTTCTCGGCAATTTGGCCCAGCTGCAGCGCCAGGCCTTGAATCAGCGAGCCGAGCCCGCGGACCAGGCCGGTCAGGGGGCTGGAGACGACGCCGGCGAACTGACCGATCAAAACTTCGCGGCCGGGCAGGCGGGCGATCGCCGTGAAGCGCTCCTCATCGAGGCTGAGCCCGTCCATGAAGCCGCCCTTGAAGGCAAGCACGTCGTTCGCTTTGCTGAAGCTCGAGATCGTCTTCGCCGCCTGCGCGGTATCGCCGCGGACGAAGGTCAGCGCAGTCGGACCGGTGAGCAGCTGGTCGAGGCGCTCCTCGCCGGCTTTCTCAGCGGCGATTTTGCTGAGCCGGTTCTTGACGATCCGGAAGCTGGCATCGGACTCACGAAGTTTGGCCCGCAATTCGGCCGCCTGGGGAACACTGATTCCCTTGTAATCGACCGCGAAAATCGCCGCAGATGCCTCGATCTGGGCGGTGATCTCCTCGATTGTGGCTGACTTCTCGTCTCTGTTCATGTCTCACCTGCACCGGGCTTCTGATGCCGATGGGCCTAAAAGCGATCGATATCTCTACTTTTAGGCCCGTCGGCTGCTGCCGGTGGTCTCGGGTAGCGGCGGAGGAGTTTAGGCGGTTACCGGTTCCTCTGCGGCCTGGGGGCTGGCGTCGGCAGCGTCGCGGGCGCCGACTTTCGAGGCATCGACGCGAATCCCGGGGCCCATCGTCGTGCTCAGGGTGCAGGAGACGATGTAGCGGCCTTTCGCCGCCGAGGGCTTGGCGCGGACGATCTCCTCCATCACCACCGTGAAGTTGTCGAGCAGCTTGTCGGCCTCGAGGCTGGCCTTGCCGATTGACAAGTGCACGATCGCCTGGCGGTCGGTGCGGTACTCGACCTTGCCCGCCTTGGACTCGGTGACCGCTTTCTCGACGTCGTCGGTGACAGTCCCGACCTTCGGGTTCGGCATCTTGCCCTGAGGGCCGAGGACGCGGCCGAGCTTGCCGACCGTTCCCATCATCTGGGGAGTGGCGATCGCCACGTCGAAGTCGGTCCAGCCCTCCTCCTCGACTTTCTTCGCCAGGTCGTCGCCGCCGACGAAGTCGGCGCCGGCCGCCTCGGCGTCGCGAGCCTGCTGGCCCTGTGCGAAGACGGCCACTGTCACTTCTTTGCCGAGGCCGTGGGGCAGCGCCAGAGTGCCACGCAGTTGCTCCTCGGCGTGGCGGACGTTGACACCGAGCAGCACGTGCAGCTCGACCGTCTCGTCGAAGTTGGCGCTGGCGGTCTCCTTTGCCAGAGTGATCGCCTCAGCCGGCGGATAGGCATGCTCGCGCTCGATTTTGCCGAGCTGTTTGCGGTAGCGCTTGCCGTGGGCCATGGCTATTTGACGTCCACACCCATCGAGCGGGCTGTCCCGGCGATGATTTTCGAGGCCGCATCGAGGTCGTTGGCGTTGAGGTCGGGCATCTTGCGCTCGGCGATCTGGCGGACCTGGTCCATCGAGATCGTCCCCACCTTGTTGACGTGGGGCTCGCCGGAGCCCTTGCGGATCCCGATCGCCTCCTTGATCAGCACCGCCGCCGGAGGGGTCTTGGTGATGAAGGTGAAGGAGCGGTCCTCGTAGACCGTGATTTCGACCGGGATGATCGTCCCGCCTTCGGACTGGGTCTGCGAGTTGAACGCCTTGCAGAACTCCATGATGTTGACGCCGTGCTGACCCAGCGCCGGGCCCACCGGTGGAGCCGGGTTGGCCGAGCCAGCCGAGATCTGCAGCTTGATCTGTGTGAGGACTTTTTTCGCCATCGGGATCGGAGAGGGTAGCGGTAGCCCGGCTAAATCTTCTTTACCTGGTCATAGCCGACCTCGACCGGCGTCTCGCGACCGAAGATCGAGACCAGGACCTTGAGTTTGGCGGCGTCCTCGTTGATCTCGGCAATCTCGCCCGAGAAGTCGGAGAGCGGGCCGGAGACGACCTTGACCGACTCGCCGATCGAGAACTGGGCCTGGGTGCGCGGCCGCTCGGCCGTCTCGCGGTGCAGCAGCCGGTCGACCTCTGGTTTGGAGAGCGGCACGGGCTTGTTGCGCGAGCCGACGAATCCGGTCACCCCGGGGGTGTTCTTGACCAGCCCCCATGCGTCGTCGGTCATCTCCATGTTGACCAGGACGTAGCCGGGCATCGTGCGCTTCTCTTTCGGTTCTTTCTGACCGTCCTTGCCGAGTTCCATCACCTGCTCGGTGGGGACGACGACCTGGCGCACGTTGCGGTTCTGGCTCATCGTCTGAACCCGGTGCTCGAGGTTGTGCTTGACCTTGTTCTCGTGCCCAGAGTAGGTGTTGATCACGTACCAGCGATACATGCTTTAAGTGCCTTTGTTCGAGGATCCAGAATGAATTTCGTTCGCCGATGCCCGGCTTTGTCAAGTATCGAGCATCGGCTCACAGGATCCGCTTGACCAGGAAGCTGAAGAGAGCGTCGAGCGCGCCGAGGTAGGTGGCGGCGACGGCTACGAAGATGATCGTCACGGCGGTTGCCTGGACCAAGGTTTCGCGGTCGGGCCACTGCACCTTTTTGAGCTCTGCCCAGCAGGAGACCAGGAAGCCGATTACGCCGCCGCGCTGGCGTTCGGCCGAAGCCTGCTTCTGCTTCTTGGCGAGCTGCTCGCTCTCGCGGCGCTTCTGATCGGCGCGCTGGCGCTTCTCGCTTTCCTTCAGAGCCTTCGCCTCAGCGCGGCGCTGGGAGCGGGAAGAGGTCTT
Organism: Solirubrobacterales bacterium; assembly: GCA_036403515.1. Classification (GTDB taxonomy): domain Bacteria; phylum Actinomycetota; class Thermoleophilia; order Solirubrobacterales; family 70-9; genus VRUE01. The sequence goes on from DASWQV010000111.1 coordinate 2,888, forward strand.
GGGGGCGTCGGGGGTTTCCAGCGCCGCTTCGGGAGCGCCGACGGCCATACCGGCCTCCACCGCTTCGACCTCGGCTACCTCGCCGGAGATCGGGACCTGAGTGTCGTGCTGGGAGCGCGCCTGCGCGCCGCGCTCTTCGCCGGCGCGCTTCAGTTCTTTTTCTTCGCGAGCCCGACGCTCGGCCTTGCGCTGTGCGCGCGTCTTCGCCATCGGAGCTAGCGCGTCTCCTTGTGCGCCGTGTGGTGTCCGCACCAGTGGCAAAACTTGCGCAGCTCGATGCGATCCGGCGAGTTGCGCCTGGACTTGTTTGTCTGATAGTTGCGCCGCTTGCAGTCTTCGCAAGCCAGCGTCACCGCGATGCGGACATCTCCGCGAGCCATGTATCCCTCGATTACTTACGCGCCGTTACAAGGAAAAACCCCGGGCCGAAGCACGAGGCTGACCCGAAGAATAGCGCTCGGCGGGCGGCGGCGACGCGCGGCGCTGGGCGCCTTCCGGCGGCTCCCTCGGCACCTTCGCAGATCATCGCTGACGTAGCCGGTCGATGTCTTCGCTATAGTTAACCATATGGTTAATAATCCGTTCAGGGCGCTCTCGCATCCGATTCGCCGAGGGATCGTCGAACGCCTCGCTGTCGGTCCGGCGACTGTCGGTGAAGTAAGCCGCGGTTTCGGCGTCTCCAAGCCCGCGATCTCCAAGCACCTGAAGGTCCTGGAGGAGACGGGAGTCGTCACCCGGGTAGCAGAGGGGCGGGCGCACCGCCTCTCGCTCGAGCCAAAGGTGCTCGACGAAGCGGCCGACTGGATGGATCGCCAGCGCGCCCTCTGGGGGCGCCTGTTCGATGTCGTCGATGAGTATCTGAAGGAGGAATCGAAATGAAGATGCCGCCGATCGTCTCGCCGCAGGAATGGGACTCCGCGCGGGAGAAGCTGCTGATCAAAGAAAAGGAGCTGACCCGGGCGCGCGACGCGCTGGCTGCCGAGCGCCGCCGGATGCCGCGCATGGCCGTGGAGAAGGAGTACCGATTTGAGGGTCCAAACGGGCCGGCGAGCCTGCTGGACCTGTTCGAGGGCCGCCGTCAGCTGATCATCTATCGCTTCTTCTTCGAGCCCGGCGTCGCCGAGTGGCCGGAGAGCGGCTGCCGCGGCTGCTCGTTCATGGCCGACGAAGTCGCCAACCTGGCTCACCTGAACGCGCGCGACACCACCTTCGCGCACGTCTCCCGGGCGCCCCAGGCCGATATCGAGCGCTACCGGAAGCGGATGGGCTGGGAGATGCCCTGGTACACGCTCACCGACGATTTCGACGCCGACTTCGGCGTCGACGAATGGCACGGCACCAACGCCTTCTACCGCGACGACGAGAACCGGATCTACCGCACCTACTTCACCGACAAGCGCGGCGACGAGGCGCTCGGCAGCATCTGGTCCTACCTGGACATCACCGCGCTAGGCCGCCAAGAGAAGTGGGAGGACTCCCCCGAGGGGTATCCGCAGACGCAGGCCTACGTGTGGTGGAACCTCCACGACGAGTACGAGGACGCGAGCGACTTTAAGCACGCCCTCTCGGACACGACCGCCTCCCAGCGCGGATCGAGCAGCACGTGATCCCGCTCGCCCACGTCGGCGGCGTGCCGGTGGAGGAGCTGCTGCCCTGGTTGGCCGGTCCGGGCACGGTGGTCGTGGCGCGGGCCTGGCTCGCCGTGCACCTGCGACATCGAGAGGACGATCGGGACCGATGAGTGGCCAGACGCTGCACATGGAGCGCACCTTCCAGGCCCCCGTCCAGGCGGTCTTCGACGCCTGGACGAGCGAGGAGGTATTGCGCCGCTGGTTCCATGCCGAGCATGGCTGGGAGACCCCTGAGGCGAACGTCGACCTCCGCCTCGGTGGCGCCGTGCGCGTGGTCATGCGCGACCCGCACAAAGACGAGCGGCATGGCGGCGGCGGGCATTACACAGAGATCGACCCGCCGAACCGCCTGGTCTTCACCTGGACCTGGGACAACGACGACGAGGACAGGGAGACACTGATCGAGATCGACTTCGAGGAGGCCGACGGAGTCACGACCGTGCGCTTCACCCACAGCAACCTCCGCGACCAGGAATCGGTCCTCTCCCACGAAGGCGGCTGGACCCGGTGCTTCGAGAACCTCGGGCGGGTGCTAGGGCGGTACGGCCTGGGCGACCTTCGGCTTGAAAAGGCTGAGGTGGGCCGCTTGGGAGCGGGATTGCGGCGGTGATGCGACCGAGATGGACCACAGCGCCCGATGGTGCGTTACGACGAAATGATCTGCACTATCTCGGGCGCTACATAGAGACGAGCATTTCGAGAAAGCCGCGCCTGCGCTGGTTCCAAAATATTCAGTGACACGAGGGTATTGATCGCATTCTGGGCACCCTGCCCAGACAGGCCAAGGCGCCCGGCCACCCAAGGTCGGTCGACGTAGGGGCGGCCGACGAGTTCAGCAGCAAGGCGCTCGGCCGAGCCTCGCTTTTTCGCGTCTTGCACACGGCGGCGAAGCTGCTCTTGCAAAGCGACCAGGCCCTCGACCTTCTGCTGAGAGTCCACGGCCGACGCTGCGACGCCCTCGGCAAAGAAGCTGACCCATCGATCCCAGTCTCCGCTGCAACTGAGGTGCATGAGCTCATCCTGATAGCGATCGCGGCGTTTCTCGAACCACGGCGAGACGACGAGAAGCGGCTCGCGGATGACGGCGCCGCGCAACAACTGAACGATCACGAGAAGGCGCCCCAACCTTCCGTTTCCGTCCGAGTACGGATGGAGCGACTCAAATTGGTAATGCGCGAGTGCGGCGAGAACGACCGCTGGCAGACTTGGTGGCGACGCGATCCATGCGAGCAACTCCTCCACGCCGGCACGCAACTGATCTCCGGGAGGCGGAGGTACGAAGCGCGCCTCATCAAATCCAGCACCGCGCGCGCCAATGACGACGATCCGGTCGCGAAGCTGCCCGACATCAGACAACTCGCCGGCAGTGCCGCTTACGAGCGTCTTCTGCAAGTCCCCCAGCATGCCGATCGTGAGAGCGCGATCCTCTGGCCAGGAGAAAGCGAGCTCGGCCATCTTTTCGAAATTGAGGATCTCGATGACCGCGGCAGGAAGCTGCTGCCAATCCTTGCCCTCCGCCGCGAGAACATCAGTAAACGGGGCATAGGTGCCCTCCAGCGCGCTCGTGCTCTGAGCCTCTCGTCGCAGAGTTGGCCGACGAAGCAGCGAAGGCTGAGGAATCAACCTCGCGGCCCCGTCGAGCCGGGCCAATGCTGCCGTCGCAGAATTGATGACATTCCAGGTCTCGGTCGAAAGCACGAACTCTTGCGGGAGCGGATCGGGCAAGAAAGCCTTTCCCTCAACCATCTCGTGCGTGGCTGGATCTGGCCCAACAATTGGGATTAGGCTTCCTACCGGGCTTCGCCCAAGCGTGGCGATATCCATAGACGCAAATATATCGGCCAAAATTTGCGTCTAGCCGCGGGGGACGCAAATTGTCTTGCGCCTCCCAGGAAAATCCCCTGTAAATGAGCCGGCAAGCGAACGCGCAAACTTCTCGCCAATCCCGACCAGAACCCTAGCGGCAAAACCGCTCCTCTCCGGTCGGGGCCGCGAGCTCGCCGGGGACGAGCTCCGAGCGATGCGCAGACAAAGGCGTGTCGAGGGCGGTCCAAACTAATCGTGCGACGGGCTTCTACGAGGATCCTTTTTTTCTATTTGGCGCCAGCATCAATTGCGCAGCCGAGTCGCTCTCGAAAGGCCGCCGCACGGAGAGCGGTTTGCGACCATGATGTGACCTGGATGTGGCTTAACAATTGCGGCGCTTCGGCCAAAGGTCGAGCGCTTTGCAGGCGCGATGGATGGCGATGCCATCAGCGCTCGTCCTTCTCGCGCGCAGATCGTCAGGCCGGTCGCGAAGGGCTCATCATCGGAAGCACGCGTCGCTCGCAAATCGAGGAGAAGCGCGGCGTTTGGCTCTACACCGGCATTGCGGGGAAAGTAACGAAATGCGCCCGGAGAGAATCGAACTCTCGACCTCCGGCTTGAAAGGCTGAGGGGCGTCCGCGTGGTGAGCGGACTAGCGCCGATTATGTGACCGAGATGCGACTTGTCCGGTGCGGTCGCTTCGACCGAAGGTCGAGTGCTCCGACGCTAGACGGCGGCGAGGGCCGGCGCGAGGTCGTCGGCGCTGGCCTTGACCGACTCAGGGATCGTGATGCGCAGTTCGCCTTCGCGATCAAGGATCGCTTGAGCGCCCAAGACGGTTAGACCGACGATGCGTTGAGTGCCTGGCTCGAAGCGCAGGACGTGACCCTCGGGCGTCTCCTCGCCCTCCGCCTCCAAGGGCTCGCCGACATGCAAATAGAGCACGTCGTTCTCAGCGTCATAGTCGGCGTGGTCGAAGACGACCGGGCCAATTCTGATGTTCACTTGCTCCATGCGCGTGGATCCTTCCGGTTGCCGAACGCAGAGATAACCCGCGCCGGCTCCTGTTCATAGCTTACGACCACCAACAGCCAACGGCTAGGACCCGCGCCTCGCAGGTAGTGACGTCTGCGCCACTCGTAAACCGGGTCCGGCAAAACGCGATCCGGTTCGGCAATGGCTCTCAACACGTCAGCGAGATGGGGCGCGAGCTCGGGATGACCTCGCAGAATCTTGTCGCGCCAGAGATCGGCGGGCACGATTACCCGAACGCCTGACGGATCCTTGGCCTCCCCAGCCCCGCCAACCGCCATCAGAAGTCTTTACCCGAGTTCATCTTGGCACTCACTCAGCAAGAACTCGTCCCTGCGATAGAGCCACGTGGACGACTCCGCCGCGCACATCGCGCCAGCGATTCGCATAAGCCCGACTAACGACAATGACGTCGGCAGGCACTCGCAGCTCGCGCAAGGTGCGATGGAGACGAACCGACTCCTCGGCCTCGTCTGCGACCTCGGGCTCTACGACTAGAAAGCTGACACTGCTAGGCGAATCGATCGCACCAGAATCAAACAGAACAACTTGCGCGTCTGGCGCGGCGGCAACCAGGCGGCGTCCCGCCTCGGCGATCAAAGTCTCATCGACTGCTCGCATGGCCTATATCGTAACTCCGGCCGCAGACAATTCGTATCATGCTTCTGTGGCGCACGATCGGATGAAAGCGACAACGCGAGGGCGTTCGGTGACGCAGGTCGTCGCCGCCACGACGCCGCACCTCGCCGCTCTTGTTGCCGACGGGACCGTAAGACCTAGCGAAGGACCTAAGCACCTACCGCAACCGACAACGCTTCGGGGCGCCGGCAAGAGCGCGGCGAGCTACATCCGAGATGGTCGTCGCTGAAGCCCCTACGTTGAGAGGGGTCGTGTGACCCAGAGAGCGAGACCCCGGAGGCGAGGGCATAAAAGCGATATCTCGTCCGCTCCGCCGAAGCACCGGCAGAAGGCAGGAAGGCGGGTGGGCGCCACGAACATTGGGGCAGGGCGTTAGAACGTCCTGGCTCAACTCGGAGACCGAATCTCGCTTGGGAGGGCGAGCAACGGATCCGTGCGCCCTCACCACCCCCACCCCGACCCTCCCGGCCTGATGCTGATCGACGGCGGCCAGTCTGCCCCCCAAGGGTTGGTGCCGCTACCTTCGGGCTCCGGCGAATGGGGCGAGCGCTCCGCACCGAACATCTTTCCTCGTCGCCCCGGCGATCACCTCGAGCTCTGGACCTTCGACGCCGAGGGCACGATCCGCGAGATCCGCCGAGCGTCCCGCGAGCGAGGACTCAACCCCGACACCGCGATCACGCTCGTCTGCGAGCGCCGGCTCGCCGGCGCCGAGCTCGAAGCTAGCGCGACGGCCGCTCTAGACGAAGCCGCGATGACGGCCGAGGCACCGCTCTCGATGTGGGGGGCCAACCGGGCCTACCTGCGCTCGCTCCGCTATGGCGATCCGCTCGAGCGCGCCTCCCGGGTCCCTCTGGGTGCGCCAGATGCGGCGGTGCCGATCCGACTTCTCGATCGTCTCGGCGATGGTGAAGTCCTCGCCGACCCGCTCGTACATGGCGAGTTGGAGAGCGCCATCGGGTGGGAGGTGGCCGCGCTCTGCGCCGGAAGGCTGATCGGCGAATGGGCCCTCGCCGCGAGAATCGCCGGCGGCCTCCTCGCCGTGGCCCGTTAGCCGGTCTTTCGGAGCCAAATGTCGACAGGCAGCGCTGGCGCCCTCGTGGCAGCAGGCAACTCAGCGGCGGCGTGCCAGCCGCGATGAAGCGCTCCCAGCTCGAGCCGGGCGCGGTGGGATTCGGCCTCCGCCACGATCTCATCGAGCTCCTCGCGAGCGCCATCGGCTCCGAGGGCGGCGATCTCCCTCACCAGCTCCTCGGCGTCCGCACGGTTGTGCCCGTGGCGTTCGGGCTGGCTGTGAGGCACGGCGTCCCGGATGTGGTGGCCGCACTCGCAAGGCAGTTCTGAGAACAGGCGGCGGAGAGGCTCTTCATGCTCGGGACCGAGTTTGGTGGTGCCGCGGATCGCGCGGTGGAAGGCGTGCACACCCCAGCCGTCATCATCCTCGGAGTCCTCACCCCCGCCTTCGACCGACTCCGGCGGCTGGGGCGGCGGGAAGGGCATTCGCGTGCGGCCCCAGCCCTGACAGGCGGCGGCGACCCCATTTCGCATCGCCGCCTCCCAGAGACGGCCGAGGCCGCCTAGGAGGCACGGCGTGGCGGTCACCGCCTGAAGGCCAGTGGCCAAGGCGTGCACCCGCTCATACTGCAGCCGGCTCGAGGTGAAGTTCCAGACCCAGATCCAGAAGAGATCGGCGCCGACCTCCCGGTATCCCGAGATCAACTCGGTGATACCCGTCATCGTCAGGGTGCTCGCGTTGATGGCGATCCCGACCGCGACGCTCCGCTTACCAGTGGCACCCGGCCCATCGACGGCCCCGGTCGTCTCGGCGAGTTCAACGAACTCATGGGCAAGCGCGAGATCGAGTAGGCGACCGCGGCTCAGCGCATCTTCCTCGCGGACCCGATGGTAGGGCGAGAGCAGGATGCTCCCCCCTGCGGCGATCTGGGCGTTTCGGTGGCGGGCGACAAGCTCGGAGCGAGCGGCAGGGGCGAGGGCGTCCTCGCTCGGGCGCAAACGCCGCTTCCGGTCGAGCTCGAGGCCAAGGCGGCGGAACTCGCCACCGCGGTGATCGTCATCGGGCTCGAGCTGTTCACGCCAAGCCTCCGTGTCTACGAGGACGCCGCGGCCGTCCCTGCGGGCGGCGGCGAGAGTATTACCGAGGTGGGCAGCCCCGATCACCGACGTCGCGATCGCGCCGATCGGGCTCTCGGACTCCAAATCGCGCCCGTGTGGAGCAGTGTTTCGACTGATCCACTGGACGAGCGGACGCGGCGCTGTCTGCGCTGCATTCGTGGTTTTCGTCACGAACGTATGATCGCCATCGTCGCGGACGTCAAAGACCCGCTCGCGAGCAACCGCCAGATAAATCGACCGCTACCCGGCTGCACCCCAGCTACTGCCGTACTTCGCGTCGAAACTCGGGCGCTTGCGCTGGGGCGCTCAGCCGTTCTCAACATGGCGTAATAGCGGTATTGCAGACACCGCTAAGGACACGCAGCCAGTCGGGTCTTAGGAGGCCTGGGTGCGGATCAGTCGAGACCGGAACCGCGCCACATCGAGATGCACTTGGCGCGCGACCGGCGCCTCCCACGACTTCGATCGACGGTAGACCGCGTTGACGGCTTCGGTTAGAGGTCGAAACTCGCGGATCAGGTGGTCGACGAACCACTTCATCTGCGCGTCGAAGGTCTCCTTTAGCTTGGAAGGGGGATCGAAAGGATTCGGCTGCAGCAGCGGCTCGACCGGCGGCACGACTGGCGGGGGTGGCAGCGCGATCCCGTAGGTGGAGACCAGTCGGCCCAGGAGTTCTTCGGCTCCCCTCAGCATGGGCTCGCTGGCCTCCGCGAGCGCGTCGAGCTCGGCGAAATCGTCTTCGCCAGGCTCCGGCGCCCTGCGGAGCTGACCGGGGATCACCGACTCAATGGCTTTCCGCTGCTCGCGCAGTCGTTCGACGACCTCCTGGAACCTCTGGATCGTGCCGCGACCCCGCGCTATCAACGCGCTCAACTCCTCGGCTGCCTCGCGGGCATCGTCCTCGGCGATAGACAGAGGCTCCTTCGCCGCGAGCTCACCAATCAGAACCAGGACATCCCGCTCAAAGCTCGCCCCGGCCTCCTCCATCGCGACCAAATCGACGAGCCCGCGCTTCCACGGCTGGTTCTTCGCGTCAACGGGATAGCGGAACGTCGCCGCGTTCGGATCGACCTGGTCCAGCAGATCGGCGAACTCCTTCTGGGAACGCTCGAGCGTGTCCCACGCGGACGAAGCCCCTGCCGCGTTGCAGGCGTCGGCGCATCGCTTCCAGAGTGAGTTGATCCTGTGGTCGACGACGAGGTCGGCGCCGGCACGCTCGAGGATCAGCTTCAAACCAACCTCGACCCGATGGCGTTGAAGGAAGACCACGTTGACGCCCATGTCGTCGACGGCAAAGGCCTCCGCGAGAAGCCGAGGCGTGACGAAGGCAACGAGGCGGCCGAGACCGAGGAACTGGGACTCCCAGGTGCCGACCAGCTCCAGCCGGAGTATGTACCCATCGCGCGGCTCTCCACCCGGAAAGATCGTGTCGGCCAGCGACGGCATCGGCTGATTGTGCCGCGTCCATCGCCGCCGGTTGCTGAACGTGCGGCCAAGGCGGCGTAACTAGGCTTGGACGATGGTACGGGCGAGAACGATGATCAACGGCGGCGCGACCGTGGGCCAGGTCGCCGCCATCGGCCGCGTGATCCGGAAAGCCGGCTTCGAGGGCGAATGCGTCGCCGAGCTGGCGGCACAGGGTGGCGGCATTTGGGCGGTGATGCTCGACACGGGCCGAAGACTTTCTTCGGCGGGCTGGTCGGTGCCGCCGGGGTCGATGCGTGGAGACGGCTGAAGGTCTTGATGGTGGAACTGAGGGAAGCCTTCGGGGCGCGCGAGGGGTCCCACATCCAGCTCTACCTTCGTCCTGACGTGGTCACGAAGGCCGAGTGGGAGGACTCGGATCGGAAGTTCGGCCCGCCCGGATTCCACCACAGCAACGAGCATCGCCCCGAGGAGCTCCTGGTGGACTCGCTGATGTCGGACGAGGAGTTGAAGGCGATAGTCGACCGCTACCGCGACACCCCGGACTCGAATCCGATCAGGTAGCGGCGATCCGTATCGCCTGCAGCCGGTGGGCCACTACGCTCACGGTAATGGGGGGGCGAAGGAACTTGAGAACGAGCAGTTCGAACGCCGTGCCGCGGGGCTCGCTGGCTATGTCTGCGATGAGTGCTTCTCGGACTATGCGCTGATCGCCTACGTCAAGGAGCACGCGACCGAGAACGAATGCGACTTCTGCGGACGCAAGGAGGACCGGCCGATCGCGGCGCCGGCCGACGATGTGGTCGGTCTGATCATGGAATCGATCCGCACCGAGTGGACGGATCCGGTCGAGGAGCTGGCCTACGACAGCGCCGAGGGCGGCTATCAGGGCCACCAGATCGAATTCGACCAGGTGCTCTACGAGGTCGGTGAACCGATCGCGGGCGACGAGTTCCGTGAAGCCCTGATCGCGGCGACCATTGGCTACACCATCCAATGGTGCAAAGCCGACTACGGGGCGCCGTTCGAGGACGAAGCGATGGCTTACGACTGGAGCGACCTCGTCGATCACGTTAAGTTCCAGAGTCGCTACTTCTTCTCCACCCAGGTCCGCGAGGGGCGCGAAGCCGGCCAGCATGGGTCGGCGGTCGACATTCTCACCGACATTAAGACGTTCGCCGAGGCGGCGGGCCTCTTCAGAACGATCTCGGCCGGAGGACGCTTTTGGCGCGCTCGCGCGTCCGAGGCCGCCGGAGCCTTCGGGACTCCTGACGAGCTGGGGACGCCGCCGCCCGAGGTGGCGCTCTCGTCGAACAGGATGAGCCCGGCGGGGATCCCCGCGTTCTACGGCGCCGAGGACCCCGACACCGCCATCGAGGAGATCCGGACAGTCCCGGTCCCGGAGTTAGGCGCCTATTGGAGCGCCGGAGAGTTCGCTCTCAGCGGCGCCTGTCTGGTGCTGGACCTCGCGACGATGCCCGATCCGCCTAGCATCTTCGACTCCGAGCGCGCATTGCGGCGCCCCCTCTACTTCCTCTCGGACTTCGCGACCGACATCAGCAAGCCTCTCGGAGCACGGGGCCGCGAGCACATCGACTACGTGCCGACCCAGGTGGTCGCGGAGTTCCTACGGCTGTCGTTCGTATCGGAGCTTGGGCCGGTAGCGGGTGTGAGATACCGATCGGCGCGGCACGACGGCGGGACCTGCGTGGTCCTCTTCATCCCGAACGAGGACTGTGTGGACGAAGCATCCGGGGACCACCCTCAGCTCGTGCTCGGTGAGGTGCGCCATGGCGAGTTCTCAATCACGGCCGAGGCGTCGAACCACCCAAAGGGACCGTGAAGGCACCGGTCTCTGGTCTTACGATCACACGCTTTGATGAATCGTTCCAGTCTTCCCTGTAAGCCTTACCTAGAAATTCTAGAGGGAGGCTTGGGCAGTCACAACCAGCGAGTCGAGTCCTCTACGGTGACGCTTGACCAGTGGCCACGGCAATTTGCCCTTCATCAGGCTCTGGAGGGACAGCGGCCTCTTTATCAAGAATACTCTCCCCCGCTTTGACATCAGTTTCTTGGGATCTGGTCTGAATATTTTTTAGGATCGGGACCAAATCGGCGCTCAACGGGCGTTCAACGGCCGCTTTAACGATGCGCACCAGGAGACGGTGCAGCTCAGCGTCAAAAGTTCCCTCGCTATCGCCGGTCATTACTGCCAGATGATCGCGTTCCCATATCAGCCGCACCCGAGTAAGCGTCGAAAAGTTCTTCTCGGTATCAGTAACCTTACGGAGACGGAATTCGACGTCTTTCAAGTGAGAGCGCTGAACGATCCTGCTGCAAACCTCAGGGTGGTCGTGCAGCATGCGCCCTTTGAGCCTCACCGAGGCTAGTCGCGGAGGAACCTCGTCCCCTTCTTCCTCTTGTGGAGCGGTACCTCTCGAAGAGTCAAAGTTAGCCATAAGCGTGTCGTTAAGAGTCAGCTCCTTGGCCTGAAAATCGCGACGGAACAAATCCAAAATCCAAAGAGATCTTGGGTCCCAAGTATTGAACGGCGCGACGCCAAGCGGATCGGGTGGTGTTACCTCTCCAGCCGTCGACACCTCGCCACTACGCCGCAGAACTGCTCCGATCGATGCAAGGTCAGACGCGCGACGGGCAGTAACAATCGCCCATTGATCGCCCTCCCGCAATTTGATCGTAATGTCGTCCTTGCGAGGTCTTGGATTGAGTTGAATCGTCCCCATAACTTCAACAGGAGATACATGAAAAGAGCGCATCCCACCTGTAATCGTAAGAAACTTTTCGTCCGCTGACATAGAAACGTCTCGGTAAACAAAGAAAACTGCCGGCTTTACCTCGACGTAGTGCCCTCGCAGCGATTCGAAACCTACTTTCGCAGCATCGAGACTAGGAGCTTTCGACAAAGGAAGAAGTCGAGAAACGACCCCAAACGCAGCCTCGCCATCCGCTTCCCTGATGGTCAGGCGGGCGACCTCGTCAAGATCATCCTCATATGCCTCGGAAAGAGCTTTCGCCAGTGCCAACCTGGTTGGCAGATCAGTAATTTCTTTTTTTGCTGCTAGCCGAACAAGATCGTCCAAGCCGAGGCGGAGGAATGCAGCCTTCGCGACCGCGCGACGTTGTACTGGATCCGGGATCTCTCCCTGATCGTCCACTGGTGGAACCAGGCTCTCAAAGGAGCCAACTACACCTTCAACGATACCTTGCGCAATATTGGTCGCGTCAGGCATTTCATTTTCAACTGTTAGTGCAATCTCGTCATCCATAACAGCGACGCTACTCATTTCCTGGCCCCGGTCCTCCATTTCTTTGAAGATGTCATCCAACTTCTCGATAAGAGACTCTGGGGACATAAAGCGAGACTCTGCCGGGATCTTTCCTTTTCGTGCCTCTAGGTACCTTTCGCTGATTTCGAACCCGAGAAGTTCGAAGAACTTTGCTCGCTGTTCTTCAGAACTACTAGAGAAAGAAATGATCTTTCTTCTGCTTAGGTCGCCGAGGGCTCGTTTGTCATTCATTACGAGCTCCACGGCCATCGCCCCGAGCACGCGGCCGTTGTACGGTTCAGGTGATGAGAGACCCTCCATAGCCGTGACAGCTGCATCAAGTGCAGCAAAGAGGTGCTCTTCTTTGAGGGAACGAAATCTCTTACCTTTAAAAAAGGATGGAACTCCCATCTCTTTTGCTTGCTGCTTCTCTGCTGCCGTCATGAACGCGGGCATGCTAAGTCTTTCTTGACTCGTAATTGATGGTGGCTGCGAAGATCGGCTGACTCACGATTCCAACTGCCAACCCAAGGCCTAGGAAAAACTGACTGAAACTCTCTGGCCAACCGTGGCCGAACAGCTCCCACCAAGCCGTCCCCGCGCCAGCGGCGATAAGGCCAATCGCGAAGACTACGCACCAGCCGAACCAACCTTGCGTATAAAACGGACTTCGACCTTTTTCGGTCTTTTCGGTGAGCTTGTTGCCCACCGCGAAGGCTGCAAATAGCAGGCCCTCCATCGTGATCGAAACAGCGAGAGCTTCGGTCGATGAGAGCGCTTCCGATGCCTCGGTCGCTCCGGGTTTTACGTAGGAAAGGATGGGAACGAGATCGAACATTTCTTTGGTGGCGATCCGTTTTGCCTGAGCAAGCAAGCGCACCCTATAGGAACTCTTTAATAAACAAGGCGGTACGTCGAATATGACTGTGCATCAGCCGACTGCCGTTCGGACAGCGCCGAAGCTGCCACCAATTGCGTGCGTGTATCGCGCCAGCATCGTCTCGACACGATGCCCGGCGATCTCGGCTAGGTCGGCGTCGTTGATGCCGGCGGCGCGGAGGTGGGTGACGTAGGAGTGGCGGCACTCGTGGGGGCGGATGTCTAGGCCGGAGGCCTTCTGGGTCGGCTTTCAGAGGTCGCGGTAGAAGTTGCGCTCGCGCCACATGCGGCCGGTGGGAGTCGTGAAGAGGAGATCGCAGTCCTCCTTGCTGAGCTGGAGCTGGGCTTCGATCATCCAGGCGAGCGTCGCGGGGACTGGGACGGTCCTCCCCGCGTCGTGCTCGCCGTGGTCGGTCTTGGTGCCGTCGAGGATCGTGCCCTCGTGGGCGGTTCTTCTGACCTTCAGCGTCTCGCCGTCGAAGTCTTCGCGTTTGAGCGGCAGCACCTCCCCCAACCTCATGCCGGTGTCGGTGAAGACGCGGACCATCGCCTCGTAGCGGCCGGCTGCTTTGGCGAAGGCGTGCATCTGCTCGAAGCTGAAGACGCGGATCGGCCTGCGCTTCTTCTTGGCTCGGGGATCGTTGGCTCTGACCCGGGCTCCCTTGAACGGGTTGAGGTCCGCTACTTCGTCGGTGATCGCGTCCTCGGCCATCGCCGAGAGCGAGCGCAGGATGCCAACAACTCCCGTTGTCGCTCTGTCCTGGACCCGCAGAATGTGGTCGACTAGGGCAAGGGCGTGGCGGCGGCGCAGCTCGCGCATCGGCCATTGCTTCAGAGGGATGCCCTCTACCTCGACCTCGAGGACGCGGCTGATGCCGTGCTCGTTGGTCTCCTTGGTCCGTTCTAACCGTGGGTGGTGGTCGGCCAGGTGGCGAAGTACTCGCCCCAGGTGTCGGGACGGTCCGAGCCCGTAGGCCTCGTCGATGGCCTGCTGGGCTTCGCGCTTTGAGGAGGGGGTTCCCTTCCCACGATTCCAGCGGGGCTTGGCTATTCGATATTTGCCGTCGCTGCCGGTGTGTCTCGCGACCCAGACGATCTCCCCGGAGGGGTTGCGGCGTTTGATTGGCGACTCTCGCCTCATGGAAGCTCCCTTCGCTGGGCGAGAAAGATGTCCACGTCTGTCGGGTCGATCCGGCGGGAGGCTCCGAGCTTGTAGGAGGGCAGCTCTCGCCTCCTGATCCAGTTGCGGATCGTGCGGTCGGAGACAGCAAGGTAGGCAGCGAGTGTGCGCTCTGTGAAGAAGGTGGGTGGCGGGGCATTTCTCTCCATGCCCCATAGGTGCCAGACGGGTCTCTTGTTGATCCACTTGTTCGGCAAAAGACCGAAGGTCAGACCCCTCGCCGGGCCTCCATACAGGCGGCCTCCGCACGGCGAAGCCGTGCCACAATCGGCCGCCGGAGTTGCCAGCGCCATCACGCCCGCACTTTCCTGATGTTTATGATCACCAAACCGCGGCCCAGGCACGGACCGGAGGTCACTCCTATGCCAAGCGGCCACCTTTGACAACCAACGGCACGCCGGGGATATCGGCCTAGAAGAAGAACCGCCTTCTGGAAAGCCGGGCATACCTTGTCTAAAAACTTCTGAGTATTCAGTCAGCTTCTTTATTGCCTCGGCCGATGCCCAAGCATGCGGGTTATGGACGGCCCGAGCGACGGAAGTCCTGAACGATCTAGAAATGGAGAAGAGATGCGACACAGTTGGATCGCAGCGATAGCCCTTACCCTTGTGCTTGGCTTGCTCGGCGCAGCCACTGCCGGCGCGGAAGCCCCAACGCCGAGCGGCGAAGAAGCAACGACGCCGGCGGTCGAAGAAGCACCGACGACGAGTGGCGAAGAAGCACCGACGCCCGCCAGCGAAGCAGCGCTAGCACCGAGCGGTGGAGAAGGAGCGTCGGTACTAAGCATTGGCGAATGCAGCACCGGGGACGCGTGTGTTTGGCCACAGACGTTTTTCGGAGGGACGGTTGGAAAAAGCAACTGCACCGGTGGCCTTCACGGTTTTGGAGGCAATCTCAAGTTATCGGGGGCAAATAATTGCACTGGCTCCAACAAGGCGGTTTGGTTCCGAAACAGCGGGACCACGATTAGGTGCCTTAATGCCGGTGAATCGTCCTCGGCGTTCTTTTCCCCCGTCAACGAGCTTTTTGTAGGAGCTGAAAACTCCCACTGCTGACAAACACCCGGACGAGCCCCGTGGACGCCATCGCCGTTACGGGGCCGTCCGAACTCCCCCACGACAGAGGTCGAAACCCTGTTTGGGTCGCTCCTAGGTCAAGCACACCTGTGAAACCAACGGGTGTTCTGAGGATCTCCCGATCAAGGTCAAGAGGGAGAAACAGCAACCCCCACGGGCTGCTGCAGCGTCCTGAAGGCAACCCGGACGAGGTGCCGTTTACTGGCCGGCGCTATTTGCCGTGAAGGATCTGATCGACGCGACTGCGGTGCAACTTGGCCGGCTTGCTGGTCTCGGCCAGCGAGACCCGCGGCACCGGGCGCGCTCGAAGCTCTCGCGGCGCGTCTCGCGACCTTCTCGACCCGAACCTGCAAGCGCTCGAACTCGGCCTGTGCTTTGCACACGGCCGCGAGCGCCTTCTGCCGTTCGTCCCCTTTGCCATCGGCCGGAGCCTATTCGCCGCCCGCGATGCCTCAGAAATGCGACCAAGATGCGACCGCGACCTTACGAACAGGAATCGCCCGGATCGGCGAGGAACGGCGATTCGAGAGAAGCCGGCGCAATTGGCTCTGCACCAGGCATAGAACGGCATCGCGGGGAAAGCAACGAAATGCGCCCGGAGAGAATCGAACTCTCGACCTCCGGCTTGAAAGACCGGCGCTCTTTGGGCCTCGTTAAAAGCCCGTTGACCACTGAGCTACGGGCGCTCACTTCCTGCCCAGGGAAGTATGCCGGTCTCAGAGTCCGAACGTCTTGGCGATGATGTTGCGCTGAATCTCCGAGGTGCCGCCGTAGATCGTGGAGACCAGGGAGGTGCGAACGAGGCGCTCCATGTCGTACTCGGAGGCGTAGCCGTAGCCGCCCATCATCTGCATTCCCTCGAGCGCGCAGCGCTTGGTCACCTCGGTGACGAAGAGCTTCACCATCGAGGCCTCGCGGGGCAGCATCCGGTCGGGGTCCTCGTCGGTCAGGGAGGCGACCCAGCGGGTCATCAGGCGGGCCGCCTCGATGTCGGTCGCCATGTCGGCGATGCGGTGCTGGAGCGCCTGGAAGGACCCGATTGGGCGGCCGAACTGCTCGCGTTCCTTGACGTAGACGATCAAGTCGTCGAAGACGCGCTGGGCGATCCCGAGCATCGTCGCGGCGAGGATCAGCCGCTCGACGTTGAGCCCGGCCATCAGCTGCGTCCAGGCCTGGTCGACCTGTCCGAGGACGGCGTCGGCGGGCGCCTCGACGTCGGTGAAGTAGATGTGGTTGGTGTCGCGGCCGCCCATCGTGTCGATCGGAATGACCTCGAGGCCCTCGGCATCGCGCGGGACCCAGATCATCGTCATCCCCTCGTGCTTTGACGCAGAGCGGGTCGTGCGACAGACGACCAGCACGTGGTCGGCGATATGCGCGTTGGAACAGAAGACCTTCTGGCCGTTGAGCACGTAGCCGCCGTCGACGCTCTCGGCGAAGGTGGAGAGCGCGCCGACGTCGGAGCCGGCCTCGGGCTCGGTCATCGCGATCGCCTCGACCGCGCCGCCGGCTATGCCACCGAGGATCTCCTCCTTCTGCTCCTCGCTGCCGAAGCGCTTGGTCGCGCCGGCGACGATCAGCGTTGTCGCGTAGCCACCGATCGGAGCGAGCGCGCGTGAGGTCTCCTCCATGAAGATGCAGGCGTCCAGCATCGTCCCGCCCGAGCCCCCGTACTCCTCCGGGATCGTCACCCCGAGCCAGCCCAGCTCGGCCATCTCCTTATAGATCGTCTCGTTATGGTGCTCGGTGTAGCCCTCGGTGAGACGCTCGCGCTGATCCGGTGTGCCGCACTCGTGATCGCAGTAGCGGCGGATCGCGTCGACGAAGTCCTCCTGCTCATCGGAAAGGGCGAAATCCACGAAGCGGCAGCCTATCGGTCAACGACTCCGAACCGCTTTTCCATCTGGCGCTGTCGTCTGCGTGAGCCGGCCCACGCAAAGGACCGAGAGGAAGCCCAGGACGAGACTCGAACTCGTGACCCCTTCCTTACCATGGAAGTGCTCTACCAACTGAGCTACCTGGGCAGATGACGGCTTGGCAAGCCGGACCTACGCGAGTACCGATCTTAGTGGTTTGAGAGCGAGGCTCAGCTGTCGAGACCGGGAATCGGATCAATCGGCAGCTCGCCATTTGCCTGTTCGAGCGCTTCGAGGTCCAAACGATCCTGGCCGCGATTGGCGAGACGCTTGAAGCCGACGATGCTGCGCAGCGAGGCAACGCGGAATCGATTGCCTCGCAAGCTCCCGTCAACGGCTCGCGCCGCAACGGTCTCGTAATCAAGCGGCGGCAGACCGCCCCGCATGATGTCGATCACGCCGCGGCGACTGTCGACCCTGAGGTGATCGGCGTCCTCGATGTCCCCGGCGGCCAAGACCTTGCCGTCACTGAAGCGAGTTGCCTCGATCAGGGTCAGGAAGCGGAGAATTGCTTCGTCCGCCTCGGGACCATCGGGAACGAGCAGATCCGAATCCTTGGTGGTGCGCAGGTAGCCGTGCGCAATTACGGCGAAGCCCCCGATTACGACGTGATCGAGCTTCGCCTCGTTCGCGTCGGCAACAACGCCGGCAAGGTCAGGTCCGCGGATCTCGCTGGGGACCATGGCCGGAGGCGCGAACTGCGTTGAAGAACTCGAATGCCTGATCGCAGAGCTGCTGACCGAGCTCCAGACGCTCAGGGATCGGTAGGGCGGAAGCAAACGTCGCTTCCTGCTGCTCCTCTTCGCGGTTGATGCGCGCCCACTCTGCCTCGTTGCCGGGCGCCAAGAGGGGCTTGCGCGGTCTGTTGGCCATGGCCAAATGGTACGCCAATGGGTGGCCGCCCGCACCCGCAAGGGCACTGCGACGGCCAATTCCCAGAGGCTGAGGAGCCCGGCCTAGCTGAACTTCGAGGGTTCGACGCGGCAGTATTTGAATTCGAACGCCAGGACCTGGTTGTTGGCCTGGTTGGCGGTGTGGGAGAGGCGGATCTGCATCGCCGTGGCGCCATTCTTGTCGCCCGCCTTGAGCTTCTTGGCGATCTGTCGGAAATAGCCTTCCTCTTCTTCGATGTACTTCAGCCATTTGGCGAGATTGGCCTTGTCCGCTGGCGGCTGGGGAACGGCCTTGAGCTTCGGGATCGCCTTGTGAAGAGCGTTGGCCGCCTTGGTGAACTGACTCGCCGCCAGCTTGTACTTGCCCGCCTTGACGTTGGCGCGAACGTTCTTGAGGATCCGTTCGTTGGCCTGCACGTTTGTCTTGCAGATCGGTTCAACCGCTTCCTTGTAGCTTTCGCGCGTAGCTTCAACCGCCTGCGCAAACGGCGCCGCCAGCAATGCAAAGGCCAGTACGAACGCGCTCAACGCGCAAAAGCTCTTCTTCCCCACCAGATACCTCCCTTTCGTTCCCATGATCCCAAGACCTCATCATCCCAAACACAGACGGGTGCCCAAGGACTCGGCAGCTTAGGGGATCGTTACGTAACTCCGCAGGCGCGGCGATTAGCGGAGGGGGAGGTGTCCGGTTTCAGTAGATAGGCGACACCTGTGTCGAGACATAGGAGACACCCAACGAAGGGAGCTCTCCTGTGGCAAAGGCGCGGTACCTGGTCGAGGCGCATCTGGTCGAAGGCCGCTC
>DASWQV010000112.1:0-57350 GCA_036403515.1 Solirubrobacterales bacterium
ACCAACAGCTTGCGGCTGTTCGGGCAGGTGCGGGCGTTAGCGTGGATCTTCATCCGGTGTCCTCCTTGATCTGGGTGGCTCGCACCCCCAGCCTTCAAGGAGGCCCGGATGAACAACGTTGTGAGGAACTACAGCTAGGCCGCGACCATGTCGCGCTCGCGCGCCGGGTGGCGGGCGGTGAGGACCACGGGCGTGCCGGCTTTGGGCGAGAGGGTGATGTTGCGGCGGCCGATCTTCTCGGGGGCCGGGCTGGCCTTGTGCAGCTCACAGCGGGTCAGCACCTCGCGCAGCGCGATCCGCATCTCGAACTCGGCGAAGGCGGCGCCGATGCAGCGACGGATGCCGCCGCCGAAAGGGATCCAGGCGTAGGTATCCGGCGATCCTTCGAGGAAGCGCTCGGGGCGGAAGGCGAAGGGCTCGGGGAAGGAGTCGGCGCGGGTGTGAGCTAGCCAGATCGCCGGCGTGACGTCGGTTCCGGCCGGCAGCGTCAGCCCGTCGGCGACCAGGTCCACGTTGAGACGGCGACCGGCCAGCGGCACCACCGGGCGCAGCCGCAGCGACTCGCTGATCGTCGCCCGCAGGTAGTCATCCTCGCCCTGCTCGAGCGAGTCCCGCAAGCGGCTCAGCTCACGGGGATGGCGCAGCAGCAGGTCGAAGGTCCAAGCCAGCGCCGTTGCGGTGGTCTCGTGGCCGGCGAGCAGCAGCGTCATCAGCTGGTCTCGCAGGTCGGTGTCGGACATGCCGGACCCGTCGTCGAATTCGGCCTGCATCAGCAGTGAGAGGATGTCTTCGCGCTCCTCGTAGTTGCCGTTGGCGCGATGGTCGGCGATCTCCGCATAGAGCAGCTCGTCGGCCGCTTTCAGCTTGGCCTCGAACTTGGCCCACGGCCCGCCGCCGAAGCGGCGCGTCGCCAGGCCAATCAGCTGGTTGAAGGGCGACGCGGTCTCCTCCAGCACCTCGGTGAGGACCACGCGAAGCTGCTCGAGCCGGGGGCCGTCGGCGACGCCGAAGACGACGCGCAGGATCACCTCGAGCGTGATCGCCTGCATCCGCGGGTGGATTGCGAACTCCTCACCCAGGGGCCAGGTATCGATCTCGCGGTCGACGATCTCCTCGACCAGCGGCTGGTATGAGCGCATCCGCTCGCCATGAAATGGCGGCAGCATCACCTTTCGATGGGCGAGGTGATCGGCGCCTTCGGTGACGAGAAGCGAGCGGGCGCCGACGATGGGGGTCAGGATGATCTCCCGCCCCGGCGGCAACCCATGCGAGCGCTCCATATAGAGAGCCTTGATCGCGACCGGGTCCGAGATCATCACCATCGGCCGCTCGAAGGTCATGAATTTGACGCTGAAAGAGTCGCCGAATTCCTCCCGGCACCCCTGCATGAACGGCAACGGCCTGAAGCTCCACTTGAGCGTCTGAACGAGCGGGGAGCTCTTCGGTTCAGGGGGAAGCATCCGCCGCATAGGGTCGCAGACCGCGAGCGGCCGCGGGAGCGACCCCCGACCTCTCCCATCGCTAGCATCGGCCCAACATGCCGATCCAAGACCTAAAACTCCATTCCTCGGGCAAGGTCCGCGAGATCTACGAGTGGGAAGACGACCTGCTGATGGTCGCTTCCGACCGGATCTCGATCTACGACGTGGTCATGCCGACGGCGATCACCGACAAGGGCAAGGTGCTCAACCGGATCTCCGAATTCTGGTTCGAGCTGACCGGCGACATCGTCCCCAACCACTTCATCTCGGCTGACGTGCCGGAAGACGTGGCCGAACGGGCGATGCGGGTTCGGCGGCTGGAGATGTACCCGGTCGAGTGCGTGGTGCGTGGCTATCTCTCCGGCTCGGGCTGGAAGGAATACAAGAACGGCGGCGCCGTCTGCGGGATCGAGCTGCCGCCCAACCTGCTCGAGTCCGACAAGCTGCCGGAGCCGATCTTCACCCCTGCGACCAAGGCCGAGATCGGCGATCACGACGAGAACGTCGACTTCGAGCGCGCCGCCGAGATCGTCGGCGACCGGGCGCTGATGGAGGAGCTGCGGCGCATATCGATCGAGGTCTACGTGCGCGGCGCCGAACACGCGGCCGAGCGCGGGATCATCCTGGCCGACACCAAGTTCGAGTTCGGCCGCCACGCCGGCGCCGAGATCGTCCTCGCCGACGAGGTGTTGACGCCCGACTCCTCGCGTTTCTGGCCGGCCGATCGCTACGAGCCCGGCAAGACACAGCCGTCCTTCGACAAGCAGTACGTGCGCGACTGGGCGACCGAGAGCGGCTGGGACAAGACTCCGCCCGCTCCCGAGATTCCGCCCGACGTGGTCGAGCAGACGCGGGCCAAGTACGTCGAGGCCTACGAGCGGATCACGGAGCTCTCCTTCTAGTGCAGCGGGCCCGGGTGCTGATCCGGCCCAAGGAGGGGATCCTCGACCCCCAGGGCAAGGCGGTCGAGCGGGCGCTGCCGGCGCTCGGCTTCGAAGGGATCGAGCACGTCCGGGTCGGTCGGGTGGTCGAGCTGGAAGCCGATGACCCGGAGCGGCTCGGTGAGCTCTGCGAGAAGCTGCTCGCCAACCCGCTGATCGAGGACTACGAGATCGAGCAAATCTGATGCATGACCAAGCCGCCCCCGGACGCGGGAGCCGGGGCCTGTCCATATCTGATTCCTCAGGCTCCGGCGGGAGCAGAGGAGGCGGCATTTGATGAAGTGGGGGGTGCTCCAGTTCCCCGGCTCCTGCGACGAGCGGGACGCGCTGGCGGCCTGCGAACGGACGGGCGCCGAGGGGCGTTTGGTCTGGCACGAAGAGCGCGACCTCAGCGGGATCGACGCCGTGGTCGTCCCCGGCGGCTTCTCCTATGGCGATTACCTGCGGGCCGGCGCAATCGCCCGCTTCTCGCCGGCGATGGAGGCGGTCAGCGAGTTCGCCGTGGCGGGCAGGCCGGTGCTCGGCATCTGCAACGGCTTCCAGGTCCTCTGCGAGGCCGGCCTGCTCCCGGGCGCCCTGCTCCTCAACGAGAGCCTCCGCTTCACCTGCCGCCAGCTCGACCTGATCGAGGAGCCGAGTGGTCAATCGACCACCGCCGAGGTGGGTCAATCGACCACTCGGCAGCTATCGATTCCGGCCAAGCATGGGGAAGGGCGGTACTTCGCGCCCGACGAGGTGCTCGACCGGCTCGAAGCCAACGGGCAGGTTGCGTATCGCTATGCGCCTGGGCAGAACCCCAACGGGTCGGCCCGGGACATCGCGGGGGTGCGCAACGAGGAGGGCAACGTGCTTGGCCTGATGCCGCATCCCGAGCATGCCGTCGATCCCCTCACCGGCTCGACCGATGGGCTGCGGGTCTTCGAAGCGGTCGCCGGCGCAGGGGCGCCAGCGTGACGGTCGAGGTAGCCAAGCACCGCGAGCTGGGACTGACCGACTCGGAGTTCGACCTGATCGCCGAGAAGCTTGGGCGCGCGCCCAACGACGTCGAGCTGGCGATGTTCAGCCTGCTCTGGTCCGAGCACTGTGCTTACAAGCACTCGCGCAAGCTGCTCGGCCAGCTGCCGACCGACGGCGAGCGGGTGGTGATGGGGCCTGGCGAGAACGCCGGCGCGGTCGACATCGGCAACGGCTACGCGATCGCCTTCAAGGTCGAGTCCCACAATCATCCGAGCGCGGTCGAACCCTTCCAGGGGGCAGCGACCGGGGTCGGCGGGATTCTCCGCGACGTCTTCGCGATCGGCGCCCGCCCGATCGCGATCCTCGACTCGCTGCGCTTCGGCGAGCTCGACTCGGTGCGCTCGCGCCACCTGCTCGACGGGGCGGTGCGCGGGATCGGCCACTACGGCAACTCGATCGGCGTGCCCAACGTCGGCGGCGAGATCTACTTCGAGGCGCCCTACGAGCACAATTGCCTGGTCAACGCGATGTGCCTGGGCATTGCGCAGACCAAGGACATGGTCCGCGCCGCCGCCGCCGGGGTCGGCAACGCGGTCGTGCTGATGGGGGCCTCGACCGGCCGCGACGGGATTGGCGGCGCCTCGGTGCTGGCCTCGGCCGAGCTCGGCGAGGGAGACGCGGCGAAGCGACCGACGGTGCAGATCGGCGACCCCTTCGAGGAGTCGAAGGTGCTCGAGTGCTGCCTCGAGCTGCTCGAGAAGGGCCTGCTGGTTTCGCTGCAGGACCTCGGCGCCGCTGGGCTGACCTCATCGGCGGGCGAGATGGCCTCGGCCGGCGGCGTCGGCATCGACATCGACGTGGCGCGGGTGCCGCTGCGCGAGGCCGACATGGAGCCCTTCGAGATCATGGTCTCCGAGTCCCAGGAGCGGATGCTCGGCGTGGTCGAGCCGGCCAAGGTTGCCGAGGTGCTCGCGGTCTGCGAGAAATGGCAGACCGGCTCGGCCGAGATCGGCGTCGTCACCGATTCCGGGCAGATCAGGATCCTGCGCGACGACGACGTGGTCGGCGAGATGCCGGTCGAGGCGCTGGTCGACGGCTGCCCGCTCTATGACCTGGAGCCAGCCGAGCCGCAGGGGTGGATGTACGGCAACCGGGCGACGCTGCGCGAGGACGCGACCAGCGAGGAGACCCTGCTGGCGCTGCTCGCCTCCCCCAGCATCGCCTCCAAGCGCTGGGTCTTCGAGCAGTACGACTCGGTGGTCGGCTCGCGCACCGTGCGGCGGCCCGAGTCCGCTGACGCCGCCGTCCTGCAGGTGCCGGAGGCCGACAACGCGATCGCGGTCTCGATCGACGGCAACGGCCGCCGCGTCGCCTGCGACCCCTACGCCGGCACGATCGAGGCCGTTCTCGAGTGCGCCCAGAACCTCGCCTGCGTCGGCGCCGAGCCGCTCGGCCTGACCAACTGCCTCAACTTCGGCAACCCGGAGAAACCGGCGCCCGCCTGGCAGCTCGACCAGGCGGTCAGCGGCCTCGCCGAAGCCTGCAAGCAACTCGGCGTGCCGGTCGTCGGCGGCAACGTCTCGCTCTACAACGAGGGACCGGAAGGACCGATCTACCCCACCCCGGTGGTCGGCATGGTCGGCGAGCTGCCCGACCCGGCCAGGACCTGCGGCAGCGCCTTCCTCCGCGAGGGTGACGCGATTGCCCTTCTCGGACCGTTCGAACCAAACCTCGCCGGTTCTGAGCTGGCGAAGCTGCGCGGCGAGCTCGACGTCGGCCTGCCCCAGCCGGATGTCGCCGCGGTCGCCGCCGCCTGCGCAATCGTCCGCGACGCGGTCCGCGCCGGCAAGCTCTCCTCCGCCCACGACATCAGCGATGGCGGCCTCGCCAGCGCCCTGGCCGAGTCGGCGATCGCCAGCGGCCTCGGCTGCCAGGTCGACCTGCAGCCACTGCGCGAACGTGGCTGCTCCCCCGAGGAGGCCCTGTTCGGAGAGGGGACCGGCGGCTTCTTGCTCAGTGGCGTCCGCGAGGCGCTCGACGCGCTCGGGGCGACGCTGATCGGCGAGGTCGGCGGTAGCACTATCGAAGTCGCCGCCGGCGACCGCAGCTTCACCGTCGGGGTTGACACCGCCGAGACCACCTGGCTCTCGCTCGGGTCGCGCTTCGCCTAGAGCAGGCCCCGGGAGGCGCGCGCGCTCCGGCGCCTCTCCATGGGCGCACGGCAATGCATCGTCATTCCTAACCAATAGGCTGGTCCGAATTTCCAAGCAAGGCTCGTCCCCAGACTCTGCGCCACGAAAGGAAAGAACCATGGCCAAACGAGGCCTCCTGGCCACTATCGGGCTCGCGGCAGCGCTTTCGCTGCTCATCGCACAGCCCGCCTCCGCGTCGACGCAAGCGGGCAACCAGTGCGTCGGCAACACGGCAAGCGAAAACGTCACGACCCTCTCGATCGCGAACGGTCCCGGCAATCCTCTACCGGCCACGATGCCCGTCGCCGGCGTGATCACTCGCTGGACTCTCGCCGCCGTTTCGGAACTTCCCCCCGGCGTCCTGAACCAAAGGCTCAAGATGTTCCGACCAGCCGGGGCTCCAGGCCAGTACCAGGTGATCGGAGAAAGCGCGGCTGTTTCGATCTCGCCGGGCGCGAATGCGTTCCCGACGAGAATCCCGGTCCACGCCGGTGACCTCATCGGGTCCTCCGGATTCACATTCGAAGGCCCCGCCACGCTGTTTTGCGAAACGACGAATCCCGGTGAGCGGCTGGGAATCTTCGCCGGCGACCCGCCCCCCGGCTCGGTAGCGACCCTCATCGAAGAAGAAGGCGGATTTCAGAACCCGATCACCGTCACGATCGAGCCCGACGCCGACAATGACGGCTATGGAGACGAGACGCAGGACAATTGTCCCCAGAGCGCCGCAACTCAAGCGCCGTGCCCGGCCGTGGTTCTGAGCACCTCCAGCACAGTGAAAAAAGGGTTGGTGACGATTCTCGTTACTGCAAGCTCGCAAGCGGGAGTTACGGTCGTAGGGACGGTCAAACTCGGCAAAGGGAAAAAAGTCAACCTGAACGGCGGAACCCAAATCGTCGTTCCGGGGACGATCTCCAAATTCACGCTTCTGTTTCCGAAGGCGCTGCGGTCGGCGCTGAAAGAACTGCCGCGGAAACGCTCTCTGACATTGAAGGTCAGCGCTTCGGCGCCGAACCTCGTCGGACCGCCGACCACCCAGCTGCTCAAATTGAGACTGGCTGGTCAGGCGAAACCGAAAAGCCATAAAAAACGGTAGGAGATGGAATGAGAAAGAAAAGTGTTGCGCTCCTTACAGGGGCTTGTTTGGCTGTCATCGCAGTCTGCGCGGGGAGCGCTTCCGCGGCAACCGAATTCGGAGATAGCTGCGTGGCCAATCGGTCCTCGTCGGTTTCCGCTCCGACAACACTATTCGCCCTGACGGCGAGTGGGGATCCCCTGCCGCTGACCGCGCCCAGCTCGGGGGTCGTCACCAAATGGAAGCTCAATCTGGTCTCTGAAGCAGCCGGGTTCCAGATTCCCCAGACGCTGAAGGTCCTCCGCCCGAACGGGCCGAAAAGCGTCCAAGTCATCGGGGAATCCGCCCAGAGTGTCACCGGAGGTTCCAACGGCTTCAACACCAGGATTCCCGTCCAAGCGGGAGACCGCCTCGGCCTGTTCGCGTCCGGGGGAGGCGAATTCGGGCTTCTCTTCTGCCAAGAAGAAGGGGGTCCGAAAAGCCGGATCGGGGCCTTCGAAGGCAGTGCAAGCGTCGGCTCGAGCGCACCCTATGAAGAAGGCGAAGGCGAAGTCCGCGTCCCCGCGGTGGCGGTGATTGAGCCCGACGCGGACGGTGATGGGTACGGAGACGAGACGCAGGACATGTGTCCGCAGAGCGCTGCGACTCAAGTGGCTTGCCCGACGGTGGTTTTGAGCACCTCCACGGCAGTAAAAAAAGGGCTGGCGAACGTTCTAGTTACGGCGAGCTCTCAGGCGGGAGTTACGGTCGCGGGAACGATCAAACTTGCCAAAGGGAAGTCGGTCAAACTGAATGGGGGGACCCAGATCGTCGTCCCGGGGACGATCTCCAAATTCACCCTTTTGTTCCCAAAGAAGCTGCGGTCCGCGCTAAAAGAACTGCCGCGGAAACGCTCTCTGTCTCTGACCGTAACGGCAACGGCGCCAAACATCGTTGGGTCTCCCACCACCAAGACCCTCAAACTGCGGTTGGCGGGTCAAGCCAAACCGAAAGTGCGCAGCCACAAAAGAACGTAGGCTCAGGCGTAGGACGTGACCCGGTCCCGAGCGGCATCGCTCGGGACCGCCTCGTCCTCCTCTTCCGGCACCCGACGCCGTAGGCGGAGCACGACGGCGCCTGAGACGACGGCGGCGATAGCTGAGAAGAGGTAGGCGTCGTCCGAGACGTCGAGGGCGGCCTGCAAGGTCGCCGGTTCGCCCACCATGGCGACCAGGATCGCCGTGCCGAGCACGGCGCCGATCTGACGAAAGGCGGCGTTGACAGCGCTGGCTGTGGCGAAGCGGTCGTCAGGGACGTCGCGGACCGCGGCTGAGCCGAGGGTTGGGAAGGCAAGGCCGATGCCGATGCCGGTCAGGCAGGCACCGGGGAGCCAGAGGCCGAGCCAGTCGGGCGTGGCGCCGGCCGAGCGCAGGACCATCACCCCGGCGGCGAAGAAGAGTGTGCCGGGGACGATCACGGCGCGGTGCCCGAAGCGGTCGGCGAGGCGTCCTGCCGGGCCGGCGACGATCGTCGAGAGGGTCGGCCCCGGCAGGGTCGCGGCGCCGGCCTGAAGGACCGTGTAGCCCCAAATTGAGGTGAGGAAGACGACGTTGCCGAGAATCAGCGAGAAGAAGGCGGCGGCAAAGAGCAGGGTGCCGAGGTTGCCGAGGCGGAAGGAACTGTGGGCGAAGAGCGCGGGCTCGACGATCGGGCGCGGATGGCGGGTGCTGCGCCAGACGACGCCGGCAAGCAGAATCACCGCGGCGGCAAAGCAGCCGAGCGTCGAAGCTGCCGTCCAACCCCAGTCGTTGCCCTCGACGATGGCGAGGGTGACCAGGGCCAGGCTGACCGCGAGCATCAGGGCCCCGGGCAGATCGGGAAGGCGGCTGTCGCGCTGGGGGCGCTCGCGCAAGCGGCTCCTGCCGGTGAGCACGACGGCGGCGCCGAGCGGCAGGTTGACGAGAAAGACGAGGCGCCAGTCGGAGAGCTCGACCAGCGCGCCGCCAAGGGTGGGGCCGATCGCGGCGGCAGCCGCGGCGGCGGCCCCCCATAGGCCCACACCGGCAGCGCGGCGCTCGGGTGGGAAGGCATCGAGGACCAGAGCCAGCGAGGTCGGAGCGATCAGCGCCGCGCCGACGCCTTGAACGACCCGAAAGGCGATCAACAGCTCGAGCGAGGGGGCAACCGCGCAGAGCAGACTGGCAACGGTGAAGCCGGTGACGCCGAGCAGGAAGATGCGCTTGTGGCCGAAGCGGTCGGCGAGGCCACCGGCGGGCACGAGCAGGGCGGCGATGACGACGAAGTAGCCATCGAGCACCCAGGAGAGCGCGTCGCGCCCCGATCCCGAGAAAGAGGCCGAGATGTCGGGGAACGCGATGTTGACGATCGTCGCGTCGAGAAAGGCGAGGAAGGCGCCCGCACAGGCAATTGCCACCGCGCCTCTATGTCCCCGGTCATACATCGCGGCGGACTATAGACTATGTCCATGGGCATAGCACGGATATCCGATGGTCAGCCGAGCGAATCGAAGCGCCGCGACGGCCGTGCCCTGCTGCTCAACGGGGCCAGGCAACTGCTCGCCGAGAAGGGCTATGCGGGGATGGAGCTGCGTGACGTCGCCGCGCGCGGCGAGGCTCCGCGCGGCTCGATCTACCATCACTTCCCCGGCGGCAAGGCTCAGCTCGCCCGCGAGGCGGCCGACCTGGAGGGCACGACCATCCGCGATCTGATCGAGCGCTCGCTGGAGGAGCGGGGGCTGCGCAAGACCCTCACCATGTTCGGCGAGACCTTCCGCCGCCGCGTCAAGAACCATCCCGAGCGGATCGGCTGCCCGGTCGCGGCGGCCGCGCTGGCCCGACCCGAGGACCCCGAGCTTGCCGCCGTCGCAACTGCCGCCTTCCAGAGCTGGGAAAGGCCGATCGCCGCGGCCCTGCGGGAGGAAGGGGTGAGCGCCAAGGATGCCGAGGCCTTCGCGGGACTGGTCGTCTCGACGGTCGAGGGCGCCCTTCTGCGCGCCCGCGCCGCGGGCAGCCAGGAGCCGCTCGACTCGGCGATCGGCGGCCTCGGACATGCGCTTGACCGGTTGCTGGAAAACGCGCTGGCGTCACACTAGGCATCTAATCTTCGACGGTGGGGTCGCCTTCCTGGTTCTAGGCAGCAGCGGCGACCAGGCGTGACATCAGCTCGGCGGCGTGGCGATCGTCAAGGCCCTGGGCGCGGTTGAGGTCCTGCCAGGTGTGAAAGGCGAGCGCATGGCCGATCGCCGCGCGGGTACGCCTGGCGGCATTGCCGCGCAGGCCCCTCCCCCGCATCAGAACCTTGCCGGCCTCGTCGAGGAAGGCGTGGAAGCCGCCCATCAGCTCTTCAACGATCGAGACGGTGGAGGCGTCACGGAGAAGCTTGTCGAGCATCCCCTCGGTCTGGCGGTAGTAGGCGTACAGCTGGGCGAGGGCGGTGTCGAGCCGCTGGACTGGATCCTCAATCGAGGCCCAGGCGCCCATGTCCGGTGGCGGGTTGGCCGTGGCCCAGTGGGCCGAGCAGGCGCCGAAAAGGGCTCGCTCATCCGGGAAGTGCCGGTAGAGGGTCGAGCGGCGGACGCCGGCATGCTCGGCGACGGCGCTCATCGAGGTGCGCGCGGGCCCGAGTGAGCCGTGCAGCGCGACGGCGCTTTCGGTGATCCGCAGGCGAGTCTGCGCCTCGGCTTCGGCGCGCTGCTTCTTCTCGTATTTGCGCTTTTGCTCAGACATAGGTGTACGACCAATATTGACAGATCCGTCAAGGCCCGCTACCTTTTCGCGCGACACCGCTGTTCGCCTAATATGAAAAGGAGAGAGATGGCAACGGTTATCGGTCCCAGCGACGGCAAGGCGGGCTTCCTCGGCAGCATCGGGGTGCGCTTCATGATCAACGGCGAGGACGCGGGGGGCGACTTCTCCCTGGTCGAACACCCGCTTTCCCCGCGGGCGCTGGCGGCGCCGCTGCACCGGCACACCCGTGAGGACGAGTACAGCTTCGTGCTCGAGGGCCGGATGGGCGGACTGCTCGGCGACGAGGTGGTGGAAGCCGGTCCCGGCGACCTCGTCTTCAAGCCGCGCAACGAGTGGCATACCTTCTGGAACGCTGGCGACAAGCCCTGCCGGATCCTCGAGATCATCGCTCCGGCCGGCTTCGAGCACTTCTTCGAGGAGCTGGTGGACATCGGCGGCGCCCTGAAGGCCAACCCCGACGAGCTCGCGGAGCTCGCTGCCCGTTACGGACACGAGCTGAAGCCAGAGACCGTTCCGGAGCTGCTCGAGCGGTTCGACCTGGTGATCGGTGAGCCGACCGAAACGGTGCTGCAGCTGGCTTAGTCCCGCAAATACCGTGGATTGGAGACAGATCGGGTGGCCGCACGGCGCTGCTACCCTGCGCAGGTAGGCAGCAGTCCGCCTGCGCGTCCGTCTCCAATCCGGCAGCGAGGAACACGCGCTTGACTCCCGATCAGGGGTTCAGCATCGACCGCGACGGCCCGCGCGAGGAATGCGGGGTGTTCGGCGTATACGGACCCGGCCACGACGTCGCCCGGCTCGCTTACTTCGCGCTCTACGCGCTGCAGCACCGCGGCCAGGAGTCGGCTGGGATCGCGACCTGCGAGGGCGGCCACATCACCACCCTGCGCGACTCGGGGCTCGTCTCGCAGGTCTTCGACGAGGAGAAGCTGCGGGCGCTCGAGGGCGACATGGCGATCGGCCACACGCGCTACTCGACCACCGGCGGCGGCTCCTGGGAGAACGCCCAGCCGGTCTGGCGCGACGACGGCCGCGAGCTGGCGCTCGCCCACAACGGCAACCTGACCAACGCGGTCGAGCTCTGGGGCGAGCTGAAGGAGAAGGGAATCGCCTTCCGCGGCACTTCGGACTCGGAGATCATCGCGGCGCTGCTCTCCTCCCACGACGGCAAGCTGATCGAGGACGCCGTCGCCGACGTGATGCCGCGCCTCGAGGGCGCCTACTCGACCGTGGTGATGACCAAGCGGGCGATCGTCGCCTTCCGCGACCCGCACGGGATCCGGCCACTCTCGCTGGGCCGTCTCGACGACCGCTTCGTCGTCGCCTCCGAGAGCTGCGCCTTCGACATCATCGGGGCTGAGCTGATGCGCGAAGTCCACCCCGGCGAGATGGTCTCGCTGACCGAGCGCGGCCTCGAGACGCGCCAGGTGGTCAAGGCCGAGCGGCCGGCGATGTGCGTCTTCGAGCACATCTACTTCTCCCGCCCCGACAGCCGCCTCGAGGGAAAAGTGCTGCAGCAGGTGCGCGGGCGAATGGGCGAGATCCTCTGGCGCCAGGCCCCGGTCGATGCCGACTTGGTGATCTCCGTGCCCGACTCGGGCAACCCGGCCGCCGCCGGTTTCGCCCGCGCCTCCGGGCTGCCCCGCGACGACGGCCTAATCAAGAACCGCTACGTGGCGCGAACCTTCATCCAGCCTGGCCAGGAGCTGCGCAAGCACGGCCTGCGGCTCAAGTTCAACCCGCTTCCTGAGATCGTTTCGGGCCAGCGCATCGTCGTCGTCGACGACTCGATCGTGCGCGGCAACACGACCCGCCAGATCGTCGGCATGCTGCGCGACGCCGGCGCCCGGGAGGTCCACCTGCGGATCTCGGCGCCGCCGATCCGCAATCCCTGTCACTACGGGGTCGACATGTCAACCCGCGAGGAGATGATCGCCCACAAGCGCACGGTGCAGGAGATCGCCGACGAGCTCGACGCCGACTCGCTCGCCTACCTCTCGATCGACGGCGTCTACGAGGCGATCGGCACCGCGCCCGAAGACCACTGCGACGCCTGCTTCAGCGGCCACTACCCGCTCGGTGATCCTGAAGACGCCAATGGCAAGTTCGCCCTCGAGCACGCATAGAGGGACTGTGGCGCTGCGCATATCGGCGTCCTCGGTCGCTCACGTGCTGAAGCACGCTTCACTCCCTGCGTCCTTGATCTGCTTGGCCACAGTCCCTCTATGAGCACATTTAAAATTGTGGTTCTCGCCAGCGGGAGCGGGACAAATCTGCAGGCGATCCTTGACCGGCTGCACGGGCGAGATGGGATCGAGGTGGTTGGCGTCGGCTCCGACAAGGCCGGAGCGCGGGCGCTCGCGCGGGCGTTGGAGGCAGAGGTCGAGACGGCGGTCTTCCCCCGTGGCGACTACGCCGACCGTGAGGCGCGCGACGCCGCGATGGGCGACTGGATCGAGACGCTTGGCGCCGACCTGATCGTGCTCGCCGGCTATATGCAACTGCTCAGCACGGCCTTCGTCGGCCGCTTTCGAGACCGCATCGTCAACATCCACCCCGCCCTGCTGCCCGCCTTCCCGGGGCTCGACGCGATCGGGCAGGCCTTGGATGCCGGCGTCGAGACGACCGGCGTCAGCGTCCACTTCGTCGACGAGGGCGTCGACACCGGCCCGGTGCTGCTGCAGCGCGAGGTCGCGGTGCCGGCCGGCGGAGACCGGGCCCGGCTGGAAGAGGCGGTCCACGCCACCGAGCACGAGCTCTATCCGGAGGCGATCCGCATGATCGCGGCGGGCAGGGTTAGGATCGAGGCGAACGGCCCCCGCGCGGTCGTGACGATGAGTGAGGCCACCGCAGACACCCGGAAGGAGACCATGAGCGACGGTGCGATCAGGGTGCGCCGGGCGCTGGTCTCGGTCTCCGACAAGACCGGGGTCGCCGACTTCGCCCGCGGCCTTGCCGGCCTCGGCGTCGAGATCCTCTCCACCGGCGGCACCGCGGCGGCGCTTCGCGAGGCCGGGCTCGAGGTGACTGATGTCGCTGAGTTCACCGGCCAGGAGGAGATCCTCGGCGGCCGGGTGAAGACGCTGCACCCGCGCCTGCACGCGGCGCTGCTGGCGCGGCGCGGCGACCCCGAGCACATGGAGACGCTGGAGCGCGAGGGGATCGCTCCGATCGACCTCGTCTGCGTCAACCTCTACCCCTTCGAGGAGACCGTGGCCAGGCACGACGTCGAGGCCGAGGTCGCGGTCGAGAACATCGACATCGGCGGCCCGACGATGATCCGCGCCGCGGCCAAGAACCACGACGGCGTCGCCGTGGTGGTCAAGCCGGAGTCCTACGACGCGGTGCTGGCCGAGCTCGAGGAGTCCGGCGGCGAGGTATCCGCCTCGACCCGTCACTGGCTCGCCAACGAGGCATTCGCCCAGACCGCCCGCTACGACGCCGCGATCAGCCGCTGGTTCTCGGCCGAGTACGAGGACTTCCCCGAACACCTCGCGGTCGCCTACGAGAAGGTGCTCGACCTCGCCTACGGCGAGAACCCCCACCAGCGGGCGGCGCTCTACTCGGAAGCCGGCGTGCGCAGCCACGTGCTCTCTCGGGTCGCCAAGCTGCACGGCCGCGCCCTCTCTTTCAACAACGTGCTCGACCTGGACTCGGCCCGCCGCCTGGTCGAGGATTTCGGACAGCCGGCCTGCGCGATCGTCAAGCACAACAACCCCTGCGGGGTGGCGATCGGCTCCGACGCCGGCGAGGCCTACGCGAAGGCGCTCGCCTGCGACCCGATGTCGGCCTTCGGCGGCGTGATCGCCTTCAACCGGCCGGTCAGCAGGGAGCTTGCCGAGGCCCTGCACGAGAACTTCGTCGAGGTCCTGATCGCCCCCCATTACGAGCACGGCGCGCTCGAAGTGCTGCAGCAGAAGGAGGCGATCCGCATTCTCTGCGAGGAGGAGCGCCGTCAGCGCGATCCGCACGAACGCGACGTCAAACGGGTGCTGGGCGGCCTGCTGATCCAGGATCGCGACGGCGACCCCGAGCCGCGCGAGTTGATGGAGGTGGTGACCAAGGCCGAGGCGACCGAGCAGCAATGGGATGACATGTGTTTCGCCTGGACCGTCGTCCGCCACGTCCGCTCCAACGCGATCGTGATCGCCAAGGACGGCGCCACCCTCGGCATCGGCGCAGGGCAGATGAGCCGGGTCGACTCGGTGCGGCTCGCGGTCGAGAAGTGCCGCGACGCGCGCGGCGAGGACGCCGCCGCGCTGCTGAGCGGCTCCGCCGTCGCCTCCGACGCCTTCTTCCCCTTCGCCGACGGCCCCGAGCTGGCGATCCAGGCCGGCTCAACCGCGGTGATCCAGCCCGGCGGCTCGAAGCGCGACGCCGACGTGATCGAGGCCTGCGACGCGGCCGGCGTGACGATGGTCTTCACCAAGCACCGCCACTTCCGCCACTAGGCGGATCTAGACGTATTTCGACCTCTCGACCCATTGACGGCCGCCGTTGCAGCGACATAGGCTGACTGTTCATGCTGCGTAACGCACTCTGCATTTTCGGTGTTTTGGTTTTCACCGCCACGCTTGGCGCCTGTGGAAGCTCCGGCGCGAGCCAGGATGAACTCAACGAAGCGCGAACTGAAGGAGCGATCCAGGCCAAGCAGCAGGCCAAGATCGAGGGGATCGAAAAGGAACTGAAGTCCCTCAAGCACCATGGACACGGACCAAACCAACCGAACGCCTATGCCCCTGGCACGGCAGTTTCCCCCGGCACGACGAGCGGAGGCAGCGGCTGCGGCGGCGAACTCTCGGTCGGCGCCAATACCACCTGCGCCTTCGCCGAAAACGTCGAGAACGACTACTTCTCCGAAATCGGCTCGGGGTCGGGCTCCGTCGTCTCCTACAGCCCGGTCACCGGCAAGCTCTACACGATGTTCTGCACGGCGGGCGAGCCCCATGAATGCACGGGCGGCAACAACGCCACCGTGTACTTCCCCTGAGCCGATCAGACTCGAGCGGGGATCCCCGTGAAGCCATCGCCGCTGCGGATCGCGCTGATCGTGCTCGCTCTGTTGGTCTTGATCGAGGGCTGTGGCGGCTCAGCCGACGAAGGGCCTTCGTCGGCAACCGCAAACGCCGCCAGGCAGCGGGCGCTCGATCGCCGGCTGCACCGGCTGCAGGACAAGCTCCGCGCGCGGCGGGCGGCGTTGCGCGCGGAGCGCGTGAGCGAAGCCCTGGCAGCCAGCCGAAGCGCGGCTGCACCCGCCGCCGATGCAGGTTCCCCGGCGCAGGGCAGCAGCTTCGAGGCGCTGGAAGAAGAACTGGGTGGCCAGATCGGGGCGGCGATCGGGCCACCGGGCGCAGCCCCTGCGCGGACCTTCGGCAGTCTCGAATCGGGGTCGGCGTGGTCGACCAGCAAGGTGCCGATCTCACTCAGGCTGCTGCAGGACGTTGGCGGTCCGTCCGGTCTCAGCTCGGCTCAGGCCGAAGCGATGCGCCGCGCCCTCACCCTTTCCGACAACGAAGCGGCCGCGGCGCTCTTCGCCGACCTGGAACGCTCGCATGGCGGCGTCGACGGCGCCTCGGCTGCCGTCACCGAAATCCTGCGCGAAGCAGGCGACAGCACAACCCATGTCTCCACGCAGGGACGCGACGGATTCTCCACTTTCGGACAGACCGAGTGGTCTTTGTCCAACCAGGAGCTCTTCATGAGCCGCCTGGCGGCCGGCTGCATCGGCTCGCGGGCGTCGAACGAGTACGTGCTCGACCTGATGGGAGAAGTGTCCTCCGATACCTGGGGCCTGGGGTCCGCCGGCCTGCCGGCACGCTGGAAGGGCGGCTGGGGACCGGGAGTCGACGGCGCCTACCTTGCCCGCCAGATGGGGATCCTCTATGTCGGCGACCGTGAGGCCGTCGTCACCCTCGCGGCGATTCCGTCGGACGGACAGTTTGAAACGGCGGTGGAAATGGCGACCGGCATCGCCCGCTGGCTAGCCGACCAGGCTCCGGCTCTCGCTGCGCCGCCGAGCGGCTGCTAGGGACGGCCTTCTCAGACGGTGCTGAGCTCCTTCTGCTTCGAGCTGGCCCGCCTCACGTGATCGCAGACCTCCTCGGCGCTGTCGGCGGTGACCAGCAGCTCCTTGTCGGCCGGGGCGATCATGCCGTCGTCCTCGAGGTCGTGGTCGATCCACTCGAGCAGCGGCGCCCAGTGCTCGGTGTCGACGAGGATCGTGGGAAAATGCTTGATGCGGTGGGTCTGGATCAGGGTGAGGCTCTCGAACATCTCATCGAGCGTGCCGAAGCCCCCGGGCATGATCACGAAGGCCCTCGCGTAGCGGACGAACATCAGCTTGCGGGCGAAGAAGTAGTGGAAGTCGAGGCTGCGGTTGACGTAGGGATTGGTCTGCTGCTCCATCGGCAGCTGGATGTTGAGCCCGACCGAGAGGCCGCCCGCATCCGCGGCGCCGCGGTTGGCCGCCTCCATCAGGCCAGGCCCGCCGCCGGTGATCACCGTGAAGCCATTTCGGGAGAGGCAGGCCGCGGTCTCGCGGCATTGGGCGTACCAACGGTGGCCCTCACCGAGGCGGGCAGACCCGAAGATGGTCACGCCATCATCGATGTCGCGCAGCGCATCGAAGCCACGGTCGATCTCGGCTTTGATCCGGTCCAGCCGCAGCTCGTCCTGCTCCTCGAGATCGCAGGGGGAGCAGAGAAGGTCCTGATCGCGCTTCGCGCCGGCTGCCATTCGTCTCTCCTACCCGCTCTGCGCGAAGTGAGTGCCCCCGACCGGATTCGAACCGGCGCCGCGCGGCTTAAAAGGCCGCCGCTCTAACCAGCTGAGCTACAGGGGCAAGGCGTTCAATGGTAGAGGGGCGCTCGCGAGGCTGCGCTTGCGGTCGTATTTCTTTCCGGTATACGGCATCAACTACGACACCAAGGTCAGGAAAGCTCGGCGATGCCCTGCTCGGGAGTCGAGGCCTCGGCGTGGGTGCGGAGGGGGATGCGGCCGGCGCCGGCGGCGGCATGGCCGGCCTCGACGCCGAGGCGCAGCGCGGTTGCCATCGCGACGGGGTCGGCGGCACCGAAGATCGAGCTTGCGGCCATCACCGCGGAGCAGCCCAGCTCCATCGCGAGAGCAGCATCGGAGGCGGTTCCTATCCCGGCGTCGAGGACGACGGGGACGCCGGCGCGCTCGGCGATGATCGCGATGTTGTACGGGTTGCGGATGCCGGCGCCGGAGCCGATCGGCGAGCCCAGCGGCATCACCGCCGCGCAGCCGGCCTCCTCGAGGCGGCGGGCGAGGATTGGGTCGTCGTTGGTGTAGGGAAGTACCGTGAAGCCATCGGCGACGAGGGTCTCGGCCGCGTCGAGAAGCTCGACCGCGTCCGGGAAGAGGGTGCGGTCGTCGCCGATCACCTCGAGCTTGATCCAGTCCGTTTCGAGGGCCTCGCGGGCGAGCTCGGCGGTGCGGACCGCGTCACGGGCGGTGTAGCAACCGGCGGTGTTTGGCAGGGCGAGGAGGCCGAGCCTGTCGAGCACGTCGAGCACGGACCCCTTGGCGCCGGGGTCGATGCGGCGCAGGGCTACGGTGACGATCTCGGCGCCCGAAGCCACCAGCGCCTTTTCCATCTGCTCCAGCGAGCGGAAGCCGCCGGTGCCGGCGATCAAACGTGAGTTCCAGGCACGGCCGCCCAGCTCCCAGCCTTCGGCGCCGCCTTGAATCGCCGCCAGGACCTCGACCTTGCTGCCCTCGGCCAGGGCGGTCGAGGCCCACTCGGTCCGTGGGGCAACCTCGCCATCGAGGGCGACCGCGACGCCGCGGGTATCCGCCTCGGCGCCGCTGGCCGCGACGGCGTCGGCGAGACTGGCCCCCTCGGTCAGCTCGTGCGGCTTTCCGTTCAGCTCGATCCTCATCTCGCCGCCCCTGCTGTGAGTGAGAGCCGCTCGGGATCTGCTGCCGCCACCGACTCGGGCAGCTCGCCCTGGTCGAGCAGCTCGGCCACCGCGTCGCCGCTCAGCGGCGCCAGCAGGATGCCGTTGCGGTAGTGGCCACAGGCGAGGACGAGGCCGCCGAGCGCGCCCGGCCCGATCAGCGGCAGGTTGTCGGGCGTGCCCGGGCGCAACCCCGCCATCGACTCCAACAGCTCCATCTCGGCGACATCGGGAAGCAGGCGGTAGGCCTCGCGGAGCAGCTCGTGGACTCCGCCGGCGGTGACGGTGGAGTCGAAGCCCCGCTCCTCGGTCGTTGCGCCGGCGATCAGCCGGCCGTCGGGGCGCGGCACGAGGTAGACGCGCTCGGAAGCGACGATGCGCTCGCAGGGCGCTCGGCCGTCGGGCGCTCGCAGCTCGAGGATCTGGCCCTTGACCGGCCGCACCGGCGGCCGGGCGTTCTCCGGTAGCCAGTCCGCCGATCCCGACCACGCGCCGGCAGCGAGGACGACGGCCCCCGCCGCGAGCTCCTCATCGGCGTCGGTTCGAACGCCGACGATGCGCTCGCCCTCGAGCAGGGCCTTGGTGACCTCGACCCCGCCGCGAACCTCGACGCCTTCGGCGGCAATGACAGCCAGCAGAGCCGCGGTCATCCGGCGCGGGTCGACCGCTGCCTCCTGCGGCGCGTGGACGCCGCCGTTGAAGGAGGGGGTCAATCCCGGCTCCAGCTCCCGGCAGCGGCGCGGCGGCAGCCATTCGGCGCCGAGCTCGAGGGCCCGCTGCAGGTCGTGAACGCGGCGTAGCTCCGCCGCCTCATCTCGATCGAGGGCGATGTGCAGGGCGCCACTCTGGACGTAACCTGTGCCGAGCTCGCTCGCCGCCTCGAGCTCGGCCACGAAGCCGGGGTACATCTCGCCGGCGTCAAGCGTCATCCGCAGCAGGTCGGGCTCGCCGAAAGCGAGCTCGCCGATCGGCGCAAGCATCCCGGCGGCAACTCGAGTCGCGCCGGCGGGTGGATGGGCGCGGTCGAGGACGACGACGCTGGCGCCGCGCTGGGAGGCGCGCCACGCGCAGCAGAGCCCGATTGCGCCGGCCCCGACGACGATCACGTCATAGCTACGTCTCTCGCTCAATTTTGCCTCCGCCGGCATTACCCGGATCAGGTCCAGACGGTCGGTGGCCTCGTTGCCACCCTCTCAGCCTCTTGGCTCCCGTACGCCACCGATGCTACAGAGCGATACTTGGGCGGTGAGCCTCGCTACGCCTGACGCCAAGGGACCGCTGCGCCGCGAGCGGCTGCGCACCGCGCGCCTCTACTTCTGCTGCGACGCCCGCCCGCACGGCGAGGACCCGGAGCCGCTGCTGCGGGCGGCCCTGAACGGCGGCGTCGACATCGTCCAGCTGCGTGAGAAGTCGCTGCCGCGGCGGGAGATCGAGCGCTCTGCCCTCACCTTCCGCCGTCTCTGCGATACCTACAGCGCCCTCTTCATCGTCGACGACGACCCTGACCTGGCGCGGGCCTGTGACGCCGATGGGGTGCACGTTGGGCAGGACGACATGCCAGCTGCGGCGGTGCGCGAGGCCCTTGGTTCCGACGCGATCATCGGCCTTTCCACCCATTCCGAGGAGCAGATCGCGGCTTCCGCCAAGCAACCGGTCGACTACATCAGCGCCGGCCCGATCTGGGAGACGCCCACCAAGCAGGGCCGCCCGGCTGTCGGCCTCGAGCTGATCGCGCACGCTGCCGCCAACGCGGCCCACCCCTTCTTCGCAATCGGCGGCATCGACCCCTCCAACGCGGCCTCTGTGGTTCAGGCCGGGGCGCGCCGGCTCTGCGTGGTGCGGGCGATCCGCGATGCGACAGACCCCGCCGCGGCTGCCGAAGAGCTGCGGCGCGCCTTTGCCGAGGCCGGGGATGTGGCGCCAGGTGGTTGACCAGGGGCCATTCCGAAATCCGCCGTGCGCGGAGGGTCTCTGATGACCTCCAAACCGCGCAAGCGCAAGGAGCGAGGCGCCCCGCCCACACCACGCGAGCGGATGGAGCGCGGCTACGCCAAGGCCGAGGAGCGCAACCAGGCAGCCCGCGAGGCCTTGGAGCCCCTGGCCGCGGGCGAGCGCCCCCTGGTCGTCACGATCGGCGCCGTGGTTGCCGCGCTGATCGCGGCCTCAATCGTGATCGGCTACCTCGCCGGCACCGAGGTAAACGGCGAAAAACCTCACTTCGTCCAGGTGCTCGCTCCGGCGATGCTGATGGCGATCATGGCCTGGGGGATGTGGCGCGCCCGCTACTGGGCCGTGCTCGGCTTCCAGTTGATCCTCGTCTTCCTGATCTTCAGTGCCGTCTACGGGCTGGCCCTGCAGGCGGCGACGGTGGCCCAGGTGCTGGCGACGCTCGCCCTGCTCGCCGTCGCGGGCAGCTTCTTCTTCTTCATGGTCAAGGCGATGGCTCGCATACAGATGCCGACTCGAAACCCCGATTAGGCAGCGGGTGATTCCGGTTCTATAGGCTCAGCCACCGTGGCTGACTCTTACGACGTGATTGTCATTGGCGGGGGGCCCGGCGGCTATGTGGCCGCCATTCGCGCCGCCCAACTGGGCAAGAAGACCGCGGTTGTCGAGCGCGACAAGCCGGGCGGGCGCTGCCTCAACTACGCCTGCATCCCGGCCAAGACGGTGCTGCGCACGGCTGAGATTTACGACCAGGCCCGTGACAGCGCCGAGCTCGGCGTCGTCGCCAACGACGTCTCGATCGACTGGGACGCGCTGGGCAAGCGTCGCGTCGCCGTCTCGGAGTCGCTCTCCGGCGGCGTCAGGATGCTCTGGGACAAGAACAAGATCACCTTGATCGAGGGCGAGGGCACGCTCACCTCGGAGGCCAACGTCAAGGTCGGCGACGAGGTCTACGAGGCCGGCTCGGTCGTCCTGGCCACCGGCTCGGTAGCCCTGCCGATCCCCGGTGTCGAATTCGGTGGCCGCGTCGTCGATACCTGGGGCGCCTGGTCGCTGCCAGAGCAGCCGAAGAAGATCGCCGTCGTCGGCGCCGGCGCCTCGGGCTGCGAGATCGCCTCCGCCTACGGCCGCTTCGGCACAGAGGTGCTGCTGATCGAGATGCTCGATCAGATTCTCCCCACCGAGGACAAGGACATGGCCCGCGTGGTCGAGCGCGCCTTCAAGAAGCAGAACATCACGATCTCCACCGGCGCCCCGGTCGAGAACGTCGAAGCCGGCGATAGCTCCGTCAAGCTCACCTACGGAGACAACAGCGCCGAGGTCGATTACCTGTGCATCGCCGGCGGCCGCTCCGCCGACGTCCAGGGCCTCGGCCTCGACGACGCCGCGGTCGAGCTGACCGAGAACGGCAAGGTCAAAGTCGACGGGTACAACCACACTTCGAATCCCAAGGTCTATGCGATCGGCGACCTGACAGGCGCCAAGGCGCTCGCACACAAGGCCTCTGAGGAGGGCGTCGTCGCGGTCGAGCACGCGGCCGGCGAGCCGACCCATGCGGTCGACCAGAACCTCGTTGCCGGTGCAACCTTCTGCCATCCGCAGGTAGCGAGCGTCGGCCTCACCGAGGCGGCCGCCAAAGAGGCCGGCCACCAGATCAAGGTCGGCAAGCAGAAGCTCGGCGGCGTCGGCGGCGCCACGGTCTACGACGACAAAGACGGCCTGGTCAAGCTCGTCGTCGACTCCAAATACGGCGAGGTCCTCGGCGCCCACATTGTCGGCAACCGCGCCTGCGACATGATCGCCGAGCTGGTCGCGACGATGGCGCTCGAGGGCGGCTACCAAGAGCTGGCCCGGATCGTCCATCCCCACCCGACGATCTCCGAGGCGATCCTCGACGCCGCCCGGGCCGTCGACGGCTGGGCAATCCACGCTTGACGTACCTCACTTAGTCGCGGACGCACACCGGCATAGAGTCGTAGCGTGGCGGACGCGACTTTCTACTTCGACCTCGGCTCACCGTACGCGTACCTGAGCGCCGAGCGGATTAGCGCTCTCTTCACCGAAGCGGGACTCGAGCAGCCGGAGTGGCAGCCGGTCCTGCTTGGCGGGCTGTTCAGGACCTTCGATCGGGATTCATGGTCGAAAGGGCCGGGGCGGGACGAGGGAATCGCCGAGATCGAGCGGCGGGCCGCCGCTTACGGCCTGCCGCAGCTGTCCTGGCCCGAGCCTTGGCCCGGCAACACGCTCTTCGCGATGCGGGCGGCGACCTTCGCCAAGCAAACCGGCCGCGCCGTCTCCTTTGCCCTCGCCGCCTTCCGCCAGGCCTTCGCCGCCGGGCGCGACCTCTCCGAGCCCGACAACGTGCTGATCGCCGCCGCCGCCTGCGAGCTGCACCCCAATGCCCTGCTCAAGGCGGTGGAGACCGAAATCGTCAAGCACGCCCTGCGTGATGCGACGGATTCCGCTGCCGAGCTGGGTGTGTTCGGCGTCCCGTCGCTGGTCGTCGACGGCGAGGTCTTCTGGGGCGACGACAAACTGGAGGAGGCGGTCTCCGCGGCGAGCTAAGGTGGCCTCGATGGCTGATCTGCCCGACGCCTCCACCGCCTACGAGCTGCTTGCGCGGATGGCGCTGATCCGCCGCTTCGAGGAGGAGGCCGGTCGCCAGTACCAGCGGGCCAAGGCGGGCGGCTTCCTGCACCTGGCGATCGGCGAGGAGGCGACGATCGTCGGCACGGCCTCGGTGATGCGCGACGAGGACTACCTGATCGGGACCTACCGCACCCATGGCCACGCGATCGCCCGCGGCACCGACCCCAAGCACGTGATGGCCGAGCTCTTCGGCCGCGTCGACGGGACCAGCGGCGGCCGCGGCGGCTCGATGCACATCTTCGACGCCGAGCACCGCTTCATGGGCGGCTACGGAATCGTCGGCGGCAACCTGCCAATCGCCGCCGGCCTGGCGCTCTCCTCGGACTTCAAGGGCGAAGATGCGGTCACCGTCTGCATGTTCGGCGATGGCGCCTCCAACGCGGGCAACTTCGGCGAGACGATGAACCTCGCCGCGCTCTGGAGCCTGCCGGTCCTCTTCCTGGTCGAGAACAACCTCTACGGGATGGGAACATCGGTCGAGCGTCACTCCGCCCAGACCGACCTCTCCAAGAAGGCCGAGGGCTACGGGATTCCGGGCCAGCGGATCGACGGCATGGACGTGCTCGCGGTGCGCGAGAGCGTCGCCGAGGGGATCCGGCTCGCCCGTGAAGAGCGCCGCCCAACCCTGATCGAGGCCTTCACCTACCGCTACCGCGGCCACTCCGCCGCCGACCCGGAGGTCTACCGCGAGCGCGAGGAGGTCGAGGAGTGGCGCGAGAAGGATCCAATCGAGAGCTTCGCCCGGCGCTGCGTCGAGGCTGGGGTGCTCGGCGAGCGCGAGGTCCAGGAGGTGCGCGACAAGGCCGAGGCGGCCGTGCTGGAGGCGGTCGAGTTCGCCGACGCCTCGCCCGAGCCGGCCCTCGACACCCTGTACGAGAGCCTCTACGTGCTCGACAGCGCCGCCGGCTGGTACGCGGTCGACGAGCGCAGCCCGGAGCCGCACCGTGGCGAGCGCGAGGGCGACATGCCCGACGCCGCTCGCGAGCTGGCCGAAGCCGGAGCCGCATACGCCGGCCAATCAGAAGGCCCCCGCCCTAACCCGGCCGTCGATGGAGACGCCGAGCTCGGCACCGAGCCAGAGGTGGCCGAGGAGGTGGAGGACTGATGACTGCGGTGCGGATGCGTGAGGCGCTGCGCGACGCAATGGCGGAGGAGATGCGCCGTGACGAGGCGGTTTTCGTGATGGGCGAGGACGTCGGCGTCTTCCAGGGGGCGTTCAAGGTGACCGAGGGCCTGATCGACGAGTTCGGCGAGCGGCGCGTGCGCGACACGCCGATCTCCGAGAACACGATCGTCGGCGCCGGGGTTGGCGCAGCGATGGGCGGGCTGCGCCCGATCGTCGAGCTGATGACCGTCAACTTCTCGCTGCTGGCCCTGGACCAGATCGTCAACCACGCCGCCGCGATCCCCTACATGTTCAACGGCCAGGCCCGGGTGCCGATGGTGATTCGGATGCCCGGCGGCGGTGGCCACCAGCTCGGCCCAACTCACTCGCACAGCTTCGAGGCGCTCTTCCTGCAGGTGCCGGGGCTGCTGGTCGCCTGCCCCTCGACGCCGGCCGACGGCAAGGCGCTGCTGAAGGCGGCGATCCGCGATGACAACCCGGTCGTCTTCATCGAGCACGAGTACCTCTATGGGCGCCGCGGCGAGGTCTCCGAGGACAGCGATGAGGTGCTGCGCTTCGGCGAGGCAGCGGTGCGCCGCGAGGGCTCCGACGTGACGATCGTCGGCATCCTCAAGATGGCCCATGTGGCCGAGGAAGCGGCGCGGGTGCTTTCCAACGAGCACGGCGTCGAGGCCGAGGTGATCGACCCGCGCACCCTGCGCCCGCTCGACCTCGACACGATCCTCGAGTCGGTGCGCAAGACCAACCGGGCGGTGATCGTCGAGGAGGGCTGGCCGCACGGCGGCGTCGGGGCGAACCTGGCGGCCCTGATCACCGAGCAGGCCTTCGACCACCTCGATGCGCCGGTCCAGCGGGTCACCGGGGCCGATGTGCCGATGCCGTACTCGCGGCGGTTGGAGCAGGCGGCGATCCCGCATGAAGAGCACGTGGTGAAGGCGGCCTTGGCCGCGTTGGAGGGCTCGATCTGATGGCCGAGGTGGTGATGCCGAGGCTTTCCGACTCGATGGAGGAGGGGACGATCCTGCAGTGGCTCAAGCAGCCTGGCGACGACATTGCCATTGGAGACGAGCTGGTGGAGATCGAGACCGACAAGGCCAATATGGCCTACGAATCTGATCTCGCCGGGACCCTGAGTGAGATCTTGGTGCAGGAGGGTGAGACGGTGGCTATCGGGACACCTATTGCGGTGGTGGGCAGTTCGGGGGGAGGGACCGAGCGCTCGGCCGCGGGTCCTGTCGTAGGTGAAGGGGGGACACTGCGGGCGGGGGCTTCGCCTCCGTCCTCGACCCCCCCAACACCTACGCCACCCGCGGAAGAGGCGATCGAAGCTCCCGCCACTTCAGACGGCAATGGGCGTCCGAAGGCGTCTCCCGTCGCTCGCCGCATGGCCAAGGAGCAGGGTCTCGACTTGGGAAAGCTTCAAGGGTCGGGGCCCGGCGGGCGGATCGTCAAGGCGGACGTCGAGAAGGCCACTTCCGCGGGTGGCGCGGGCTCGGGGGGGCAGAGAACGGAGGCGAAGCCCCCGCCCGCAGGTCCCCCCGAGGTCGTGACAGGACCCGCGGCCGAGACCCCCGGTCCCG
The DNA here is from genome assembly GCA_036403515.1 of Solirubrobacterales bacterium. Taxonomy (GTDB): domain Bacteria; phylum Actinomycetota; class Thermoleophilia; order Solirubrobacterales; family 70-9; genus VRUE01. The sequence goes on from DASWQV010000112.1 coordinate 25,617, forward strand.
AAACCGCCAAGGGACAGGTCAGCTACGAAGACCTCTCGAAGCTTCAGTCGACGATCTCCAGGCGGATGGCGGAGTCGAAGGCGACTGCGCCACACTTTTACCTGGAGGCCGAGATCGATATGAGCCGGTTGGTTGCGGCGCGGGCGCAGATCAAAGCGGGGGCGAAAGAGGGCGATGTCGTGCCCTCCTTCAATGACATGGTGGTCAAGGCTTGCGCGCTGGCGCTGCGGGAGCACCCGCGAGCCAATGGGGCCTATCGGGACGGACGGTTCGAGCTCTACTCGCGGGTCAACGTCGGGGTTGCCGTGGCCGCTCGCGATGCGCTGGTTGTCCCGACCGTCTTCGATGCCGATCAGAAGAACCTGCGGCAGATCGCGACGGATTCTCGGGCGCTGGCGCAGCGGGTGCGAGATGGACAGATCACTCCGCCCGAGCTCTCCGGGGCCACGTTCACCGTCTCCAACCTGGGGATGTTCGGGATCGACAGCTTTGCCGCGGTGATCAATCCGCCCCAGGCGGCGATCCTCGCCGTTGGCGCGATCACCGAGCGGCCTGTCGTTCGGGACGCCGAGATCGGGACCGCTCACCTGATGCGCGTCAACCTCGCCTGCGATCACCGCATCCTCTACGGCGCCCCAGCGGCCGAATTCCTCGCCCGCATCCGTGCGCTCCTGGAAGAGCCCCTCGCCCTAGCCCTCTAGCACCAGCGGTCGTACTTTTCACCGGTATCCGGAAAGAAGTGCGACCTCATCAAGCTCGCTTCGCGATGTCCACGTTACGGTCGTATTTCTTTCCGCTGAGCGGAAAGAAATACGACCGCTGGGTGAAAGTCAGCAGGTCTTGCGGGCGCCGGTCATCGCGTTCCAGGCGCGGCCGACGGAGAAGTCGGCCGAGACTCGGAAGATGCCGGGGTGCGAGGCGTGGGCGACCGTCCACTCGCCGCGGCGCAGCAGGCAGCCAGCGCCGCGGGCAATCGACCAATAGGGAGTGAAGTTGACGCGGACGAGAAAGTCGCCGGGGTGACCGACGTGGAGGCCGAAGCTCTGGCGTCCCACCCAGAGTGTGTGCCCCGCTGCGGCGCCCATCGGATCGACCAGCGGCTCCGGGTCGCGGACGGCGTAGATCCTCCAGTGCGGCGAGCTCCAGCGCAGCTTCAGATAGGGAGGGTCGCGCAGGACCAGCCGGCGCTCGGCCGCCGAGGAGTAGTCGAGCGGCGCATCGGGCAGGGCGACGTAGGAGATCGCGTTCTGGCGCAGCCAGTGGCCGTAGGTGGTGGCGGTGAGCTCGCTTTCGTCGTAGAAGATGTCGTCGCGGGTGGTGTCGAGCTGGCGCAGCCAGCCACGCGCCAGCTCGAACTGGGAGGCAAGGTAGGCCGACTCCCAGTGGTTGGCGGTCGGCGGCACCTCGACCCGCACGCCTGAGCCGCCGTGCGCCCGCAACCACTGCGACGGCGGCTGGAAGTAGCTGCGCGAGGTCGACGGATCGCCGACGCTGCGAGCGATCTGGCTGACGCTTGCGGTCACCTGCCAGTAGAGGCCACCGGCCATGAAGAGGGCGAGGAACCACGGCGAGACGCGCGGTCGCCGGGCGAGCACAACCGCCGCCAGCACCGGACCGCCGAAGAGCGCGCCGAGGCGGACCGCGTTGCCGCCGATCGGGTTCGGCGCCAACCAGATCACGGCCGAGGCCACCAGATAGGCCACGATCGCCCAGCGCAGCTGGCGCTCCTCCTCGCGCAGGCCGCGGGTTACGTAGAGCGCGGAGCCGCACCAGAGTGGGATCGCGAGGAAGGAGGTGAAGGCGAAGGGGAACTGGCCGGAGCCTGGGAAGACGATGTTGGGGATCAGGGTGAGTGCAAGGGCAACCGCGGCAATCCATATGGCTAGGCCGGGGGGCCCGTCGCTGGCCGGGAGCGCTCGGCCGGGGGGGCCGTCGCGACCTCGGGGGGGCCTGCGGGCGGGGGCTTCGCCTCCGTTCTCGGCCCCCCCGAGTCCGCGCCACCCCCGGGTTAGGCCGCGCCAGTCGACGATCGAGGCCGACGCGGCGAGCACAACCCCGGCTAGAAAGACCGCCGCTACCGGGCTGGAGAGAGCGCAAGCTGCGGCGGCGCATAGCGCTAGCTTGGCCCGGCCGGTCTGCAGGGCTCGCAGCGACGCGAGGCCGCAGGCGACCCCGAGGGCGAAGGTGAGCTGGCCGTCGGCTAGCAAGGTCACCACGCCGGCGCCGAACCAGAGGGTGGCCCAGCGGGCGGGCTCGCCCCAGCGGTCGCGGACGAGGCGGTCGAAGAGGTAAGAGGAGGCGAGCACCGAGAGCACGCCGACGACCTGCACGCCGAGCAGCGAGGCGAGCGGCGGGAAGAGGAAGCTGTAGGTGAGCGTGTAGTGCCCCCCGTACCAGCTGCCGTTCCAGATCGCCAGGCCGGCGTGCTGGAAGAGCTCGGCGCGAAAGACCTGGGCGGCGAGGTCGCCGACCTGCGGGTTCCAGGCCAGCATCGCGGCAGCGAGCAGGGCGCTGAGGGCGACGGCCGGAAGCCAGTCTGGTCGGAGGGCCTTGGACTGGACCATGGGGGCGGCGCCAAGGATAAAGCGGCGCCGTGCAACGATTTCGGTGATGAGCGCCGAACTCCTTGTCGTCCGCTGTGGCCTGGTCTCCTACGACGAGGCCCTCGTAGCCCAGCGCTGGTTGAGCGACGCGCGCCGGGACAGCTCCATCCCTGATGTGCTGCTGCTACTCGAGCACCCCCCCGTCTACACGCGCGGGCGGCGCGCCAATCCGGAGGAGCTGCCGATGGCGACCGAGTGGTACGGGCTGCAGGGGATCGAGGTGCGCGACACCGACCGCGGCGGCCAGGTCACCTACCACGGGCCGGGCCAGCTGGTCGCCTACCCGATCGTCGACCTGGCGCCCTACGGCGAGGACGTCCACGAGTATGTGCGGCGCCTCGAGCAGGTGGCGATCCGCTCGCTCGCCGACTACGGGGTCGAGGTCGGGACGATCGAGGGGCTGACCGGAGTCTGGACCGAGGGGGAGCGCCCGGGCACAGCGGCGGGACCGCTGGAGGCGCGAAAGATCGGCTCGATCGGCGTCCACATCAGCCAGGGGATAACCACGCACGGCCTGGCGATCAACGTCCACAACGACCTCAAACCGTTCGAGTGGATCGTGCCCTGTGGGATCGAGGGCTGCCAGGTGACCTCGCTCAGCCGCGAGACCGGCGAGGAGCAGAACCTCGGCGCCTTCGCCACCACGCTCGCCGATCACTTCACCGACGTCTATGACCGGGTGCCGGTCGCGACCTCCCCGGACGCCCTGGGACTTGACAACGCTAGGCTCGGCGTCGCATGAGCGAGCCGGCCACTGGCAGCATCCCGGAGCAAAGCTCGACCGCGGCACCGGGCCCGAACGGGGCAGGCTCGGAAACCGTTGGCGCCGGCGGGCGCGTCCACGTCACCCGCTCCCGCGCCAAGCCGGGCGGTATCGCGGCGGAGACCGGCGACACCGTCCCCTTCCGCCGCGCCCGCAAGCCACCCTGGCTGAAGGTGCCGGCGCCCGGTGGGCCGACCTACCGGCGGCTGAAGTCGATGATCGGCTCCGACAACCTGCACACGGTCTGCGAGGAGGCCAACTGCCCAAACGTCGGCGAGTGCTGGGAGCGCGGCACGGCGACCTTCATGATCCTCGGCGACGTCTGCACCCGCCGCTGCGGCTTCTGCAATGTGAAGACGGGCGTGCCGAGCTGGAACGACCCGCTGGAGCCGCTGCGCGTCGCCAATCAGGTCAAGCGGATGGGGCTGCGCCACGCGGTCGTCACCTCGGTCGACCGCGACGACCTGCCCGACTATGGGGCGAGCGCCTTCGTCGGCGTGATCCGCTCGATCCGGATGCAGGCCCCCGGCTGCAAGGTCGAGATCCTGACCCCTGACTTCCGCGGCCAGGAGATGCCGCTGGCCAAGGTGATCCACGAGCGTCCCGACGTCTTCAATCACAACGTCGAGACGGTGCCGCGGCTCTACCCGGTGGCACGGCGCGGCTCCAAATTCCTGCGCTCGGCGCGGGTGCTGAAGATGGCAAAGGAAATGGGGGGCGCCGGCGTCGTCACCAAGTCCGGCCTGATGGTCGGGCTCGGCGAGAGCTTCGAGGAGATGGTCGAGGCCTTCGGCCTGCTTCGCGAGCACCGCGTCCAGGTGCTGACCGTGGGCCAGTACCTGCGCCCGACCGAGAACCACCTGCCGGTGACGCGCTACTGGCACCCCGAGGAGTTCGCGGCGCTGGAGAAGGCCGCCTACGAGCTCGGCTTCGAGTCGGTGGCATCGGGCCCGCTGGTGCGGTCGAGCTACCACGCAGACCAGAACCTGCCTGAGCGGGCGCTCGCGGCCGGCTAAGAGGCGGCGAGCAGCCCGCGGCGCGTCATCTCGCGGGCGAAGGCGACGACATCGTCGCGCGCCCGGCCCTCGTCGATCTCGAAACGCTCGGCGAGGCCGCGGGCCAGCTGCCCCACCGACTGCGATTGCTCGAGCTGCTCCCAGATCCAGGCGCCGGTCGAGTTGAGGCGCAGGGCGATGTCGGCATCGACGTCGAGCAGCACCGTCTCTCCCGGAACGTCGCCGTAGACGACCCGCTCGGTGCGCCGCAACTTCGTCTCAGCCTCTATCTGCATTGCCCCACCGTCCATACCCTATGACCGGGCGAGCAACCAATATGGGTTCGAGGTTAAGGGGCTAGACTCCCTCGCAGGGTTTCGACGATAGGGAGGAACATGAACGAGAAGCAGGCCGAGTCCTACGAGGCGCCAAGCGTCGAGGAGATCGACACCGACGGCAAGCCGATCTCAGCTCTTTCGGAGGCCGCCGTCAAGGCCACGTAGCGCAAGTTCCGGCGTTTCATGGAGCCAGCCGGGATCGAACCGGCGACCTCCGCCTTGCAAAGGCGGCGCTCTGCCAGCTGAGCTATGGCCCCGCGCTGGGAAGTGTAGGCCGAGCCAGCCCAAGACGGGCTAGTCGTCGAAGTCGAAGTCCTTGGGTGGCTTCTGCTCGAACCAGAGCTGGTCGTCCTCGGGCGTCTCCTCGAGGAAGTCCGGCGTCTCCTCCAAGACATCATCGTCGCCGCGCGGAGCGGGAGGCTCGGGCTCCTTGGCCGGCTGAGGCTCCTCGGCGGTCTCGGCGACCTCTGCTTCTGGCTCTGGCTCGTCCGCGAGGGATGACTCGGAATCGCGCGGCGCCTCGAGCGCCTGGTCGAGTTCGTCGGAGAGGCGCTGCTCGTTCCAGAAGGCATCGTCCTCGTCATCGAGGTCCTCGTCGTCGTCAGGCGCCGGGCCCTGGACGCTGACCTCGGCCTCTTCGGCCTCGTCCAGGCCGGCGAGTGGGTCGGCCGGGGCAAGGCGTGGCTCGCTGATCTCCTCCTCGACCAGCTCCTCGTCAGTTGGGTCTGGGGGCCCGGAAAGCTCCTCCTCGACGTCGAAGATCTCCGTGGGCTGTTCGGCAATAGCGTGGCGCTCTTCGGTGGAGGGGCCGGACGGCTCGATCTCGGGCTCGGCGTCGGGCTCCGGGCCGGTGGGCTCCGGCAGGTCGGCGACGATCTCGTGCTCCATCGCCGGCTGCTCCTCGGCGGGCGCCTCGTCGACCGGTGCAGCGTCGTCGCCTGGCGTTCTCTCGGTGACTGACGCGGTCTCCTCCGCGGGTAGCATTGGCGGCTCCTGGAGATCCGCAATCGTCGGCTCGCGCCGCGCGACGGGATCCTCGGCAATCTCCGGCTGGGTCATGAATTCCGTCGGCGCCTCAGCGGCGGGATCATGCGCCTTCTCGTCCCCAGGCCGCTCCGCCTGACCGAACGCCTCGTCCTCGAGCTGCCTCAGCTCGGAATCGCCCGCGCCATGCGCGCGCTTCAGCTCCAGATGCTCGCGTATTGCCTCGTCAAGAATGCCCATTGGCTGCGTTCCCTCGGGGAAGCTAAAGCCTATGCGGTTATCCTTGCGCTTGCGAGGGTCCTGGGACGTTCCTCCCATCCCCCGCCTTCGGGGCTATAGCTCAGCTGGCAGAGCGCCTGGATCGCACCCAGGAGGTCGGCGGTTCGAATCCGCCTAGCTCCATCTACGAAGTACGAAGGCTTCTCGAATGCGGCTGCGCAGGAAGAATGTCGCCGCCGGTCCCGGGCCAAGGATCTGATCCCCGCTGGCGCACTCCGGGTGCGGCGGGGAGGAAGCCATCGTCGACCGGTAGGGCATCATTGAAGCCTGTGAGCGGGCTCGTCTTGGCCAAGCGAAGATCGATCGCCGCGGGCTTTGCTGCCCTGGCGGCGCTCGTGTTGCTCTTGGGCGGCTCGGTCGTGCCTGCCGGCGCCGAAACCTTGAAGGCGAAGACGGCCGGCTCGGCATTTCTCGGTCCTGCCGGTCCGCATGGCGTCTACGACGTGGACCTGGCGATTCCAAGCGATCACGCCGCCGTCCTCAGGGTGAGTGGAGGCCGGACCCACGAACTCCCCTTCGCTCAGTGGGCGAAGTACGCGGCCAGGCCCCTGCGCCCGCTTTCAAGCGGGGTGCTGCGGGTGGAGTTCGGAGCGATTGGGAGCGTCACGCTCCGCTTCCGGCCCGAAGAGGTGAAGCTGGGCCGACACCGGAGAGGCTGCGTTGGCCCACGGCCCCGGGTCGAACGTGGGACCTACCGCGGGGCGATCTCGCTCCGCGGCGAGAACGGCTACTTCCAGCTGCACCGGGTCGAGGCGGAGGGGAAGCGGCGGCGCAGCTTCCCGCTCACCTGCTACCAGGCCACCACGACCGACCCGGTGGCAGAAAAGGCACTCGCGGCTTACGTCGCGCCACGGCTCGGGCTCACTTCCGGGACCGAAGCGCAACTGACGGTCGCGACCGAAGCGGACGGCGCCGCGGTCGCGATGAAGGCCTGGTACTCGAAGTTCAGCGAAAACCTGGAGGAGGTCGCGGCCGGATCGCTCGAATCCCCCCCGGCGCTCGTGATCGGAAGGTATTCCTACGGGGCGGGGCCGCTCTTCCTCACGCTCAGCGAACCTGGCGCCGGCCCGCTCAGCGCAACCCTCCAGGGCGTCTCGTACAACGCCGATCCCGCGGCGCCCGGGTCCTGGTCGGGGGCGCTCGAAGCCGGCTTCCTCGGCGGCGGATCCAGCCTGCTGAACGGGCCCGGCTCGAAGACGAGGCTCTGTCGCTACGCGAGCTCCGGTGAGCCGACGGAATGCGTCGGCGACCCGTCGCCGTTGATCTCCGGCGGCCCGTTCGCCCCCTAGTCGTCCGGGCCGCCTTCTCTTCGAAAGTCGGGTCAGGAACTCCAACCGCCCCGCGTCGATTTCGGCCATTTCTCGCCAGGAGTGCCCGACTCACCTCATATCGCCGCATATCTCTCTGTATCCGCCGCAAAAAAGTCGACGCACGAGGCGGCCGCGGCATATGGGTAATCACTGCTAATCACGGACTTCTGAAGCTATCGCTCAGTTTTCGCCCCGTTGGATCGCACCCAGGAGGTCGGCGGTTCGGATCCGCTGGAGCCGAGCGTACTGCTCGACTCGCACGGACGGGCGGTCATGGTCGGCGGCTACGGCCTTGGGAACAAGCGAGGGTCGGCAGTGGCACGTCACGTGATCGACCGCTAGGTACTTCAGCCGACCGCGAGCGGAAGACCTACCTCGAAGCGACGCATGAGGGAGGGCGTCGCGTTCCACGCCGCCTGGGCGCGCGCCAAGAAGCTTGCCCCGCAGCATTGTTTCCGCTCGATGAAGTCACTACGACTTCACACCCCCGATGTCCAGCGACGGTCTTTGCGGTTCGAGCACCAAGTTAATCCGATACAAAAACTAGGAAAGGGTCCACCCACGCCCCAGTGAGACGATGATGTAGTACCAATTCCGCACCACGTCATTACCACATTGGATACACCGGGGCTCAAGACCGCCGAGCGGTGGGTGTGTATTCAGCAGCAACTTTTGGTCGCTCAGGTTTACAGCAGTCTATTTGTCCAATTGCCATTGCCAGCGGCACTCTCGCTGGGAGGCTTGCCGCTCGGCCCCAGGGTTGGGCCTCATCAATCAGCTCCGGCCAATGCCGGAAAAGGGAGGAAATATGTCACACGTTCAAGATGGCGAGCGAAGCGGAAGGGTGCTGTCGAGGTACATTGCTTCGGTCGCCGGCGCGGCCCTCGCCAGCCTTGCATTGCTGGCCACAGCGTCCAGCGCCTCGGCGGAACCGGTGGGACTCTTCGTCGGGGGAGTGAAATCGGAAGAAGTAGCCAAACAGCCAAAGTTCGAAGCGGAAAAATACGCCGCAACAGTGAAAAGCACGAGCCTCTCGACGTTCGAATTCGTTACTCAGGAAGGGAGCTTGAAATGTTCCTCGTTGGCCTTCCCAGGGACACTCTCGGCCGCAAGCAGCGAATTCAAATCGGAACAGTTCTTTTCTGGCTGTAGTTTGTTCGGTTTCGCGACGACCACGATCCAGGCGAACGGCTGCTACTTCAAGCTACATACGCTCAACGCCGGACCCCCCTATGTCGGATCGGCGGATCTCGTGTGCTCTGCCGGCCAAGGGCTGAAGTTCACCGCGTTCGCGTTCGGAACCCCGGTTTGCACGCTCAAGCTGCTTCCCAAGGCGGGCGCCGAAGGGATCAGCTTCGAAAACACCGGAAGCGGCAGCTCGCGGGCAATCACGGCCAAATTCAACCTGTCCGCGATGCCCTATGCACTGGAAGGTGCGATAGCTCCTTGCAAAGAAAGTGAACACACGGACGGTGTCTTCACGGTGAGCGACTCTCTGTCGGCCACCAAATAGGAGACGGCCGGAGAAAGGGGAGCGCCAGCGGCGCTCCCCTTTCTCGCTGTGTCTGCTGTTCTCGTCGGCAACTGTTCCGGAAGCCCACCCTCGGGTTCCTTCATCTTGGTCCAGGCTTCGCAAAGGCGTTCCGCAACCGCATCAATGGAGGGTTGGTCGGTAGATGAGCTCTTGGGTGTGGCCGTCGAGCGTCCGGTGCTCGACCAGCTCGAGGTCGAAGTCGGCCGCACCCTGAAAGATCGGGTCCAGCCCGGTCTGACCGGTGATCACAGGAAAGAGGGTCACCTGGAGACGGTCGACCAGACCAGCGGCCATCAGCGCCCGATTCAACGAGAGACTGCCGTGCGAGCGCAACGGCACCTCGGACTCCTCCTTGAGCCGAGCGACGACGTCGACGGCATCGCCGTTCGCGACGGTCGCGTCCGGCCAGTCGAGGGGTCCTTCGAGGGTGGTCGACACCATCGTTGCTGGCAGATTCCTCATCTGGGTGACCCATGGGTCCCGCACCTCTGACTCCTCGCCACTCGAGGCAAGCATCCGCGAGAATGCCCTATACGTGTTCGCCCCGAAGACCATCCGCTGCTCGGCGCCGTACAAGGCAAGGCGGTGGTCGAGCAGCTCGGGGCCTTGCTTACCCCAGTAGCCGGTCCAGTTGGCGCTGGCGGCGCCGTAGCCGTCGAGGCTGGAAAAGACGTCGAAGGTGTAGGTAGCGGTCATGTAGTTCTCCTCGGGTGCGGTTGATCGGTCGGGTCAATCGCCCGACCGGCCCGCGAATGCAGGGCGTTCTCCACCGGCAAGTGCAGCTGCTCGGAGCCATCCAGCTTCCGGCCATGATCGGCGCGAACCTGGCCCGATCTCGAAGTTGCTCAGCGGCTGATTCATGAGCGCAGTGTGGCAAGGCCGGGGCGGTGAAGATTTCGGCCTTGGTGGGTGTCCAGATAGAGAAAGGTTCGGAGTCGGCGCGCAACTCGTGTCAGGTCGAGCGACGGGATCGATAGAGATTCCAGCTCCAGTGGAACGCCCGATTCGGCGACTCGACCGAAGCGTCCGCGCGATTGGCACCGTGGGATTATGGATCAGCAATGCGACCGATCCTTCTCCTGCGCGTCGCCCTCATCGTCGCCGGTGGCCGGGCCGAGGCAGATTCCGCTCCCTTTCCGGCGGACTCCTGAGTCGAGCGCGCCCGAACGATGGCCGGCACGCCGCGACCCCGCGCCCACCGCACGCCTGGGCGTCACATCCACTGGCGGCTTGCCAGGCATCGTCGGAGGCTGTTCCGCGGCGGCGCACTGGCGGCGCTGCTCGCGGTCGTCGGCCCTGGCCTTCTCGCCGGCCTCTCCGACGACGATCCCGCCGGGATAACGACCTACTCGATCCTCGGCGCCGACTACGGCTACCAGCTGATCTGGGTCTTGGTCGTCTCGACCGCGGCGCTGATCGTCTTCCACGAGCTGGGGGTGCGACTTGGGATCGTCACCGGCAAGGGACTGCTGACCCTGGTTCGCGAGCGCTACGGGCCGAAGGCCGCGGGGCTGGTCCTCGCAGCGCTGGTGATCGCCAATACCGGCACCCTCTGCGCCGAGTTCGCGGGGGTCGCCGCCGCGATGGACCTGCTCGGAGGAATGAGCCGCTATCTCAGCGTGCCGCTTGCCGCGGCAGGGGTTTCCGCCTTGGTCCTGCGGGAGAACTTCCGCCACGTCGAGCACGTCCTGCTGGCGCTCAGCTCGGTCTTCGTCGCCTACGTGATCTCCGGCTTCCTCGCCCACCCCGACTGGAGCGCCGCGGCCGCGGGCGCCGCCGTCCCCAGCATCCCGCTCAACCGCGACGCGCTGCTGGTCGCGGTGGCAACCGTCGGGACGACGCTGGCGCCGTGGGGCCTGGCCTTCATCCAGTCCTACGCGGTCGACAAGGGCCTCGCCGTCAAAGACCTGCGCTTCGAGCGCATCGACGTGATCGTCGGCGCGGTCCTGACCGGCCTGATCGGCTTCTTCGTGATCGTCGCCAGCGCCGCGACCCTGCACGCGCAGGGGATCGAGGTGAACGACGCGCGCGACGCCGCCAATGCGCTGGAGCCGCTGGCCGGCAGCGCTGCCGCGACCCTCTTCGGCCTCGGCTTCCTAGGCGCCGCTCTGCTTGCGGCGGCGATCGTCCCCCTCTCAACCGCCTACTCGATCTCCGAGACCCTCGGCCGCAAAGCCGACCTCGACGACAGCTTCGCCGAGGCGCGGTCGTTCTATCTCAGCTTCGCGGCCGTGGTCGCGGTCGCCGCCGTGATCGTACTGATCCCCGGCGCGCCGCTGATCGAGATCCTCTTCCTCACCCAGGCCCTGAACGCGGTCCTCCTTCTGGTGCTGCTGCCGTTCATGCGCTCGCTCGGCCGCGACGAGGCGCTGATGGGCGACCACGCCCTGGGGCGAACCGGACGAGCGACCACCGGCGTCGCCCTCATCGTCATCGCCGTCGCGGTCCTGGCGCTGGGCGTGCTGGCGCTGAGCTGAGTCAGACACCCAGCAGAAGGCTGAGCGCGAGCATCAGGGCGGCGCCGGCCGCGATGCCCGCCGCTGGCCTGGCGCGCTCGTGGCCGGCGAAGGCGCCCGGCAACATCTCTGCGGCGATCAGCGCCAGCATCGCCCCGGCGGCGAAGGCGAAGGAGAGCGGCAGTAGACCGCCGATCTCCTCCACCGCAAGGAACGCGATGAGGGCGCCGACCGGCTGCGGCGCGCTGGTCGCCACCGCGGCCCAGAACTGCCGTGCCGGTCCGAAGCCTGCCTCGGCCATCGGGATCGCCACGCTCGTCCCCTCGGGGACGTTCTGGATCGCGATCGCGAGGATCACGAACAGGCTCAATCCCGCCCGATCGGAGGCAAAGGCGGTGCCAATCGCGAAGCCCTCGGGCAGGCTGTGGACGAAGAGGACGAGGAACACCAGGGCCGAGGTGCGGGCGCCTGGCCCGGTGCGACCCATGAAGCCGGTGTCCGGGCTGAACCTCCGCCGGGCCAGGACGAGAAAGGCAATGCCGACGGCGAGACCAACGACCACCTCGGCGGTCGCGCCTTCCTCACTCGCCGGGATCAGCAGGCCGGCGAACGCGGCCACCCCCATGACCCCAGCGGCGAAGCCGAGCAGAGTCGGCGCCAGAGCGGCAGCGCGCGAGCCCAGCATGAACACCGGCACCGCCCCGAGGCCGGTGGCGAGCGCAGTGCCACAGGCGGCCAGAAGGAGAATCGCTACCTCAGGCATGGGGGTGAAGCTAACCTCGTCGTCGGTGCCCGAGTGGGACGAAGCCGAGCTGGACGGCCTGATCTCCTTCTGGGAGGCGGCAAAACACCTCGTGGCGGAGCCCACAGCGCAGCACTCCGGCGCCCGGCTACCATCGCCTTCGTGGAGATCCTGGTAGTCGAGGATGAGTCCGGGATCGCCGACTTCCTAGAACGCGGCCTCAGGCGAGAGGGGTTCGATGTGGAGGCCGTCTCGGACGGAGATACCGGCGAGCGTCGGGCCCTCGACCACCCTTTCGACTTGGTCGTCCTCGATCGGATGCTGCCCGGTCGCGACGGACTGGACGTGCTGGCAGCCGTGCGGCGCAGCAAGCCCTCGTTGCCAGTGATTGTCCTGACCGCGAAGGGAGAGGTCTCCGAGCGGGTCGAGGGGCTGGACCGCGGCGCGACCGACTACGTGGTCAAGCCGTTTGCCTTCGAGGAGTTGCTCGCGCGTATCAAGACCCACCTGCGCCAGACTGACGACGAGGCGAGGACGACTCTCGAGGCTGGCGACATCCGGCTCGACATGCTGGCCAGACAGGCGGAGCGCGATGGCGTCTCGGTCCACCTGCCCGAGCGCGAGGCCGAGCTGCTCGCATACCTGATCCGCCACGCCGGGAAGGTATGCACCCATGAGCAGATCCTTGGGGCGGTCTGGGGCCACGACCACGAGCCGAACACCAACGTGGTTCAGGTCTACGTCGGCTATCTGCGCCGCAAGCTCGAGCGCCCCGATTCCCCCGCCCCGATCGAGACCGTGCGCTCGGTCGGCTACAAGCTGAGCGAGCGCTAGGTGCGCGGCGCCTGGAGAGACGTCGGCCTGAGGGCACGGCTCGCCCTCGCGATAGGCGCCCTGATGCTGGTCGCCTTCGGCGCCGTCTTCGTCGCCGTTCGCGCCGAGATGGCCGACGAGGCGCATGTGATCAGCCGCGAGGAGGGGCGCGAGCCAGGCCCGTCAACCGGCGAGACAAGCGAGGGGCCTGAGATCGGGCCGATCTCAGACGCCCGCGCCGCGGTCGAACGCACCTTCCTCCTCGTCGGTGGGATTGCCCTCGGCGCGGCGCTTCTAGGCGGCTACCTGATCGCCGCCCGCGCCGCTTCACCGCTCCGCCGCATGGCCGCGACCGCCGAGGAGGTAAGGGGCGGCGACCTGACCCCGCGGCTACCTGAAGAACCGGAGGCAGCCCCGGAGCTGCGCGCCCTGATCGCCGGCTTCAACCGCATGCTGGAGCGATTGGACCTGGCCTTCTCACGGCAGCGCCGCTTTGTCGCCGACGCCTCGCACGAGCTGCGCACTCCGCTGACCGCGATCCGCGGCCAGATCGAAGTGCTTGCCCGCGATCCCGACCCGAGCGCCACTGAGGTGCGACGGGTCGAGGGCCTGGTCCTGGGCGAATTGGCGCGAATGGAGCTGCTGGTCGGGGAGCTGCTGACGCTGGCCCAGCTCGACGAAGGCGCGAAGATTGAGCTCGCGACGCTCGATGTCGCAGACCTCTTGGGCGAGCTGGCGGCGCTCGATCCGGCGCGGTCCGAGCTGGGCGAGCTGGCAACCGGCACGGTGCGCGCCAACCCCGAGCTGCTCGCCCGCGTCGTCGCCAACCTGCTCGCCAATGCTCGTCGTCACGCGGGCAACCAGGGGCGGGTGGTGCTCAGCGCCGCGGCTAGCGGCGACAAGGTGACGGTCGCGGTCGACGACGACGGCCCCGGCATTCCCGCGACCGAGCGCGAGCGCGTCTTCGAGCGCTTCCATCGGGTCGACGCGGCGCGCGACCGGGGCTCCGGGGGAAGCGGCCTGGGTTTGGCGATCTCTCGGGAGATCGTCGTCGCGCACGGCGGGCAGATTTGGGCCGAGGACTCCGATCTGGAGGGCGCCCGGGTCGCCTTCGAGCTGCCCGGTTTCACGCCCCGAACCTGAGAAAACTCTCACGCAACGCTTAGGGAGCGGGCAGCGACGAGCCCGAAGATCGGGGCCATGCTGGAGCTTCACGATCCGATCGCCGCGGTCCCGAAAGCCGCGCCCGTCCGCAGCGGCGGCGCCATCGGCAACGGTCGCCTCACCGCCGCGCTCGCCGCGATCCTGCTCGTGATGCTCGCCGCCGAGGGGGTGACGATCCCCTTCATCGGCCCGCTTCGGGTCGAGCACATCCTGATCGGCCTGCTGCTCATCGGCCCGGTGGCGGCGAAGCTGGCCAGCACCGGCTATCGCTTCACCCGCTACTACCTCGGCGCCTCGACTTACGTGCGAAAGGGGGCGCCGCCGATGGCCCTCCGCCTGCTTGCCCCTGGAGTCGTCTTCACCACCGTCGCCCTCTTTGGCACCGGGGTCGCGCTGCTCGTCGCAGGTGAGCCGAGCGACCAGCTCGCCTTCCTGCACAAGGTCAGCTTCATCGCCTGGTTCGCGCTGATGACGATCCACGTGCTCGGCCATGTGCTCGAGGTTCCCCGTCAGGCAGTGGCCGACTGGCGACGCCCGGGGGCGCGGGAGCTGCGTCTCCCCGGGGCCGGCCTCCGTTTCGCCGCAATCGCCGCGGCCCTGGCCGCGGGCGTTGGGATCGCCGCGCTCGCCTTCTCCACCACGGGGTCGTGGGGCTGATGACCCCGCTCGAACGCGAGGAGATGAAACGCCGAGCCCGGGCGAAGCTGGCGGCGATGCGCGAGCGTGCGGTGCGGCTGCGCAAGCGCGTCCTGGCCGGAGCCGCGATCGGCTTCATCGTGGTCTGGGCGGCGATCTTCGGGCAGATGATCACCGGCAACGATCCCGCGCTTGGGCCAGTGGCGGCGAACGTGCGCACGGCCGCGCGGAAAAGCGTCTCCTCCGCCTCCGAACAACGAGCTCCACAGGCGGCGGCCCCGCCCAGCGAGGAAGAGGGGGAGGAGAGCCAGCTCGACGCGACCCGGCTCGAAGAAGAACAGGTCGAAGTGGCGGCCGAAACCGAACGGGCCGAACTCGAAGCGATCGAAGCCGAAGAACTAGAAGCGGTGACGACGGGCCAGTCGTGAGCGAGGAGTGCCGCAGCTTCGAGTGCTTCGGCGGCCTGGTCAGCGTCGCTGTCCTCGGCCCCGCCTCGATGGATCCGGCTGGCGCCGCGGCTCGCGCCGAAGCCGAACTGCTCGCCGCCCACCGCCAGCTCTCCCGATTCCTGCCGGGAAGCGAGCTCAGCCTTCTCAACCGCGATCGCCGTGCCACCGTCCCGGCGGCGCCGCTGCTGCTTGATCTCGCGGCCGCCGCGCGCGAAGCCGGGGAGATCAGCGCCGGCCTCGTCGACGCGACTTTGCTGAGCGAGATCGAAGCCGCCGGTTACACCAAGTCGATGCCGGAGCGAGAGACCCCGGCCCCCCGAGCCGAGCGCCGGAGCACCGGGCCGGCGCGAGCGGCTGAGCGCCGCGCCTGGCACACCATCTCGGTCGACCGCTTCGCCGGAACCGTCATGCGGCCCCCAGGGGTTGCGATCGACAGCGGCGGGATCGCCAAGGGCATGCTCGCCGACCGGGTCGGGGCGAAACTGGCCCGGTTCCCGGCCTACGTGGTCGACTGCTGCGGTGACATGCGCATCGGAGGCGCGGCCAGGCGACGGCGGCCGGTTCGGGTGGAAGGGCCCTGGGGAGCGGACCCGATCGAGGTTCTGTACGTCACCGACGGAGGGGTCGCGACCAGCGGCATCACCAGGCGCGCCTGGGACGGTCGCGGCGGTCCTGCACACCACCTGCTGGATCCCGCCAGCGGCCTGCCGAGCTTCTCGGGGGTCTCGCAGGCGACCGCGCTCGCGCCGACCGCCTTCCTGGCCGAGGTCTATGCCAAGTGGGCGCTGCTCTCCGGGCCCGCGCTCGCGCCGAGCCGCCTGCCCTACGGCGGCGTGATCGTGCTCGCCGACGGCGGCGCCGAACGGGTGGACGCCCGCCGCCCGGTCGGGGCGGCGGCATGATCGCCACGCATCACGTCTTCTGGATCACCAGCCGGGCGGCGGGCAGCACCGCCCTGCTCCTCACCAGCGCCTCCGTGATGCTCGGACTGATGATCGGCACGCGGCGGGCCGGCGTCGACCGTCGCGACCTGCGGACCCTGCACGAGGCCTTCTCCCTCACCGGCCTGGCGATGGTGTCCCTACATGGACTCTCCCTACTCGGCGACGCCTACCTGAATCCCGGTCTGGCTGGAATCGCGATCCCGTTCGCCGGCTCCTACCGTCCGCTCTGGACCGGCATCGGCATTCTCGCCGGCTACGGCCTCGCGGCACTCGGGCTCAGCTACTACCTGCGCGACCGCATCGGCGTCGCCCGCTGGAAGCGCCTCCACCGCCTGACCGCCGTGTTCTGGCTGGCCGCGATCGGGCACACGCTTGGCGCCGGCACCGACGCCTGGCAGCCCTGGTTCCTGATCTTGGTTGGCGCCTTCGTGCTCCCTGCGGGAGCCCTGCTCACGCTTAGATGGCTGACTAGGACGCCCGAGGAAAGACCGGTCCAGCAGTCGGCCTAAAGACGCGGATCCGTCACCCCCTCGCCGAGTCCCGGAAAGGCCATGGGCCATGACGATGCACGTCGAATGAGACTTGTTGCTCGAAATTGTTTCTCAGCGAGGCCGCACGAGCGGAGGACGATCAGGCCCGGCTCGCTCGTCAAGGGTGAGGACTGAATCCGGCCGATCTAGGGAGAGATTAGGAGTCGTCTGACAAGGGTGACTTACGTTCCGACGCCTTCGTTCGCCGAAAGCAAGCAATGCAACTAAGTTGCGAAGCAATCTCGACCTTCGTGCTTGGCCTTCGGCTACGGTAGGAGCAGCGCGTGCTTCAGACGCGGCCCAGCCTCACCACGGGAGGACGAGATGGAGAACGGAAACATCGACGACCTGGAGATGGGGCCGATCGATTACCTGGTGGTCGAGTGGCCGGGCCGCCAGCCGACCGGCGAGGCGATGCCGCACCTGGTCGACTTGGTCGACCGAGGCTTGATTCGGCTCCTCGACCTGGCCTTCATCACCAAGGCAACGGACGGTTCCGTGACGCGCATCGAGGTCGCCGACCTCGGCGAGGAGGCCCAGGAGTTCGCCGTCTTCGTCGGCGCCGAATCCGGGCTGCTGGGCGACGAAGACGCCGAGGAGGCCGCGGCTGCCCTCGAGCCTGGAACCTCAGCCGCGTTGCTCGTCTACGAGAACCGCTGGGCGGCGCCCTTCGCCACGGCCGTCCGCCGCGGTGGCGGCCAACTCGTCGCCAGCGGCCGCATTCCGGTCCAAGCCGTGATCTCTGCCCTCGATGCCGCCGAGGCGGCCTGACCCTTCGAAAGGGGAATCTTCATGCCAGGACTACTACGCGGAGTTGCCCGCACAGCTGTGATTGCCGGAACCGCCACCGGAGTCAGCAATCGAGTATCCCGACGGCAAGGCCGACGTTGGTCAGAACAGGAAGCCCAGGAACAGCCCCCGCAGGCGATGGCGGCGCCGGCGGCCGCCGCCCCGCAGGAATCGACCATCGACCAGCTCAAGGAGTTGGGGCAGCTGAGAGAGCAGGGCATTTTGACCGAGGAGGAGTTCGCGGCCCAGAAGGCCAAGATCCTCAGCGCATGATCGCTGTCACTGTCTAGGAGCGCGCCCGGACGTCGGTTGGCGAGCGCTCCGGCTCTCAGATCAACCTAGCGTTGCGCCCTCGACGGCTGCCGACGGCGATATCTCCGGCAAGCGCATCATGCGGAAGGAATTGAAGAGCCCGAGGAGCCCGGCGAGGATCGGCACCAGCAGCGCTATCTGAAGCGAGAGATCCGTCGCGTCCGTGTTGATGCGGACGACCTCGGCTCGGACTGTCGCGGGCTCTTCACTGAGGAGCTGTTCGAGCTTCGCACTGCTGACGACTTCGGCGTCTTCATCGAGCTTGTCGGCAATCTGTTGCTGCTGCGCCGTTGGGATCACGGCGCTGTCTTCCGTCATATTCGTGAAGCTGAGCGAAAGAACGGCCAGCAGGATGCCGCCGGCCATCGCCAGGCCGAAGGAGAGCCCGAAAGACCCAGCGGCCGAGTTCACCCCGGCCGCCTCGCTGATCCGGTCCTCGTCGATCGGGGCGAGGGTGTAGTTGTTGAGCTGGGAGACCAGCAGGCCCAGACCCGCTCCGGCAATCACCAGCGGGATCACCAGATACCAGCCCGAGTCCGCTCTGGGCACGACTGGGACCAGCAGCGCCATGCCAAACGTGCTCAGGACGAATCCAACTCGGATGATGCTCGCGGGTCGCCGGTTGCCCGCCTTGCGACCGGCCAGCATCGCCGCACCGAACATCGTCAGCGAGAGCGGCGCGAGGGTGAGGCCGGTCTGCAGGGCGTTGTACCCGAGCGAGATCTGGAGGAAGATCGGCAGCGCGATCATCGCGCCGCCGACAGTGATGTTCTGCAGCGCTTGCTGAGAGACCCCGATCCTGAAGTTCGGCAGCTTGAACAGATCCGGGTCGAGCAGCGTCACCTTCCCTTCGCCATGGCGCCGAACCAGCCAACGGGCCAGCACGGCCAGCGCTATCGCACCCACCGCGATGATCAGCCCGACGAACTCGCCCCCCTCCTGCCAGACCAAGATGCCGAGGACGACGCCGCCCATGCCGATGACGGAGAGGATCGCTCCTCGTAGATCGATGTGCCGCGGCCCCGTGTAGGGCACGTCTCGGATCAGCCCGATGTTCAGAAGCACGACCCCGATGACGACGAGCTCGAGCAGAAATCCCACTCGCCAGGACAGCAGGGTGGTGACGAAGCCGCCGAGGAGCGGGCCGACCGCTGCGGCGATCGCGGCCGAGGCGCCGACCAGCGCGTATGCCCTTTTCTGTGCGGCCCCCTCGAAGTTGCCGCGGATCAGCGACTGCATCGAAGGCAGCAGGAGCGAGGCGCCGAGGCCGCCGACGATCGCCCAGAAGACGATGATCGCAGCGAGGTCCTGGGCCAGCGTCATCGCAAGGGCGCCGATCGCATAGCCGATCAGGCCGAGGACGAAGGCGCGCTTGCGGCCGAACAGGTCGCCGATCTTGCTGCTGATCAGGATGAACGCGGCGGAGATCAAGGCCTCGAGGGCGATCGCGGACTGAACGCCGCTCACCGTGGTGTCGAGATCCTTGACGACCGCGGCAATCGAGACGTTCATGAGCGAGGTGTCTACGACGAGCACGAACATCGCCATCGCCAGGAGAACAGCCAGACGAGGGCTGCCTTCACTCGCTTGCGTAGTCTCAGGGCCCATCGGGTGATCCTCCCACCCGCGCCAGCGCAATGCGACTTGCTCTCCCTTCTTCGAGCGCGAGATGGAGCGACTACCGTGACCGCCCGCACTTCACACGCTTGGATCGCACGCAGAAGGTGACGGAAGGGCCACGGAGTTGGATCGGGCGGCGTCGGGTAGCTGGGGGCGATGAGGGAGAGGTCATGGTCTTACTGGGCGACGACGGCGCCGTGATCGAGGGTCCCGCGGTCCCTCACCTACGCCAGGCCGGCGAGTGACGCGGCTGATCTACTCCTTCATCGCTTCGCTCGACGGCTATATCGAGGACGCTGGCGGTCGCTTCGAGTGGGGGGTCCCCAACGAGGAGGCACACGCCTTCATCAACGAGCTCGAGGCCCCGGTCGGCACCTACCTCTATGGCCGCCGCATGTACGAGACGATGGTTGTCTGGGAGACCGACCCGGCGCTCGCCGAGCACTCGCCGGCGATGCGCGACTTCGCGGCGATATGGCAGGCGGCGGACAAGGTCGTCTACTCGAGCACGCTGGCGGAGGCGCCGACGCGGAAGACTCGGATCGAGCGCCGGTTCGACCCCGACGAGGTGCGGAAGCTCAAGGCGACGGCTGACTCCGACCTCGCCATCGGCGGCGCGGAGCTCGCCGGCCACGCCTTCGCCGCCGGCCTGATCGACGAGTGCCACGCCTTCCTCGCGCCCGCCGTGGTCGGGGGCGGCAAGCGTGCCCTGCCGGCCAACGTCCGGCTGGACCTCGAGCTGAGCGACGAGCGCCGCTTCGAGAACGGCATGGTCTATCTGCGCTACGCGATCCGCGCCTGACCGCGACCTTCAGGCAGGCTGCCGGCGATCGCCGTCCGGCTCAGGCAGCGACCGGCACTCGCTCCTCCTCGGCCTCGTGCCCGGCGGCGGGCAACTGAGCCGCTCCGCGGCTCTTTCTGTCGGGAAGCGCGAGCCGGCAGATCTTCTTGACGACGCTGCCGAACTGCCTGCCAAGCGGACCGACGTTGTAGGGAATGCCGTAGCGCTCGCAGATCTCGCGGACCTCGGTTGAGATTTCCGCGTAGCGATTGGCCGGCAGGTCGGGGAAGAGGTGGTGCTCGATCTGGAAGCTGAGGTTGCCGGAGAGGATGTGGAAGAGCCGGCTGCCACTGAGGTTGGCCGAGCCGAGCAACTGGCGGTAGTACCACTCGCCGCGGCTCTCGTTCTCGGTCTCCTCCTCGGTGAACTCGTGGGTGCCTTCCGGGAAGTGCCCGCAGAAGATGATCGTGAACGACCAGACGTTGCGAACCAGGTTGGCGGTCGCGTTGCCGGCCAGCGGGAAGAGGAAGAACGGGCCGGACAGGACCGGGAAGATCACGTAGTCCTTCAAGGTCTGCCGGCGGACCTTCTTCCAGATTCCGCTGATCAGCTTGCGCTTGTCGGCGAGCTTCGCCTCGCCGGTGGTCAGGCGCTCGACTTCGAGGTCGTGCAGGGCGACGCCGTACTGGAAGAGCAGCGCCAGCAGGGTCGCGTAGGCGGGGTTGCCCAGGTAGTAGGGCCTCCAGCGCTGGTCCTCCGACATGCGCAGCACGCCGTAGCCGATGTCGCGGTCCTTGCCGACGATGTTGGTGTGGGTGTGGTGCATGTAGTTGTGGGAGTGGCGCCACTGGTCCGCCGGGCAGGCGTTGTCCCACTCGAACCGCTTGCCGGAGAGCGCCGGGTCGTTCATCCAGTCGTACTGGCCGTGCATCACGTTGTGGCCGATCTCCATGTTGTCGAGGATCTTGGAGAGCGAGAGGGCAGCGGTGCCGGCGATCCAGGCCGGCGGGAAGACGCCCGCCCAGAGCAGGCCGCGCCCGGCGACCTCGAGCCCCCGCTGGGCGCGGATCACCTTGCGGATGTAGTTGGCGTCGCGCTCGCCGCGATCGGCGAGGACGCGCTGGCGGATCGCGTCGAGCTCCTCGCCAAAGCTCTCGATCTGCTCCGGGGTGAGGGGAATCTGGCTCTCTGTGGTCGTGCTCATTGGGGTGCCTTTCGTTGAAAGTTGGTTCAAAGGTCGATGACGAGGTCGCCGAGCGGAGCCGAGACGCAGAGCTGGATCTCCTCATCGGGCGCGGACGAGACCTCCTCGGTAAGCAGGTTCTTGACGGTGCCGCTCAACTTGCGGCAGGTGCAGGTGTGGCAGATCCCCATCCGGCAGCCGGACTGCGCCGGGACGCCGGCCTTCTCTGCCTGCTCCAGGATCGAGGCGCCGCTGTTCTCGACCTGGAGATTGGAGTCAGCGAAACGGATCGAGCCCGTCCCGGGCTCGCCGACGGGGAGCAGGCTCGGGGGAACGAAGCTCTCTACATGCAGCCGTTGCTCGAGGCCGCCGGTCCAAGTGGCCCGCACGGCGTCGAGAAGAGCGGGCGGGCCGCAGGCGAAGGTCTCCGCCTCGGCGAACCCGGGGTGGTCGCGAAGGTGGCCCGGGCTGAAGTGACCATCGAGCTCGCCGGTTCCGGGCGCTTGCGTGTAGGAGCGGCTCAGCTTGAAGTTCGGGTTCTCGGCCGCCAAGCGGTCGAGCTCCTCGCGGTAGATCGCGCGATCGGGGTCGGGCGCGTACTGGATCAGCGCGATCGGTCCCGTGTGGCGCTCGCCAACGAGGGTACGAAGAATCGCCATTAGGGGAGTGATGCCACTGCCGCCGCCGATCAGCAGGATCGAGCCGGGGCGCGCCTCCGGAAGGTAAAAGTCGCCGTCAGCCTGCGAGAGGCCGATCACCATGCCAGGCTCGGCGTGGTCGACGAGGAAGTTCGAGACCAGCCCCTCGGGGTGGCGCTTGACCGTGATCTCCAGCTCGCGAGCGGAGCCCTCCGCGGAGGCCGGCGAGTAGCAGCGCGTGTGACGCACGCCGTCGATCTCGACCGAGACCTGCACGAACTGGCCGGCGCGGAGGCCGCCCCAGGCGCGGTTGGGGCGCAAGCTCAGGGTGACGCAGTCCGCGCTGCCGTGCCGAGCCGCAACCAGCTCGGCCCTGCACTCACCGATCACGAGGGTCGGGCTGATCTGCTCGAGGTAGCGATCTATCCCGTGCGGTCCGGCAATCGCGTCGAGCAGGCGGCGGCCGGGCATTCCGCGGCGGCGAGATGGCGGCGTGGCTGTGGCTGTCGGACTCATGCTCCTCCTCTTCCCTGGGTGTTTGGCAGCAATACCCGTGCCGGAGGACAACGTAACACCAAATGCCGTCACGTCAACTAGCGCGCCGTCTTTCAGTGATAGGTTTCACACATGGCGGTCGCCGACCCCGAGAACGACCTGACGATCGAAGAGCTGGCCGCGGAGACGGGGATGACCGTTCGCAACATCCGCTCGCACCGCGCTCGCGGGCTGCTGCCGGCCCCCGAGGTCCGCGACAGGGTCGGCTACTACGGGCCCGAGCACCTCGACCGGCTGCGGATGATCCAGGAGCTGCAGACCGATGGCTTCAACCTCAAGGGGATCGAGCGGCTGCTCAGCCAGAACCTCGGGCCCGCCGAGCAGTTCCTCTCCTTCAAGCGGGCGCTCGACGAGTTCGATGGCGAGCAGCCCCAGACCTTCACCCGCGCCGAGCTGGCCGATCGCTTCGGGACGAAGATCGAAGACGCGCTGAAGCGGGCGATTGATGCGGGAGCGCTCGTCGCGATCGACGATGATCGCTTCGAGGCCCCGTTCCCCTCACTGCTGGACGCCGCCGAGGGCGTCGTCGCGACGGGCGTGCCGCTCAATCACGCCCTCGCCGTGATCGCAAAGGTGGCGAGTCGCTGCAGGTCCGTCTCCCACGAGTTCGTGAAGCTCTTCCTCGAGGACATCTGGAGGCCCTTCGAAGAGGAGGGCTATCCGGAGGAGCGCTGGCCGGAGGTCCGCGCCGCGCTGGATCAGCTGCGCCCCTTGTCACTGCAGGCGCTGGTCGCGGTCTACCGGATGACGATGTCCGACGAAGTCGAAAAGGCCTTCGGCAAGCAGCTCGAGCGAATGGCCAAACGGAAGGGCTGAGCCGAACCGGCGCCGGCTCGAGATTTGTCGCCTCAGCCCCGAACCAGGCGCCCAACCGCCCCCATCAGCTCATCGACCTTCCCGGTCTGCTCGCCGGCCTTGGCCTCGACGACGCAGTGGCGGGTGTGCTCGTCGAGCAGGCCCAGGGCGACCTTGTCCAGGGCGGCCTGGATGGCACCGATCTGGGTCAGCACGTCGATGCAGTAGCGCTCCTCCTCGACCATCCGCGAGACGCCGCGAACCTGGCCTTCGACACGGGCCAGTCGCTTGAGCAGTTGATCTTTGGAGGCGGTGTATCCAGGTTTTTGGCTCATCCGGGTATGATACCCGTATGGGGTATATTTTGGCGAGGCCGCCTGCACCCTCGGAGAACGCATGAGCGACGTTTTGAGCAAGATCGGCGAGGGCCTCGAACAGTCCTTCCTGATGGCCTACGAGGTTTGGTGGGCGCTGGTTTTGGGCTTTGCGATCTCAGCGATCGTGCAGGCCTGGGTTCCGCGCGAGCGAGTCGAAGGCGCGCTGGCCGGAAGCGGCCCCGGGCCCCTGGCCAGGGCAACCGGCCTCGGCGCCGCCTCCTCCTCCTGCTCCTACGCGGCGATCGCGATCGGCAAGTCGCTCTTCCAGAAGGGCGCCTCGGCGGTGACCGCCCTCGCCTTCCAGTTTGCCTCGACCAACCTCGTCTGGGAGCTCGGCCTGGTGCTCTGGGTGCTGATCGGCTGGCAGTTCGCGTTGGCCGAGTACATCGGCGGGATCGTGATGATCGTGCTGATGGCGGTGCTCCTTCGGGCCTTCGTCTCGCCGAGGCTCGAGGAGGCAGCCCGCCGCCACGCGCAGGAGGCCGACACCGGGCACCAGCACCACATGGCCGGCGAACGGCTGAGCTGGCGCCAGCGCCTCACCTCCCCCTCCGCCTGGTCAGACGTCGCCGACAACTTCCGCGGCGACTGGCAGATGCTCTGGAAGGAGATCACGCTCGGCTTCCTGCTCGCCGGCTTCATCGGCCTGCTCGGTGATGACTTCTTCAACGCCCTCTTCATCGAGAACGCGCCGCCGGCGATCGTCGCGATCGAGAACGTGATCGTCGGCCCGCTCATCGCCGTGCTCAGCTTCGTCTGCTCGGTGGGCAACGTGCCGCTCGCCGCCGTGCTGTGGTCAGGCGGGATCAGCTTCGCGGGCGTGATGGCCTTCATCTTCGCCGACCTGATCGTGCTGCCGATCGTCCTCGCCTACCGCAAGTACTACGGCTGGGCCTTCGCCTTGCGGATCGTCGCGCTGATGTTCGTGACAATGGTGATCGCGGCGCTCCTGGTCGACGGCCTCTTCAGCGCCACCAACATGATTCCAACCGGGGCCCGGCCGAGCCGCGCCGACATATTCGGATCAATCGAGCTCGACTACAAGCTGGTCTTGAACATCATCGGCCTGCTGATCTTCGCCGGCCTCTTCGGCCTGACCGCCCGCCGCGGCGCCAATCGCGAGGCTCACGTCCACGCCCACTGAGCGCTATGTGGCCGGCGGCGGCTTGCGGGCCGAGACTCGCGGTTTCCGCCACTAGGCTGCCGCGATGCTCGCTGACGTTGCCATCGGGGCGGGGATCGCGTTCTGCATCGCCGTCCTCACCACGCCGGTCGGCGTCTCCGGGGCGGTCTTCTTGGTTCCGGTCCAGATCAGCATTCTCCACACGCCAAGCCCGGCTGTCACGCCGACCAACCTCCTTTACAACGTGATCGCGATTCCGGGCGCGCTGCTTCGCTTCCACCGCGAGGCCCGGCTGGCCGGGCCGCTGACTCGGCTGCTGGTTCTCGGGACCCTGCCGGGAGTCGCCGCCGGAGCCGTGATCCGAGTCGAGCTTTTCGACCAGGGCAACGCCTTCTTGCTGATCGTCGCCGCCGTGCTGACCCCGCTCGGGGCATGGCTGGCGTTCGCCGGGCCAGCCGCACCGGCAGCTTCACCGGATCGCGATCGGCGGCGGCAGATCTTCGTCCTCGCCTTGGCAGTCGGGACGGTCGGTGGCATCTACGGGATCGGCGGCGGCTCGATCCTCGGGCCGATCCTCGTCGGCTTCGGCTTCACGGTGCTCGAGGTGGCGCCCGCGGCCCTGGCCGCGACCTTCCTCACCTCCGTCGCCGGTGTTCTGACCTACGCGCTGCTCAGCATCGGCGGCAGCGGCGACATTGCCCCGGACTGGGCGCTCGGCGTCGGCATGGGACTCGGCGGGCTGGCCGGCGCCTACCTCGGCGTTCGCCTCCAATCGCGGCTCCCCGAGGCGCTCCTAAGGCGCGGCCTCGGCGTCTTGGCGCTGGCCCTCGGGCTGCGCTACGCCTTGCTCGTGGTCACCTAGAGATTCGCGCCGCGATCGGCGGAGCGGGCTCCTTTTCGGGAGCCCGCTCCCTTGACCCGCGATGGCATTCAGGTGACTGAGCCGATCAGGGTCGTGGGCCCCCGCTTGTCGATCCCTGGGCCTGCTCGCCGACCTCCTGGGCGCCTTCTTTGACGCTGTCCTTGAACTCTTCGGCCTGTTTTTGGCTAGCCTCTTTGGCGGTCTCCATCGCCTGCTGACCGGCTTCCTTGGCGCCTTCGACCGCCTGCTCGGCAACCTGGCCGGCCACGTCGCGACCGCGGTCGAGGGCCTCCTGGCCGGTTTCGGCTGCCGTCTCCTTGACCTGGTCAGCGATCGGGCCGACGCGCTCATCCTCGATCCTGGTGCTTGGCAGCAGCATGCCGGCGAGGAAGCCCACCGCGACACCGCCAAGCAGCAGGCCGATCGGGTTCTCCTCAGCGACTCCGACGGCCTGCTTCGCGCCTTCCTTCAGCTGCTGACCGTCGGGCGTGGCGTCGCCAACCCTGCCGGTCGTGCCCTGCACTTGCCGTATCAGCCGGTCGCGCTTGTCGGCCACCGACTCCTTGACGCGAGTTCTCACGTCGGTCTTGTAGGCAAGCGCGTCGACGGTATTGCCCATCTCTGCACGCGTCTCCTCTATCTCCTCACGGATCTGGCTTGACTCTTGGCCCATTGCACGTCCTCCTTCACGGTTTCGACGGTCTGTTCGGGGGCGGCTGGCATCGCCCGTTTAACTCGATCCCTTCCGGTCACGGCAAGGGCCGCGGCGGCGCCGGCGTAGAGAATCGTCACGATCAGGGCCGCCACCCAGAGGTCCATCGCCTTGTCAAGCAGGGCGAGGATGAGGGTGGTCAGCGTGCCCGCCGCCAGCAGAGCCAGGACGCCGGCGCCGCCGAACATCCCGGCGCCCGCCCCCGCCACCTTGCCCTTGTCGCTGAGCTCGGTCCTGGCCAGCTCGATCTCCTTGCGGACGAGCGTCGTCGTCTGTTCGGAGAGCTGCTTGATCAGGTCGGCGGTCGACTGCGACCGTAGCTCACCGCCCTCCCCATTGACGGCGCTCATGGCCCGACTCCGGCACTGCTTGGCGCCACCACCGGCTCCGGCGCCGCGGCGGGAGCGCCAAGCGGCTGGGCCGGGTAGCGCGAGGGCGCCGGCGGCTGAGCCTGACCCGTGGCCGGCGGCTGAGCGCTCGGTGACCTCGTGCGCTCCTGGTAGCGGCTCCTGCTCGAAGCCTTGAGGAAGCGCGCGGCGAAGACACCAGCCGCAATGCCCCCTGCCAGGACCGCCCACGGCCGCTGCCGCCCGAAATCCTCGACGTCGTGGAGCATTCTGTCCGCTCCGTTGTCGGTCAGGTACGACCCGACCTTCTCGGTCTGCTCAGCGGCCCGGTCGGCCAGCTTCGCCGGCGTCTCCTTGCCCTGTTTACGCAGCTCCTCGCCAACGCTGCGCAGATCCTGCGCGGTGTCGGTGACCCGCTGGCCCGCCTGCGCCGAGCGCTGGTCGAGCTGCTGGCGCAGGCCCTCCTGCGCCTGGCCGGCCGCGGCGCGTGCCCTGTCCTGAGCTTCGCCCGCGACTTCCTGGGCCTTCTCTTGAGCCTGCCCGGCGACGTCCTGCGCTTGCTCCTCGATGCTCGATGAGTCCGTCCCGGATGCTCCGGGCGACTCGCTCACATTGCTCATCTCGACCTCCATTCCTGGCTGTTCCGATTTCCCGGATCGCCTGCCAGCCCATCGCTCGTTCGATGGGTCACTCGAGATGCACTCGAGGCGAAGACAGGAGGCGACATCGGGGATGCGACAAGGCCGCCGCGCCACTTTGTGCCCGCGACGGCTATCTGCGGGTTACCCCAGGCGCAAAGCGAACAAACGCGGCTGAAAGCTTGCCCTGTCGCACTTCCATGACCAAGCAAATCGCTTGCAGAAATACAGAATTTGCGTATGAGGCCGATTGGCTCCGTATGAATGCTGATCTCCGAACCCCGCGGGCAGCCGGTCAACACGCTCGCTCACAAGCGAGAACTCTGGCGTTGCGCGCACTGGCGCTCGGCTCCCTCGCCTTGCTGGTCCTGCTCGTCGCCCTGCTCGGCCTTCGCGGCTGGCCGCTGGTCGCGGTCGAGCTCGCCGTGATCGCAGCGATAGCAGTGGCCAGCCGGGTGATCGAGCCCAGGTTCGATCGCTGGCTCCAGGGCGCCCAGGGCGAGGAGCACGTTGGCGAGATCCTCGACGGCCTCGCCAATCGAGGTTGGCACGTGACCCACGACGTCTCACTGGGGCGGGGGAACATCGACCATGTGCTGGTCGGGCCGGCCGGGATCTTCGCAATCGAGACGAAGAGCAATCGAGGGCGCGTCTCGATCGACCGCTTGGACCAGCGGATGCTGGCTCAGTCCTACGCGGAGAAGAAGCTGGTGGAACGGATCACCGGCTTAAAAGTTCAGGCGCTTCTCGTCTTCAGTCAGGCCTGGCTGATCGGCCGAGTGCCAGCCCAGCGCCGAGGCGTCACCGTGTTGCCGGCACGGATGCTGGCTTGGTTCCTCTCGCGACGGCGTCCCACTCTCTCGATTGAGCAGGCCCGTGAGTTGCATCAGCGCCTGGCGATGGCCTTCGGCCAACCGGCCAAGCCCGTGGGCTAGCGCAGCAACGGCGGACCACCTCACCAGACCGCGTCGTGCTGCTCCATTACACCGAAGCCCTCGGCCAGCTCGACCCCGTCGAGCGAACCGCTGAACTCACCGAAGACGTGGCGGTAGCTCGAGCGGAAGAGGAGGAAATTGTCGTTGCGGGCACGTTCGGAGCCGGGGGTGAAGGTGAGCATCGTCCCGGCGGCGAACCGCACCGCCGCCAGGCCCTGGAAGGAGACTGGGCCCGGCTCGGCTGGCTCTCCGCTGATCCAGATCGCCCGCTCGCTATTGGCGGGCGGGTCGTTGATCCCCTCGACCAGGTTCCAGGCGAGCGACCGGCCATCCTTCGCGCGCCCGATCCCTGCCGACCAGTGCCAACTGGTCTGGCGCTTCTGGTAGCCGGCGGATTGGTCATCGACGCCGTGCCCATCGACCTGCCAGCGCCCGTCCGCCGTCTCGATCGTGGCCGCGATTGGCACCCGCGCGCGCTTACGGGTCCAGCCCCAGCCCGTACCGCTGGGACAGATCGCCTCGACCGGGGTCGACTCGCCGAGCAGCAGGCGGGCGCGCAGCCCGCGTGCCTCGATCACGATCTCGGCGCCGTCCATCCGCACCTCCTTGCTGCCGGGCCGCAGTCGGGTGTTCGCCTGGCTGCGGCCGCCGTCGCGATCCCAGAACGCCCAGAAGCACTGGCCGAGGGGGCCGACCTCAGCCCGGGCGGCGCAGAGCATCACCCGCGGCGAATAGAAGCCGACGTAGCGCCAGCGCTTCCGCGTCTGCCCCGCCATGCGCAACGGCATCTTGGTGGGAGGAAGCGGCAGATCGGGACGCTTGGCATCCGGTCCCCGCCAGGGGAGCTCGTCGTCGGGCCCCATCAGGCGACGCTACCACCCGCGGACCAGCCTCCGAGCGGCCTACCCTGCCGTCGCCAGGTCGAACCGGACGGTGATCTCGGTGCCGCGGCTCAGCACGCTGACAAGCTCGAAGCTGCTGGAGAGGGCGCCGATGATCGGCAGGCCGAGCCGCAAGCTGGGCACCTCCTCCGACGGGACGGGTCGGATCCCGCCGCCGAAGTCCCGCACCACCATGTTCAGCTCCCGGTCGCTCGGAGTGAGATCGACCTCGAGCATTCCCTGCCCGCCCTCCCCATAGGCGTGGCGGATGACGTTCGCGCAGGCCTCCGAGACAACGGTCTTGAGGTCTGCGATCCGCGCCCGCGCGACCCCGAGTTTTTCGGCGTGAGCAGCGACCGCCCGGCGCACGAGCGGCAGGCTGTCGGGCTGTGCCGGCAGAGAGATGTGGAGGTGAGCGTCCCCTTGAGTGCTCTGCATTCTGTTCGGTTACCCCGTCCTACCTACTAATAACGATGTGAGGCAAATATCCCAATATTGGGGGACGCGCTGGATACGCCTGACATCGGGTCGGGGGCATCGTTTTCAAAGCAGCCAGTCCCGAACGCCTACTCTGAAAAGGATGTCCGTCGATGACGATCGCGGCAGAGCGTGACCCACGCGCCCTCCTCACGCCTGCTTTCAGACGCGCTGATTACCCGTCGCGCCGCCGGCGGCAACCAGCGTGCCTTCGCCTCGCTCTTCGAGCGCTACCACCAGGATCTCTACCGCTATTGCGCGGCGCTCCTCGGCAATGCCGAGGACGCACAGGACGCGGTGCAGAACACCATGCTCAAGGTCCTCCGCGCGCTGCCGGGGGAGCAGCGCGAGCTGAAGCTGAAGCCGTGGCTCTACCGGATCGCCCACAACGAGGCGATCGACATGATCCGGACCAGGAGGCACGCGGAGGCAATCGACGCAGAGGCACTTGCGGCTGCCAGCGGCCCGGCCGAAGAGGCAGAGGCACGGGTCCGCCTCCAGCAGCTGGTCTCCGACATCGGCGAGCTTCCCCCCCGCCAGCGCGGTGCTCTGGTGATGCGGGAGATGAGCGGGCTCAGCTACGCGCAGATCGGCGAAGCGCTGCAGACCTCTTCGGCCGCTGCGCGGCAAGCGATCTACGAGGCGCGGCTGAGCCTGCGGCAGATCAGCGAGGGGCGTGAGATGCCCTGCGATGAGGTGATGCGGGCAATTTCCGATCACGACGGTCGGGTCCTGCGCCGGCGAGATATCCGCGCCCACCTGGATCGCTGCGAGGCCTGCACGGCATTTGGGGGCGCGATCTCCGAGCGGCGCCGGGAGTTTGCCTCGCTCGCGCCATTGCCCGCGGCCGCATCAGCCGGAATTCTGCAGGGGCTCTTGGGCGGGGCGGGAGGCGGCGGCGGGGCGGGCAGCGCGGCCGGGGCGGCTGCTGGAAAAGCGCTGGTCGGTTCGGCCGCGGTCAAATCGACCGCGGCCGTCCTTGCCGTCTCCGCGATTGGAGTCGTCGCCGCGAACCAGAGCGGGGTGATCGACCTCGGCATTGGAGACCGCCACACAGCTCCATCCCGGAGAGCTCCTTCGACGACCCCCTCGACAGCTCATCGATCTGGCGGCCAAGCCGCTGCCGCCACTGCCCACGATCGAGCTGTGCGAGCGGTCGGGGCAGGAACCCCGCAGACGGCCCGAGGACGGCGGATCGTCGGTCGAGCTTCCGCCGCCCAACGGAAGAATCGCTCGGCGCTTGCCGCGCCTGGCTCGGCGGATCAGGTGGCGGAGGGGACCGCGCAGTCGAATGGCCATCTCCTCGGGCCGTCTGAGGGCTCGCGACAGGCAAAGGGCCCAGACGACAGCAAGGCGGGTGATCCGGCCAAGGAGACCAAAGGGGCCAGCGCTACAGCGCCGGGACACGCCAAAGCGCCTCCCGGCCAGGCGAAGGGCGGTACTGAAAAAAGTGGCGGAAACGGGAGCGGTGAAGCCGAGCCGGTTCACCCTGAACACCCAGAGCATCCCGCCCATCCGGCGCATCCACCAGGCGGCAGCGAAAAGCAGCCAACCGCGACTCCCGAACCGGAAGCCGAGCCCCCCGCCGAGGGCGAAGAGGCCGGCGACGAACACGAGCACGCCAAGCCGACGGCTGAATAAAGCCTGACGCCGGCGCACCGCAGGCGTTCGCAGCTCGCGAACCTCTTCCGTTTCTGGCCCGATGGACTGGGTACTGGGAACACGGTTCAGGGAGTTAATGGAATCGACGAAAGGACCAACCGTGGTTGGAGCAATCATCGGACTGCTCATCGTCATCGCAATAGTCCTAGTCCTGCTCAAGGTCGCAGTCGCCGGCGGGATTCTCGGGCTGATCGCAATCGTGCTCTTGATCCTGCTTCTTCTGGGGCGTCTCTGATGACGATCGCGGGGTCCATATTCCTGATCGCGGTCGGGGCGATCCTTCGCTTCGCCACCAACTTTCGTGTTGCCCACGTCAGCGTCGACACCGTCGGGCTGATCCTGATGATCGCCGGCGCAGCGGGCCTGATCCTCGGCTTCATTCAACAGCGAATGTGGGCGAGGCGGGCGGGCCGGGTCCCCCCGGTCGAAGAAGGCGAAATTCCCCCCGAACGTCGTTACTAGGAGGAGAGTGAAATGTCCACAGGACTGATCATCGCCATCGTGATC